>NZ_KQ058727.1 GCF_000982955.1 Micromonospora sp. HK10 | reverse complement strand
GGCCGACGAACCCGGCCCACTCGCCGAGCCCGGTCCTCGGGGCGGGCGGCGGGCGGGCGCGACTCGTTCGCCCTCGGGGCACGGGGCGGGGAGCCCGGACGACTCGTGGTGCTCACCGGACGGCGGTTCAGCCGGCGGTCGGGGTGGCGCCGGCCGGCCCGTGTACCCGGGTCACCCAGGCGTCCGGGTCACCCAGCTCGTCGAGCCGGGGCAGGGTCAGCGGCGAGGAAAAGATCTTGTTGAAGCCGGCCATGCCGACCCGGTCGACGACCCCGTGCACGAACTTGCGGCCCTCGGCGTACTGACGCATCTTGACCTCGATGCCGAGCAGCCGGCGGATCGCCTTTTCCAGCGGGTTGCCGGACTCGCGGCGGCGGTTGAACGCCGCCCGGATCGACTCGACGCTGGGGATCACCTGCGGGCCGACGCCGTCCATGACGAACTCGGCGTGCCCTTCCAGCAGCGTCATCAGCGCGGTGAGCCGGTCGAGCACGGCCCGCTGCGCGGGGGTCTGCACGATGTCCAGCACGCTGGCCCGGCTCTCCGGGTCCTTCACCGCGTCGGAGAGGGTGGCGATGCCGCGCCGCAGCCGCTCCAGCAGGTGCTCGCCGGCCTGCGCCGCGTCGACGAACGCCTGGACCTCGCCGAGGAAGTAGGCGCGCATCCACGGCACGGCGGTGAACTGCGTCCGGTGGGTGACCTCGTGCAGGCAGACCCAGAGCCGGAAGTCCCGCGGGTCGGCGCCGAGCTTCCGTTCCACCTCGACGATGTTCGGCGCGACCAGCAGCAGCTGGCCGGGATCACCGGCGAAAACCTCGTACTGGCCGAGCACCCGGCCGGAGAGGTACGCCAGCACGGTGCCCGCCTGCACCCCGGTGAGCCGGGACCCGATCGCCTCGGTCAGCGGGCCGGGGCGCTTGTCGCCGGAGAGGCGGCTCACCAGCGGGCTGATCACCTCGCGCAGGCCGGCGATGTTCGCGGCCGCCCAGTCCCGGCGGTCCACCACCCGGACCGGTGGGTGCGTCACCTGCGAGCGCAGCCCGGTGTAGTCGGCGACGTGCCCGGCCGCCTCCTCGGTCAGCCGTCGCAGCTCGCCCACCACGTCGGTGGCCTCGGCGTACGACACCCGAGGGCCCGACTTGCCCAGGGCCCCCGCGGTCGCGGCGGCCAGATCCCAGTCCACGAACTGCGCCATGGACCCACCGTACCCGCGCCGCGACACCCCAACCGGAGATCGACGGCGGTCGCAGCCGGTCAGCGGCAGCCGCAGCGGGCCAGCGCGGAACTGATCCGGTCGAGCGCCTGCCGGGTCGCGTCGAGGCTGCCGCCCGGGGTCCGGTCGGTCAGCACGGCGAAGGTGAGCAGCCGGCCGTCGGCCGTGGTGACCAGCCCGGCGATCGCGTTCACCCCGGTCAGCGTCCCGGTCTTGGCCCGGACCACGCCGGCCCCGGCCTTCGTCACCGACGCCTGGTAGCGCCCGTCCAGGGTGCCCGACCAGCCGCCCACCGGCAGCCCGCCGAAGATCGCCGCCAGCTCGGGATGGCTGCCGTTGCCGGCCAGGGTGATCAGGTCGGTGAGCAGCGAAGGGCTGATCCGGTTGGTGCGGGACAGCCCGCTGCCGTCGGCCAGGGTGATCTCGTCGGCCGGCAGGCCCAGCTCGCCGAGCACCTGGTCGGTGGCGGCCGCCCCGCCGGCGAACGACGCCGGCTTGCCCTTGGCCAGCGCCACCTGCCGGGCCATCGCCTCCGCGATCACGTTGTCGCTGTCGCTGATCATGATGTCGACCAGGCGGACGACCGGCAGCGACTCGACCTTGCCCAGCTCGCTACCGGGGGCCGGCGCGCCTGCGGCCGAGGCGCTGGCGGCGGCCGGCGCGCTGCCCCGCTTCACCTGGACGTCCCCGGGGAGGCCGAGCAGCCGGGCGAACTGCCGGCCGGCGGTCAGATCGGGCTGCGGGACCCGCTCGGCGGCGTGGTTGGTGTCCTCGGCGGTCCGGCGGGCCTCCGCCGCGTTCCGCCGGGCACCGTCGGTCATCAGCGCGGTGATCGCCGCCCCGAAGCCGCCGGTCGGGATGTCGGCGTCCCAACCGGGCTCGTACACCGGGCCGGTGAAGCCCGAGGAGTCGACGATGACCCTGGTCGGCGCGGTGCCGCCGAGCGCCTTGCGGACCTGGGCGGCCAGGTCGTCGAGCCGGGCCGCACCCGGGTAGAAGCCGTTCTTGTCGACCGCGAGGGTCGGGTCGCCGCCGCCCACCAGCACCACCTCGCCGGGGTTGGCGCCGGCCACCGCCCGGGTCGGGATCCGGTACGCGGGGCCGCGGGCGGCCAGCACCGCCACCCCGGTGGCGAGCTTGGTCACCGAGGCGGGCACGGTCGGGGTGTCCTGGCCGGCCCCGTAGAGCTCCTGGCCGGTGACCACGTCGGCCACGGACACGTGCACCCGCTCGCCGAGCGCGGCCGCGCCGACCAGCGGCTGGAGCGCGGCGCGTACCCCCTCGGGGGTGGGTTGGGGCGCGTTGGCGTCCGGGCCGGCGAGCACCGCCGGCGGGTCGGGCTCGGGTGGCCGGGCGTCGGCGGTCGGCGAGCCGGCCTCGCTCCCCAGCCAGCCGGCCACCGGTCCGGGGCGGACCACGGCGAGCCCGACGCCGGCCAGGACGAGTACCAGCACCGTGGCGAGCAGCGCGACCAGCCGGCCGCGCCGGGGCCGCGCCGGCGGTGTGGGTGGGGCCGGTGCGGCGCCGTAGGGCGGGACGGGCGGGCTGACCGGGATGCCGGTGGCGTCCGACCCGGGCCAGCTCACCGGGGCGGTCGGGCCGGCGTCGGCCGGCCGGCCGGGAGCGGTGCCGCGCCCGCGGGGATCGGCCGGACCGGCGGGAGCGGTGCCGTAGCGGCCGGGGTCGGCGGGAGCGACGCCGTAGCGGCCGGGGTCGGCGGGAGCGGCGCCGTACCGGCCGGGGTCGGCGGGAGCGGTGCCGTACCGGCCGGGGTCGGCGGGAGCGGTGCCGTAGCGGCCGGGGTCGGCGGGAGCGGCGCCGTAGCGGCCGGGGTCGGCGGGAGCGGCGCCGTAGCGGCCGGGGTCGGCGGGAGCGGTGCCGTAGCGGCCAGGGTCGGCCGGACCGGCGGCGCGACCTACCGGGGCGGACCCGGCGGCCGGACCGGGGTGGCCGGCGGGGCTGACCCCCGGGATCCGGACCCGACCGGTGGCGCCGCCCGAAGTGGAAGGGCCGGAGTTCCGCCCGTCAACCCCTTCGGGGCGGTAGTGTGAATCTTCCCTCCCCACGACCCCCTCCTCCCCCGCGTCGAAGCACCCTGGGTGACACTACTTCGGTCCGAACACTATGCGGTCGCCAGAGCCGGCGGGTGGGCATTCACCTGGGCGGGAGCGGCGCCACTGGTTCCGTTAGCCAGCGTGGGCAAACAAGGGAGCGTGGGAGATGGATTTCGACGTCACGGTTGAGATCCCGAAGGGGCACCGCAACAAGTACGAGGTCGACCACGCGACCGGCCGGATCCGGCTGGACCGTACCCTCTTCACCTCCACCCAGTACCCGGCCGACTACGGCTTCATCGAGGGCACCCTGGGCGAGGACGGCGACCCGCTGGACGCCCTGGTGCTGGTCCCCGAGCCCACCTTCCCGGGCTGCCTGATTCGCTGCCGCACGATCGGCATGTTCCGGATGACGGACGAGAAGGGCGGCGACGACAAGGTCCTCTGCGTGCCCTACGAGGACCCGCGCCAGGAGCACCTGCGGGACATCCACCACCTGGGCGAGTTCGACCGGCTGGAGATCCAGCACTTCTTCGAGGTGTACAAGGACCTGGAGCCGGGCAAGTCGGTCGAGGGCGCGACCTGGGTGGGTCGCACCGAGGCCGAGGCCGAGATCCAGGCCTCCTACCAGCGTGCCCGCGAGGCCGCCGAGCGCGGCGAGACGCTGCACTGAACTGACCTGCGCCACCGGGCCCGGGTCGCTCGACCGAGCGACCCGGGCCCGCGCGCGTCCGGGGCTCAGCCGAGCAGGCCACGGGCCCGGTCGTAGAGGTCCAGCACCGCGCAGGCCACCGGGACCACGGAGACCACCAGCGCCGTGTCCGCGAGGTCGGCCAGTCGGCCGAGGTACGGCGAGACCGGCCGCCGGGCGTACGTGGCGCCGGCCGCGACGGCGATCAGGGCCAGCAGGACCCCGCCGACGGCCAGCGCGAGCCGGGCGGCCGGCTCGCCGCCCCGCACCAGGACCGCGCCGAGCAGGGCGTACCCGGCCAGGCCGGCGGCCACGGCGGGCACCCGGTGGCGGACCGCCACGAAGAGCCGGGCGCGCAGCAACAGCACGGCGCAGCCGACCGCGGCCAGCAGACGGCCGGCCGGGCCGCCCACGCCGACCAGGACCGTGGTGGCGGCGACCGCCAGCACGGCGTGCCCGAGCAGCAGCCCGGTGAGCACCTCCTCGGTCCGGGCCACCGCGGCGTGCACCCGCCCCCGGTCGGGTAGGTCGCGCGCGCCGTCCGGCCCCGGGCCGGGGGTACCGGCCGGCAGGGTGACCGGCGGCAGCGGGACCTTGCCGAGCCGCAGGGCCAGCAGCGGCAGGCCGCCGAGGGCGAAGACCAGCACGGCGAGCAGCACGGCGGCGGTGCCGGCCGGATCGAGGAGGAGCCCGCCGAGGGCGGCCGCCGCGCCCGCCGCGCCGGTGGCCGCGCCGGCCACGAAGATCCGGGCCCGGCTGGCCACCCCGAGCAGGCCGAGCACCGACCCGAGCAGCAGGCCCACCGCGCCCGCCAGCAGCTCGGGTCCGCCCACCCAGCGCAGCGGCCCGGCCAGGCCGACCGGGTCGCCGGAGCGCACCGCCAGGGCGCCGGCCGCGGCGGCGAACGGCAGGGCGTACCCGCCGAGGGCGGCGCCGGCCGGACCGTCCCCGTACGCCCGGGAGGCGGCGGTGCCGGCGAGCACCAGCAGCAGCGCGACCGCTGCCGCGACCGCGACCGGCCAGCCGGCCGGCTGCCCGGGCCCGGCGGCCAGCACAGCGGCCAGGCCGATGGCCAGCGGCACGGCCGCCCCGGCCAGGGTGGCCGCCCGGGTGGCCCGGGGAGACCAGGCGGCGCCCCGGCGGCGGGCCCCGTCGGCAATCACCTCGACCACGTCGTCGTACTCCAGCTCCGGCCACTCGGCGCGGGCCGGCACGAGGTGCAGCACCTCGCCGTCGCGGACCCCCTGGGGCAGCAGCGCCTGGGCAGTGGAAAGCACCGCGCCGTCCGTACGGCGCAGCACCCAGCCGCCGTGCCGCTCCCCGTCGTCGGCCAGCCCGTCCCCGGCGTGCCGGAGCACCTCCGGCAGCAGCTCGGCCAGCGGGACCTGCTCCGGCAGGGCGACGTCGACCCGCCGCTGCGGGGTGCTGATGGTGACCCGCGCCAGCCCGGTTGTCATCGAGGTATCTCCATATCGAACGGTACGGGTGACTGACGGACGACAGGACTTTACCTACGATGAGCCAGGCTCGGGTTACCCAGAGTGGGGGAGGTTGGGTGTCCACTGTCGTCATCCGTCGGCCACCGCGTCGTCCGGCACCGGAGATCCCGGCCGGCGAGCTGCCCGTCGAGGCGCCGCCGGAGATTCCCGTCCTGGCCGGCGGGCGCTGGCAGCAGGCCCTCATGGTGCTGCCCATGCTCGGCGGCACGGTCGCGATGGCGATGATGTTCGGCCGGGGCGGCGGGGCGTACGCGTACGTGGTGGGCGGCATGTTCGGCCTCTCCTCGGTGGCGATGCTGGTGACCTCGTGGGGCAGCGCCGGGCCGCGGAAGTCGGAGCTGATGGCCGCCCGCCGGGAATACCTGCGCCACCTGGCCACGCTGCGCCGCCGGGTCCGGGCCACCGCCGGGGCGCAGCGCGCCGGGCTGTACTACCGGCACCCCGACCCGGGCCGGCTCTGGTCGACGGTGGACAGCCACCGGGTCTGGGAGCGCCGGCCGGGTGACCCCGACTTCGCGGTGGTCCGGGTCGGGGTGGGCCCGCAGACGCTGGCCACCCCGCTGGTGCCGCCGGTCACCCGGCCGCTGGAGGAGTTGGAGCCGATGACCGCCGGGGCGCTTCGGCGCTTCCTCGACGCGTACTCGGTGGTGCCCGACCTGCCGGTGGCGCTCTCGCTGCGCAGCTTCGCCCGGGTCTTCGTCCGTGGCCCGGGCGCCGGACACCGCCGGACCGGCGGGGCGGACCCGGCGCGGCCCGGGGCCGACGACGGCCGGGACGCGGGCTCGCCGGCGGCGCAGGCGCTGGCCCGGGCGCTGCTCACCCAGCTCGCCGTCTTCCATGCCCCGGACGAGCTGCTGATCGCGGTCTGCGCCGGCCCGGAGCGGCGCGCGCGCTGGGAGTGGGTGAAGTGGCTGCCGCACGCCCACCATCCGCGCCGCACCGACGCGCTCGGCCCGGTCCGGCTGGTCACCAGCTCCGCCGCCGAGCTGGAACGGCTCCTCGACGACGTGCTGGCCAGCCGGTCCCGGTTCAGCCCGGCCGGCCCGGCCACCGACGGCCCGCACGTCGTGGTGCTCCTGGACGGCGGGGACCTGACCGGGGCGACCGGTCTGGCCGGGGACGGTGGCATCGACGCGGTCACCGTGCTGGACCTGGACACCCCGCCGCCCCGCCTGCTCGACCGGTACGCCCTCCTGCTCGACCTGGTCGACGGGCGGCTGCACTCGTACTCCGCCGAGGGGCACGCAGAGGTCGGCGCGGCCGACGCGCTGGCACCCGCCGACGCGGAGGCGGTGGCCCGCCGGCTGGCACCGCTGCGGCTGGCCGGCGCGGTACGCGGCCCGGACGCCCCGCCCGGCGCCGAGCTCGGCCTGCCGGAGCTGCTCGGCCTCGGCGACCCGGAGAACTTCACCGCCGAGCAGGGCTGGGCGCCCCGGGCCGGCCGGGACCGGCTGCGGGTGCCGATCGGGGTGGGCGCCGACGGCGGCGCGATCGAGCTTGACCTCAAGGAGTCCGCCCAGGACGGCATGGGCCCGCACGGTCTGCTCATCGGCGCCACCGGCTCCGGCAAGTCGGAGCTGCTCCGCACCCTGGTGCTCGGGCTGGCCGCGACGCACAGCTCGGAACAGCTCAACTTCGTGCTGGTCGACTTCAAGGGCGGGGCCACCTTCGCGCCGTTCGAGCGGCTGCCGCACACCGCCGCGGTGATCACCAATCTGGCCGACGCGCTGCCGCTGGTGGACCGGATGGTCGCCGCGATCAACGGCGAGCTGATGCGGCGCCAGGAGCTGCTCCGCCGGGCCGGCAACTTCGCCGGACTGCGGGACTACGAGCGGGCCCGGGCCGCGGGCAGCCCGCTCGCCCCGCTGCCGTCCCTGCTGCTGATCTGCGACGAGTTCTCCGAGCTGCTCTCCGCCAAGCCCGACTTCATCGACCTGTTCGTGCAGATCGGCCGGCTCGGCCGGTCGCTCGGCGTGCACCTGCTGCTGGCCAGCCAGCGGCTGGAGGAGGGGCGGCTGCGCGGGCTGGACACCCACCTGTCGTACCGGATCGGGTTGCGCACCTTCTCGGCGCTGGAGTCCCGGACGGTGCTCGGCGTGCCGGACGCCCACGAGCTGCCCCGCAGCCCGGGCCACGGCTACCTGCGCGCGGGCACCGACCCGCTGGTCCGGTTCAAGGCCGCGTACGTCTCCGGCCCGGCCCGCCGCCACACCGGCCCGGACGGCGGGGCCGGCGGCGGGTCCCGGCTGCTGGCGTTCTCCACCCACCTGGTGCCGGTCCCCGAGCCGGTTCCGGCCGCCGCTCCGCCGGCCGAGGAGGACCGGGAGTCCCTGCTCGACCTGCTGGTCGGCCGGCTGGCCGGGCAGGGGCCGCCGGCGCACCAGGTGTGGCTGCCACCGTTGGACGGCTCCCCCACGCTCGACGAGCTGCTCGGCCCGGTCGGCGCCGACCCGGCCCGCGGGCTCACCGTGGCGAACCCGGAGCTGCACGGCGCCCTCCAGGTCCCGGTGGCCGTGCTGGACAAGCCCTTCGAGCAGCGCCGGGACCTGTACTGGCTGGCGCTGGAGGGTGCCGCCGGGCACGTGGCGGTGGTGGGCACCGCGCGCAGTGGCCGGTCCACCCTGCTGCGCACGCTGATCTGCGCGCTGGCCCTCACCCACACCCCGGCCGAGGCGCAGGTCTACTGCCTCGACTTCGGCGGTGGGACGCTCGGCGCGCTGCGCGACCTGCCGCACGTCGGCGGGGTGGCGGGGCGTGCCGACGACACCGCGGTGCGCCGGACCGTCGGGGAGATCACCACGCTGCTCGCCCGGCGGGAGCGGCACTTCGCCGAGGCGGGCGTGGAGTCGGTGGCGGCGTGGCGACGGCGGCGGGCGGCCGCGCTGGCCGGCGGGCAGCCGGGCACCGACCCGTTCGGCGACGTTTTCCTGGTGATCGACGGCTGGAACGTCCTGCGCGGCGACTACGAGGAACTGGAACCGCTGGTCACCGAGCTGGCCACCCGGGGCCTGACGTACGGGGTGCACGTGGTCGCCAGCGCGCTGCGCTGGTCGGACTTCCGGCCGGCGATCCGGGACCTCTTCGGGTCCCGGCTGGAGCTGCGCCTGGGTGACCCGGCCGATTCGGTGCTGGCGAAGCGCCCGGTCGCGGAGAGCGTCCCCGAGCAGCGGCCGGGCCGGGGGATCGCCCCGGGCGGGCTGCACTTCCTCGCCGCCGAGCCCACGGTCGCCGCGCTGGGCTCCGGCACGGCGGACCTGGTGAAGGCGGTTGCCTCGGCGTGGGCCGGCCCGGCCGCGCCCCCGGTACGTCTGCTGCCGCCGGTGCTGCCCTACGCCGCGCTGGATCACGCCGCGACCAGCGGGCTGGCCTTCCCGGTCGGGATCGCCGAGGCGGACCTGCGCCCGGTGGTGCTGGACTTCGCCGTGGAGCCCAACTTCGTGGTCTTCGGCGACGCCGAGTGCGGCAAGTCGTCGTTCCTGCGGGCGCTGGCCACCTCGATCGTCAACCGGTTCACGCCCGACGAGGCCCGGGTGATCCTGGTGGACTACCGGCGCAGCCTGATGGGCGCCATCGAGAGCCCGCACCTGATCGGGTACGGCACGGCCGCGCCGCACACCACCGAGCTGATCGAGTCGGCGGCCGGCTACCTACGCGGCCGGCAGCCGGGGCCCGAGGTCACCCCGGCCCAGCTGCGCAGCCGGTCGTGGTGGACCGGGCCGGAGCTGTTCGTGCTGGTGGACGACTACGACCTGGTGGCCGGTGGGCCGTCGAACCCGTTGCGGGCGCTGGAGGAGCACCTGCCGCACGCCCGGGACGTCGGCCTGCACCTGGTGCTGGCCCGCCGGGCGGCCGGCTCCGGCCGGACCTCGTTCGAGCCGATCGTGCAGCGGCTGCGGGAGCTGTCCACGCCGGGCCTGGTGATGTCGGGCGGCCCCGAGGAGGGGGCGCTGGTCGGCCAGGTCCGGGCGGGTCCGCTGCCTCCGGGGCGGGGTCGGTTGGTGACCCGACGCGACGGCGTACGGCTGGTCCAGCTGGCCCACCTGCCAGCCGGATGAACGGTGTCACCGACTTGCACCGTGGCGTACGCGAAAACCGGTAATCTCCGAGCAGCATGATGCTGTCGTGATGAATGGCTGGGGAATGTGAGCAGGGATCGGCAGGGTGGCCGGACGGCGACCCGGCGACTCGCCGGGCAGGCGCTGCTCGGTGCGGCGGTCGCGGCGGTCGCCGTGGCCGGCCCGCCGGCACCGCCCGCATCTGCCGCCCCGGCCCGGTCGGCCACGCTGGCCCAGTCACCGGCGCTGACCCGGCCGGCGGCGCTCACGCAGTCTCCCGCGCTGGGCCGGTCACCGGTGTCGGGGCGGACCGCCGCGCTGGCCCCGGAGCCCGGCTGGGTGGCGCCAGCCGGGGTGCCGACCCGGACGGACCAGGTCCGCGAGGAGCAGTGGCAGCTGGACGCGCTCAACGCGAAGGCCGCCTGGCAGGTCTCGACCGGTCGCGGCGTGGTGGTGGCCGTCATCGACTCCGGTGTGGACGGCTCCCATCCGGACCTGGCCGGCCAGGTGCTGCCCGGCGTCGACCTGGTCACCCCGGACGGGTCCGAGGGCGCCGACCCGGTCGGGCACGGCACCACGGTCGCGGGCCTGATCGCCGGGCGTAACGACGACGACCGGGGTGTGGTCGGGCTGGCCCCGGACGCCCGGATCCTGCCGGTCCGGGTGCTCGACGACGAGAACCGGTACGACGACGCGATGATCGTCGCCAAGGGAGTGCGCTGGGCCGTCGACCACGGGGCCCGGGTGATCAACCTGTCCCTCGGCGGCAGCGGGACCAGCCCGGCCCTGGCCGCCGCCCTCGACTACGCCTTCGCCCGGGACGTGGTGGTGGTCGCCTGCACCGGCAACCTGGCCACCTCGAGCAGCCCCAAGGTCTGGTACCCGGCCCGGGAGCCCGGGGTGATCGCGGTCGCCGGCCTGGACCGCAGCGCGGCGAACCTCTGGTCCGGCTCGATCACCGGGCACGAGACCGTGCTCACCGCCCCGGCGACGGCGCTCTACGGCGCCCGCCCCGAGGGGTACTGGCGGGTGCAGGGGACCAGCTTCGCGTCCCCGCTGGTCGCCGCGGCCGCCGCGTTGGTCCGGTCCCGCTGGCCGCGGATGTCCGCCGGTGACGTGGTCAACCGGCTCATCAGCACGGCCAGGGACCTGGGCCCGACCGCACGCGACGACCGGTTCGGCTACGGCATGGTGGACCCGGTGGCCGCGCTGACCGCCGACGTACCGCCGGTGACGGGTAACCCGCTGGACGACAACGACCCGCCCGGGGTGGTCGGCTTCGGCCCGGCGCCGGGCGCTGACCGGGACACCCGGGCCGCCGCGGTCGGGTCGGGTGACAACCCGTTCGGCCTGCCCGGACCGACGCAGCAGGCCCGGTGGTCGGCGCGGCCGGCCGGGCAGCCGGACGACAGCGCTCCGGACCGGCTCTGGACCGGCCTTCCGCTCCTGGTCGCCCTGGTGACCGGCGCGGCGCTGATGGTCCGCCGGTTCCGCCAGACCCGCCGCTGATCCCGGCGGTCTGGTCCGGGCCCGGGATGGGTAGTGGTTCGGCCATGGACGTACGGGATGCGGGTGGGCAGGTGACGGAGGCCGGACGGTCCTGGCGGGCGCGGCGGCTGGACCGGGATGCTTCGCTGGGGCTGCGGTTGACCCTGGCGGCCGTCGCGGCGTTCCTGGTGCTGGTGCCGTTCTCGCTGCTGGCGCTCCTGGTGCTGGGCGCCTGGTCGCCGCTGTTCCGACTGGACGCGTCGATCACCGACACCCTGCACCGGTACGCGCTGGAGCATCCGGGCTGGGTGCGGGCGATGAGCGTCTGGACGGACGTCTTCGGCCCCGGGCCGCTGCGGGTGGCCGCCGCCGTGCTGGTGGGCTGGCTGCTGTTCCGCCGGGCGCCCCGGCTGGCGCTCTGGGTGGTCACCACGATGGCCGTCGGCGGGCTGCTCGGCGCGCTGCTCAAGCTGCTGGTGGGGCGGCACCGGCCGGACCTGCTCGACCCGGTGGCCCGGGCGGCCGGGTTCTCGTTCCCCTCCGGTCACGCGCTCAACGCCGCCCTGGCCGCCGGGGTGCTGCTGCTGGTCTTCCTGCCGTACGCCCGGCACCGGTGGGCGTTGCGCTGGGCGCTCTGGACGGTGGCCGTGCTGATCACGGTGCTGACCGGGCTGAGTCGGATCGCGTTGGGCGTGCACTGGACCAGCGACGTGCTGGGCGGCTGGCTGCTCGGCGTCGCGGTGCTCGTCGCGACCACCGCCGCCTTCTCCACCTGGCGGGCCCGGATCGGCCGGCGGCCGGTGTCGACCGCCCGGGAGGGGGTCGAGCCGGAGTTGGCCGAACCGGATCGGGACCGGCCGCGCGCGTAGTCCGGCCCCGCACGGGGTAATGGCGGCCCCATGTCCGATGTCGTGCTCCAGGTCGCCCGGCGGATCCTGCTGCCGGTTGCCGTGCTCTTCTCCGTCATGGTGGGCCTCGGGCTGCTGGTCACCCGGGTGCTCGCGAAGACCTGGCCGCTCACCGTCGAGGACGCGGTCAACCGCGAGTTGGCGGCCGACCGCTCGGCCGGCTGGAACGACGTGTCGCTGGTCTTCAGCACCCTGGCCAGCACTCAGCTGATCGTCGTGGTGACCGTGCTGGTGGCGCTCGTGCTGCGGCTGGTGCTGCACCGGTGGCGGGAGCCGCTCTTCCTGTGCGCCGCGGTGAGCGCGCAGGCGCTGGTCTTCCTCTTCACCACGATGGTCATCGACCGGAACCGGCCGGCCGTGGAGCACATGGACGCCTCGCCGCCGACCTCCAGCTTCCCGTCCGGGCACACCTCGGCGGCGACCGCGCTCTACGTCGGCATCGCGCTGCTGCTGGCCCTGCGGGCGAAGAGCACCCCGGCCAAGGTCGCCTGGTGGTCGCTGCTGGTGCTGGTGCCGGTCGGGGTGGCGCTGACCCGGATGTACCGGGGCATGCACCACCCGAGCGACGTGCTGGCGTCCTTCCTCAACGGCGTCACCTGCGTGGTCATCATGGCCCGGTCGCTGCTGGACCGCACCGTCACCTGGGGACGGGCCCGGCTGCCGGTCCGCCCGTCCGGCGACGGGGTCACCCCGGCCGGCGCGTCCGCCGGCTGAGCACCCGGCCGCCGTCGCGGTCGGCGCCCGCCGCCGCGCTCAGGTGCAGTCGCCGGTGCGGACCGCCCGGGTACGCTCGGCGCCGGCCAGGGCCACCGGGCGGGCCTCGTCGGCGGTCACCGCGAAGCCGGTGTTGGGGTCGTCGGCCGCCGCCGCGAAGATCACCCCGAGCACCAGCCCGTTCGAGGAGACCAGCGGGCCGCCGGAGTTGCCGCTGCGGACCAGCGCCCGGATCGTGTAGATCTCCCGGGTCACGTCGCCGGACGAGTAGATGTCCGGGCCGGTGATCCGGTCGACGTCCCGGATCCGGGCCGGCCGGGCGTCGTACGGGCCGTCGAGGGGGAAGCCCAGCACGATGGCGTCCGCCCCGCTGCCGGCCTGGCCGGCGGCGAAGCGCAGCGACGGGCCGGGCAGCCCGGGTACGTGCAGCACGGCCAGGTCCCGCGCCGGGTCGTAGACGACCACGTCGCCGTCGTACCGCTCGCCGCGCAGTTCCACGGCGACCGAGCGGGTGCCGGCCACCACGTGCGCGTTGGTCATCACCCGGTCGTCGGCGTACACGAAGCCGGAGCCCTCGATGCGACGCGAGCAGCTGGGCGCCGAGCCCAGCACCTTCACCACGGCCCGCTGGCTGCTCTGCACCACCTGCGAGCCGGACAGCCGGGGGTCGGGCGGGGAGACCTGGCGGGCCCGGGTCGGCGCGAGATCGCCGAAGACGTCCGGGAAGCCGTTGGTGTCGACGGTGTCCCGCAGCGCCGTGGAGAGCTCCTGCGCCTTGTCCGGCAGCACCCGGTCGACCACGGTGAGCAGGGCGCTGTTGCGCACCGAGGAGGCCAGCCAGGGCAGCGACGACGAGCCGAGCGGCACCGCGACCAGCCAGGCCACCAGCATCACCGCGAAGACCGAGACGAGCGCGCCGCCGACGTCGTCGAGCCGCTTGGCCAGCTCGTTGGTGATGGTCTGGCGCAGGTGCGAGCCGATCCAGCCGGCCAGCGCCTGGCCGAGCACGGCGAGTCCGAAGACCGCGACGAGCGAGATCAGCACCCGGGTGCCGCTGTCGGTGAACTGCCGGGCGACCAGCGGGCCGACCTGGAGGCCGACCAGCGCGCCCAGGAAGAACCCGGAGAACGACAGGGCGCCGATGACGAAGCCCTGGCGGTATCCGCTGATCGCGAACACGAGCATGAGCAGGAGCAGGACGAGATCCACCGCGGACACGCCCCCAGGGTACGGGCACCGGGCTCGGCGTTGGCTCACCGCTCGCGGAACGTGACGGCCGGATCGGCCCCCGGAAACCGCGGCGGCTCAGCGCACGGGCGTCTCGTCGACCGCGTCGGTGCCGGCGGAGGGGGCCGGGGTGGCCCCGGTCGGCGGCAGCTCCACCACCCGCCCGACCGGCCAGGGGCGGGCCCAGCCGCCCATCTCCAGCAGCGTGTTCAGCACGCCGGCGGTGAAGCCCCAGACCAGCATTCCGCGTACGGAGAAGGCCGGGCCGATCCAGCCGCTGGGGTGGCGGACCCGCAGCCGGTTCGCCGGGTCGACCAGTTCGGTGACCGGTAGCCGGGCGACGTGCGCCACCTCGGCCGGCTCGCGCGGGTGCACCGGGTGCGGCGCGTGCCACCAGGCGAGCACCGGGGTGACCACGAAGTCGCTGACCGGGATCCAGAGCTTCGGCAGCTCGGCCAGCACGGTGACGCTGGCCGGGTCGAGGTCGACCTCCTCGTTCGCCTCGCGCAGGGCGGTGGCGCTGGCGTCGGTGTCCTCCGGGTCGGCCGCGCCGCCGGGAAAGGCCGGCTGGCCGGCATGGTTGCGCAGGGTGGCGGCCCGCTGGAGGACCAGCACGTCCGGCCCGACGCCCGGCTCCTCGCCGAGCAGCACCAGCACGGCGCTTTCCCGGCCGCCGCTCTCCGGGGTGGTGAGCCGGGTGAAGTCCTCGGCGCGGGCGGTGCCGAGCCGGCCGAGCAGCGGGTCGAACCAGCCGGGCGGCTGCCGGGTCATGCCGCCACGTCCACGCCGAGGTAGGTGTGGACCAGTTCGGCCAGCCGGGCGTCGTCCAGCGCGCCGGTCGCCTCGATGTGCCGGATCCGGCCGTCCGAACCCACCAGGACGGTCAGCGGGAAGGCGTTGCGCCGGAGCCCGCGCTCGAAGGCGTCCCCCTGATCGAACAGCATCGGGAAGCGCACCCCGAAGTCCTCGCCGAAGGACTGGGCGGCGCCGCGGCTGTCCCGGGTGTTCACCCCGATCACCTGGAACCGCCCGGCGGCCCGCTCGTGCAGCCGCTGGAACGCCGGCAGCTCCTTGCGGCAGGGCAGGCACCAGGACGCCCACACGTTGACCACCGCCGGCCCCTTGACGTCCCGCATCGCGACCGGGGTGCCGCCGGTGAAACAGGAGAGGGTCAGCTCGGGCAGCCGGTCGCCGGCCTTGCCGGCCGGGGTGGCGGCGGCCGAGGCCGGCGCGGTGGTCAGCGCGGCGCAGTCGTCGAACGGGGACGGCCGTTCGGGGCGGGCCGCCGGCGCCGCCGGCCGGTCCGGCTCGGCGGCGGCGGTGCAGCCGGCCAGCCCGAGCAGCACCGGGACGAGCAGGTACGCGAGGCGGTTCACGGCACCTCCGCGGCGACCGCCTGCTGCGGCACCAGCTCCGGGTCGAGGCCGACGGCCGCCGCCAGGTCCCGGGCCCGGGGGCCCTTGAGCAGCTTGACCGCCACCACCGGGTCGGTCGGCCCGGTGCCGTACGACGGGCAGAGCTTGGCCAGCGTGCAGGCGCCGCAGGCCGGCTTGCGGGCGTGGCAGACCCGGCGGCCGTGGAAGATGATCCGGTGCGACAGCATCGTCCAGTCGCGCTTCGGGTACAGCGCGCCGATCGCGTGCTCGATCTTGACCGGGTCGGTCTCGGTGGTCAGCTGCCACCGCTGCACCAGCCGCTGGAAGTGGGTGTCGACGGTGATGCCGGGGACGTCGAAGGCGTTGCCGAGGATCACGTTCGCGGTCTTGCGCCCGATGCCGGGGAGGGTGACCAGGTCGGCCAGCCGGCCGGGGACCTCGCCGTCGTACCGCTCGCAGAGGGCGCGGCCCAGGTTGATCAGCGAGCTGGTCTTGTTCCGGTAGAAGCCGGTCGGCCGGATCAGCTCCTCCAACTCGGCGCGGTCCGCCCCGGCGTAGTCGGCGGCGGTGCGGTAACGGGCGAAGAGCTTCGGGGTGACCTCGTTGACCTTCTTGTCGGTGCACTGCGCGGACAGGATGGTGGCGACGGCCAGCTCCAGCGCGTTGCCGTGGTCGAGCTCACAGTGCGCGTCGGGATGCGTCTCGGTCAGCACCCGGCCGATCCGCCGGGCCCGGCGGGTGCGACCGAGGTCGGTCTCGGGGGAACGCGTGGTCACGCCGGCCAGCCTACGTCGCGGGGCCGACGTCCCGGCGGGCCCACGCGCCGGGTCAGCCGCCGGACGGCACCCGGATCCGGCCGGCCGCGTCGATCCGGGCCCCGGTACGCGGGAAATCGGCCCCGCTCACCTCACGGACCAGCCCGAGGCCGCGCTGCTGCCGGTCGATCGAGGGGCGGCCGACGCTGTTCATCACGGTGGCGGTGAAGCGGCCGTCGACGAAGCTGCCGTCCGGCTTGAGCGTGACCTTCAGCACCCCGCCCCAGCCGAGCCGACCGGACGGGTTCAGCGACCTGCCGCCGCCGGCGAAGTTGCCCAGGCTGTACGCGATCAGCCGGCCCCGGTAGAACTCCATGCCGCGCAGCACGTGCGGCCCGTGCCCGACGACCAGGTCGGCGCCGGCGTCGACCACCGCGTGGGAGAACCTGATCGGGTCGCCCCGGTTCTCCCCGAAGAACAGCTCGGTGCCGGGCTTCACGTGGCTCTTGTCGGCGCCCTCGGCACCCATGTGCACCTGCACCACGACCAGGTCGGCCTCGGTCGCCGCCTTCGCCACCACCCGCTTCGCCGACTCGATGTCGACCAGGCTGTTGGACCAGACGTACGAGGAGAAGCCGACCACCGCGACCTTGACGCCCTGGACCTCGACCACGGTGATCTGGTCCGGGGCGCCGGTGTGCTGCAGGTCGTGCTCCTCCAGCGCCCGCTGGGTGTTCCGGTAGCCCTTGGGGCCGTAGTCGTAGCCGTGGTTGTTGGCCTGGTTGAGCAGCTGGAACCCGGCCTCCTTGAGGTGTTTCGCGTACTCCGGGGGTGCCCGGAACTGGTAGCAGTTCTGCGGCTTCGGCCCGCACTTGCCGGTGCCGGTGTCCTCGGTGAGCGGCTCCTCCAGGTTGCCCATCACGAGGTCGCCCTTGAGCGCGGCCTTGACGTCGTCGAAGAAGCCGTTTCCGCCGTCGGCCGGCAGCCGGTTCGGCGCGTTGCCCATGATCACGTCGCCGGTGGCGGCCAGCGAGATCGCCTGCTCGCCGGCGTCGGCGGGCTGGTCGGCGGTGGCCGGCGCCGCGGAACCGGCCGGTGCGCCGTCCGCGCCCGGCCGCCACACCGACTCGTCGGCGTCGGGCTGCGCGCACCCGCCCGCCAGCAGGGCGGCGAGCAGCACGCCGAGGGCCGCGGCGGCGCGGCGCCGGAACGGGGACACGGGAGGCGCGGGAGCGTACATCGCCGGCCACGGTACCGGGCGGTGAACGCGCCGACGACGGCCGATCGGCCGAAAAGCCGACCCGTCGACCCGCCCGGCCCAGCCCGGTCGGCGCGGCCGGACCGGGGAATACCGACCCGTCGACCCGGCTCAGTCCTCCCGGCGTTGGTCGGACCAGGGGACCACGGTGCCGGCGCCGCCGGCCCGGACGGCCGCGTGCACGGCCCGGGCCAGCGGGGCGCCCCAGGTCGAGCGCGGGCCGCCGTACGGGGCCGGCTCGCCGTCCGCCGGGCAGAGCACGGTGACCGCGTCGGTGGGCGTGCCGGTGGCGGGCAGGCCCAGCTCCCAGATCGCCTGCGCCTTCGCCTCGGTGGCCGTGGCCACGGCGTTGACCAGGGCGGCGTCGCCGAGCCGGGCCGGCACGTACGCCACGATGTTGACCGTGCCGACGCGCTGCGCCGGGGCGGCGGGCGCGGGTGCGGCGGCCCACACCGGGGTGCCGAGCCCGACCGTGGCCCAGACCCGGACGCCGCCGTCGGTCCGGGCCACCACCTCGGCCACGTCGACGCCGGTCAGCAGGCCCACCCCGGGCCCGGCCAGGCCCAGCCCGCCGGCCAGTTCGGCCAGGTGGTCGGCCGGGTCGTCCCGGTCGTACGACATCGGCACGGTCGCGTTGAGCACCCAGCGGCGTACACCGATCCCGCCGCCCAGCGGGGCGCTGCCGACGGCCAGCAGCGGTGCCGCGGTCCGCCAGACCAGCAGCGGGATGTCCGACCCGGCCTCGGGGCGGGTGGTCAGGAACGGCTCGTTCAGCACGGCACCGACCCTACGATCAGGGGTGGGCACCGGTGACGCGCGCCCGGCGTCCCGGGCGCCGCACGGCCGCCTGGAGGGCGGGATTGTAGTCCCCGATCGGGTCAGGAGGGTTACGCCCAACGATCAAGATTCCAGGGGTGCGCCTCTGATTCCAGCTCATGTGCGCCTAGACTGGCGGCGCGCGAGGGATCAGCGGACGGCGGACCCGGCCGACGGACGGCACGCGCAAGCGGAGGTGCGCGATGGACGAGGTACTGGCCCGTAGCGGGATCTTCCAGGGTGTCGACCCGGAGGCTGCCGAGGCGCTCGCCAAGGAGATGGAGACGATCGAGGTCCGCAAGGGCGAGGTCGTCTTCAACGAGGGCGAGCCCGGCGACAGTCTCTACATCCTCCTGTCCGGCAAGATCAAGGTTGGCCGCCGCGCGGCGGACGGCCGGCAGAACCTGATCGCCGTGATGGGCCCGTCGGACATGGTCGGCGAGCTGTCGCTCTTCGACCCGGGGCCGCGTACGGCGACGGCCACCGCGGTGACCGACACCCGGCTGGTCCGGCTGCGCAAGCAGGCGCTGCGGCCCTGGCTGAACAACCGGCCCGAGATCGCCGAGCAACTGCTGCGGGTGCTCGCCCGCCGGCTGCGCCGGACGAACGACTCGCTGGCCGACCTGATCTTCACCGACGTGCCGGGTCGGGTCGCCAAGAACCTGCTCCAGATGGCCGGCCGGTTCGGCACCCGGGATGGTGGCGTGCTGCGGGTGACCCACGACCTGACCCAGGAGGAGATCGCCCAGCTCGTCGGCGCCTCCCGGGAGACCGTGAACAAGGCGCTGGCCGACTTCGCCTCGCGCGGCTGGCTCCGACTGGACGGCAAGAGCATCATCATCCTCGACCCGGAGCGCCTGGCCCGCCGCGCGCGGGTCTGACCTCCCTAGATCACGCAACGCCCGGCCCGGCCCGCCCTCGCGGTCCGGGCCGGTTTCGCGGTCCGGGCCGGTTCCGTCCGCGGTCAGGCCCGCGCCCCGGCGGCGCGCCTGGTGACCCTCGGTGGCAGTTGCGGTGAGTGACAGCCGGCGTGGAAGGCTCGCGGAGGAGGCTCGGTGCTGCCCTGCCGCCCGGCCGAGGCGCCGGCCGTGGCGGCGGCGATTCCGCGCGCCGTCTGCCTGGCGCAGAAATCCTGGACATCGCGACGGGCCGGGACCACGGTGGGGCGATGTTCGAACGTGTCGCGGTCCTCTCCGACATCCACGGCGTGCTGCCGGCGCTGGAGGCCGTCCTGGCCGAGCCGGACGTGGCCGCCGCCGATCTGATCGTCCTCACCGGTGACATCGCGGACGGCCCGCAACCGGTCGAGGTGCTGGACCGGCTCGCCGCGCTCGGGGACCGCGCGCTCTGGGTCGGCGGCAACGGCGAACGGGAACTGGTGGCGGCCCACGCCGGCCAGCCGGCCTCGTACGACGTGTCGAACTGGGCCGCCGCGCAGCTGCGCGCGGACCAGGTGGCCCGGCTGGCCGCGCTGCCGCCGGCGGTCACCTTTTCCGTCGCCGGCCTCGGCGAGGTGCTCTGCTGCCACGCGACGCCCCGCGACGACGAGGAGATGGTGCTGGTCGACTCGCGGCTCGACCGCTGGGCGGAGGTCTTCGCCGGCCTGCCCGCCGAGGTCGGCACGGTGGTCTGCGGGCACACCCACATGCCGTTCACCCGGCTCGTCGACCGCCGCCTGGTGGTCAACCCGGGCAGCATCGGCATGCCGTACGGCGGGGACGGTGCGTGGTGGGCGCTGCTCGGTCCCGGCGTGCAACTGCGCCGGACCCGGTACGACGTGGACGCCGCCTGCGCCCGGGTGGCCGCCGAGTCCGGCTTCCCGGACGCCGCCGCCTGGGCCGACGAGTACCTGCGCTCCCGGCACAGCGACGCCGACGCGCTCGCCGTCTTCGGTCCGCGCGACGGCCGCTGAGCGGGTCGCCCCGACGGCCGCCGAGCGGGTCGGCCCGACGGCCCGGCCGGGCGGGGCGGCCGGGCGGGGCGGCCGGGCGGGCCGGACGGTGAACCCGGGATGCGGCGATCCGTGGCTTCGCGCCGCCCGGAAGCCCCGGATCGCCGCCAGCCGGTCGATCAACCCGCTCGTCCGACCGCCCCGGTCCGGAGCCAGAAAAAGTCAGGCTTGACTGTTTGTTTCCCGGCCGGCAGGCTGTCCCCGTGCCCGCCGCACCGACCCGCGTCCCCCAGCAGGAGCGCAGCCGCGCCACCCAGGCCCGACTGCTGGAGGCGACCGTCGACTGCCTGGTGGAGCACGGCTGGTCCGGCACCACCACCACCGTGGTGGCGGCCCGGGCCGGCGTCTCCCGGGGCGCCCAACTGCACCACTACCCGACCAAGGCCGCCCTGGTCACCGCCGCGGTCACCCACCTCACCGAGCGCCGCGCCGCCGAGCTGCGCAGCGAGGCCGCGGCGCTGCCCGCCGGGCCACGGCGGCTGGACCGGGTGGTCGACCTGCTCGCCGCCGCCTTCACCGGGCCACTCTTCGTCGCCGCGCTGGAGCTGTGGGTGGCCGCCCGCACCGACGCCGAGCTGCGCGACGCCCTGGTGCCGCTGGAGGCCCGGGTCGGTCGCGAGATGCACCGGCTGACCGTCGAGCTGCTCGGCGTGGACGAGCGCCGGCCCGGCGTACGGGAGGCCGTCCAGGCCACCCTCGACCTGCTCCGCGGGTTCGGCGTGGCCAACCTGCTCAGTGACGACTCGACCCGGCGGACCGCCCTGCTGCACACCTGGAAGCGCCAACTCGCCATCCTGCTCACCCCTGACGACGGCCCGACGACGGCAGGGAGCGCGCGGCCGCACTGATCCCCCGGAGGCACCATGGTCGACCTGACAGCACTGCTCACGGATCTGGGCGCCGAGTCCGACCAGCTCGACGCGCTGGTCGCGCCGCTGCCGCCGGAGGAGTGGGCGCGGCCCACCCCGGCCGCGGGCTGGACGATCGCGCACCAGATCGCCCACCTGGCCTGGACCGACCACGTGGCCCACCTGGCCGCCACCGATGCCGACGCCTTCTACGCCTCGGTCCTCAACGCCCCCGACCCGGCCCGGCTGGTCGACGACGGCGCCGAGTCCTTCCTCGCGCCCCCCGACGCGCTGCTGGCCCGCTGGCGGGGCGGCCGCTCGGCGCTCGCCGCCGCCCTGGCCGCCACCCCGGCCGGGGAGAAGCTGCCCTGGTACGGCACCCGGATGTCGCCCACCTCGATGGCCACCGCCCGGCTCATGGAGACCTGGGCGCACGGCGAGGACGTGGCCGACGCGCTCGGCGTCCGGCGGGCCCCGACCGACCGGCTGCGGCACATCGCGCACCTCGGCTTCCGTACCCTCGGGCACAGCTTCGCCGCCCACGGCCGACCGGTGCCGACCACGCCGGTCCGGGTCGAGCTGACCGCCCCGGCCGGCAGCGGCCCCGGCACCGACGGGGACAGCTGGGCCTTCGGGCCGGCCGACGCGGCCGACCAAGTCACCGGCCCGGCCCTCGACTTCTGCCTGCTGGTCACCCAACGCCGGCACCGCGACGATCTCGCCCTGGTGGCCACCGGCCCGGTCGCCGACGAGTGGCTGGACGTGGCGCAGGCGTTCGCCGGCCCGCCCGGCGCCGGGCGGGCCGCCGCCGGGGTGACCGCGTGACCCCGCTCCGGGTCGGCAACGCCTCCGGTTTCTACGGCGACCGGTTCTCCGCCTGGCGGGAGATGCTCGACGGCGGCGAGCTGGACGTGCTGACCGGCGACTACCTCGCCGAGCTGACCATGCTGATCCTCGGCCGGGACCGGCTGCGCGACCCCTCCCTCGGCTACGCGAAGACCTTCCTGCGCCAGCTCGAAGGGTGCCTGGGCACCGCGCTCGACCGCGGGGTCACCCTGGTCACCAACGCCGGCGGGCTCAACCCGGCCGGCCTGGCCGCCGCCGTCGGCGCGCTGGCCGACCGGCTCGGCCTCACCGTCCGGGTCGGGTACGTCGAGGGCGACGCGCTCGCCCGGCCCGACGCGCTGACCGCGAACGCGTACCTGGGGGCGTTCGGGATCGCCGCCTGCCTGGACGCCGGGGCGGACGTGGTGGTCACCGGGCGGGTGACGGACGCCTCGCTCGCGGTCGGCCCGGCCATCGCCCGGTTCGGCTGGACCCGCGACGATCTCGACGCGCTGGCCGGCGCCACCGTGGCCGGGCACCTCATCGAGTGCGGGGCGCAGGTCACCGGCGGCAACTACAGCTTCTTCACCGAGCTGCCGGACGGCGGTCACCGGCCCGGCTTCCCGATCGCCGAGCTCCACCCGGACGGCTCCTCGGTGCTCACCAAGCACGCCGGCACCGGCGGCGCGGTCACCGTCGAGACGGTCACCGCCCAGCTGCTCTACGAGGTGGCCGGGCCGGACTACCCGGGGCCGGACGTGGTGGCTCGGCTGGACACCGTGGCGCTGGCCCAGGACGGGCCGGACCGGGTGCGGATCACCGGGGTCCGGGGCACGCCCCCGCCGGGCACCCTCAAGGTGGGGATCAACAACCTGGGCGGCTTCCGCAACTCGATGACGTTCGTGCTCTGCGGGCTGGACATCCCGGCCAAGGCGGCCCTGGTCCGCGCCCAGTTGGCGGAGTCGGTCGGCACCGAAGGGCTGGAGTTCAACCTGGCCCGCACCGACCACCCGGACGCCACCGACACCGAGGCGGCGAGCGCGCTGCTGCACGTACACCTGCGGGACGGGGACAAGGCGCGGGCCGGGCGGGCCTTCTCGGCGGCCGCGGTGGAGCTGGCGCTGGCCTCCTACCCGGGCTGCACGCTGACCACCCTGCCCGGCGACGCCATCCCGTACGGCGTGTTCACCGCCGACACGATCGCCCAGGACGCGGTCGCGCACGTGGCGGTGCTCCCCTCCGGCGAGCGGGTGCCGATCCCGCCGCCGACCGTGCTGGGCGGTCCGCCGGCGGCCCCC
This sequence comes from Micromonospora sp. HK10, assembly GCF_000982955.1. Taxonomy (GTDB): domain Bacteria; phylum Actinomycetota; class Actinomycetes; order Mycobacteriales; family Micromonosporaceae; genus Micromonospora. The sequence continues at coordinate 56,747 of NZ_KQ058727.1, read as the reverse complement.
GTGCCCGACGAGGCGTCAACCGGGGGTGCGTCCGGGCCCGCCACCCGGCGCGGGCCGCTCGGCGAGCTGGTCGGGGCGCGGTCGGGCGACAAGGGCGGCGACGCCAACCTCGGTGTCTGGGCCCGCACCGACGCGACCTGGCCCTGGCTGCGCGACTGGCTCACCGTGGCCCGGCTGGCCGAGCTGCTGCCGGAGACGGCGGCGCTGACCGTCGAGCGGTACGAGCTGCCGAACCTGCGCGCGGTCAACTTCGTGATCCGGGGGCTGCTCGGGCAGGGCGTGGCCGCCTCCACCCGGTTCGATCCCCAGGCCAAGGCGCTCGGCGAGCTGCTGCGCTCACGGATGGTCGATCTTCCGACGGAGGTTCCGGCATGACCATCGTGGACACACCGGAACGCCGGCAGCTGCGCGAGCTGACCCGCTCGTTCGTCACCCGGGAGGTGCTGCCGCACCTGTCCGACTGGGAACGGGCCGGCGAGGTGCCGCGGTCGCTGCACGAGACCGCCGCGAAGGTCGGCCTGCTCGGCATCGGCTTCCCGGAGTCGGTCGGCGGCAGCGGCGGTGACCTGCTCGACTCGATGGTGGTCACCGAGGAGATCATCCGCTCGGGCGGGTCGTCCGGGCTGATCGCCGCGCTGTTCACGCACGGCATCGCGCTGCCGCACATCGTCGCGGCCCGGGACGAGGCGCTGATCGAGAGGTACGTCCGGCCCACCCTCGCCGGGACGATGATCGGCGCGCTGGCGATCACCGAGCCGGACGGCGGCTCGGACGTCGCGGGCATCCGCACCTGCGCGGTCCGCGACGGCGACCACTACGTGGTGAACGGCGCCAAGACGTACATCACCAGCGGGGTGCGGGCCGACTTCGTGACCACCGCGGTCTGCACCGACTTCCCCGGGTCGGCCTCGCTGAGCCTGCTCGTGATCGACAAGGGCACGCCCGGGTTCACCGTGGGCCGGCGGCTGGAGAAGCTGGGCTGGCACTGCTCGGACACCGCGGAACTGTCCTTCGTCGACGTCCGGGTGCCGGTGACGAACCGGGTCGGCCCGGAGGACACCGGCTTCCTCGCCATCATGCAGCAGTTCGCCGCCGAGCGGCTCTCGCTCGCCACCCAGGCGTACGCGACCGCGCAGCGCTGCGTGGACCTGACGGTGCGGTGGTGCCGGGACCGCCGGACGTTCGGCCGGCCGCTCGTCGGGCGGCAGGTCGTGCGGCACCGGCTGGCCGAGATGCACTCCCGCACCGAGGCGGCCCGGGCGTACGTGCACGAGGTCGCCGAGCGGGTCGCCGTTGGGCAGCCGGTGGTCACCGAGGTGGCGATCGCGAAGAACGTGGCGGTGTCGGCGTGCGACTTCGTGGTCTACGCCGCGCTGCAACTGCACGGCGGTTTCGGCTACCTGCGTGACGCCGAGGTGGAGCGGCACTACCGCGACGCCCGGATCCTCGGCATCGGCGGCGGCGCCACCGAGATCATGAACGAGATCATCGCGAAGGGCATGGGCCTATGAGCACGGCTGTCCTGCAGAGCACCATCGACCCGTCCGCGCCCGGCTTCGCGGCCAACCGGGAGGCGCTGCTGGAACGCCTCGCCGAGCTGGAGACCGCGCTCGACCAGGCCCGGGCCGGTGGCGGCGAGAAGTACGTGACCCGCCACCACGGGCGGGGCAAGCTGCTGCCCCGGGAGCGGATCGAGCTGCTGCTCGACCCGGACAGCCCGTTCCTGGAGCTGTCGTCGCTGGCCGCGTACGGCACCGACTTCCCGGTCGGCGCCAGCACGGTGACCGGCATCGGCGTGGTCGAGGGCGTGGAGTGCCTGATCGTGGCGAACGACCCGACGGTACGCGGCGGCGCGATCAATCCGTGGTCGCTGGCGAAGACCCGGCGGGCGGGTGAGATCGCGGCCGCCAACCGGTTGCCGATGGTGAACCTGGTCGAGTCGGCCGGCGCGGACCTGCCCACCCAGGCGGAGATCTTCATTCCCGGCGGCCGGGTGTTCCGCGACCTGACCCGGTTGTCCGCGCAGCGGATCCCGACGGTGAGCGTGGTCTTCGGCAACGCCACGGCCGGCGGCGCGTACGTGCCCGGGATGTCCGACTACACCATCATGATCCGGGACCGGTCGCAGGTCTACCTGGCCGGGCCGCCGCTGGTGAAGATGGCCACCGGCGAGGTGACCGACGACGAATCGCTCGGCGGCGCGGCGATGCACGCCAGCACGTCCGGCCTGGCCGACTTCCTGGCCGAGGACGAGCGGGACGGCATCCGGCTGGCCCGACAGTGCGTCCGCCGCCTCAACTGGCGCAAGCACGGCCCGCCGCCGCGCAACCCCCACCCGCTGCCACCCCGGTACGACCCGGAGGAGCTGCTCGGCATCGCCAGCGCCGACCTGAAGGTGCCGTTCGACCCGCGCGAGGTGCTGGCCCGGGTGCTCGACGACAGCGCGTTCGACGAGTTCAAGCCCGGCTACGGCACCGCCCTGGTGACCGGCTGGGGCGAGCTGCACGGCTATCCGGTCGGCGTGCTGGCGAACGCCCGGGGCGTGCTGTTCAGCCAGGAGGCGCAGAAGGCCGCCCAGTTCATCCAGCTCGCCAACGCCGCCGACACCCCACTGGTCTTCCTCCAGAACACCACCGGCTACATGGTCGGCACCGAGTACGAGCAGCGCGGCATCATCAAGCACGGCGCCCTGATGATCAACGCGGTGTCGAACTCGACGGTGCCGCACCTGACCGTCAACCTGGGCGCCTCCTACGGCGCCGGCAACTACGGCATGTGCGGCCGGGCGTACGAGCCGCGGTTCCTGTTCACCTGGCCGAACGCGAAGTCGGCGGTGATGGGGCCGGCGCAGCTCGCCGGGGTGCTGTCCATCGTGGCCCGGCAGGCGGCCGCGGCCCGGGGGCGCGAGTACGACGAAGACACCGACGCCGCCATGCGGATGATGGTCGAGCAGCAGATCGAGTCCCAGTCCGGGGCGCTGTTCCTCTCCGGTCGACTCTACGACGACGGGGTGATCGACCCCCGGGACACCCGTACCGTCCTCGGGCTCTGCCTGTCGGCGATCCACAACGGACCGGTGAAGGGCGCCGACGGCTTCGGCGTCTTCCGGATGTGACCTGTGAGCGCGAGGAACGCAGCGAAGCGGAGTCCCGCAGTCGCGAACGAAAGGCAGGCTCAGCGCGCATGATCAATAAGCTTCTGGTGGCCAACCGGGGGGAGATCGCCCGGCGGGTCTTCGCCACCTGCCGCGCCCTCGGCGTGGCCACCGTCGCCGTGCACTCCGACGCGGACGCCGACGCGCCGTTCGTGGCCGACGCCGACCAGGCGGTGCGGCTGCCCGGGAACACGCCGGCCGAGACGTACCTGCGCGTCGACGCCATCCTGGACGCGGCCCGCCGCTCCGGCGCGGACGCCGTGCACCCCGGCTACGGCTTCCTGGCCGAGAACGCCGAGTTCGCGGCGGCGGTGACCGACGCGGGCCTGACCTGGGTGGGTCCGTCGGCCAAGGCGATCGCCGCGATGGGCGACAAGATGGCCGCCAAGGCGCTGCTCGCCGACGCGGGCGTGCCGATGCTGCCCACCTGGACCGATCCGGCCGAGGTCACCGCCTTCCCGGTGCTGGTCAAGGCCGCCGCCGGTGGTGGCGGCCGGGGCATGCGGATCGTCCGCGACGCGGCCGGGCTGGCCGAGGCCGTGGCGGGCGCGCGCCGCGAGGCGGCGGCGGCGTTCGGCGACGGCACGGTCTTCATCGAGCGGTACGTGGAGCGGGGCCGCCACGTCGAGGTGCAGATCTTCGGCGACGCCCACGGCACCCTGGTGGCGCTCGGGGTCCGCGACTGCTCCATCCAGCGCCGGCACCAGAAGATCGTCGAGGAGGCGCCCGGTGTGCTGCCCGACGAGGTACGCGCCACGCTGCACGAGGCGGCGGTCGCGGCCGGGCGGGCCGTCGACTACGTCGGCGCGGGCACCGTGGAGTTCCTGCTGGCGCCGGACGGTCAGGTGCACTTCCTGGAGATGAACACCCGCCTCCAGGTGGAGCACCCGGTCACCGAGGCGACCACCGGGCTGGACCTGGTCCGGCTGCAACTGCTCGTCGCCGAGGGTGGGCCGCTGCCGGTGACCGGCCCGCCGCCGGCCGACGGCCACGCGATCGAGGTGCGGCTCTGCGCCGAGGACCCGGCCCGGGGCTTCCGCCCGGCCACCGGCACGCTGCACCGGTTCGCGGTCCCCGGCGTCACCGCCGAGTTCGCGCCGGCCCGCGGGCTGCGGCTGGACTCCGGCGTGGTGGACGGCTCGACGGTGAGCGTGCACTACGACTCGATGCTCGCGAAGCTCGTCGCCTGGGCGCCCACCCGCGCCGAGGCGGCCCGGACCCTGGCCGGCGCGCTCGCCCGCGCCGAGCTGCACGGCGTGGCCACCAACCGGGACCTGCTGGTCCGCGTGCTGCGCAGCGCGGAGTTCGCCGCCGCCGACGTGGACACCGGCTTCCTGGACCGGCACCCGGAGGTGTTCGCGCCGCTGCTGCCGGCCGGTCAGCTTCCGCTGGTGGCGCTGGCGGCGGCGCTGTCCGGGGCCGCCGCTCGGCGGGCCGCCGCGCCGGTGCTGGCCGGACTGCCGTCGGGCTGGCGCAACGTGCCGGCCTTCCCGCAGGTCACCCGGTTCACCGTCGGCGACAGCGCGGAGATCGAGGTCCGGTACCGGCTGGACCGCACCGGCGGTCTCGCCGAATGGTCGGTGCTCCCGTCCGACGCCACGCCGACCGTGGCGGTGGTCGATGCCACCGCCGACCGGGTGGTGCTCGACGTGGACGGGGTGCGGCGGGCCTTCCGCGTACACCGGGCCGGGTCGGCGGTCTTCGTGGACGGCCCGGACGGGGCGGCGAGCCTCACCGAGCTGCCCCGCCTGCCCCAGCCCACCGCGGAGCTGGCGGCCGGGTCGCTGCTCGCGCCGCTGCCCGGCGCGGTGACCCGGGTGCACGTCGAGGTCGGTCAGCGGGTCGCCGCCGGTGACCTGCTGCTGACCCTGGAAGCGATGAAGCTCGAACATCCCGTGCTCGCCCCCGCCGACGGCGTGGTGACCGACCTGCCGGTGCCCGCCGGCGGCCAGGTCGAGACGGGTGCCGTACTGGCCGTCGTGGATCCCGAGGAGGACCCGCAGTGAACTTCGACCTCACCCCCGAACAGGACCAGCTCCGCGACGCGGTACGGGAGCTGGGCCGCAGGTACGGCCATTCCTACTTCGTGTCGAAGGCCAGGGCCGGCGAGCACACCACCGAGCTGTGGCACGAGGCCGGCCGGCTCGGCTACCTGGGCGTCAACATCCCCACCGAGTACGGCGGCGGGGGCGGCGGCATCACCGACCTGGCCATCGTCTGCGAGGAGCTGGCCGCGGCGGGCTGCCCGCTGCTGCTGCTCGTGGTCTCCCCCGCCATCGCCGCCACCGTGATCAACAAGCACGGCACCGAGGAGCAGCGCAAGAAGCACCTCCCCGGCCTCGCCGACGGCTCCCAGAAGATCGTCTTCGCGATCACCGAGCCGGACGCCGGCTCGAACTTCCACCGGCTCGCCACCGTGGCCCGCCGCGACGGCGACGACTGGCTGCTCAGCGGCCGCAAGATCTACATCTCCGGGGTGGACGAGGCCGGTCACGTGCTGGTGGTTGCCCGTACCGAGGACTCCTCCACCGGAAAGCTGAAGCCGGCGCTGTTCCTCGTGCCGACCGACGCGCCCGGCCTGGAGAAGTCCAAGCTGGACATGGAGATCCTGTCGCCGGAGAACCAGTTCCTGCTCTTCCTCGACGACGTCCGGCTGCCCGCCGACGCGCTCGTCGGCGAATCGCTGGACGCCGGGCTGCCGGCGCTGTTCGCCGGGCTCAACCCGGAGCGCATCACGGTCGCCGCGATGGGCGCCGGCACCGGCCGGTACGCGATCGAGAAGGCCAGCGACTACACGTCCACCCGCACGGTGTGGGCTGGCCGCTCGATCGGCTCCCACCAGGGCGTGTCGCACCCGCTGGCGCACGCGGCCGTCCAGGTCGAGCTAGCCCGGCTGATGATCCACAAGGCGGCGACGCTCTACGACGCCGGCCGCGACCTGGAGGCCGGCATCTCCGGCAACATGGCCAAGTACGCGGCCGGCGAGGCCGCCGCGCTCGCCGTGGACACCGCCGTGCAGGCCCTCGGCGGGGCCGGCATGACCACCGAGTACGGGGTGGCCACCCTGCTCGGCGCGGTCCGGGCCGGCCGGATCGCCCCGGTCAGCCGCGAGATGATCCTCAACTTCGTCGCCCAGCACGTCCTCGGCCAGGACAAGTCGTACTGAGCCGGCGGGCCGCTCAGAGCGCCCGGTTCAGCCCGACGTGCAGGTGGCCGGCCCACCGGGTGGGCGTCGCCGGGAACTCGTCGCGTACCGCCCGGACCGTCTCGGTGAGCACCCGGGCGGCCGCGGCCGGGTCCGGGGGCTCGGTGCCACCGTTGGTCAGGCCGGCGTAGAAGGCCGCCGCGATCCGCGCGCTGTCCGTGGTCCGCCACATCGTGCCGATCACGCCACGGAAGCCGGCGAGCTGGAACGCGGCGGCCAGGTGCAGCGGCTCGTCGGTGAACGTCGGGTGCGTCTCGGCCGTGCCGCACGCGGAGAGGAAGGCCAGCTCGGCCCGGGCCAACCGGTAGGAGCCCACCATGTGCGGGCTCAGCGAGCCACCCTTGCCGAGGCGCAGGCCACCGGTCAGCATCGCGGCCGTGCCGGCGTCCGCCTCGCCGTGGCAGGCGAAGTGCGCGATCGGGTGCCGGCGCAGCGCCTCCTCGACCTCGGTCGGGGCCACCTCGGTCCCGGTCAGCACGGTCGAGCCGGGGATCAGCCGGGCCACCTGCTCGACCTCGGCGCGTACCTGGGACAGCGCCGGCAGGTCCCGCGCGGTCGGTACGCCGACCACGGTGGCCGTGGCGGCCGCCGGCGGTCGCGGCCGCTCCGCCGCGGCGTGCGCCAGCGCGGTGAGGGTCGGCGTGTAGGACGGCACCACCCGGTCCAGGACGGTACGCCGGTGCCCCGGCTCCCGGTGATGGCCGGCGGCGTGCAGCGGCAGCCGGGCCAACGCGCCGACCGGGGACCACCAGAGCGGCAGCGGCGGCCCGTCGGCCGGTGCGATCCGGTCCAGCACCGGCCCGGTCACCGCGTCCCACAGCCAGCCCAGCACGGCGTGCAGCTCCTCCTGGGCGGCGGCGCGCCGGTCGAACGGCACCCCCGGGTCGAGCGCGTCGGACACCGCCGCGTACCAGCGGGTGACCTGCCGCTGGACGGCGGCGCCGGTCAGCTCGGGCAGCCGGACCGGCTGCACGGGCTGCCCCGGGTCACCCGGGACGACCAACGCGTCGCCCCGGTCGCCGTGGCTGTTGACGACGACCACCGGCAGGCCCGCGAGCCGCTCCCGGAGCAGCGGCACCGACGGTGGCCGCAGGAAGTCGGCGAACCCGGGCAGCCGCCGGATCCGCCCGATCACCCGGTCCCGTTCGGCGGCCAGTTTCCGGGTACGCGGCACCCAGGCGGTTCGCGGATCCCACTCGGTCGTCGAGCTGTCCAGCAGTTCGCCGTCCGCACTGCGGCGCTGCACCTCGATGGTGAAGTTCCGGACATGCGTGTAGGCGTCCGCCTCGGCCAGCTCCCGGTCGACCCGGTCCAGGTCGGCGGCCAGCCCGGGGCTGACCACGCGCAGTTCGGCCCGCCCATCGCGGATCCCCAACGCCTCGTGGAACAGCAGGCCACGGCCGCGTTCCAGGAGTTCGACGGCGCGCTCGGGGTGGTCCGCCGCGAGCGCGGTCGCGGCCGCCTCCGCCGCCAACCCGCTGAGTTCGGCCACCGCCCCGAGCCGGCGCCGGCCGGCCGACGACCGGCTGATCGAGGCCGGCATCTGCCGCACCGCCCGCTCCAACGCGGCCAGCCGAGCGGCCGGGTCGCCGGCCGCGTGCGCCAACTCGGCCTGCTGCCGCTCGGCGTCGATCCGGGTCTGCGGGTCCGCCTGCGGCGCGGCGGCGATCGCGGCGTACGTGGCGGTCGCCTCGGCCCGGGCCGGCTCGGCGTCCGGCCCGCCCGCCCGGGCCAGCTCGGCGGCCGCCCGGGCCAGCAGCCCGGCCCGCAGCGGCCACCAGTGGTGGTCCGGCGGGGTCGCCTCGACCGCCTCCCGGGCCAGCCGTACCGCGTCGGCCAGCACCTCCAGGTCGCCGCCGAGCCGGTACCGGTGGTAGCGGGCGTCGGCGATCGCGCTGCGGATCCGCGGCTGGTCGGGGTGATCCGGCGGCACCAGGGCCAACGCCTCCCGGTAGCTGCGTTCGGCCGCGACCAGCCCGGCCTCGTCGCGCTGCCGGACGGCCTGGACGGAACGGCTGCTGGCGTGGTTGTAGAGGAAGCCGACCCGGCGCGGATCCCGCTCCGTCAGCAGGCCCGCCGCGCGGCCGTTCGTCGCCACCGCCTCGGCCAGCAGCGCATCGTCGGGCACCAACTGGTCGCGGTGCACGAGCGTCTGGGAGAGCTTCATGAGCCGCAGCGGGTACGACTCGTGCCCCTCGGGGGTGAGCCGCAGCGCCTCCCGCTGGTATCGCAGCGCCTCGTCCACGAGTTCGGCGTCGCGGTTCAGCCAACCGGCGTCGTCCAGCGCGTCGCCGAGGACCACGAGTTGGTGCGCGCGTTCCTCCGGCTGCTCGCCGGCGAGCGGAAGCGCCGCCCGGGCGGCGGAGAGCGCGACCTCGACCAGGTGCTCGTCCTGCCCGTGCAGCCCGGCCGGTGCGGCCGCGGCGGCCAGCAGGTTCAACGCCTTGCGCCGCAACGGGTCGGCCGGCCCGATGGCGTCCAGCGCCAACTGCGCCCAGCTCGCCGCCTCCGCCGCGCCACTCAGCTCGCCGCCGTGCTGCCACCGGTCCAGCTCGGCCGAGCCGAGCAGGAGCAGCGCGCGCGGCCGGGCCGGGTGGAAGCCCGGCACCACGGCGAAGAGCAGGAAGGCCGCCTCGTACTGGTCGGCCAGGGCCGCCGCCGAGGCGTCCGCCGCGATCCGGGCCTCGAGTTCCTCGGCCCGGCCCAGGTAGCGGTCGATCACCTCGGGCTGCCCGGCGGCGGTGACGACCTCCAGCGCCAGCTCCGGGTCGATCTCCTGGGCCAGCAGGTTGACGACGGTGTTGAGCCGCTCCAGCGCCGCGGCCATCGCCGGCTCGTCGCCCGCCGCGGCGTGGACCGCGTCGCGCCAGGCCGCGGTCGCCTCGAACAGGACCTCGACCGACGCCAGCGGCGGGACCTCGGGCAGCCGGGACAGCGCCGTGGCGAACCGCGCCACCACCCGCGGGTCGGTGGGCTGCCGCCGCCAGCCGAGCTGGGCGGCCCGGCGGTACTCGCCGACGGCCAGTTGCAGCGCCCGCGGCCCGGCGCCCCGGTCGAAGTAGAGCTCCAGCAGGCGACCGCGGTCGACGAGGCGGTGCATCCGGTGCGGGTCCCGGTCGGTGGTGGCCGCGAGGGCCGCCGTGGCCGCGTCCAGCGCCTCGTCGTACGTCGGTCCCTCCCCGGTCGCCTCCGCCAGCGTCACCAGCGCCTCGGTGAGATCGGTCAGCAGGGCGGCCCGCAGCAGGCCGGTGTCGTCGTCGCGGTCCCGGGCCAGCTCCAGCAGCCATTCCTGATAGAGCGTGACGAGCAGCCGGAGGGCCTTGGCGGAACCCGCCCGGTGCCGCTGCCGGAGGCCCGCGATCCGGTCGGCCTGCTGCTGGCTGAGCAGCACGTCGGCGAGTCGGGGAGACCGGGGCGGCTCGCTCTCCCGGCAGTCGGCCCGGATCAGCTCCGGCACCAGCTCCGGGTCCCGGCGGTGCACGTGCCGGAACAGCCCGACCGCCGCCCGGCGCGCGCGCAGGCCGTCCAGCCCGGACAGGTTGAGGTAGCGGTACCAGTGCAGCCGGGCCAGCGCCTGCGCCGCGGCCCGCCCGGCGCCGCGCCCGCCGGCCGCCGCGGCGAGCACCTGCTCCTCGCCGGCGAGGTCGGGTCCGAACAGGACGGCCGGTGCCCCGGTCCGCTCGTACTCGGCGGTCACCGCGGTGACCCGCCGCGTGGCGTTACCGACCGTCCATTTCGGCATCGCTCCTCGATTCCGGTGCGCTGGCGTCGGGTGGCGATCTCCTGGCCCGGTAACGATCCTGCCCAATGGGTCCCGGTCCGGGAAAGCGGAATCCGGGTCGCGTCCCGGCTGGCGGCACGGGCTTGCCGGGGCCGCTACTGTGGCAGCGGAAACGGCCGACCGGCGCACGGGGGGCGACCTTGGAACTCGTTGCGGAGCGCATCGGCCGGTTGTGCAGCCAGGCCACCGGGGAGCAGCTGCGCACGCACGCCGAGCGGTACGGCGTCGCCGAGGTGCTCGACCGGGTCGTCGCGGCGGTCCGCGCGGGGCGCTGGGACCCGCAGTTGGCCGCGGACCTCGACCGGCTCGACGCGGCCTTCGCCCAACACGGCATCGACGGCCTCACCACCGGCGTACGCGGCTTCGAGCCGTGGCTCGGCGGCGGTGGCCACCCGACGGTCGCCGCCTGGACCTGCCCCGGCGCCGGACCGTGCCCCCGCAAGGCCCCGGTCGACGACGGCCCGCCGCCGACGTGCGGGCTCACCGGTGCGCCCTTCGTGGCGAGCCGGGTCACCCTGTGAACGCGTTCCTCGCCGAGCTGGGCAAGCAGCTGGTGACCCGGTGGACGGCCGCGCTGGTGCTGCCGGGGGCGCTGTTCGCCGCCGCGGTGGTGCTGGCCCGGGTGCTCGGCCAGAGCCACGCCCTGGATGTCGCGGCCCTGCCGGCCTGGCTGGACCGGCTGACCGGCACGCCGGCCGGGGCGCGCGGCGCGGCCCTGCTGGTCGCCGGGGCCGCGTTCCTGCTCGGCGCGGCGGCGGCCGGGCTGGCCGCGCAGGCGGTGGGGATGGTCGTCGGGTGGACCTGGAGCCTGACCGGGTCGACGCCGCTGCTGGGCCGGCTCGCCGACCGGCGCCGGCGGCGGTGGGAGCGGGCGGACGCCGAGGTGGCCGAGGCCGAGCGGGCGTTCCTCGCGGACACCACCGACCCGGCCCGGCGGGCCCGGGTGCGGCGGGCCATCGACCGCCGCGCGGCGATCTGCCTGGTCGAGCCGGCGCGGCCGACCTGGACCGGCGACCGGCTGCACGCCGCCGACGTGCGGGTGTGGCGCACGTACGGCATCGACCTCGCGCCGGTGTGGCCGCGGTTGTGGCTGGTCCTGCCGGAGGAGACGCGCGGCGAGCTGACCGCCGTGCAGGACCGCTGCGCCACGGCGGCCCGGCTGGTCGGTTGGGGCGCCCTCTACGCCGTCCTCGGGGCGTTCTGGTGGCCGGCCCTGGTCGTCGGCGCGGCGATCCTGCTCGCCGCCCGGCACCGGTGCCGCCGGTCCGTGGCCGTCTACGCCGAGCTGGTCGAGGCCGCCGTGGACCTGTACGGCCGCGAGCTGGCCGTCCGGTTGGGACTCTCCTGCCCGGGCCGGCTCACCGGCGAGGTCGGCGAGCAGATCAGCGGGCTCGTCCGCAAGGACGGCACCGTCCCCCGCGCCCGGCGGCCGGTGAGCGCCCCGCCGGCCGGTGCCTGACCGACGGTGCCGTCACGGCGTCCAGGACGGGTTGTGCAGGATGGCCAGGTTCTGCCGCGCGGTGACCGCCAGGGCGTGGCTCCGGTGGCCGTCCGGCAGCGTGTCCAGCACCTCCCAGTACAGCTCGATCGCCCGCTCCCGGTACCCGGCGAGCGCCAGGGTGGCGGCCAGGTTGTTGCGCCGGCCGATCGTCTCGAGGCTGCGGCGTCCCCGGCTGTGCTCGGTGTGCCGGATGTTCTGCTCGTGCAGGCCGATGGCCTGGGCGTACTGGCCGGCGTGCTGGTAGGCGACGGCCAGGTTGTTGCGGAAGACCAGGGTGAGTGGGCTGTCCGGGCCGTGCAGGTGCTCGGCCGCCGACACCACCTCGCGCAGCACGTCCAGGCCGTCGTCGACCTGCCCGGCCTCGAGGTACGCCTGACCCAGTTCGTTGCGGACCTTCAGGGTGTCCTCGTCGACCGGGCCGAACGCCTCGGCCGCGGCGCCGGCGAGCGGCTCGAGCAGGGCGAGTGCCTCGTCGTACCGGCCGCAGCGGCGGTGGTTCTCGGCGAGGCTGAGCCGGTAGGCCAGGGTGCTCCGGTCGGAGAGGGATTCCCGGCCGAGGCCGGCCGCCCGCCACAGGTCGAGGGACATCCGGACCACGTCGAGCGGCCCGTGCGACACCGGCGGCGGGGGCGGGGGCATCGCGGGCAGCGGCGTGGGGGCGCCGGCGGCCGCCACCGCCCACGAGGCGAGCCGTGCCCGCAGCTGCGCGGCGGGGAGGTCGCGGACGTGGAAGCGGTACACGTCGCGGTCCAGGTGCAGGTGCAGGGACGAGCCGTCGTCGTACTCCGGACGGAAGCTGAGCGCGAGGGTGAGCAGGCCCGGCGGGTGCACGTCCAGCCCACGCAACGCGTCCCACCGGACGGCGAGGAAGCGGCGGAAGGACCGGCGCAGCCGGATGCCGGAGCGGTCGACGACGGCGGTGAGCCCCGGGAGGGTGTCCGCCCGGTCCGGATGCCCGCCGAGATAGGTCACCTGGGGTATCGACAGCGATGACATCCCGTCATCGTTCCATCCGTACCCGGGGTTGAGAATGCCCGCGCCGGGGGCGGCCGGCGAGCCGCTCCGGCGGCGATCAACCGGACGGCCGGTGACCACCACCGGCCGGATCGGTGGTTGACAGGCGGACGCGCTCGGCGATGCTTGTCGGATGAGGTCGTTCCCGAAGCCCGATGCGCGGGCCAGGGCCGCCGTCGCGTCGCTGGCGGCGGTGGCGGCACTCGTGACGCTGCTGGTCTGGCGTCCCGCGGGCATCGTGTCGGTCGCGCTCGCGCTGCTCTGCGTCCTGCTCGTGATGGTCGCCGGGGTGGCGATCAGCGCCCACCGGCAGGGCGGCGGGGTGGCCCCGGCCGAGGAGTGGCCCGCGCCGGGCAGCTACGGCGTCGACGCCGACACCCTGGAAGGGCTCGACCCGCAGGCCGTCCGCGGACTCCGCGCCGCCGCCGACTGCGCGGTCGACGCCGACACGTTGGAGGGGCTGGACCCCCGGGCGGTCCGCGACCAGCGCGCGGTGCGGCGGCTCAGCGACCGGTGAGGGTGGGCATGGCGAGCGCGTCCACTCCCCGCCCGGCCAGGCAGCGGTAGGTGCGGTCGGCGCCCGCCCCGGTGGGCGGCAGCACCTCCAGGTTCCAGTCGCCCGCCTGCCGGATGCCGCTGGCGAGTTGGAACGTGCCGACGTTGCAGACCCGCTGGACGGCGGGATGGGCCGCCACCGCGCCGTGCCCGGCCCCGGCCAGCGTGGCGGGCAGGTCCCCCTCGGCGTAGGTCTCCCAGGTGTGCCGGCCGTCGCAGGACACCCGGGTGGCCTCCGCCCGGTCGCGGCGCAGCCGTACCGGCCCGAAACACTCCAGCTCGGTGGCGCAGCGCGCACCGGCCGGCAGCCGGACGTCGCCGGTGGCGCAGCCCGGCAGCACCTTCGGGGCGGTCACCTCGACCACCCCGCTGGCCACCGGGGTCGGCGACACCACGGGCGGAGCGCCGCCGGCCAGCCAGGCCCCGGCGCTGGCCGAGGCGGCCAGCGCGAGCACGCCCGCGCCGCCCAGGAACCAGCGGCGCCGCCAGCGCCGCCCGGCGGCCGGCACGGTCGGGTGGTCGTCGTCCGCGGGCGGGCGCGGGGCCGGCTGCCCCGTCAGGCCCAGCGGGTACGGCCAACCGGTGCCGGTGCCGCCGGTCGGGCCACCGCTGGCCGGGGCGCCGGAGATCGGCGCGCCGCTCACCGGGGCCGCGCCCTGGTCCAGCGGGAGCGCGGCGAGCATCGCGCGCAGCTCCACGGCGGACGGTCGCTCGTCCGGGTCGTTGGCCATGCCGAGCCGCAGCACGTCGACCAGGTCGTCGGGGACCCCGGGCAGGCCGGGGATCGGCTGCTGGAACATCTCCAGCACGGTGACCAGGCTCGGGTTCCGCTCGGACTGCCAGCGGGGCGGCCGGCCGTGCATCACCGCGTAGAGGGTGGCGCAGAGCGCGTACACGTCGACGGCCGGCGAGGGCGGGCTGTGGCTGAACATCTCCGGCGGCGCGTACGCCGGGGTGAGCACCTCGAGGGTGACCGAGGCGTCGCGCACCTCGGCCAGCACGGCCAGCCCGAAGTCGGCCAGCACCGCCGAGTTGAAGTGCGAGTAGAGGATGTTGGCCGGCTTCACGTCGCGGTGCAGCACCCCGGCCGCGTGCGAGTGGGCCAGCGCATCGGCGATCTTGACGCCCAGGTCGCGGGTCTCCACCGGGCCCAGCGGGGAGGTCCGCATCCGCTCGGCGTACGAGCCGTCGCAGAGCTCCATGATCAGGTAGGGGTGCTGGTCGACGGTGACCCCGACGTCGAAGAGGTCGACCACGTGCGGGTGGGAGGACATCTTGCCGGCGGCCCGCGCCTCACGCAGGAACCGGGCCTGGTCCCGTTCGCTGTCCAGCGTGCGGTTCTCCACTTTGACCGCGACCTCGCGCCCCACGGAGATCTGGGTGGCCCGGTACACGGTGGCGTAACCGCCCCGGGCGAAGACCTGCAGATCGGTCAGACCGGGCACGATGGGCAGCCGGAGGGCGCCGGGTGGGGTCTCGGTCACGGCTCGAAAATACCCAACTGTCTCGCGCGCTCAGCGCACCGCGTCGGTCGCCGGCGCCGGCTCCGGGTCGGCGGACAGGCCCCCGGAGCGCCCCGCGCCGGCCGCCCGGCGGGCGTCCCACCACAGGCCGACGGCCGTCGCGACCGCGCCCAGCCCCTCCCACACGGCCACCCCGAAGAACCGCCCCGGGGCGATGTCGGAGAGCACCGCGATGGTGAAGACGCTGAACGTGACCAGCCGGAACCAGACGGTGAAGCGGTAGAACGGGCGCCACTCGGTGGCCGCGGCGAGCAGGTAGTAGACCCCCATGTTGAACGAGGCCATCGAGGACGCGGTGAGGAACGTGCCGGTGTAGTCACCGGGGCCCCGCTCGGCCGGCACCTCGAAGCCGAGCATGCGCAGCTGAGCCTCCGGCCAGATCAGCCCGAGCGCGCCCAGCAGCAACGCCAGCACGCCGAAGACCGCGATCGTCCAGCCGGCGCCGGTGCGCGGCAGCCTCATCCGTCCTCCCCAAGACCCACCGAGGTGACTGGTCCCCCTCGATCCCACAACCTAACCGGCAGGCCCGACACGCACATCCCCGGAACCGGTAATCCTGCGCCGGGGTCGACCGCCGGTCAGCCGGCGGCGAGGCGGGCCCGGAGCGCGTCGGCGCCGGCCCGCTCGCTGCGCTGCTCGGTCGCGTACGCCAGCCGGACCGCCTCCTCGGCGCTGGCCAGCGCCTCCGCCGGTCGCCCGCAGGCGGCCAGCGCCTCGGCCCGCACCATGGCCGCGATCACCTGGCTGCGGACGTCCTCGGCCGGGGCGGCCACCGCCCGCTGCGCCCAGTCCAGCGCCTGCTCGCGCTGGCCGTGGGCGAGCAACGCGGACGCGTACCGGGCCATCGTCTGGCGGCGGGAGATGAGCAGGGACGGGCTGTTCGCGGCGGCGGTGGCGACCGGGGCGAGCAGCCCCACCGCGGTCGCCGAGTCGCCGGCCGCGAGCCGGGCCATGGCGAGCAGCACCCGGGGCGCCACCTGGGCCGGCGCCTGCGGGTTGTGCGGCTCCACCGAGGTCAGCACCGACCGGGCGTCCCGCTCGGCCGCCTCGTGGTCGCCCATGTCCAGCGCCACGAACCCGCGCAGCGTGCCGGCCATCCCGGTGAGCAGCGGGTGGGTGGTCTGGTCGGCGTACCCGAGCGCGTCGGTGAGCAGGTCCGCGGCGTGCTCGGGCGCGCCCAGCCCGCGCGCCACCACCCCGCGCACGACCAGCGCGAAGCCCTGCCCCCACTCGTCGCCGACCTCGGCGAACTCCCGGTACGCCCGGCGTGCGCCCCGGTCCGCCTCGGCCAGCTCGCCCAGCTCGGCGGTGGCGTACGCCTCGACCGCGCGGAGCGTGCCGACCGCCCACGCCTCGCCGACCCGTTCCCCGAACGGCAGGAAGACCTGCGCCAGCCGGCACGCCTCGCGGAGCCGGCCGGCGAGCAGCCGGGCGAACGCGGTGGTGCCGCGCAGCCAGGCCCGCCCGTACGGGTCCTTCAGCTCGGCGAAGAGCCGGGCGGCCCGGCCGAGCACCGCGTCGGTGCCGGCGAAGTCGCCCCGGGTGGTGGTCACCCAGGCCAGGTTCTGCAACGACCAGGCCTGCCCGCGCGGATCCTTCGCGGCGAGGCTGACCTGGTAGGAGGCGGCGAGCCGGCTGCTCGCCTGGCCCAGCCGGCCGGCGATGAAGTCGGCCATGCCGAGCCGGCGCATCGCCGCGGCGCGCATGGTCGGCAGCTCGGCCGCGGTGGCCACCTGCAACGCCTCCTGCCAGCACCGTTCCGCCCGGGCGGCGTCACCGAGGGTCTGGTGGGCCTGCCCGGCGAGCAGCAGGGCGCCGGCCCGGGTGGCCGCCGCGTCCCCGGCGTTCGCGGCGATCTTCTCGGCGAAGGCGAGGGCGTCGCCCGGCCGGCCGAGCTGGAGCAGGGCCCGGGCGTGCACCACCCGGTCGGCCAGGGGCAGCCCGTCCCGGGCCAGCTCGGCGGCGCGTTCGGAGTGCTCGATCGCCAGCGCCGGCTCGCCGGAGCGCAGCGCCCGCCGGGCGGCCCGGCCGAGCGCGGCCACCCCGAGCGGGGCCACCGCGCGGGCCGGCGCGTCGGGGCGCAGCTTCACCGCGTCGGCGAGGGCGGTGGCCCGCTCGACGTGCTCGGCCACGAAGTCGTCCCGGGCGGCCTCGGTGAACCCGCCGGGCAGGGTGGCCGCCCCCGGGCTGCTCTCCGCCGCCGCCCAGCGGGCCAGCGCGGCGTGCCGCTCGGCCAGCTCGGCCTTGCTCACCCCGGCGTACGCGGCCTCGCGCATGAGCGGGGTGGCGAAGGCGAACCCGGTGCGGGTGCGGTGCAGCATGCGCCGTTGCAGCAGCTCCTCCACGGCCCGGTCGAGCTCCAGTGCGGCCACCGCCGCGGGCCGCCCGGCCAGCCCGGTGCGCTGCTCGCGGAGCGCCTCCAGCGCGCCGGTGGGGACGGTGTCGCCGACCACGGCGGCGTCCCGCAGCACCGAGCGGGCGTCCGGCGGGAGCGCGTCGATCCGCGCCGCGAGCACGGCGGCCAGGTCCCGGGAGAGCAGCCGGCTGCCCAGCGAGCCGGGGGCCAGCCGCCAGCCGACGTCGGCGCCGCGCCCCGGCCCGGCGGTCAGCGCCCCGCGCTCCAGCAGCAGGGTGACCAGCTCGGCCAGGTAGAACGGGTTGCCCTGGGCGGTGGCCAGCAACCGGTCGGCGTCGGCCTGGGACAGCTTGCCGCCCCCCAGGTAGCTGGTCAGCAGCCGGGACGCGTCCGCGCCGCGCAGCGGCGGCAGGCCGTGCACCTCTGCGTCCGCGACCCGGGTCAGCGTGCCCGCCGTCCGGACCAGCTCCGGCCGGCCCAGCAGCAGCACCAGCACCGGGCCGGTCAGCCGGGAGAGGGTCAGCCCGAGCGCGCTGATCGTCTCGGTGGTCGCGTCGTGCAGGTCGTCCACCACGATCACCAGCGGCGCCTCCACGGCGAGGGCGCTGAGCAGCTCGGCGACCGCGTTCGGCACCGCCTCGGCGTCCGGCGGCGGGGCGGCGGCGCTCCACTCGCCGTTCTCGGCGGCGGCGGGCAGTTCGGCGTACCCGAGCAGGGCCAGGAGCTGGTCGACGGCGAGCGGGGGGAGGTCGCCGGGGAGCCGGCCGAGACGCTGCCCGAGCCGGCGCAGCCGCTCCTCGACGGCCGGCCGGGTGAGCGCGGTGGCCGGGTCGTTGGGCAGGCCGACCGCCGCCCGGACCAGGTCGGCCAGGGGGGCGAGCCGGCGCCGCTCGCCGAACGCGGCGCAGCGGACCGAGAGCACCCGGGCGCCGCTGTGCGCGGCGTACCGGCCGGCGCCCACGTCGTAGCCGGCGGCGAGGCGTTCCACCTCGGCGGCGAACCGGGACTTGCCGATGCCCGCCTCGGCGGTCATCAGCAGCACCCGCGGCTCACCCCGGTCGATCACCTCGGCGAGCCGGCCGGCGACGCGGCCGATCTCGGTCTCCCGGCCCACGAAGGGCGCCTCGTCGCCGAGGCCGGAGCGGGTGCCCGGGGCGTCCAGGAGACCCAGCAGCTCGTACGCCTCGACCGGCTCGCGCTTGCCCTTGAGCCGCAGCGGCCGCAGCGCCCGCCAGGAGGCGACGTGCCGGGTGGCGGCGGAGGTCCGCGCCCCCGCGTACACCGCGCCCACGGCGGCGGCGTCGGCGAGCCGGGCGGCGGTGTTCACCGTGTCGCCGATGACCGTGTACTCGATGGCGGCCTGGATGCCGGCGATCACGTCGCCGGTGTTCAGCCCGACCCGCAGGCCGGTCGGCGCGCCGCCGCCCCGCTCGTCGTCGAGCACCCGGCGGACCGCGCGCTGCATGGAGAGCGCGGCCCGCACGGCCCGCTCGGCGTCGTCCTCGTGCGCCACGGGCGCGCCGAAGACCGCCATGATCCCGTCGCCGGTGAGCTTGTCGACGTGCCCGCCGAAGGTCTTGACCGCGCCGGCCAGGGCCGCGAGGACCCGGTCGGTGACCGCGCCGACCCGTTCCGGGTCGAGGTCTTCCGACCAGGAGGTGAAGTCGGAGAGGTCACCGAAGAGCACGGTGACCACCCGGCGCTCGGCGGCCGGGAGGGTGGCGGCGGCCGGCAGCGCGGCCCCGCAGTTGTGGCAGAACCGCGCGTTCGGTACGGCGACGGTCCCGCACACCGGGCAGGTCACGGCTGCTCCACCCCGAGGTATTCGAGCTGGGCCCGGACCGACCACTCGGCGGCCCACCAGAGCGAGCGGTCGACGTCGGCGTAGACCCGGGCGACCACCTCGGGGGCGGTGGTCGCGCCGGCGGCCACCGCGGCGCGGACCTGGTCGAGCCGGGCCCGCCGGTGGGCGAGGTAGAACTCGGCCGCCGCACCGCAGTCGGCCAGCGCCGGGCCGTGCCCGGGCAGCGCCCGGATCCCCCGGTACGTCGAGAGCAGCTCCAGGCTGGTCAGGTAGTCGCCGAGGTGCCCGTCGGGGTGGGCGACCACGGTGGTACCCCGGCCCAGGATGGTGTCGCCGGTGAGGACGACCCGCTCGTCGCCGTGCTCGACCAGGAAGCAGACCGAGTCGGCGGTGTGCCCGGGGGTGGTGAGCAGCTGGATCTGCAGGCCCTCGAGGCCCAGGTGCTGGCCCGGCTCGGTCAGCGGCGCACCGCCGATGGTGTGCGCCGGGTCGGCGGCGCGGATGTGCCGGCCGCCCAGCAGCTCGCTGAGCCGGGGCGCGCCCGCGGTGTGGTCGGCGTGGCCGTGCGTGATCAGCACGAACCCGACCGGCCCGTGCGCGGCGATCGCGGCCAGGTGCGCGTCGTCGGCCGGCCCCGGGTCGACGACCACGGCGTGCTCCGCGCCGGGGGCGCGCAGCACCCAGGTGTTGGTCCCGTCGAGCGTCATCGGCCCCGGGTTGGGCGCGCGCAGCAGCGTCACCCAACCCGGCAGCTCGTCCGCGAGCGCCCCTGCGGCTCCGGTCACATGCCCGCCCATGGCAGCGATCGTACGACCCCGCCCGCCGCTCCCCGCGATCTTGCGGGCCCACCTGGCGTTATATCCCGTTGCGGGCCGTCTGCCGGCACGACCTCGGCAAGATCGCGGGTGCGGAGAGTCAGGCGACCTCGACGATGACCTCGACCTCGACCGGGGCGTCCAGGGGCAGCTCGGCGACGCCCACGGCGCTACGGGCGTGCCGGCCGGCCTCGCCGAAGACCGCGCCGAACAGGTCGGAGGCGCCGTTGATCACGCCGGGCTGACCGGTGAAGCCGGGGGCGCTGGCCACGAAGCCGGTCAGCTTGACGATCTTGACGACGTTCTCCAGGCCGACCAGCGCGTCGATCGCGGCCAGCGCGTTCAGGGCGCACCGCTGGGCCAGGTCCTTCGCCTGGTCGGCGGAGACCCCGGCGCCCACCTTGCCGGTAGCGAGCAGCTTGCCCTCGGCCATCGGGAGCTGACCGGAGACGTAGACGTGCTGCCCCGACTGGACGGCCGGCACGTAGCTGGCCACCGGGGGGACCACCTCGGGCAGGGTCAGGCCCAGCTCGGCGAGCTTGGCGTGCGGTCCGTTGCTCATGCCCGTCACGCCTTCGGGCGCTTCAGGTAGGCGACGAGCTGCTCCGGGTTCGGGCCGGGCACCACGGAGACCAGTTCCCAACCGTCCTCGCCCCAGTTGTCGAGGATCTGCTTGGTCGCGTGGACCAGCAGCGGCACCGTGGCGTATTCCCACTTCTGCATCGGGTAACGGCTCCCTTGCCTGACATGGACTTCGGTCAGGCACAGCCTACGATCCGGCCGACCTACCGCGACGGGGGACGCTGCTCCGGCGCCGGCGGCTCGCCGCACGGGCCCTCGTGGTCGTAGCGCTGCGGGCACCGGGACCGGTCGGCCAGCAGCAGGTCGCAGAAGACGCGGTGCCGGTTGTTCTGGTCGTCGGCGGTGGAGACCGTGGTCTCGCCGGCGTCCAACTCGGTGAGGAAGCCCAGCGAGGTCGCCACGGTGCCGGCGAGCGCGGTGGCCGCGGCCAGGTCGGGCACCCGGACCGGCAGGTGGATGACGTAGCCCGGCTCCTCCTCGTCGCGGCCGCGCTCACCCGGACGGACCAGCGTGCGGACCACCTCGACCGGCGGCCGGTACGACCGCTCGTTGAACGGCAGGCCGGCGCCGGGGCTCTCGCCCTCACCGGGTCGCCCCGACCGTTCCCCCGACGGGAACTGGCCTCGGGGAATGTTCTCCGCGTCACGCATGCGCTGCCTCCGGGCGTCGTACCTGCTCACCGTCACCACCATCCGGTCCGGACCGACTGACCGGTCCGGCTCCGCCTCGCGACGAACGTAGGACCTGCGAAGAGTCCCGGCAACGGGACGCGCAGGCTTGGTCACGTTCAGTCACATATGCGACAGGCGTCCGTCCGGGATCTGACGAAGACTTCGCGTTCCGGTCGGACAGGTTGTCCGTCACCGCGTACGCGGGGCTGGCAAGCCGGCCATCGACCGCTACCCTTCCGGTCTGGACGGGCGACCCACGCCCGTGCGCCACGCTCGAATCACGCGTCGGTCGCCCGGGGCGGCGACGGCGCCGCACCCCGGGGGACGACATGACCCAACCGCCCGTCGGCGGCACCGCCGGCTCGCCGCACGAGCAGCCGCCCGCCGGTTCCGTGCCGCCCCCGCCGGCCCCGGGCGCCTTCCCGCCGGCCCAGGACCCGTTCGCGCAGCCCGCCGCCGCCTTCCCGCCGCCGGCCCAGGACCCGTTCGCGCAGCCGGCCGCCGGCGCCTTCCCGCCGCCGGCCCCGGGCGCCTTCCCGGCGCCGCAGCCGGGCAGCTTTCCGCCGCCTCCGGGACCCGGCGCCACGCCGCAGCCGTCGAGCCCGGCCCCGTTCCCGCCCGGGCCCGGCCAGCCGCCGTACCCCGGCGCGGCGGTGCAGCCGGCGAACCCCGACGCCTACCCGCCCGGGCCCGGTCAGCCGCCGTACCCCGGCGCGGCGGCCCCGAAGAAGCGGCGCGGGTTGCTGATCGTGTCGCTCGTGCTGGCCGCGGCGGTGCTGCTCTGCGGCGGTGGTGGCACGGCCGCGTTCCTCACCCTGCGCAACGCCGAGGACGGCCAGGGCGCCAAGGAGCCGACGGTCGCCGTGGACAACTTCCTCACCGCGGTCTACAAGGAGCGCGACGCCCGCAAGGCGGCCAGCTTCGTCTGCTCCGCCGCCCGGGACGACGACAAGATCGCCGCCAAGGTCGCCGAGGTGCGCACGTACGCCAAGGAGTACAAGAACCCGCGGTTCCGCTGGACCACCCCGAAGGTGGACAACCAGACCGGCGACCGGGCGACGGTGACCACCAAGGTCACCATGTCGACCGCCGACGAGAAGGTCGCCAACCAGGACCTGCGCTTCACGGTGGTGCGGAAGACGGGTTGGTGGGTCTGCGAGGTCGCCTGAGCCCGGCGGCTGGATAGGCTCGACGGGTGGCAGCGACTGAGCAGCCGGCCGAACCGGCCGGCACCTGGCCGGCCCGCCTGCACGTGGTGACGGGCAAGGGCGGCACGGGCAAGACCAGCGTGGCCGCGGCACTGGCCCTCGGGCTGGCCGCCGGCGGCCGGCGCACCCTGCTGGTCGAGGTGGAGGGGCGGCAGGGCATCGCCCAGCTCTTCGGCACCGACCCGCTGCCGTACGAGGAACGGCACCTCACCGCCGCCCCGGGGGGCGGCGAGGTGCGGGCGCTCGCGGTGGACGCCGAGGAGGCGCTGCTCGAATACCTGGACATGTTCTACAAGCTCGGCGCGGCCGGCCGGGCGCTGCGCAAGTTCGGCGCCATCGACTTCGCCACCACGATCGCCCCCGGGCTGCGGGACGTGCTGCTCACCGGCAAGGTCAAGGAGGCCACCACCCGCAGCAACGGCCAGCGCCGGACGTACGACGCGGTGGTGCTCGACGCTCCGCCGACCGGGCGGATCGGCCGCTTCCTCAACGTCACCGCCGAGACCGCCCGGCTGGCCAAGGTGGGCCCGATCAAGAACCAGAGCGAGGGCGTCTCCGCGCTGCTCCGCTCGCCGATGACCGCGGTGCACGTGGTGACGCTGCTGGAGGAGATGCCGGTCCAGGAGACCGTCGACGCGATCGCGGAGCTGACCCAGTTGGGTTTCCCGGTCGGCCGGGTGATCGTCAACGGGGCCCGCCCGCCGGTGCCGGCGGGCCGCGAGGTGACCGCCGCGGAGCTGAAGCGGGGGCTGGCCGCGGCCGGGCTGCCGACCGACGGCCGGACCGTCACCGGCCTCACCCGGGAGGCCCGTGACCAGCAGGTTCGTCGGGAGCTGGAGGACTCGCTCCGGGCCGAGCTGGCGGAGCTGGGGCGGCCCCTCGTCGAGCTGCCGCTGCTGCCCGGCGGGGTGGACCGGGCCGGGCTGGAGACGCTGGCCGCGGCGCTCGTCCGGGCGGATTGACTCACACCTGCGGCCGGCACGGCGCAGAGACCCCCTCAGGACCGATACGCTCGATTGGTGCCTTCCGAAGACGCGGCGCCAACGCTGGACGTCGACCAGATCCTCGCCGACCCCGGCGTGCGGATCGTGGTCTGCTGCGGAGCCGGCGGTGTGGGCAAGACGACCACGGCGGCCGCGCTGGCGCTCCGGGCGGCCGAACGGCACGGCCGGCGCACCGTGGTGCTCACCATCGACCCGGCCCGCCGGCTGGCGCAGTCGCTGGGCCTGACCGAGCTGGACAACACGCCCCGTCAGGTCAAGGGCATCGACGTGGAGGCCAGCGGCGGCGAGTTGCACGCCATGATGCTCGACATGAAGCGCACCTTCGACGACGTGGTGCTGCAGCACACCGACCCGGCGAAGGCGGCGGAGATCTTCGCCAACCCCTTCTACCAGGCCATGAGCTCGACCTTCGCCGGCACCCAGGAGTACATGGCGATGGAGAAGCTGGGCCAGCTGCACGCCCGCGGCGAGTGGGACCTGATCGTGGTGGACACCCCGCCGTCCCGTTCCGCGCTGGACTTCCTCGACGCGCCGGCCCGGCTCTCCCGCTTCCTCGACGGCCGGATGCTGCGCCTGCTGCTCGCCCCGGCCCGCACCGGCGGGCGGAGCATGTTCAGCTTCGTGACCGCCGGTTTCGGGATGTTCTCCAAGGTCGTGCAGAAGGTGATCGGCGCGCAGCTGCTCACCGACCTGTCCGGCTTCGTCGCCGCGCTGGACTCGATGTTCGGCGGCTTCCGACAGCGGGCCGAGCAGACGTACCGGATCCTGCAGGCCCGGGAGACGGCGTTCCTGCTGGTCGCGGCGCCGGAGCCGGACGCGGTCCGGGAGGCCGCGTACTTCGCCGGGCGGCTGCGCGAGGAGCGGATGCCGCTGGCCGGCCTGGTGCTCAACCGGGTGCACCGGCCGGCGGTGCCGGGGCTGAGCGGCGCCGACAGCCTGGCCGCCGCCGAGCGGCTGGCCCAGGTGGGTGGGCACGAGGGCACCGTCGAGGTGTTGCGCGCGCACGCGGCGCTGGCCCAGCAGGCGGTACGCGAGCAGGGGGTCGCGGCCCGGTTCACCGAGGCGTTCCCGACGGTGCCGGCGGTGTCGGTGACGGCGCAGCCCGCCGACGTGCACGACGTCGACGGGCTGCGGACGATCGGCGCGGCGATCGGCGGGCGCTGACGCGCGCCGACCGGGGCGTCGGTCAGTTGGCGGTGGTCACCAGGACCTTGTCCTTGCCGGCCTTCTCCTTGGCGTTCTTCTTCATGGCGGCCTCGAACATCTTCCGCCAGCTGGTCACCTGTGGGTGCCGGCGCAGCAACGCCCGGCGCTCGCGTTCGGTCATGCCACCCCACACACCGAACTCGATCCGGTTGTCGAGCGCGTCGGCCAGGCACTCGTATCGAACTGGGCAGCTTCGGCAGATCCGCTTCGCCACGTTCTGTTCGGCACCCTGTACGAACAACGCGTCCGGGTCCCCGTTCTGACATGCCGCCAGTGACGGCCAGTCAGTGATCATGCCCATCTGTACACGTCCCCCCTTGCATTACCTACCGACTCCGCGCGACCAGCCGTCGAATCAACCCCCCGGTCGTCCGGCCGACCTCCCCAGGACGGCACGGACGACATGTGGCTCCGTCGCCGCCACCATCATGCTGTGTAGTCGCCCGATTACGCAACGTTGTCGGCGAAATCCATCATTACGGACACTCCCGGCTTCCCGGGCTTTCGCCCGCCGTCTACCCGGCTCGTGTTCGTGAAAACGCTGCGCTGCTCCTCCGTTCGGAGGAGACTTCTCGCGGGTTCACGCAACCTCGCACCAGGGTTCGTGCGTTTAGCACAACGAGGCCGGCGCACGCAGGAAATGGGGAAAGTTCCCCCCGCGCCCCTCGTTCCCTGCTCGCGTACCCTGTCGAGGTGACCTGGATGCGGAAACGTGACCACAACGTACTGACCAACGCCGCATCGCTACTCATCTGTGGCCTGTTGGCCGGCGTGGTGGTCGCGGCGGCGGCCTTCCCCGCGGTGGCGATGTCCGGACTGGCCGCCAAGGCCGGCGCGGAGACCTTCGGCGCGCTACCCAAGGAGCTGACGGTGGCCCGCGCCCCGCAGATCAGCTACCTGCTGGCCGCCGACCGCAAGACCCCGCTCGCCACCATGTACGACGAGAACCGGCGCGACGTGAAGCTCAAGGACATCGCGCCGATCATGCAGAAGGCCATCATCGCGGCCGAGGACCACGACTTCTACAAGCACAACGGCGTGGACCTCAACGGCGTCGCCCGGGCGTTCGTCAACAACCAGTCCGGGACCAACTCGCGGCAGGGCGCCTCGACGCTCACCATGCAGTACGTCCGGCTCGCCATCTCCTACTCGGCCACCCACCCGGCCGACGTGGTGGCCGCGACCGAGGACACCAGCGCCCGCAAGCTGCGCGAGATGCGCTACGCGCTCCAGATCGACAAGGAGCTCTCCAAGGACGAGATCCTGGAGCGCTACCTGAACATCGCCGCCTTCGGCAACGGCGCGTACGGCATCTACGCCGCCAGCCAGGTCTACTTCAACAAGCCGCCGAGCAAGCTCGACATCCAGGAGTCGGCGATGCTCGCCGGCCTGGTGAAGGCACCCACCTCGTTCGACCCCACCACCCCGGCCGGTTACCCGGACGCGGTGGGCCGACGCGACTACGTCATCCAGAACATGGTGCAGATCGGCGCGATCACCCAGGAACAGGCCGACCAGGCCAAGCAGATCAAGCTGAAGGTCGCCAAGAAGCGCACCCCGAACGGCTGCGTCGCCACCAACACGCAGAGCTGGGGCTTCTTCTGCGACTACTTCTACCGCTGGTGGAAGCAGCAGGAGACGTTCGGCTCGACCTCGTACGACCGCGAGCGGCGGCTCAAGAGCGGCGGCTACACCATCACCACCACCCTGGACGTCCAGGCGCAGCGGGCCGCCGACCGGGCCGTCCGCGACCACCTGAGCGTCAACGCCACCGCGGCCCGGATGGTCGCGGTGGTCGAGCCGGGCAGCGGCCGGGTCCGGGCCCTGGCGGTGAACCGCAACTTCAAGCTCGACAACCCGGACAACCCGCAGAACAAGCTCTCCAGCGATCCGAAGAAGGCCAAGAAGGGCATCCGCGGCAGCCGGCCCAACACGGTGAACCCGCTGATCTCCGGCGGCGGTGGCATCACCGGCTACCAGGCCGGCTCGACCTTCAAGATCTTCACGCTGGTGGCGGCGCTGGAGAAGGGCTACCCGCTCAGCTACACCATCAACGCGCAGCCGCAGTTCAAGTCCGAGTACATCATCGACTCCGGGAACCCGGCCGCCTGCAAGGGGACGCACTTCTACTGCCCGGAGAACGCCAACCCGGCGATGGCCGGCGTGCACAACATGTGGAGCGCGTTCGGCTTCTCGGTCAACACCTACTTCGTGGCCCTCCAGCAGCGGGTGGGCGCCGAGAACGTGGTGAAGGCGGCCCAGAAGCTGGGCATCACCTTCCGGGCGCCCAACGACGCCAAGTTCGCCGCGAACAAGGACGCCGCGCACCAGTGGGGCGCGTTCACCCTCGGCGTCTCGCAGACCACCCCGCTGGAACTCGCCAACGCGTACGCCACGCTGGCGGCGGACGGCACGTACTGCGAGCCCATCCCGGTCCAGGAGATCCGCGGGCCGGACGGCGAGAAGCTGGACATCGCCAACCCGCACTGCGAGAAGCGGATCAGCACCGAGGTGGCCCGGGCGGCCGTGGACGCGGCCCGCTGCCCGGTGGGTGACAACTCCTCGACCAGCAAGTGCAAGTCCCGCACGGCGGGCAACGTGCGCGGGATCGTCGACGCGCCGGTGGCCGGCAAGTCCGGCACCACCGACGGGGACAAGACCTCGGCGCTGGTCGCCATGACCAAGCAGTACGCGGTGGCCGGCATCGAGGCCGACCCGGACTGGCCGCAGACCAACCAGCGGATGAAGCACAACGAGGTGCCCTGGGGCATCAACCCGGCGGTGTACGAGACGCTCCGCGACGCCATGAAGGGCAAGGAGCGGATCCAGTTCACCCCGCCCAGCGGCAAGATCATTCAGGGTGACCAACGTTCGATCCCCGGGGTGAAGTGCGAGTCGATCGAGACCGCCAAGTCCCGGCTGCGCGGCGCCGGCTTCGAGCCGGTGGTCTCCAACAGCAAGACGCCGTCCGAGTGCCCGGCGGGCACCGCGGCCGGCACCAGCCCGGACGGGCGCACCATCAAGGGCGGCGTGGTGACCATCGAGGTCAGCGCCGGCGGCGGTGGCAAGCCCGACGGTGGCAACACGACCGGACCGGGAGCGCCACCGCCACCCAACGGCCCCGGCCGACCGCCGCGCCGCTGACCGAGAACGTGAAGCGGGCGGGCACCCGATCCGGGTGCCCGCCCGCTTCGTCGTTCCGGCCCGGTCAGAGGTCGAGCTGCCGGCGTACCTCGGCGGCGACCCGGCCGCCCTCCGCCCGGCCGGCCACCGCGGCCTGGGCCGCCTTCATGGCCGGGCCCAGCTGCGCCTTGCCGGTGAAACCGCCCGCGGCGAGCGCCCCGGCGACCAGCTCGGTCAGCTCCGCCTCGGAGAGCTGCTTCGGCAGGTAACGCTCCAGCACCTCGCCCTCGGCGGTCTCCTTGCCGGCCTGCTCGCGGCGACCCGCGTCGGCGAAGGCGGCCGCCGCCTCACGCCGCTTCTTCGCCTCCTTGGTCAGCACCGCGAGCACCTCGTCATCGCTGAGCTCGCGCTTTTCCTTGCCGGCCACCTCGGCGTTGCCGACGGCCGCGAGGGCCATCCGCAGCGTGGACGTGGTCAGCTCGTCGCGCGCCTTCAGCGCGGCGCGCATGTCGGTGGTGAGACGGTCCTTCAGCGTGCTCATGGACGGTCAAACTACCCTGAACGCCATGCGAAAGCGCACACTATTCCGGCTCGCCGCCGGAACCGTCGCCGCCGGAGCGGCCACCCTGGCGTACGCGTCGCTCATCGAGCGCAACATGTTCACCCTGCGCCGGTACGACGTACCGGTGCTCCCCACCGACGCCGAGCCGCTGCGCGTGCTGCACCTGTCGGACCTGCACATGATGCCCGACCAGCGGCGCAAGCAGGACTGGGTTGCCTCGCTGGCGGCGCTCGACCCGGACCTGGTCGTGGTCACCGGGGACAACATGGCCCACCCGGACGCCGTGCCCGGCGTGCTGCGGGCCCTGCAACCCCTGCTCGACCTGCCCGGGGCGTTCGTCTTCGGCTCCAACGACTACACCGGCCCGGTCTGGAAGAACCCGTTCACCTACTTCCTGCCGGACCGGGAGTACGCCGAGGGCACCCCACTACCGTACGAGGAACTGCGCGACGTCTTCGTCGGCGCGGGTTGGGTCGACCTGAACAACGCCCGTACCACCGTCAAGGCGGGCGGCCGGGAGATCGAGCTGGTCGGCGTGGACGACCCGCACGTCGAGCGGGACGACTACGACGCGGTGGCCGGCCCGGTCAGCTCCGGCCCGGCGCTCGCGGTCGGCCTGGCCCACTCGCCGGAGCCCGCCGTGCTGGACCGGATGGCCGCGGACGGCTTCGGGCTGCTGCTCGCCGGCCACACCCACGGCGGTCAGGTCTGCGTGCCCGGCTACGGCGCCCTGGTCACCAACTGCGGGCTGCCCCGCTCGATGGCCCGCGGGCTGCACCGCTGGCCCGGGTCGGACGCCTGGCTGCACGTCTCCGCCGGCCTGGGCACCCATCCCACGGCCCCGGTGCGCTTCGCCTGCCCGCCGGAGGCGAGCGTGCTCACCCTGATCCCACGCTGACCGGCCGCCCGGCGGGGCGGGGGGTACCGAGTTTGACCACCGGAGCGGGTGGGCTACTATTTGTCGGCACGCCTCGGGGTGTGGCGCAGCTTGGTAGCGCGCTTCGTTCGGGACGAAGAGGTCGTCGGTTCGAATCCGGCCACCCCGACCAGAGGTAAGAGGGCACATCCGATCGATGGATGTGCCCTCTAGTGCATCCTGGGTGACCAACAGAGTGACCGTGCCTCAGCAGCCGGCGCGAAGATGCGATCAACGCGCTGGAGCAGCGCGTCAACTCGGCTTTCTCTAGAACACCCTTGCCTCTCCGGTCTGCGGTCCGGGGCTGAGTTCCGCCGCGCCAGCGCGGTCGTCAAGCGTCGCCACCGGCTCCGAGCAGTGAGCTGACCTGAGCCAACATGTCCTGCGACATGGCCCCGGGTTTGCGGAACGCATACCTGGTCTCGCTGATCCGCCCACCCGGGGTCCGGGTCCAGCGCTGCGGGCCCCAGCAGCCCTGCTTCCCAAGAAGTACGCGGGCCAGCATCCCGGTCTCCCCAGTGGCCCCGCAGGCGGTCAACATCGCAGCGAGGACGCCCTCCGCGTCCGGCGGAAGGTCCGCGTCGCTCATGATCGGCAACAGCAGCAGAACGGTGTGGGGGTCAAGCCGTAAGCTCGATCCGGCCGCGGCCGCCGTCTGCGCGACGGCGAGCAACTCCGGCCAGCACAACCCTGGCCCCCTGAAGCAACCTTCGACAGTTGCCAGGGGAACCGTCGCCGTCCATGCGGGATGGTGCAGCAGGTAGTCGTACCCGTGTTCGCCGGGAAGGTTGCGGTAGACGACATGGAGCAGGTGGCCTGCCGAGAGCGGGACTGACAGCACCGGCCACCGGCGCTCGTCGCTGACCCGTTCGAAGAACCGCAACAGGTCGGCCGCGCTGACCCCGAATCCCGCGCACAGGGGCTCTTCGACGCCGTTGGTGCATTGCAACAGGTGGGTCGCCCAGAACAGTGGCTCGGCTACCAGGTACGCCCCATCGACCAGGGGGTCGTCCTCATAGCCGGGGATCTTCTGCATCGGGCGAGCTTGGCACACAGCTCTGACGCCAGCCTGACCCCCGGCACGACGCCAGCACCAGCGGGGCCTCGATGCGCTCCGGCCGGCGACAGCACGCACTGGTAGCGTGGCGCGTCTCACGCGAGAGGTGGTCGGGCCGGTGCTCCGGATGGTGCTGGGCAGGTCGGTTGCGGTGCTGGCGGTCTGCCTGACGAGCGCGTGCGGCCCACCGACCGCCCGGCCGGCGACCGAGCCGGCGCCGGTGACCGAGCCGGCGCCGGTGACCGGCTCGGTCGCCCCGACGAAGCCGGCGGTCCCGGCGAGCGGCGGAGCAGGCTACTCCGCGGCGCTGTCCGCCCGGTTGGTGACGGCGGAAGCGCTGCCGCCCGGAGCCAGCGTGCAGATCGCGACGGTCATGGCGGCGGATGCGGGCGAGCGGCGGCCAGCCGCCGACGCGCCCTGTGCGGACCTGATCCCGCTGCTGTCGGCGTCCCGGCTGACCGGAACCCCGACGGCGATGGCTGCGGCGACCCTCGCCTTCGAGGTCGGGCCCGACGACCTCTGGGTGGGAACCGAGATCCTCCGGACCTACGCCGACGACGGCGCCGTACGCGCGCTGGCCGACCTGCGGGCCCTCGTCGCCCGCTGCCGCAGCGTCGTGGCGTCGTCCGGCGACCGGTACCGCTTCGCGGTGGCGCCCGGGCCCCGGCTGGGCGCGGAGAGCATCCACCTCAGCTGCGCCAGCGGCGAGCTCGAATGCGACAGCGTGCTGGTCCGGGTCGGCACCACCCTGCTGGTCATCCTGGAGCAGGGCAACGCGCCCGGCGGCCACCGGCACCTCGCCCCGTTCGCCGAGGCGGCGCTCCGCCGCTACCAGGCGACCGGGTCCTGACTGCCCGGCGAGCGGCGAACCGTACCCCCGAGCGGTTCCGGGCACCGGCTCAGTCGTGCAGCTCGGTCCGGGCCACCTCGGCGAAGGCGGCCTCCAGGTAGCCGGCCAGGGGCCGGCCGGCGGCGGCCAGCAGGTCGGCGACGAGCAACGGCGCGTGCCGGGCGATCGCGGCCGGGTCGGGAGGCGCGTCGTCGTCGCCCGGGTCGTACACGCCGAGCGCGCCGGCCAGCAGGACCAGCAGCACGTGCGGGTCGACGTCCGGCCGCCAGGTCGCGGCCGCACGCACGCAGCGCTCCAACACCTGGCGTACGTCGTCGCCGGTCAAACCGTCCGGGTTGGTCTCCTCCAGCAGTAACCGGACCACCCCGCCCAGCACGAGGCCGGCCCGGTCTGCGGCGGTGAGCCGGAGCACCGCCGACTCGTACGCCTCGACGTCCCGGTCCCGCGCGGCGGCCACCGCCCCGGTGGCCGCCGCCGCGATCTCCCGGGCGGGTGCGGGCAGGTGTCGCCAGGTCGTGGTCACCGGCCCAGCATGGCAGACGGCGTGTGCTTGCTCACGTGGCGGCCGCGCCACGCGCGTCCGGCGGGTAAACGGTTCGCGGGCCGTCGTACCCGCCCCGGAGAATCCAGCCATGCTGCGCCGCGCCCTGCCCGCCCGTCCCGAAGCCCGCCGGATCCTGATCGGCACCCTGCTGTCGGCCGTCGGGCGCGGCCTGACCCTGCCGTTCCTGTTCATCTACCTGACCGACGTCCGTGGCCTGACGGACACCCGGGCCGGCCTGGTGATCGGCTGGTTCGGTGCGGTGACCCTCGCGCTGTCCCCGCTGGGCGGCACGCTGATCGACCGGTTCGGCGCCCGCCGGGTGGTGCTGCCCTGCCTGGCGGTGGAGGCGATCGGCACCGGCTCGCTCGCGCTGGTCGACTCGACCGCGACGGCGTTCGGCGTGATGACGCTGATCGCGGTGGGCAGTTCGGCGATCTGGTCCGGGCAGAACACCATCCTGGCCTCGCTCACCGGCGACGGGGAGCGGCAGCGGGTGTTCGGGTTGAACTTCGCCCTGCTCAACCTGGGCATCGGGGTCGGCGGGTTGATCTCGGGTGCGGTGGTCGACGTCGCCCGCCCGGTCACCTTCCAGGCGATCTACCTGCTGGACGCGCTGAGCTACCTGATGCCGGCCCTGATCCTGCTGACCCTGCCGCACGTCGGGCACCGGCTGGCCCAGGAGCGGTCGACGACGGCCACCCGGGCCGCCGGCGGCTACCTCACCGTGCTGCGGGACCGGCCGTTCCGCCGCCTGGTGATCTTCGGCCTGGTGCTGACCACCTGCGGGTACGCGCAGATCGAGGTCGGCTTCGCGGCGTACTCGGTGCGGGTGGTGGAGGTGTCGCCGCGGGTGGTGGCGTGGGCCCTGGCCGGCAACACCGTGATGATCGTGTTCGCCCAGCTGCTGGTGATCCGCCGGCTGGAGGCGCGCAGCCGGACGGGCGCGCTCGCCGCGGTGGGTGCGGTCTTCGCCACCGCCTGGCTGGTCCTCGGCGCGGCCGGCCTGATCGGCCCGGGCAACGCGCTGCTGGCCGCGCTCGGCGTGGTGGCCTGCTCAGCGATCTTCGGCTTCGGCGAGACGATGCTCTCGCCGGTGATGCCGGCGCTGACCAACGCGCTCGCCACCGACGAGCTGCGCGGCCGGTACAACGCGATGAGCTCGATGATCTTCGGGATCAGCGGGGTGATCGGCCCGGTCACCGCCGGCCCGCTGCTCGGCGCGGCGCACGGGCGGCTCTGGGTCGCGGTGGTGGTGGGCGGTTGCCTGGTCGCCTCGGTGCTGGCGCTGTCGCTGCGCCGGCTGCTCACGCCGGGCCAGGACGGCCGTCCCGGCCCGGCGGCGGACCGGACCGCGGAGCTGGCTCCCGCCGCCGGCTGACGGCGCGCGGCTGGGGAACGCCCCGATCGCGAACGGGCCCCGGAGCTGGCTGCTCCGGGGCCCGTCCTTCGTGCGGTTGCCGTCAGGCGGCGGGAACCTCGGCGGTGGTCTGGATCCGGTCCAGCGCCGGCGCCGAGATCGGGGACTTCTCGGTCAGGTACGCGCTGAAGGCATCCAGGTCGATCATGCCGGTGACCGCGTTGGTGCCACCGGTGAGGACGCTGAAGCCGTCACCCCCACCGGAGAGGAAGTTGTTCACGGTGACCCGGTAGGTCGCCGTGTCGGTGACCGGGGTGCCGTTGATGGTGAGGCTGCCCCGGACCACCCGGGTGCCGCTGCACGGCGTGGCGACCGGTGCGGTGGTGCCGTTGACGTCGACCACGTAGTGCACGGTCGAGGAGGCGTACAGCACCTTGGCGGTGGTGAACTGTTGCTCCAGCAGGCAGTAGAGCTGCGCGCCGGTCAGGTCCAGGGTCACCAGGTTGTTGGCGAACGGCTGGACGGTGAACGCCTCGGCGTAGGTGACCGGGCCGGCGTCCAGGTCGGCGCGGACGCCGCCGGGGTTCATGAACGCGGCGACCGCGTTCTGCTCGTTGTCGGTCGCGGCGAGTTGCGCGTCGGCGATCACGTTGCCCAGCGGCGACTCACCGGTCTGGTAGACCGGTTCGCCCTTGTCGTCGACCCCGGTCTGGAACAGCTTCTCCTGCGTCTTGGTGAGCACGCCGGTGGTCTCGCCGACCACCGTGTCGGCCACCGGGCCGAGGGCGGTCTTGTAGTGCTCGATCAGCTTGGTGGTGGCCGGGTCCTTCGGGACGTCCCGGGTGACCACGACGTTGTTCGCCGACGCGCTGACGATGTCCCGGGTCCGCCGGTCGATCTTCAGGTCGATGTCGGTGACCAGCCGGCCGAAGGAGCTGGCGCTGGTGACCAGCTTGCCGTTGATGTTGCAGTTGTACGCCTGGTGGGTGTGCCCGCTGACGATCACGTCGATCGCCGGGTCCATCCGGTTGGCGATGTCGACGATCGGGCCGCTGAACCCGGTGCAGTCGTTGATCCCGCCGCCGTTCTGGGCGCCACCCTCGTGCAGCAGCACGACGATCGACTCGACCCCCTGGGCGCGCAGCTCCCGGGCGTACTTGTTGGCGGTGTCCGCCTCGTCGGCGAAGCTCAGCCCGGCGACGCCCTGCTGGCTGACGATCTGCGGGGTGCCCTCCAGGGTCATCCCGATGAAGCCGATCTTGATGCCGTCGATCTTCTTGATCCCGTACGGCGGCAGCAGCGGCTTGCCGGTGGCGGTCTTGAACGCGTTCGCCGACAGGTACTGGAAGTTGGCGCCCTTGAACGGGGTGCCGTCGCCGCAGCCGTCGACCGGGTGGCAGCCGCCGTTCTGCATGCGCAGCAGCTCGGCGGCGCCCTCGTCGAACTCGTGGTTGCCCACGCTGGTGAACTCGAGCCCGGCGAGGTTCATCTCCTCGATGGTGGGCTCGTCGTGGAAAGCCGCGGAGAGCAGCGGGGAGGCGCCGATCAGGTCACCGGCGGCGACCGTGACGGTGTGCGCCCGCTCCTTCTTCGTGGTGCCGCGCAGCATGTCGAGCTGGGTGGCCAGATATTCCGCGCCACCGGCGGTCTTGCCGTCGATGGTGCCGCTCGAGCCGCTCGGCGGCTCGAGGTTGCCGTGGAAGTCGTTGATGGCGAGCAGTTTGACGTCCACCGGCTTCGGACCGGCCTCGGCCTGGTCGGGGTGGACGGCGACCGCGGTGAACGCGGTCGCGGCGAGTGCGGCCAGGCCGACGGCGGCCCGACGCATCCCGGGGACGGACATGGAACTCCTCATGAGGTTCGGCGCGTGGTTGTCCGGACGATGGTTCGCCCGGTGACCCTGATCCGTGCCGTGACAGGGGTCGGCGCGCAAGGCGGCAATCGGGGGAACGCCGCCCCGCCGGGGGCAAGCTTCTCATCCACCGGGCGTCCGGTCGACCGGGGCGGCCACCGAGAATGGTGGATCCGGGGGGCGACCTGTGCCGGTCTGCCGGACGAGTCCGACATGACGGTCAGGTGAATTCCTTCACGACCGCCCACTGTCACCCCGGCACCTCGGCTGAGCACGTCCCGGATCGACGCGACGCCGGCTCCAGGGACCGGGGAGCCGGCGTCGCGGTTCGCGGGGGTCAGCGCCAGGTACGCGCACCCCCGCCACCCCAGGTCCCCCATTCACCGGCAAACTCCTACCGGCGGCAACCTCTTCGGCGTCAACAAATACGTCCGTGCGGACGGCCGGCGGCACCCGAAAGTTGATCGTCCTCGCCGATCCGGTTGACCCTTCACCTGGTCCGATGTGGAGCGACGACCCCGGCGCGCCGGCCCTCGCGGCGCCCGGGGTGTTCCGCCACCGCGCCGGGCTCCGCCGTCGCGATCAGCCGGAACCGGGTTCAGAACCAGCAGGTCCGGGCGGCCGCATGGCTCACCGCGACGGTGTGCGTGACGCAGCCGTCCACGGCCACCCGGTGCAGCAGGAAGGCGGTCGGCTCGGCCACCATCCCGAGTTCCGGGTCGTCGGTCAGGCTCACCTGCATCCAGGTGCTCGGCGCCGTGGTCAGCACCGTACCGGCGAAGTTGCTGGTCACCGGGCGGTGCAGGTGGCCGGCGGCCACGCGTACCACATGGGGGTGCCGGCGGAGCACGGCCGCGAGGTCATCGGCGTCGATGAGCCGGATGGGGTCCATGGCCGGCATGCCCACCGCGACCGGCGGATGGTGCAGGCACACGACGGCGGGCACCTCGGGCCGGCCGGCGAGCACCCCGTCGAGCCAGCCGAGCTGCTCCTCGCCGAGCCGCCCGGCGGCGTCGCCGGGCGCCAGCGAATCCAGCACCAGGAGCGTCGCGTCCGGATGGTCCAGGTGGTAGTACGCCGAGAAACCGCCCCCCAGGTACGGCGTGCCGCCGAACGTGTCCAGCAGGGACTCCCGGTCGTCGTGGTTGCCCGTCGCCAGGTGCACCGGCAGCGGGAAGCGTCCGATGATCTCGCGCAGCGCCACGTACTCGTCGGGCCGGCCGTGCTCCACCAGGTCACCGGTGATCACCACGCAGTCGGGCCGGGGGCGCAGCGCCAGCACCCGGCCCAGGGCCCGGTGCAACCCGGCGGCCTGCTCGGCGGCGAGCGGGCCGGTGGTCACGTGCGGGTCGCTGAGCTGGGCGATGAGCATCGACGCCTCCTCGGGCCGGGAGCCTCACGCTATCGCCGACCACCCCCGCGCGCGGTCCGCCCCCGCCCACAGGCCGCGTCCACAGCCTGTGGATAGCACATGTGTACGAAGGTCGCCGAGCCCGTCGCTGAGTACTCTTGATCGCGCAACCACCCCTCTCACCAGGAACGACGTGGATCACGAGCGAGTCGCCCGAGACGTCACGGTCCGCCTGTCCACGGCGTCGACCGCCCTCGAGGCATGCCAGACGGCGGTCACCGAGCTCGCCCGGCACACCCCGGCGACCATCTCGGTGCTGCTCGCGGCGCACGACCGGCTCCGCTGCGTCGCGGCCACCGGCGCCTGGCAGGTCTTCGCCACGGTCCCGCACCACGAAGCCGGCGCGGCGCACCCCGAGCGCCGC
Source organism: Micromonospora sp. HK10 (assembly GCF_000982955.1). Taxonomy (GTDB): domain Bacteria; phylum Actinomycetota; class Actinomycetes; order Mycobacteriales; family Micromonosporaceae; genus Micromonospora. The sequence continues at coordinate 20,332 of NZ_KQ058727.1, read as the reverse complement.
CGCTCGATCGTCGGCCGGGTCTACGCCTCCGGCGAGCCGGCCACCGTCGCCGACGTCACCGCCGACCCCGACTACCTCCCGGTACGCCCCGACGTCACCACCGAGCTCTGCGTGCCGGTGCTGGACCCGGCGGGGCGGCCGATCGGCGTGCTCGACCTGCAGTGGAGCAAGCCGGTCGAGCTGGCGCGCTGGCAGGAGACCGCGGCACAACTGGCCGGCGGGCTGGGCGCCCGGATCGTGGCGCTCGGCGGCCCGCCGGCGGAGAGCCGTAGCGAGAAGTTGCTCCGGCACGCCGCCGCGATGACCGCCGCCCCCACCGACTGGGACCTGATGGCCGCCGCGCTCACCGCGGCCCGGGACGTCTCGGGGCTCGCCGCGGCCGTGCTACTGCTGGCCGGCCGGCGGGGGCCGCGGCTCGGCGACCCCACCGGCACGCCCGGCGAGCTGGAGGCGCGGCTCCGCGCCGAGCTGGCCGAGGCCGGTCCGGCCGCGTTCGGCCGGCTGATCGCCCGGGCGCACCGGCACGGCGCGGCGTACACGCTGGGCGAGGCGGGACACCCGCCGACCGAGGACTACCAGCCGTTGGCCCGCGCCGGCGCGCGCACCCTGGTGGCGGTGCCGGTCGGCCCGGCGGACGGCGGCGGGGTGCTGCTGGTCGCCGATGAGCGCCTGCTGCGCCCCGACCCGACCACGGTCAACCTGATGGAGCTGCTGGCCGGGCAGGCGTGGACCTGCCTCGACCGGCTGCGTACCCTCGACCGGCTGCGCGAACAGGCCAGCTCCGACCCCCTCACCGGGCTGCGCCACACCGGGCCGTTCGGGCAGCGGATCGCCACGGCCACGCCGGGGCGTACCGCCCTGCTGGCGATCGACGTGGACGGCTTCAAGAAGGTCAACGACACGTACGGGCACCAGGCCGGGGACCGGCTGCTGGTGGGGCTGGCCCGGGCGCTGGAGGGCGCACTGCGGCAGGGCGACGAGCTGTACCGGACCGGCGGGGACGAGTTCGTCGCGGTGATCGAGGTGAACCGCCCGGAGGAGGCGGTCCGGATCGCCGAGCGGCTCGCCGAGGCGGCCCGGCGCACCGGCCGCACCATCAGCGTCGGCGTGGCCCTTCCCCGCCCCGGCGAGTCGCCCCAGCGCACCCTGCACCGCGCCGACCAGGCCCTCTACGCCGCCAAGCGGCACGGTCGCGACGCCGTCCACCTCGCCGCCGCCTGATCCGTCCCCGGCCGCCCCGCCCCGCGTGACCGCCCTGCCGGGCCCGCCCGCGTCGATCAAGGGCGCCGGCGGGGGCCGGTCAGGGGTGGGCGAGGTCGGTGGCGAGGAGTTCGGCGATCTGGGCGGTGTTCAGGGCGGCGCCCTTGCGGAGGTTGTCGCCGGTGACGAAGAGGTCGAGGGCGCGGGGGTCGTCCACCGCGCGGCGGATGCGGCCGACCCAGGAGGGATCGGTACCGACCGCGTCGATCGGCATCGGGAACTCGCCCGCCGCCGGGTCGTCGACCAGGATCACCCCGGGGGCGTTACGCAGCGCCTCGCGGGCGCCCTCGGCGTCCACCTCGGTGGCGAAGACCGCGTGTACGGCGACCGAGTGGCCGGTCACCACCGGCACCCGTACGCAGGTGGCGGAGACCTTGAGGTCGGGCAGGCCGAGGATCTTGCGCGATTCGTTGCGCATCTTCAGCTCCTCGGACGACCAGCCGCCGTCGCCGAGCGAGCCGGCCCAGGGCACCACGTTGAGTGCCAGCGGGGCCGGGAACGGGCCCAGCTCGTCGCCGACCGCCTGCCGGACGTCACCCGGGCGGGAGCCGAGCACCCGGTCCCCGGCGATCTTCCCGAGCTGGGCGTACAGCGCGTCGGCGCCGGCCTGGCCCGCCCCGGACGCCGCCTGGTACGAGGCGAGCACCAGCTCGCGGAGGCCGTACTCGCGGTGCAGCGGGGCGATCGCCACGATCATCGCGAGGGTGGTGCAGTTGGCGTTGGCGATGATGCCCTTGGGCCGGTTGCGTACCTGCTCGGGGTTGATTTCCGGAACGACCAGCGGGACGTCCCGGTCCATCCGGAAGGCGCCGGAGTTGTCGACCACCACGGCGCCCCGGGCGACCGCCTCCGGCGCCCACCGCAGGGAGACCTCGTCCGGCACGTCGAACATGGCCACGTCGACGCCGTCGAAGGCCTCGGCGGTGAGCTCCTGGACGATCAGCTCCTCGCCGCGGCACTGCACCCGGCGGCCCGCCGAGCGCGCCGAGGCGAGCAGCCGGATCTCGCCCCAGACGTTGCGGCGGGAGGAGAGCAGCTGGCACATGACCGTGCCGACGGCGCCGGTCGCCCCGACCACGGCGAGGGTGGGCAGCGACATCTCCCGCTACCGCCCGGTCCCCGCGTAGACCACGGCTTCGGTGTCACCGCCCAGGTCGAAGGCGTCGTGGATGGCTCGCACCGCCTTGTCGAGGTCGGTGTCCCGGCAGACCACGGAGACCCGGATCTCGGAGGTGGAGATCATCTCGATGTTCACCCCGGCCGCGCCGAGGGCGGCGAAGAAGCCGGCCGCGACGCCCGGGTGCGAGCGCATCCCGGCGCCGATCAGCGAGACCTTGCCGACGTGGTCGTCGTAGAGCAGGCCCTTGAACTTGACCGACTCCTGGATCTTGCTGAGCGCGGCCATGGCGGTCGGGCCGTCGGTCTTCGGCAGCGTGAACGAGATGTCGGTGCGCCCGGTGCCCTCGGTGGACACGTTCTGCACGATCATGTCGATGTTGATCTCGGCACCGGCGACGGTGTCGAAGATCCGGGCCGCAGCGCCGGGCTCGTCGGGCACCCCGACGATGGTGATCTTCGCTTCGCTGCGGTCGTGGGCGACCCCGGTGATCAGTGCCTGTTCCACAGGAAGGTCCTCCATCGATCCGGTGACCATCGTGCCGGTGTTGGTCGAGTATGACGAACGGACGTGGATCGGCAAGCCCGCGCGCCGGGCGTACTCGACGCTGCGCAGGTGCAGCACCTTGGCGCCGCAGGCGGCCAACTCCAGCATCTCCTCGTAGGTGATCTGCTTGATGTGCCGGGCGTTCGGCACGATCCGGGGATCGGCGGAGAAGACGCCGTCCACGTCGGTGTAGATCTCGCAGACGTCCGCGTCGAGCGCGGCCGCGAGCGCCACGGCGGTGGTGTCCGACCCGCCCCGGCCCAGCGTCGTGACGTCCTTGGTGTCCTGCGAGACGCCCTGGAAGCCGGCCACGATGACCACCGCGCCCTCGTCCAGCGCGCCCTTGAGGCGGCCCGGGGTGACGTCGATGATCCGCGCCCGGCCGTGCACCGAGGTGGTGAGCACGCCGGCCTGCGAGCCGGTGAACGAGCGGGCCTCGTACCCCAGGTTGTGGATGGCCATGGCGAGCAGCGCCATGGAGATCCGCTCCCCCGCGGTGAGCAGCATGTCCAGCTCGCGACCGGGCGGCAGCGGGCTCACCTGGTTGGCCAGGTCGAGCAGCTCGTCGGTGGTGTCGCCCATCGCGGAGACCACCACGACCACGTCGTCGCCGGCCTTCCGGGCGGCCACGATGCGCTCGGCCACCCGCTTGATCCGCTCGGCGTTGGCGACGGAGGATCCGCCGTACTTCTGCACCACGAGTGCCACGACGGTGCACTCCCTCCCAGCGACGACCCTGAGCGTGCCGACGCCGCCGGTCCGAGGTCCGGCGGCGCGTGTCAGACCTCCTCAGCGTATCGGGCGGCGTCGGCCGCCGGGTCGGGTGATCCCACCATCCGGCCCGGCATGGGCGGCTCACCAGCGGCGCGCCCGCCCGTCGAGGTCCGCGCGACACGCCGGGAAGCCAGCCGTACGGCGGGCTCCCCGCACCCGGTCGGGCACCGCAGAATGTCCCGGTGCACGCACACCTCCGCGCGGCCCGACGACTGGCCGGCGTCCTGGCGATCGCCCTGCCCGCACTGCTGGCCGCCTGCACCGCCGACCCGCCCCGGCCGGCGCCGGCCAGCACCGCCGACCCGGCGCCGGCGGAGGCGGACGCGGCCCGGGACGAGTTGGCCGCGCTGGCCGCCGCCGCCCAGGATCGGCACCTGACCGCCACGTACCTGCTCGTCACGGGCGACGGGCCGGACCGGACCATCACGGTGACCAGCGCGAACGACGGCAGCTGGCGGGTCGACGTGCCCGGTTGGGGCTGGGGCGGCACGGTCGACGTCTCCCTCGCGGCGAACGGCGACGGGCTGTTCCAGTGCGCGCTGCCGTCGCCGGGGCGGCCGGCGTCGGGGAGCTGCGTACGCCTCGGCGACCCCGACGACGCGCTGCCCCGGAAGCTGGACCCCCGGGTGCAGCATCCGTTCACCGACTGGCTGGAGGTGCTCACCGACCGGCGGGCGCCGCTGGCCGTCTCCCCGGCGACCGCGCCCACCAGCGCCACCGGCGACTGCTACGCGGTCGACACCACCTCGGCGTCGCTGAACGCCCCGCTGGACGTCGGGATCTACTGCTACCGGCCGGACGGCACCCCGACCGCGGTCCGGGCCGCCTTCGGGACGCTCCGGCTGGCCGGCGAGCCGGGGCCGGCGCCGGCCACCGTGCCGCTGGCCGGACCGGTCGTCGAGGGCGACCCGGTCGGGCGGGAGGCGCCGGAGCCGACCGACAGCGCGAGCACGGGAACGCCTTGAGGCACTTGTCCGTTACGGGTGCTCTTGGCCACATCTGACCGACCCGTCAGACAGGGCAAAACGTGCATCTGGGATGCTTCCCTCATGACCGACCTCACCCCGCTGCTCGCCTTCCGCTGGAGCCCTCGCGCGTTCGACCCGCACGCCGAGCTCGCCGGCGACGAGGCGACCTCGCTGCTCGAGGCGGCCCGCTGGGCGCCGTCGGCGGCCAACGCGCAGCCCTGGCGGTTCGCCCTCGGGCACCGCCAGGACGAGACCTGGAAACGGATCCTGGTCAGCCTCCCCGACCCCGAGCAGCGCTGGGCCCGGCACGCCGCGGCCCTGCTGGTCGGCGCGCACACCGGCGCGGCCGGGCCGGGCGCGGCGGAGCGGGCCGCGTACGACCTGGGTCAGGCGATCGCCCACCTCACCGTCCAGGCCACCGCGCTCGGCCTGCACGTCCGCCAGCTCACCCGCTTCGACCGGGCCGGCCTCGCCGCCGAACTGGACCTCGCGGCCGAGGTCCGGCCGCTGGTGGTGGCCGCCGTCGGCCGGCTCGGCGACCCGTACGCCCTGCCGCCCGACCTGCTCGCCCGGGAAACCGCCCTGCGGCACCGCCACCCGCTGGCCGCCCTCCTGCTCCGCTGACCGCCCCGCCCCGTCCTTCGTCCGGAGGCGGCACCCACCGCGACCGGAGGGCGGCACGCACGGCCGTGCGGGCACCCCGGCCGCCGCACCTCGCACCGGGCCGGGGAATCGACCCCCCTCAGTCGCCCCGGGCGGCGCGGAGCAGGACCATCGCGGCCTCGGTGTTGCGGTAGAAGACGTGCCGGCCGCGCCGGCTGCGAGCCACCAGCCCGGCGGCGTGCAGCGCCGCCAGGTGCTGCGAGACGCCCCCGCCGGACAGGCCGGTACGCCGGGCCAGATCGGTGGTGGTGGCCGGCGAGTCGAGCAGGTGCAGCAGCGCGGCCCGCCCCGAACCCATCACCCGGGCCAGCGGGTCCCCGGGCGGCGCGGGACAGGTCTCCCACAACGTGCCGACCGCCCGGACCGGGTACGTCCCGGCGGGCATCGACTCCTCGAGCAGGTTCCAGAGCACCCGCCGGTCCGTGAAGATCCCCGGGTTGAGCGCCAGGCCACGCCCGCCCAGGTCGAAGTCCCGCTCGAACGGGTCGTCGCTGACCACCCGGTCGCCGAGCCAGTGCAGGCTCGGATGCAGTTCGTCCAGCACCCGGCCGGCGCCACCCTCGGCGAGCTGGGCCGCGCGGTGCGCGACATCCGCCTCCAGCAGCGCCCGCATCCGCGCCCAGTCCGGCGCGATCGCCTCGTCGTGCCAGACCCGCACCGCGTCGACGAGCGGCGGCAGCAGCTCGCGCGGCGCGACCAGCAGAGCCTGCCCGAACCGGGACAGCGGCCCGCTCGGGGTGGTGGACACCAGGTCCCGCACCACCACGTCGGGCGGGGTGGCCGCGATCTGGTCGAGCTGCTCCTCGACGGTCACGTCGGCCCGGGCGGCCGCCGGGGTGAGGAAGTCGGGCAGCCAACGGCCGGGCCGCGCCAGCTCCCGCAACGGCCGGATCCGGTCGACCACGTCGGGGCGGCGGGCGGTCACCCGGGCCCGGTCGAACCAGGCCAGGTGCACGGCGTGCCGGACCGGGTTGTCGAGCGCCCAGAGGCTGGAGACGGTCTCCCACACCGGCGAGAGGCTGAACCGTACGCCCGCCACATCGGCCGGCTCGAACCGCAACTCGGACACCCGCACCCCCGTGAATTCGGCTCAGCCTAAATCGCTCGACCGGACGGTGGGGGGTCCGCTTGGCTCAGCCGTCATGGGGGCCGCAGACACCATCCGTACCGCCGTCCGGGACGTCGTACCGCCGGCCGGGCTGACCCGCGCCCTGGCCGTGCAGGCCATGGTCTACGCCGTGGGAAGCGGCCTGTTCCAGGCCGGCAGCGCCGTCTTCTTCACCCGGGCGCTCGGGCTCAGCGCCGCCCAGGTGGGGCTGGGCCTGTCCGTCGCGGCGGGGGTGTCGCTGCTGGGCGCGGTGCCGCTGGGCGGGCTGACCGACCGGTACGGCCCGCAGCGGGTCTGGGTGCTCGGGCTGCTGCTGGAGGCGGCGCTCTTCGGGGCGTATCCCCTCGTGGGCGGCTTCCTCGGATTCCTCGCCGTGGTGGTCGCGCTCGCCCTGGTCCACGCGGCCGCCGGCACCGCCCGCCAGGTCTACTCGATCAACGCGCTGCCGCCGGCCGAGCGGGTCACCGCGATGGCGTACCAACGTTCCCTGCTGAACGTCGGATTCGGGCTGGGCGCGGTGATCAGCGGGCTGGTGCTCGCGGTGGACACCATGGCGGCGTACCGGGCGATGGCCTGGTTCATCGCGGCGGTGTTCCTGGTGACCTCGATCTTCGTGCAACGGCTGCCGCGGCTGCCCGAGGTGACCCGGGCGGTGGAGCCGATGAGCCGGTTCGCGGTGCTGCGGGACCGGCCGTTCATGACGGTGTCCCTGCTCTCCGGGCTGCTCACCGCCCACCAGACGCTGTACCTGACGGTCATGCCGCTCTGGATCCTCACCCACACCGACGCCCCGAAGACGCTGATCGCCGGGCTGGTGCTGTTCAACACGGTGTTGATCGTGCTGCTCCAGGTACGCGCCAGCCGGGGCGCCGACACCGCGCCGGGCGCGGCCCGGGCGTCCCGCCGGGGTGCCCTGCTGATCGCCCTGTTCTGCCTGGTGCTGCCGGTCTCCGGGGCGACCCGGGGCGCGCTCACCGTGGTGGTGCTGGTGGCCGCCGCGACGCTGCTCATCCTGGCGGAACTGATCGAGTCGGCGGGCGCCTGGGGGCTCACCGCCACGCTGCCGCCGGCCGCCCAGCGCGGCGCGTACGTGGGGGCGTTCCAGCTCGGCTCGCAGCTGCAGTACCTGATCGCCCCGGCCGGGCTCACCGCGCTCGGCGTGACCACCGGCGGCTGGGGCTGGTACCCGGCGGCGGCGATCTTCGCCCTGGTCGGCCTGGTGATCGTGCCGGCGGTGGCGTGGGCCGGGCGGATGCCGCGGCTGGGCGAGCCGGTGGCGGAGCGGGCGGTGACTCCGGTCCCATAGTCCGGACCCGCCTTCCCACCGCCGGTCTCACCACGTAGGGTGACCTAGTCATGTGGCGGGCGTTCCTTCTCCTTGGCTGCCGCGACGAGGCCTAACCGGCCGGCACCTCGTCGCGGAGTTGAACCGCGCCGTCCAGCACATCCGATCTTCTTCTCGGCTCCGCCGCGCACCGTCGCGCGGCCCCCACGCCGACACCTTCCGATCTGCTGACGCCACATGTTCCCAGGGAGCACACCGAGATGGCTCAACCTGTCACCGACGCCGAGACCGATCCGATCGCCCGGCAGCGCCCCAGCCGGATGCCCTTCCACCGCTACCTGCCGTACGACCAGCAGTTCCGCGTCGACCTGCCGGACCGCGCCTGGCCGACCCGCCGGGTCGAGGCCGCGCCCCGCTGGTGCGCGGTGGACCTGCGCGACGGCAACCAGGCGCTGATCGACCCGATGTCGCCGGAGCGCAAGCGCCGGATGTTCCAGCTGCTCGTGCAGATGGGCTACAAGGAGATCGAGGTCGGCTTCCCGTCGGCCAGCCAGACCGACTTCGACTTCGTCCGGCAGCTGATCGAGCAGGACCTGATCCCCTCCGACGTCACCATCCAGGTGCTCACCCAGTGCCGGGAGCACCTGATCGACCGGACGTTCGAGTCGCTGCGCGGCGCGCGCCGGGCCATCGTGCACTTCTACAACTCCACCTCGACGCTGCAGCGCCGGGTGGTCTTCGGCCTGGACCGGGACGGCATCACCGACATCGCGACGAGCGCGGCGCGGCTCTGCCAGAAGTACGCCGAGATCCACACCCCGGACACCGAGATCTACTACGAGTACTCGCCCGAGTCGTACACCGGCACCGAGCTGGAGTACGCGCTGGAGGTCTGCACCAAGGTCATCGAGGTGATCGAGCCGACCCCGGACCGGAAGCTGATCATCAACCTGCCGGCCACCGTCGAGATGGCCACGCCGAACGTCTACGCCGACTCCATCGAGTGGATGCACCGGCACCTCCCCCGACGGGACAGCCTGGTGCTGAGCCTGCACCCGCACAACGACCGGGGCACCGGCGTGGCCGCCGCCGAGCTGGGCCTGCTGGCCGGCGCCGACCGCGTGGAGGGCTGCCTGTTCGGCAACGGCGAGCGCACCGGCAACGTCGACCTGGTCACCCTGGGGCTGAACCTGTTCTCCCAGGGCATCGACCCGATGATCGACTTCTCGAACATCGACGAGATCAAGCGGGCCGTCGAGTACTGCAACCAGCTGCCGGTGCACGAGCGGCACCCGTACGCGGGCGACCTGGTCTACACCGCCTTCTCCGGCTCGCACCAGGACGCGATCAAGAAGGGCTTCGACGCCCTGCACGCCGACGCGGCGGCGGCCGGGGTGCCGGTCGACGAGTTCAGCTGGGCGGTGCCCTACCTGCCGATCGACCCGAAGGACCTGGGCCGCACCTACGAGGCGGTCATCCGGGTCAACTCGCAGTCCGGCAAGGGCGGCGTCGCGTACATCATGAAGACCGAGCACCAGCTCGACCTGCCGCGCCGCCTCCAGATCGAGTTCTCCGGCGTGGTCCAGCAGGTCACCGACCACGACGGCGGCGAGGTCGAGCCGGGCACCATGTGGGAGATCTTCGCCCGCAACTACCTGGTCGACCACCAGGTCGACCCGGCGGTCACCCTGGCCGGCTACACCATCGGCACCGCCGACGGCAAGGTGGAGATCGAGGCGCAGGTCGGCACCGGCGACGCGGTCCGCCCGCTCACCGCGGTCGGCAACGGCCCGATCGACGCGTACGTCAACGCGCTGCAGTCGCTGGGCGTGGCGGTACGGGTGCTCGACTACCACGAGCACGCCCTCTCCTCGGGTGGGGACGCGCAGGCCGCCGCGTACGTGGAGTGCGAGGTGGACGGTGCCACGGTCTGGGGCGTCGGCGTCGACGCCAACATCGTGACCGCCTCGATCAAGGCGGTCACCAGCGCCGTCAACCGCGCCCGGGGCTGATCTCGGCAGGCGGGGCCTCAGCGTGACGCGGGGGCCCCGCCTTCTTTCCGGGGTCGGTGGATGAGCGCGGCGGCGAGCACCGCGCCCGCCACCAACAGGCCCGCGCACCACGCCAACGCCCCCCGGTACGCGCCGGCGAGCGCGCCCTTCTGCTCGTAACCGGTGCCGGAGAGGCCGACCAGCAGCGGCAGCGCGGCCACCGCGAGCAGGCCGCCGGCCCGCGAGGCGGCGTTGTTGAACCCGCTCGCCACCCCGGCGAAGCGGTCCGCCACCGCCGCCAGCACCGAGGCGGTCAGCGGCGCCACCACGAGGGTCAGGCCCGCTCCGAACAGGACCACCCCGGGCAGCACATCCGTCCAGTACGACGCGCCCGGCCCGACGCGGCGCAGCAGCAGCAGACCGGCCGCCGCGACCACCGGGCCGACGGTCAGCGGCAACCGCGGGCCGATCCGGGCGGCCATCGCCCCGGCGCGCGACGAACCGAGCAGCAGCAGCACCGTCATCGGCACCGTGGCCAGGCCGGTGAGCAGCGCGGACCAGCCGACCACGTTCTGCAGGTAGACGGCGAGGAAGAAGGTGAACCCACCGAGCGCCGCGTACACCACCACGGTGAAGACGTTCAGTACCGAGAAGAGCCGGCTGCCGAACAGCCCGGTGGGCAGCATCGCGCTGTCGCCGCGCCGCCGCTCGACGAGCACGAACACCACCACGGCGAGCACCCCGGCCACCGCCGCGGCCAGCACCGCCGGGGAGCGGGCGCCGCGCGCCGGTGCGTCGATCAGCGCGTACGTGACGCCGCCCAGGCCCAGCGCGCCGAGCAGTGCGCCCGCCACGTCGAACCGCCGTCCCGCCCCGGTCCGCGAGGCCGCCACGTCCCGGCTCTCGGGCACCCAGCGCAGCGCGGCGAGCACCACCCCGACGGCCAGCGGCACGTTCACGAAGAAGATCCACCGCCAGGAGAACGCGTCGATGAGCCAGCCGCCGAGCAGTGGGCCGAGCGTGGTGGCCACCCCGGAGAGCCCGGACCAGATGCCGATCGCCTTGCCCCGGTCGTCGGGATGGAAGCTGGCCTGGAGCACGGCGAGCGAGCCGGGGGTGAGCAGCGCCCCGCCGGCGCCCTGGAGGAACCGCGCCGCGATCAGCCAGCCGATCCCCTGGGACAGTCCGCAGAGCACCGACGCCAGGGCGAACCACACCACCCCGAGCAGGAAGATCCGCCGCCGGCCGAACCGGTCGCCGAGCGCGCCGCCGAGCAGCACGAACGCGGCCAGCATGAGCAGGTAGCCGTTCACCGTCCACTGGAGATCCGCCACGGTGGCGTCGAGGTCCGCCCCGAGCCGGGGCAGCGCCACGTTGACGACGGTGCTGTCCAGGAAGACCATGCCGGAGGCGAGGGTCGCGGCGAGCAGGGTGCCCCGGCCGGCGGCGGTGCCGGTGCGGAGCGCGGAGGCCGGTGGGGTCATGGAAGTCCACTCTGCCGGGCCCCGGGTCCCGACGCCACGAATCACCGAATCCGCCGCCGGGTACTGTGCGGACTCGCCGGGAGCCCGCAAGCTAAAGAGGTGTCGTCTGTGCGTACGAGATCAGGAGCCCGTGCCGGTTCGGCGGCTGCGCTCACCGCGGTGCTGGTGATCGGCGTGTCCGGCTGTGTGCCGATGGCCGACGAGCCGGGGGCGTCGCCGAGCGCCACGGGCAACGTCAACCAGCAGCTCGGCGAGCTGACCGTCGCGGCGGCCGGTTCGATGAAGGGTTACAGCCGGACCCATTTCCCGCACTGGCGGGGCACCGGCAAGAACTGCGATGTGCGGGACAGCGTGCTGCAGCGGGACGGGGAGGGCATCAAGCTCTCCGGTTGCAACGTGGTCGGTGGCCGCTGGGAGAGTGTGTACGACGGGATGGCACTGACCGATCCCGCCGACGTGGACATCGACCACATCGTGCCGCTGGCCAACGCGTGGCGGTCGGGCGCCGACGAGTGGGACGACTCGAAGCGCGGCGATTTCGCCAACGACCTGACCCGGCCCCAGCTGGTGGCGGTTTCGCAGCGGTCCAACCGGGCAAAGGGTGATCAGGACCCGTCCCAGTGGAAGCCGCCCAGCCGGTCCTACTGGTGCCAGTACGCGGCCGACTGGGTGGCGGTGAAGCACTACTGGCGGCTCACGGTGACCAGCGCCGAGAAGGCCGCGTTGACCGACATGTTGGAGGGCTGCCCGTGAGCGGGCGCCGGCGAGCGGATCTCCGCACCGGCGGGGCGGCCAGCGAGCGGAACGAGGGAGCCGGATGAGCGAGCAAGCGGTGACCGGGTCCGGCGGTACGCCGGCACCGGAGCAGGCGCCGGACCCGGCGGGCGGGGCGGCGGCGACCGCGCCCGCGTCGGGTGCGGAGGCGGCGGCGCCCGCCGGCGCGACCCCGCCGGGCCCGACCTCGGCCGGCATGACGGCCGACGGGGCGCCGGCCGCCCCGGCCGACGTCTCCGGCGCCGGCATGGCCGCCGACACGACCCCGCCGGCCGGCGGGACGCAGCAGCGGAGCACCGACCTCACGGCCGGGCCGGGCGGCGTGATGACCGACGAGGTCGGCGTGGTGACCGGGGAACTCACCCTGCGCACCGAGTGGGCCGACGGGCAGGTCGTCCTGCGGGTGCAGTACAAGGACGCCGACGAGTGGTACGTGGTGACCGGCGGGAAGGCGGCGCTGGCCGACCCGGCCGGGCTGGACGCGGTGCACACCATCGCGGTCGCCCTGCTGAACCGCCCCGAGGGCTGACCCACGACGAGGCCCCCTTCCCGGCTCGGGAAGGGGGCCTCGTGCGGTGTCACGGGGTCGGGATCAGCTCACCGGTGTCGCCCGGCGCGGCGCCGTCGTCCGGCCGGACAAGTTCCGGCTCGACCTCGTGCGGCCGGATCCGGCCGGCCGCGATGTCCTCGGCGTAGTGGCACGCGACCCGGTGGCCGTCGAGCACCTCGCGCAGCGCCGGCCGCTCCTCGGCGCAGCGGGTCGGCTGGGCCCACGGGCACCGGGTGTGGAACCGGCAGCCGGCCGGCGGGTTCGTCGGCGAGGGCAGGTCGCCGGCGAGCAGGATCCGCTCGCGGCGGTCCTCCACCTGCGGGTCCGGCACCGGCACCGCCGACATCAGCGCCTTCGTGTACGGGTGCATCGGCTCCCGGTAGAGGTCGTCGCTGGACGCCTCCTCGACCAGGCCACCGAGGTACATCACCCCGACGGTGTCCGCGATGTGCCGGACCACCGCGAGGTCGTGCGCGATGATCAGGTACGTCAGGCCGCGATCGTTCTGGATGTCCTCGAGCAGGTTGAGCACCTGGGCCTGGATCGACACGTCCAGCGCGGAGACCGGCTCGTCGGCGACGATCAGTTCCGGGTCGAGCACCAGCGCCCGGGCGATGCCGATGCGCTGCCGCTGCCCGCCGGAGAACTCGTGCGGATACTTGCTCAACGCGGAGGCGGGCAGGCCGACCGCGGCCAGGGTGTCCCGCAGCCGCTTGGCGGTGGCCGCCTTGTCGCCGGCCAGCCCGTGCGCCTTGAGCCCCTCGACCAGCAGCGACTCCACCGACTGCCGGGGGTCGAGACTGGACAGCGGGTCCTGGAAGATCATCTGCATCCGGCGGCGGGCCTTGCGCATCGACTCGCCCTTGAGCGACCGGACGTCCGTGCCGTCGAAGACGATCTCGCCGTCGGTCGGCTCGACCAGCCGCAGCAGGCCCCGGCCCAGCGTGGACTTGCCGCAGCCGGACTCGCCCACCAGCCCGTACGTCTCGCCCCGGTTGATCGAGAGGGAGACGCCGTCCACGGCGTAGACGTAGCCGACCGTCCGGTCGAAGAGCACCCCGCTCTTCACCGGGAAGTGGACCTTGACGTCGCGCAGTTCGACCAGGGGTCCGGTCCGCTCGGTCGACTCGGTCACGGGACCGCCACCTCCTCGGAAACGGGGTTGTTGCAGCGCAGGTCGCCGCCGGTCGCGGTGGGCTCCAGCGGCGGGGTGCCCTCCAGGCAGGCGTCCACGACGTTGTCGCAGCGCGGCGCGAAGGCACACCCCTCGCCCCAGGGGATGTTGTCGGCCACCGAGCCACGGATGGCGTGCAGCCGCTCGCCCCGGGGCGAGTCCAGCCGAGGCACCGAACTCAGCAGCCCGTGCGTGTACGGGTGCCGCGGCCGGGCGAACAGCTCGTGCCGGGCCGCCCGCTCCACCACCTTGCCGCCGTAGAGCACGTTGACCGTGTCGCAGAGGCCGGCGACCACGCCCAGATCGTGCGTGATCATGATGAGCGCGGTGCCGGTCTCGTCGACGAGCTGCTTGAGCAGGGTGAGGATCTGCGCCTGGATGGTCACGTCCAGGGCGGTGGTCGGCTCGTCCGCGATCAGCAGCCGCGGCTTGCAGGCCAACGCGATGGCGATCAGCGCCCGCTGCCGCATGCCGCCGGAGATCTGGTGCGGGTATTCCTTGAGCCGCCGGTTCGGGTCCGGGATGCCGACGGCGTCGAGCAGTTCCCGGGCCTCCTTCAGGGCCGCCTTGCGGTCCATGCCCCGGTGCCGTTCCAGCACCTCGGCCACCTGGATGCCGATCGGCACGACCGGGTTCAGCGAGGAGAGCGGGTCCTGGAAGATCATGCCGATGTCCCGGCCGCGCCGGTCCCGCAGGTCGTCCGGGCGCAGCTTCAGCAGGTCGGTGCCGTCGAAGTTGACCTCGCCGGTGACCTTGTTGCCGCGCCTGGGCAGCAGGCCCATGATCGCCAGGCTGGTCACGCTCTTGCCACAGCCGGACTCGCCGACCAGGCCCACGGTCTGCCCCGGCTCCACGCTGAAGCTGACCTTGTCGACCGCGGTGAACGGCCGCTCGCCACGGCGCTGGAACACCACGGTCAGGTCACGTACGTCGAGCAGGCTCATCGGGTCACGTCCTCTCGCCGGCCGGGGCCGGCCGTGCTGGTCCGCCGCATCGCCGTCACCGCCGGCTCTTCGGGTCGATCGCCTCGCGCATCCCCTCGCCCAGCAGGGTGAAGCCGAGCGCGACGATGATGATCGCGACCGCCGGGTAGTAGGCCAGCTCGGGGCGGACCTCGAAGTAGCGCTGACCGTCCACGCCGAGCATCAGGCCCCACTCGGCGCGGTTGATGTCGGGGTCACCGAGGCCGAGGAAGGAGAGCGACGCCGCCTCCAGGATCGCGGTGGAGAGGGTCAGCGTGGCCTGCACGATCACCGCGGTCATCGCATTGGGCAGCATGTGCCGGAGCACGATCGACCCCTGCTTGACGCCGAGCGCCCGGGCGGCCAGCACGTGGTCGCTCTCCCGTTGCGCAAGCATCGAACCGCGCAGCAGCCGGGCGAAGATCGGCACGTTGACGATGGCCACCGCGATGATGACCGTCCACTGGCTGGACCGGCTGGCCATGGCCACCAGGCTGATCGCCAGCAGCAGGGCCGGCAGCGCCAGCATCACGTCGGTGAAGCGCATCAGGATGTTGTCGACCCAACCGCCGAAGGCACCGGCGATCGCGCCGACCAGCACGCCCAGGGCCAGCCCGATGAACGTGGCGAGCACGCCGACGAACAGGGTCTGCCGGCTTCCGTGGATCATGCGGGACAGGAAGTCCCGGCCGAGCGGGTCGGAGCCCAACGGGAACTCGCTGCTGGCCCCGGGGATGTTGTCAACGGTGAGGTTCTTCGTCAGCTCGTCGAAGCGCTGCGCGGGGTCGTGCGGCGCGAGCAGCGGTGCGAAGATCGCCACCAGGATGAACAGCGCCACGATGGACGCGCCGAAGATCGCCGTCGGGTTGCGCCGCAGCCGGCGGAACGCGTCCCGGACCAGGCTCACGCCACCCTTGTCGGCGGTGGCCTGGGCGAGCTGCTCCAACCGGGCGCGCTTGCGCTCGCCGAGCCGGTCGAGGCCGGGCGGCAGGATGCCCTCGCGCTTCTCCTCGACGGCGGAGGGGTCCACGCTCTCGCGTTGCGGGCTCGCCGTGGGCCGGGTGATCGGATCACTCATCGCACACGCACCCTCGGGTCGATGAAGGCGTAGGAGAGGTCGACCAGGAGGTTGACCAGCACGAAGACCAGCGCGGCCAGCAGGATCAGCGCCTGGAGCACCGGGTAGTCCCGGCCGCCGCTGATCGAGTTGTAGATCAACGTACCGAGGCCACCCCAGTTGTAGACCCGCTCGGTGAGCACCGCGCCGGAGAGCAGCGCGCCGGTCTGCAGGCCGATGGTGGTGACCACCGGCAGCAGGGCGTTGCGCAGGATGTGCCGGCCCCGGATGGTCTTGTGCCGCAGGCCCTTCGCCTCGGCCGTGCGGACGAAGTCCTCGTTGAGCACGTCGAGCACGCTGGCCCGGGTGATCCGGACGATCACCGCCAGCGGGATGGTGGCCAGGGTGAGCGCCGGCAGGACCAGGTGCCAGAGCGCGTCCGCGGTGGCGTCGAACTCCCGCGTGAGCAGACCGTCGAGGACGAAGAAGCCGGTGATCTCGGTGTTGTCCACGCCGGTGCTCATCCGGCCCGAGGGCGGGAACCAGTGGATGTTCTGGGTGAAGACGTCCTTGAGCAGGTAGCCCAGGAAGAAGATCGGAATCGAGATGCCGAGCAGGGTGCCGGCGATGCTCATGTTGTCGAGTAGCCGGCCGCGGTGCCGGGCGGCCAGGTAGCCGAGCGGCACGCCGAGCCCGATCGCGATGACCATGGCGGCCGCGGCCAGCTCGATGGTGGCCGGAAAGGCGCGGCCGATCACCTCGGTGACCGGATCGCCGCTCCGGATCGAGTTACCGAAGTCGCCGGTCAGCAGCCGCTGCATGAACTTGGCGTACTGCACCAGGATCGGCTGGTCGTAGCCGAGCGCCTTGATCAGCAGGGCCCGCCGTTCCGGGGTGGCCCGCTCACCGAGCAGCGCCTCGATCGGCCCGCCCGGCAGGTTCCGCAGCCAGACGAAGACCAGCGCGGACAGCCCTATCAGGGTCACCACCAGCTGTAGCAGGCGGCGGACTATGACTCGCAACATCTTTCACACACCAGATTCTCGGTAGCCGCCGAATCGGCCCGGGCGGGGGTAAGCCCAGCCCGGGCCGATTCCGTGTCGCGTCAGCGGATCAGGCGTCCTCAGCCGACGCTGACGGTGTTGAACCGCTCGTCCGTCAGCGGGCTGGCGACCAGACCCTTGACGTCCTTGGTGACCACGATGGCCGGCGGGGCGTGCCAGACCGGCACGGCCGGCAGCCACTTGGCGGCGATGTCGCGGTTGACCTGCTCCCACGCGGCCTTCTTGCCGGCCTCGTCGACGGTGGCGTCGGCCTTGGTGATGGCGTCGAACATCTCGGTCATGGACTGGTCGCCGAACTCGACCTTGCTGCGGCCGAAGAACGTGCCGACGAAGTTGCCCGGGTCGTTGTAGTCACCGGTCCAGCCGAGGATGTGCAGGTCGTGCTTGCCGAACTGCTGCACGTCGTCCTTGTAGCCACCGTTCCACGGGCGGGCCACACCGTTGACCTTGATGCCCACGGCCTGGAGGTCGTTGGCCAGGACGGTGAAGATCTCCTGCGGGTTCGGCATGTACGGCCGGGACACGTCGGTCGGGTAGTAGAAGTTCAAGGTCAGGTTGCTGACCCCGGCCTCCTTGAGCAGCTGCTTGGCCTTGTCCGGGTTGTACTCGTACTTCTGCACGTCCTGGGCGTAGCCGAGCACGGTGTCCGGCATGAACTCGTCGGCGACCTTGGTGCCACCCGGGCCCTTGGTCTGCACGAGCTGCTGGCGGTTGAGGGCGTAGGCGATGGCCTGGCGCACCCGCAGGTCCTTCAGCTTCGGGTTCTTCTGGTTGAAGCCGAGGTAGAGGATGTTGAACGCCGGGCGGTCGAGGACCTGGAAGCCCTCGCCCGAGAGCGCCTTGCGGTCGGCCGGGGCCGGGAAGTCGATGCCCTGGACGGTGCCGGCGCGCAGCTCCTGCTTGCGGGTGTTCTCGTCCTCGATGATCTTGATGACGAGCTTGTCGACCTTGGCCTTCTCGCCCCAGTAGTCGGGGTTCCGCTCCAGGGTGATCTCACCCTTGGCCTTGTCCCATCCGGCGTACTTGAACGGGCCGGTGCCCACCGGGTGCTCGTTGGCGAACGCGCTGTACTCGAACGAGTCGCCGTTCTGCTTCACCGTGTCGGCGTCGTACTTCTTCAGCGCCTCGGGGCTCGCGATCGAGAGCGCGGTCAGCGCGAACGCGCCGGGGAAGGCGCCCTTGTACCGGTTCATCGTGACGACGGCGGTGCCGTCGTCCTTCGCCTCACACTTGTTGTAGACCGGCTCGCCGACACCCTCGGCCTCGTTCTTGGCGAAACCGCCGAAGACGTCCGAGTAGTAGATCATCTGCGACTGGGCGGCGGCGCCCTTCATGTTGAACCAGCGGTCGAAGTTGAAGCAGACCGCGGCGGCGTTGAAATCGGTGCCGTCGTGGAACTTCACGCCCTTGCGCAGGTGGAAGGTCCAGACCTTGCCGTCGGGGTCGTGCTCCCAGCTCTCCGCCAGCGCGCCCTGCAGATCGGCCGTGCCCGGCTTGTTCTGCACGAGGGTGTCGTACATCTGCCGGATCGGCCGGAACGACTCTCCGTCGTCGTTGAAGATCGGGTCGAAGTTCTTGGGGTTACCGGCGCCCGCGAAGACGAAGGTGCCGCCGGTCTTGGCCCCACCGCTGCCCTCGTCGCGCTCGCTCTTGGCACAGCCGGACGCCCCGACCGCCAGAGCGGCAGCGGCCGCAAGGGCCACGGCCGCTTTAAGCCTGCTCGCCTGCATCTCTCACCTCTGTCATGCACGTATCCCACGCCGAGCTGTGACTCAGTCCGTGTGCGGGAGGCTATGACACGACACACAGAAGCGGAACGCCCGTTAGGCAATCGCTATCAAGCCGACACCAAGCGGCCGGGTCTGACAGCATCCGATCTTCCGACAAACAGGACTGTCACAGCCATGAGCAGATGGTGGGATTGGACGGATCACCGCAAAGCGGGCAGCATGCCGAGCGGCCGGAGGGCGCGTGGCGAACCACACTCGTCCCACATCGCGGTACCTCCGGGCGCCCGCCCACGTCGCGGATACCTCGGGCGGCCCGCCCACACCGCGGAAGCCTCCGGGCGTCCGCCCACGTCGGGGATACCCCGGGCGGCCCGCCCACATCGCGGAAGCCTCCGGACGTCCGCCCAGGGCCGGCCCGGGTGGTCAGCGTGGTGCGCCGGCGCCGGGAAGGCGTCGTCGGGCCACCGGCCCGACCGGCACCGTCCCGGCACCGCCGCCGACGGTCAGACGGCCCGCCGGCCCTCGAACGCGCGGCCCAGGGTGATCTCGTCGGCGTACTCGAGGTCGCCGCCGACGGGTAGGCCGCTGGCCAGCCGGGTCACCGCGATCCCCATCGGCTTGACCATCAACGCCAGGTACGTCGCGGTCGCCTCGCCCTCGGTGTTCGGGTCGGTGGCCAGGATCAGCTCGCGCACGGAGCCTCCGCCGAGCCGGGTCATCAGTTCCCGGATCCGCAGGCTGTCCGGGCCGATCCCCTCCAACGGATTGATCGCCCCGCCGAGTACGTGGTAGCGCCCGCGGAACTCGCCGGTCCGCTCGATCGCCACCACGTCCTTCGGCTCCTCGACCACGCAGAGCACCTCGTCGGTACGGCGCGGGTCGCGGCAGATCCGGCACTGCTCCGACTCGGCCACGTTGTAGCAGGTGGTGCAGAACCGCACCAGCTCCTTGACCTTGCGCAGCGCACCGGCCAGCCGGTTCACGTCCGCCGGATCCGCCGACAGCACGTGGAAGGCGATCCGCTGGGCGCTCTTCGGGCCGACGCCCGGCAGCCGACCCAGCTCGTCGATCAGGTCCTGAATGGCACCCTCGTACATCTGCCGCTCAGAACCCGGGCAGGCCGAGGCCGCCCATCCCGCCGGCGACCGGACCCATCTTCTGCTCGGTCAGCTCCCGGGCCGCCTCGGCGGCGTTGTGCAGGGCCGCGACGACCAGGTCCTCCAGGGTCTCCACGTCCTCCGGGTCGACCGCCTTGGGGTCGATCTTGATGCTCTTGATCTCACCGTTCCCGGACACGGTCGCGGTGACCAGCCCGCCGCCGGCGGTGCCGGTCAGCTCCGCCTCGGCCAGCTCGGCCTGGGCCTTGGTGATCTGCTGCTGCATCTTCTGCGCCTGCTTCAGCATCTGCTGCATGTTCGGCTGTCCACCTGGGCGCACGGATGGCTCCTTCTCACAGTCGTCGGGTCGGCCGCGCCCAGCCTAGTCGGGCGGCGGCACAGCTCCTCGGCGGTCGACGCGCGCTCAGCGCGCGTCGACCTCGTCGATCCTCTCGGCGCCGAACGTCTCGCGGAGCAGCTGGACCGCCTGCTCCTCGCTGGACTGCCGGGCGGTCCGCTCGTCGATCACGTCGTCCAGCGGCTCGTCGCCCGGGTCGAACCCCTCGTACGCCGGGGCGGCCGGCACGGCCGGGCGGGCGCCCGGCCGGATCGGTCCGTCGAAGTCCGGGTCGTAGGGCGGCTCGCCGGCCCAGTCCGTGTCCGCGGTCGGGCGGGCCGGCTGGACGACCCGCGCGCCCCGGCCCGGGCCGCCCCCCGCCGCGGCCGCC
>NZ_KQ058726.1 GCF_000982955.1 Micromonospora sp. HK10 | reverse complement strand
GTCGGCGGGCGGCCGGGGTCGGAGGCGGCCGGGGTCGGAGGTGGCCGGGTCGGGGGAGGGCCGGGTCGGGGCACGGCCGGGGTTGGGGGCGACCGGGTCGGCGGCGCGACGTCGGTCAGGGTGGGCCGGGGACGCCGCCGGGGCCGTCCGGGCGGCCGTCGTCCTCCTGCACCAGCCGGGTGCCGCGCCGGGCCGCGCCCGGCCGGGAGGGGGTGGGGTCGAGGAAGACGTACCCGATCTCCGGGAACTGCTCGGTGAGCCGGCGCTCGGCCTGGTCGGCGGCGGCCTCGATGTCGGCGCCGCTGGCCTCGTCGTCGAAGTCGACCTTGGCGGCGACCAGGATGTCCTCCGGGCCGAGGAACATGGTCATCAGGGTGTCGACCCGGTCGACGTGCGGCAGGGCGGACAGCTCGCGCTCGATCCGCCGGTGCACCCGGTCGGAGACCGCCCGGCCGACCAGCAGCGAGATGTTGCTGCGGGCCAGGATGCCGGCGACCACCAGCAGCAGCACGCCGATCAGGATCGAGGCGAGGCCGTCGTAGAGCTCCTCGCCGGTGAGGTGGGACAGGGTCAGGCCGGCGGCCGCGAGCAGCAGGCCGATCAGCGCGGCGCTGTCCTCCAGGAAGACCGCCTTGACCGTGGTGTCGGCGGTCAGCCGCAGGTAGCGGTGCGGGCTGGCGCGCCAGCGGCGGGACGCGCGGCGGATCTGCCGCACCGCCCGGGCCAGCGAGATCGACTCGATGACGAAGGAGAGCGCCAGCACGATGTACGAGGCCAGATAGTTGCCGGTGTGCTCGTGCACCAGGATGGTGGTCACGCCGTGGGTGATGGCGAAGCCGGCCCCGACCACGAAGGTGAACAGCGCCGCGAGGAACGCCCAGACGTAGCTCTCCTTGCCGTACCCGAACGGGTGCCGCCGGTCAGCGGGGCGCGCGCCCCGGCGCAGCGCCAGGTAGAGCAGCACCTCGGTGGTGGTGTCGGCGACCGAGTGCGCGGCCTCGCTGAGCATCGCCGCGGAGCCGGAGATCAGGCCGGCGACCAGCTTGGCGACCGCGATGGCGAGGTTCGCCGCGCCGGCCACCACGACCGTGCCGACGCTCTCGCTCTTGACCTCCGCCTCCGACATGCGCTTCACCCTAGGGCGGCTCCCGCCGGGCCGCCCGTCGGTGGTGCCGGGCCGCCGGGCGGGGTGACCGGGATCGCGCTCCCGCGCGCCGCGCCCGCGCGGGTGCGCGCTCGCGGCGTGCGGGCTGCTAGCGTTCTCCACGTGTCCCGGACCCGTACCGAACGCCTGGTCAACCTGGTGATCTGTCTGCTCTCCACGCGACGGTTCCTGACCGCCGCGCAGATCGCCGCGACCGTGCCCGGCTACGAGCACGATCCGGACGACGCCAAGGACCACGAGGCGTTCCAGCGCAAGTTCGAGCGGGACAAGGCGGAGCTGCGGGAGCTGGGGGTGCCGCTGGAGACCGGGACGGCCAGCGTCTTCGACGCCGAGCCCGGCTACCGGATCGCCCACCGGGAGTACGCGCTGCCGGACATCCCGCTGGAGCCGGACGAGGCGGCCGCGGTGGGCATCGCCGCCCGGCTCTGGCAGCACGCCGGGCTGGCCGCCGCCGCGTCGTCCGGGCTGGCCAAGCTGCGCGCCGCCGGCATCGCCGTGGACCCGCAGGCCACCCTCGGCCTGGAGCCGATGGTGACGGTCGACCCGGCGTTCGCCCCGCTGACCGCCGCCGCCCGGGACCGCCGGGAGGTCACCTTCGACTACCGGGTGCCCGACCGGGACGCACCGACCCGCCGCCGGCTGCAGCCCTGGGGGGTGGTCTGCTGGCGAGGCCGGTGGTACGTGGTCGGCCACGACCTGGACCGGGCTGCCACCCGCTGCTTCCGGCTCTCCCGGGTGGTGGGCGCGGTACGCGCCACCGGCGACCCGGGCGCCTACCAGCCGCCCGCCGGAGTGGACCTGATCAGTCACGTGGCCCGCTGGTCGGGGCCCGTGGAACGGACCGGGCGGGCCACCGTGCTGGTGGCGCCGGGCCGGGCCGCCGGGTTGCGTCGCTGGGCGGTGGAGTCCACCGCCGGACCCGACGGCGACCGGCTCGTCCTGCCCTACGCGGACGCGGACTTCCTGGCCGGCCAGCTGACCGGGTACGGCCCGGACGTGCGGGTGCTGGACCCGCCGGAGGTGCGCGAGGCGGTCATCCAGCGGCTGAAGGAGATCGCCGCCCGGCACGACGAGCTGGCGGTGGCCGGAGGCACGCGGTGACCCGCCCGGCGGCGCGGGCCGGCCGCACCTCGGCGGACCGGCTGGCCCGGCTGCTCAACCTGGTGCCCTACCTGCTGGCCCGCCCCGGCATCGAGATCGCCGAGGCGGCGTCCGACCTCGGGGTGACCGAGAAGCAGCTACGGGAGGACCTGGAGCTGCTCTGGGTGTGCGGGCTGCCCGGCTACGGTCCGGGTGACCTGATCGACATGGCGTTCGACGGCGACCGGGTCACCATCACCTACGACGCGGGCATCGACCGGCCGCTGCGGCTCACCCCGGACGAGGCGCTCGCGCTGGTGGTGGCGCTGCGGATGCTCGCCGAGACCCCGGGGGTGGCCAACCGGGAGGCCGTTGAGCGGGCCCTGGCCAAGATCGAGGACGCGGCCGGCGACCTGGCCGGCGCCCCGGTGGAGGTGCGGCTGCCCGGCGACACCGCCCGGGCGCGCGAGCTGCGCGCGGCCGTGGAGCGGGGCCGGGCGCTGCGGATCACCTACTACACCCCGGCCCGGGACGAGACCACCGAGCGGACCATCGACCCGCTGCGGATGCTGATGGTCGGCGGCCGGGCGTACGTGGAGGCGTGGTGCCGCCGGGCCGAGGCGGTGCGGCTGTTCCGGGCGGACCGGATCGACGCGATCTGCGAGCTGCCGGAGGCGGCGGTGGTGCCGCCGCAGGCCCGCCCGCACGACCTCAGCGACGGGGTGTTCAGCCCGTCGCCCGACCTGCCGTTGATCACCCTGCGGATCGGCCGGGGCGAGCGGTGGATCACCGAGTACTACCCGTGCGAGCGGGTCGAGGCCGACGGCGAGCAGTGGCTGGTGTCGCTGCGGGTCACCGACCTGGGCTGGGCCCGGCGGTTCGTGCTGGGGTTGGGCTCGGACGTGACGGTGCTGGCCCCGGCGGAGCTGGCCGAGCAGGTCCGCGCCCAGGCGGTGGCGGCGCTCGACGCGTACGCCACGCCCGGCCGCGCCGACCCGGCGGCGGCCGGCGTCCGGGAGTAGGGTGACCGCCGTGGTGACCTGGATCGTGCTCGGTGTCGTGCTGTTCGCGCTCGTGGTGCTGGCCCTGGCGGTCCGGCCGGTGCTGGCCCGGCTGCCCCGGCTGCGCCGGGCGGCGCTGGCCCTGCAACGCCAGCAGGCCGGCGCGACGGCGCTGCAGTCCGCCGCCGAGGCGCTCCAGGAGCGGGCGGCGGCGTTGCAGGAGCGCGCGGCCGAGGCGCAGCAGCGCACGGCGCTGATCAAGGCAAAGCGCGGAAAGTGATCGACAACGGTCGGTTCCCTGCGCGGTAGCTGCGCGTTCCGCGGGGCTTCGCGCACGATCGCGCCGCTGCGGGTGGTTGACGGGACGCTCCGGGTTGGTCGAGACTTCACCGGCCGGACCCGCACCGAGGGACCCGGCGGGGGTGGCAAGCCTCGTCGGCGCACGTACGATGGGCTGCGACCGCCCCTCACCACACCTGAGCGACTGGAGCTTTCCCATGGGTGCCCTCCGACCGTGGCACATCGCCGTACTCGTGGTCGTGCTGATCCTGCTCTTCGGCGCGAAGCGGCTCCCCGACGCGGCCCGTTCGCTGGGCCGCTCGCTGCGGATCATCAAGGCCGAGACCAAGAGCCTGCACGAGGACGGTGACCTGGCCGAGAAGGCCGACGCGCAGGCCGGCTACCAGCCGCTCCCGCCGCAGGCCGCCCCGCAGCAGCAGTACGTGCAGCAGCCGCCCCAGCAGCAGTACGTGCAGCAGCCGCCGCAGCAGCAGTACGCCCCGCCGGTCGACCCGGTGCAGCGCATCCGCGAGAACTGAGCCGAGAGGGCCTCACCACCGTGGCCTTCGGGTTGAAGAAGCGCGGCCCGAGCACCTTCGAACGGGCCGCCGATGGCTCGATGACGCTCATGGAGCACATCCGTGAGCTGCGCAGCCGGCTGTTCCGGGCGTCGCTGGGCATTCTCGCCGGTCTGATCGCCGGCTTCTGGCTGGCCGAACCGGTCTTCATGCTGCTCAAGCGGCCGTACTGTCGGCTGCCCGGCACCACGAACGCCGAGGGGAAGTGCCAGGACCTGCTGGCGCTGGCGCCGACGACGGGCTTCCTGCTGACGGTGAAGCTGGCGCTCTGGCTCGGCCTGATCATCGGCGGGCCGGTCTGGCTCTACCAGCTCTGGGCGTTCATCGCCCCGGGCCTGCACCGGCACGAGCGCAAGTGGGCGTACGTCTTCGTGGCGATCGCCGCGCCGCTGTTCGCGGCCGGCGGGGTGCTGGCCTACTTCGTGGTCGACAAGGGCCTCGGGTTCCTGATGGAGGCCGGCGTCGGCGGCCTGTCCAACCAGTTCGAGGTCAGCGCCTACATCGCCTTCGTGACGAACATGATCCTGCTGTTCGGGGTCGCGTTCGAGTTCCCGCTGATCCTGCTCATGCTCAACTTCACCGGGGTGGCCAGCGCGCGGCGGCTGCTCAGCTGGTGGCGCGCGGTGATCTTCGTGTCGTTCGCGTTCGCGGCGATCGCCACGCCCGACCCGGGTCCGTTCGGCATGACGCTGCTCGCCAGCGCGCTCTCCCTGCTCTACTTCGTCGCCGTCGGGGTGGCCTTCCTCAACGACAAGCGGCGCGGCCGGGGCCGGGAGATGTACGCGGGCGTCGCGGACGACGAGGTGTCGCCGCTGGACCTCTCCGTCGAGCCGGTCGAGGCCGCCGGGCGGGTCGAGGCGACCGCGCCGGTGGGTGCGCCGCAGCCGATCGCCGCTCCGGCGCCGATCGAACGCCGCTACGACGACATGACCTGACCGGGTCCGGACCGTACCGGCACGGAACGCCGCTCCCCGCCCGGGGGGCGGCGTGTTCCGTCTGCGGCTCAGGCGATCCGCAGGACGCTGCCCGGTGGCGGGGCCGGCACCGCGTCCGGGTGCAGGACGGCCGCGATCGCCTCGACGCCGTCGACCAGGCGCGGGCCGGCCCGCACGATCAGGGCGTCGGCGTCCATGGCCCAGACCTGCGCGTCGGGGAGGTGCGGGGTCACCGACGCGGCCTGCCCGGCGGCCCCGTCCAGCCGGAAGCCGCACGGCGTCACCAGCACCACCTCCGGCCGGGCGACGGCCAGGGCCGCCCAGGTGGTCGGCGTGGAGCGGGCCCCGGGATGGGCGGCCACCGGCTCGCCGCCGGCGGCCCGCACCAGGTCCGGGATCCAGTGGCCGCCGCCGAACGGCGGGTCGATCCATTCGACGACCGCGACCCGTGGCCGCGGCCGCCCGGCCACCGCCGCGTGCACCGTGGCGAGCCGGGCCCGCAGGCCGTCCACCAGGGCCTCGGCCCGGTCGGGTACGCGGGCCGCCGCGCCGACGTCGAGAATGCTGCGCAGCACGTCGTCCAGGGTGTGCGGGTCGAGCGAGAGCACGTCGGCCCGGCAGCCCAGGTGCGCCACGGCGTCCTCGACCCGGCCGGACGGCAGGGCGCAGACCCGGCACAGATCCTGGGTGAGGATCAGGTCGGGGTCCAGCCCGGCCAGCGCGCCGGCGTGCAGCGTGTACAGGTCGGCGCCGGCGGCGAGCTGGCTGCGGACGTACGCGTCGATCTCGCCGGGGCCCATGCCGCGGGTGTCCCGGCCGCCGACCACCACGGTGACGTCGGACCGGTGTTCGGCGGGCACCTCGCACTCGAAGGTGACCCCGACCAGGTGCTCGCCGAGGCCGAGGGCGTAGACGATCTCGGTGGCGGAGGGGAGCAGGGAGACCAGGCGCATCCCGCCATCCTGCCCGCCGGTGCCCCGGTGGCCGCACCGGGCCCGCAGTTCCCTCGATCCGGCCTCCGTGCCGGGCCCCGGCGATAGGCTGAGGCGGCGTCGGACCCGGGCATTCCCGGCGGATCGCCCGGACCGGCAGGGTGACGTCGCTGCTCGAGAGGCGGGTGCGGTGTCTGATCCGATCGAGGCGTTCTTCACGTCGCTCGCCGGGCAGGCCCCGGGACGGCTGCACCGCCGCACGGCCGGCACCATCCGCTTCGAGCTGACCGGGGGCGACGCGGTCGAGCACTGGCACCTGACGATCGCCGACGGCCGGATCGCGGTGAGCCGGCAGGAGCGGCCGGCCGACACGGTGATCCGCAGCGACCGCGACGTCTTCGACCGGATGGCGCGCGGCGAGGCCCGGCCCCTCACCGCCTGGATGCGCAACGACTTCACCGCGGAGGGCCGGTTCCGCTTCGTGGTGCTGCTGGCGCGGCTCTTCCCGCCGCCGACGGCCGCCGGGCAACCGGGACGGCCCGGTGACGCGACCGGGGCAGCGGAGTGAAGGACAACCTGGTCCGGGTGCTGGACGGCAACGTCTTCGTGCTCAGCGAGGACAACGGTGATCTTGAGGCGACCGTCGCCAACCCGTGCGGCTTCTTCGACCTCGACACCCGCTTCCTGTCCCGGTGGCGGCTCACCCTCAACGGCGAAGGGCTGCACCCGCTCTCCATCGCCGAGCGGGACCACCTCATGCTCCGCTTCTTCCTGGTGCCGGGGCGGCCGACGCACTACGTGGACGCCAGGTCCTCGGTGATCCGGGAGCGCACGATCAGCGGCGGCGCCTTCCTGGAGCAGCTCACCGTGCTCAACCATCATCACGAGCCGGTGGACTTCACCGTCCGGCTCGACGTGGCCAGCGACTTCGCCCCGCTGCTGGCGGTCGGGCAGGAGCGCGTCCCGGCGGGCCGGTTCTACCAGCAGGTCGAGGACGGCCGGCTGCGGCTCGGCTACCGGCGCGAGCGGTTCCGGCGCGAGACGCTGGTGTCCAGCAGCGAGCCGGCCGGGGTCGACGAACAGGGCCTCACGTACGCCCTGCGGCTGGGGCCGAAGGAGACCTGGACCACCAGCCTGCGGGTGGAGGCGCTGGTGCTCGGCGCGGACGGCCGGGACGTGCGTGACCTGCTGGACCGGCCGCCCCGCCGCACCACCGCGCAGCGGCGGGAGGACCTGCACGCGTGGCTGGCCCGGGCGCCCACGCTGAGCTGCGACTGGGCCGCGGCGACCAGCGCCTACCGGCGCAGCCTGGTGGACCTCGCGGCGTTGCGCTACTCGCCGCTGACCCTGCCGAACCAGGTCATCCCGGCCGCCGGGTTGCCCTGGGCGGCCACCATCACCGGCCGGGACAGCATCGTGACCAGCTTCGAGGCGCTGCCGGTGGCGCCGGAACTGGCCGCCGCGACGCTGCGGATGCTCGGCATCGACCAGGGCGCCGTGTGCGACGACTTCCGGGATGAGGAGCCCGGGAAGATCCTGCGCGAGTTCCGTTACGGCGAGACGGTGGCCTTCGAGGAGCACCCGGAATCCCCGTACTTCGGCAGCGCCGACACCACCCCGCTGTACGTGATCCTGCTCGACGAGTACGAGCGGTGGACCGGCGACGCTGACCTGGTCCGCGAGTTCGAGGACGAGGCGCGCGCCGCACTGCGCTGGATCGACGAGTACGGCGACCTGCTCGGCGACGGCTACCTGCGGTACCGGCGGCGCAACCAGCGCACCGGGTGCGACAACCAGGGCTGGAAGGACTCGCCGGAGGCGATCTGCCACGCCGACGGCCGGTTGGCCGCGCCCCCGCTGGCGACCTGCGAGTTGCAGGGGTACGCGTACGACGCGAAGCTGCGCGGGGCCCGGCTGGCCCGGGAGTTCTGGCACGACCCCGGCTACGCCGACGCGCTCGAGCGGCAGGCCGCGGCGTTGCGGGACCGGTTCAACCGGGACTTCTGGATCGCCGAGCGGGGCCACTACGCGCTGGCCCTGGACGGCGCCGGCGAGCAGGTGGACGCGCTCGCGTCGAACATGGGACACCTGCTGTGGAGCGGCATCGTGCCGCCGCCGCGGGCGGCCCGGGTGGCCGCCCACCTGATGGGCCCGGAGCTCTTCTCCGGTTGGGGGGTGCGCACGCTGGCCACCGGGCAGGCCCGGTACAACCCGCTCAGCCACCACCTGGGCGCCGTCTGGCCGTTCGACAACGCGTTGATCGCCTGGGGACTGCGCCGGTACGGCTTCGCCGACGAGGCCGGCCGGGTCGCCGAGGGGATCATCGACGTGGCCGGGTTCTTCGAGGGCCGGCTGCCGGGCTCGTTCGCCGGCTACGACCGTGACCTGACCGGCTACCCGGTGCGCTGCCCGACCGTCAACAGCCCGCAGGCGATGGCGACCGGCGCGCCGTTCCTGCTGTTGCGGGCCGTGCTCGGGCTGGAGCCGGCCGGGCGGCACCTGCTGATGGCGCCCCGGGTGCCGGCCCGGTTCGGCCGGGTGGAGCTGCTCGACGTCCCCGGCCGCTGGGGCCGCATCGACGTGATCGGCAGCGGACTGGCCGCGCCGCCCGGGACGGGCGGTGAGCGTTAGCGGCCGGCCGGCTGCGGCCCGAATGCCGGGGCGCTCGTCACGTTCGGTGCCCGCCGTCGTCGGGCCCGACCCGGCCCGTGATTGGATGGCGGCATGCGGTTGACGGTGACAGACGTGCCGGAGCGGGAGCGGTTCGAGGCACGGGACGAGAGCGGGACGACGGCCGGGTTCGTCACCTACCAGCTGACCGGCACGATCATCGCCTACACGCACACCGAGGTCGACCCGGCGTTCGAGGGGCAGGGCGTCGGATCGACCCTCGCCCGCGCGGTGATGGACGACGCCCGGGAGCGGGGACGCACCGTGGTGCCGATCTGCCCCTTCCTTGCCGGGTGGCTGGAGAAGCACCCCGAGTACGAGGGGATCGTGGCGCGGTCGACCCGCCGGACGAAGTGACCCGGGGGCGGCCGGGAAAACGGTCGGCCGGGCTGCATCCGCCGGGGACGGTGCGGACGAAGCAATGGTCGTGACGACAGTCACGACAGGTCGCTTCGACGAAGGGCTCCCCGATGAACATCGCTCGTCTCGCCGCCCGACTGGCCGTGGGCGCCACGGCCGCGGCGGTGGCCACCACTGCGGTCGCCGTGCCCGCCCAGGCCGGCGCCAAGCAGCCGGGTACGCGGTCGCTGGCCGCCGTGCTCACCGCCGACAAGAGCGGCTTCGACCGCAACCCGTGGGACTTCGACGTGCTCACCAAGGCGGTTCTGACGGTGCTGCAGGCCAAGCCGGACTCGCCGGTGAAGGTGCTCACCGACGGTACGGTCGCGCTCACCGCGTTCGTGCCGAACGACTACGCGTTCCGGGAGCTGGTCCGGGACATCACCGCCGCGAAGAAGCTCCCCGGTGAGAAGGCCGCGTTCGACGCGGTGGCCGGCCTCGGTGTGGACACCGTGGAAGATGTTCTGCTCTACCACGTCGTGCCGGGCGCGACGGTCGACCGGAAGGCGGCGCTCAAGGCGGACGGCGCGGAGCTGACCACCGCGCTCGGCGGCACCGTCGAGGTGGACGTGCGGCACCACTGGTTCGGCCGGCAGGTGCGCCTGGTCGACGCCGACACCAGCGACCGGGACGCGCGGGTGGTGCGGTACGACATCAACAAGGGCAACAAGCAGATCGCGCACGCCGTGGACCGGGTGTTGCGCCCGATCGACCTGCCCTGATCCCACCCCTGGACGGCGCCCGGCACCCCCTGCCGGGCGCCGTCCGCGTGCGCCGGCCGGTCACCGGGGCCAGCGCCCTGGTGAGCCGCGCGACCGTGCCGTACGGTGCTCGCCGTGACCGCGCACCACGACGTCCCGCCCGGCCCCGTCGCCGTGCTCGCCAACCCGTCCGCCGGCCGGGGACGGCACCGGGGGCTGCTGCCCACGATCCTGGAGCGCCTCGGGGGCGTCGGCCGGCCGGTCGAGCTGCTGTGTGCGGGTACCCCCACAGAGGCGGAGGCGGCGTGCCGCGCCGCGGTCGCCGACGGCGCCGGGGCGCTGGTCGCGGTGGGCGGCGACGGCACCGTGCACCGCGCCCTGCAGGCGGTCGCCGGCACGGCCGTGCCGTTCGGGCCGGTCCCGGCGGGCACCGGCAACGACTTCGCGATGGAAACCCGCTTCCCGGCCGACCCGGTCGCCGCGGTGGAGGTGATCGCCGGCGCGCTCGCCGCCGGCCGCACCCGCCCGGTCGACCTGGCCCGGCTGTCCCGGCCCGGTGCCGCCGACCGCTGGTACGGGGCGGTGCTGGCGGCCGGGTTCGACGCGATCGTCAACGAGCGGGCCAACCGGATGCGCTGGCCGCGCGGTCCCCGCCGGTACGACCTGGCGATCCTGGTGGAACTGGCCCGGCTGCGGCCGCGCCGCTACCGGCTGACCCTCGACGGGGTGACGCACGAGCTGGACGCGGTGCTGGTGGCGGTCGGCAACGCGGCCAGTTACGGCGGCGGCATGCGGATCTGCCCGGACGCCGACCCGACCGACGGGCTGCTGGACGTGGTGGTCGGCGGCCGGTTCGACCGGCTCACCCTGATGCGGGTCAAGCCCCGCATCTACCAGGGCACCCACGTCACCCACCCGTTGGTGCGCACGTTCCGGGCCCGCACCGTCGAGGTGGACGCGGTGGGCATCACCACCTACGTCGACGGGGAGCGGGCGCTGGAGCTGCCGGTGCGGATCAGCGCCGTGCCGGCGGCGCTGCGGCTGCTGCGCTGAGCGCGATCTCCCGGACCGGTCCGGACGGGGTGTCGGGCGGCGCCGGGGCGGGCGCACCGGCCCGGACCGCGCCGATGCTCGCCGCGATGACCAGGCCGATGGCCAGCACCTCCACCGGGTGCAGCGCCTGGCCGAGCACGGACCAGCCGGCCAGCGCGGCGATCGCCGGGCCGAGGCTCATCAACACCGCGAACGTCGCGGTGGGCAGCCGCCGCAGCGCCAGCAGCTCCAGGGTGTACGGCAGCACCGAGGCGAGCAGGGCCAGGCCGGCGCCGAGCCCCAGCACCGCCGGGTGCCAGAGCCGCCCGCCGGCACCGACCAGCCCGAACGGCAGGGTGACCAGGGCCGCCACGCCCAGCGCCAGGGCCAGCCCGTCGGCGCGCGGGAAGCGCCCACCCACCCGGGCGGAGCAGACGATGTACGCCGCCCACAGCGCCCCCGCGCCGAGCGCCAGCCCGGCCCCGAGCGGGTCGAGCCGGTCGAAGCCGCCCTGGCCGAGCAGGGCGACCCCGGCCAGGGCCAGCGCGGCCCAGCACCAGGCGGCGAGCCGCCGGGCGGTGACCACCGACAGCGCCAGCGGCCCGAGCACCTCCAGGGTGACCGCCGGCCCGAGCGGGATCCGCTCGATGGCCTGGTAGAAGATCGAGTTCATGCCGGCCAGGGCCAGCCCGAAGGCGACCACGGCACCCCAGTCGGCCCGGCCGTGGCCGCGCAGCCGCGGCCGGCACACCGCCAGCAGCAGCACCGCGCCGATGGCCAGGCGCAGGGTCACCGCCCCGGCCACCCCGGTGCGCGGGAAGATCAGCGCGGCGACCGCCGACCCGAACTGCACCGACAGCGCCCCGCCGAGCACCAGCCCGACCGCGCCGGCCCGGCCGGTCGAGCGGCGGCCCGGCGGGCGCGGGCGAAAGGAGCGGTCGGCCGGCATGCCCCTGACGCTATCCGCTCCGACCAGCGGCGCCGGCGGCGGGCTGTGCGGGTTTTCAGGCGGGCCGGCGGCGGGATCGCGGGCCGTTGGCGGCACAGCGCGGCGTCGTCAGGCGGGCTGCTGGCGGGACCGGGGGTGCTCAGGCGGGCCGGGCACCGGCCAGCCGGTCCAGCCACTCGCCCAGCAGGGCCCGCTCGGCGGGGCTGAGCTCGGTGCCGAGCGTCGGCAGGACGGTCCGCAACGCGACCGCGTGCCGGACCGCGCCGACGGGGGCGTGCCCCTCGGTGCCGTCCGTGCAGACGGCGGCGAGGACGGCTTCCCGGGTGGCGACGGCGAGCGTGGCGTCGCGCTCCGCCGGCGGGGTCTCGATGAGGCTGAGGGTGACCCCCCGGGCGGCGGCGTGCAGCATCCCGGCGGCCCGCTCGACGGTGACGCGCAGCCGGCCCACCTCGGCCACCCGGACGACGAGCTGGCGGACGATGTCGCCGGCCACCCGCGCGGCGGTGGGCAGCAGACCGGGGCGGGGGTCGCCGTACATGAGGGTGTAGAACGCGGGGTTGGCGAGCCCGAACTCGACGTGCAGGTCCCAGCCGTGTCGCAGGTCGTCCACCGGGTCGGCGGCCGGCTCCCGATTCGACTGGGCGTGCAGGTAGGTCGCGAAGCCGTAGCTGGCGGCGGCGTCCAGCAGGCCCCGCATGTCGCCGAACTGCCGGTAGATGGTGGGTGCCTGCACCCCGGCCGCCCGGCTGACGGCGCGGGTGGTCACCGCCTCCCGGCCGCCCTCGGCCAGCAGCCGCGCGGCCGCGCGGACGATGCGGTCGCGGGACGAGTTCTCCACCCTCGCCACGATAGCCGTGTTATGCAGGTCATGTTAGCGGCGCTCTGTTATCCCAGATATCGTGGTGGCGTTATCACCGATACCAGGCCGGAGGTAGGACATGAATGAGCAGCCCAGGGTCGCGATCGTCACCGGAGGCTCGCGGGGCATCGGACGGGCGGTGGCCCAGCGGCTGGCCCGCGCCGGACAGGCCGTGGTGATCGGCTACGCCGGCAACGAGACGGCGGCCGAACAGACCGTCGAGGCGATCCGGGCGGCCGGCGGCCGGGCCGTGGCGCTCCGCGGCGACGTGGCCGAGGAGGCCGACGTCCAGCGCCTCTTCGACCGCGCCGAGCACGAGTACGGCGGCGTCGACGTGGTGGTCAACTGCGCCGGGATCATGGTCCTCGCCCCGGTGGCCGAGCTGGACCTCGCCGAGCTGGACCGGATGCACCGCACCAACGTGCGGGGCACCTTCGTGCTCAACCAGCAGGCCGCCCGCCGGGTACGCGCCGGCGGGGCGATCATCAACGTCTCCACCTCGGTCACCCGCCTCAAGGCGCCCAGCTACGCCGGGTACGTGGCGTCCAAGGCCGCCGTCGAGGCGATCGCCCTGGTCCTCGCCCGCGAGCTGCGCGGCCGGGACATCACGGTGAACACCGTCGCGCCGGGACCGACCAGCACCGAGCTCTTCCTCGACGGCAAGGACGCCGCCACCATCGAGCGGACGGCGAAGATGAACCCGATGGAGCGGCTGGGCACGCCCGAGGACATGGCCGAGGTGGTCGCGTTCCTGGCCGGCCCCGGCCGCTGGGTGAACGGCCAGACCGTCTACGCGAACGGTGGCGCCGCCTGAGCCGGACCGGTCAGCCGGGCAGCGCGAGGTCGAGCACCCCGCCGAGCCCGTTGGGGCGGCCGGCGTCAACGCAGGGCAGCACCAGCACCGAACAGCCGGCCCGTACCGCGCCCGCGTCGGCCGGCGTGTCACCCACCATCAGCGTCTGCTCCGGGTCCACCCCGAGCATGCCGCAGGCCCGCAGGAAGATCCCCGGGTCCGGCTTGCAGCGTCCGACCTCGTAGGACAGCGCGTACGCGTCGACCAGCCCGTCCAGCCCCCAGGCGGCGAAGAGGGGCCGGATGTCGAAGCCGATGTTGCTGACCACGCCGATCTTCACGCCGGCCTGCCGCAGCGCCTTCAGCACCGCCTCGGTGTCCGGGTACGGCACCCAGCCCTCGGGCACCAGCACCCGGTCGTAGAGCGCGTCGGCGAAACCCTCGATGCCCGCGTCGACGGTCTCCGCGAGCCCGGTGAAGGCCGTCCGGTGGGCGTGCGGGTAGAGGTCCCGGTCGGCCCACAGCTCGGCCAGCCGGGGCGGCACCCGGGCCGGCAGCGGCCCGCCCGCCCGGCCGGCGGTGAGCAGCCGGTCGGCCAGCGAGGTGGCCCGTGCCCGGTCCAGCTCCACCCCGCAGGCCCCGGCGGCGGCCAGCACCCAGTCCAGCGGATCCTCCACCTGGGCGAGGGTGCCGTGGAAGTCGAGGAGCACCGCCGCCACCGGCCGGCGGGACGGGCTCGGGCGGTCGGCGTCGTCGGCGCCGCTCGAGGCGGTGGGCGGTTCGGTATGGTCCGGCACGTCGTGCACCCTACCGACCCGCCCTGACCGGCCTGCCGGACGGCCTTGACCGGTGCCCGTCGGCGGCACCGATTAATCTTGGGGACATGTCGAGCCCCGCCGAGCGGTACGCCGCGGCGCGCCGCCGGGCCGCGCAGGCCTCCGCCGCCCCGGCCCTGCACGAGTTCGCCCGCGATCTGGGGTTCGACCTCGACGACTTCCAGCGGGAGGCGTGCGAGGCGCTGGAGCGCGGCAGCGGCGTGCTGGTCTGCGCCCCCACCGGCGCCGGCAAGACGGTGGTCGGCGAGTTCGCCGTACACCTCGCCCTGCGCGGCCGTCCCGGCGCGGCGGCGGGGGCCGACGGCGGCGAGGGGGCGACCACCCGGCGCAAGTGCTTCTACACCACGCCGATCAAGGCGCTGTCGAACCAGAAGTACCACGACCTGGTCGACCGCTACGGTGCCGAGCAGGTCGGCCTGCTCACCGGCGACAACGCGATCAACGGCGACGCGCCGGTGGTGGTGATGACCACCGAGGTGCTGCGCAACATGCTCTACGCCGGCTCGGCCACCCTGGAGGGCCTGGCGTACGTGGTGATGGACGAGGTGCACTACCTCGCCGACCGGTTCCGCGGCGGGGTCTGGGAAGAGGTGATCATCCACCTGCCCGCCTCGGTCACCCTGGTCTCGCTGTCGGCCACCGTCTCCAACGCCGAGGAGTTCGCCGACTGGCTGGTCACCGTCCGCGGCGAGACCGCCGTGGTGGTCAGCGAGCACCGGCCGGTGCCGCTGTGGCAGCACATGCTGGTCGGCAAGCGGATGTTCGACCTGTTCCACGACGCCGACGCCGCGCGCAAGCACGACGTGCATCCGGAGCTGCTGCGCTACACCCGGGACACGATGCGCCGGCTGGAGCTGGGGGAGGGGCGCAGCGCGGGCCCCGGCGGCGGCCGGCGCGGCCCGCGCTGGCGCGGCCCGATGCGCCCGGACATCGTCGACCGGCTCGACCGGGAGGGTCTGCTCCCGGCGATCCTGTTCATCTTCAGCCGGGCCGGCTGCGACGCGGCCGTGCAGCAGTGCCTCGCCGCCGGGCTGCGGCTGACCTCACCCGAGGAACGCGCCGAGATCCGCCGGGTGGTCGAGGCCCGGATCACCGCGATCCCCGGCGAGGACCTCTCCGTGCTCGGCTACTGGGAGTGGCTCGACGGGCTGGAGCGCGGCCTGGCCGCCCATCACGCCGGCATGCTGCCGGCGTTCAAGGAGGTCGTCGAGGAGCTGTTCGTCCGCGGCCTGGTCAAGGCGGTCTTCGCCACCGAGACCCTGGCGCTGGGCATCAACATGCCGGCCCGCTGCGTGGTGCTGGAGCGCCTGGTCAAGTTCAACGGCGAGGCGCACGTCGACCTCACCCCGGGGGAGTACACCCAGCTCACCGGCCGGGCCGGCCGGCGCGGCATCGACGTCGAGGGGCACGCGGTGGTGGTCTGGTCGCCGGAGACCGACCCCCGGCACGTGGCCGGCCTCGCCTCCACCCGGACCTACCCGCTGCGGTCCAGCTTCCGCCCGTCGTACAACATGGCGGTCAACCTGGTCGGCACGGTCGGCGCCGAGCCGGCCCGGGCGCTGCTGGAGTCCTCCTTCGCCCAGTTCCAGGCCGACCGGTCGGTGGTCGGCCTGGCCCGGCAGGTGCAGCGCAACACCGAGACCATCGAGGCGTACGGCGCGGAGGCGGCCTGCCACCACGGCGACTTCGACGAGTACTTCGGGCTGCGGGTCGCCATCGCCGACCGGGAGCGCGCCATCGCCCGGCAGGGGCAGACCCAGCGCAAGGCGGCGGCCGTCGCCTCGCTGGAGCGGCTGCGCGTCGGTGACGTGATCCGGGTGCCGTCGGGCCGGCGGGCCGGCCTGGCCGTGGTGCTCGACCCGGCCACCGGCGGCTTCGGCGAGCCGCGCCCGCTGGTGCTCACCCAGGACCGCTGGGCCGGCCGGGTCACCCCGGGCGACTTCACCACCCCGGCCGAGGTGCTCACCCGGATCCGGGTGCCCAAGCACTTCAACCACCGCTCCCCGGCCGCCCGGCGCGACCTGGCCGCGGCGGTCAGCGGCACCGGGCTGGACCGGCACGGCGGGCGGCGGGGCGGGCGGTCCCGGCAGGCCGTCGGCGAGGACCACCGGCTCAGCCAGCTCCGCGCCGAGCTGCGCGCGCACCCCTGCCACGCCTGCCCCGACCGCGAGGAGCACGCCCGCTGGGCGGAGCGGCGCCGCCGCCTGGAGCGCGACACCGAGGAGCTGCGCCAGCGGGTCGCCGGCCGGACCGGCTCGCTGGCCCGGACGTTCGACCGGATCGTGGCGCTGCTGACCGCGCGCGGCTACCTCTCCGCCGACGGTGAGGTGACCGACGCCGGCCGGATGCTGGGCCGGATCTGGACCGAGGCGGACCTGCTGGTCGCCGAGTGCCTGCGCCGCAAGCTCTGGGACGGGCTCTCCCCGGCCGAGCTGGCCGCCGCGGTCTCCGTGGTGGTCTTCGAGGCCCGCCGGGACGTCGACGAGCGGGCCGGCCTGCCCCGCGGCGCGGTCGCCGACGCGGTCGACGAGACGCTGAAGCTGTGGAGCGACATCGAGGCCGACGAGGCCTCCCGGGGGCTCGCCGTCACCCGGGAGCCGGACCTCGGCTTCGCCTGGCCGATCTACCGCTGGGCGCGCGGGGAGGCCCTCGCCAAGGTGCTCGCGAGCGGCCACCAGATCGACGGGGAGATGCCGGCCGGGGACTTCGTCCGCTGGGCCCGGCAGGTCGTCGACCTGCTCGGCCAGCTGGCCGACTCCGGGGGCGCGTCGGCGGAGCTGCGCGGCACCGCCCGGCAGGCGATCGCGGCGGTCAACCGGGGTGTGCTGGCCTACCACGCCGCCGCCTGACCGTCACCGCGACCGGTCGGCGAGGGCATCCACCAGCCGCCGGCAGGAGCCGGCGAGGTTCCACCGCTGCGCCAGCTCCAGCAGCCGGTCCGGGTCGGCCGGGGCGGCCGGCAGCGCGGTGCGCAGCGCCGGCAGGGGCACGTCGGTGGCGACCCGGACCACCTTCGGCGCCACGGCCAGGTAGTCGCGCGCGGCGGCCAGCTTGGCGCGCAGCCCGGGGGCGAAGCCGCTCTCGCCGTCGTCCAGGGCGGCGAGGATCCCGTCCAGCCCGCCGTACCGCTCGATCAGCCGGGCGGCCGTCTTCTCGCCGACCCCGGGCACCCCGGGCAGCCCGTCGCTGGGGTCGCCGCGCAGGGCGGCGAAGTCGGCGTACCGGTCGGCGGGGACGCCGTAGCGGGCCCGGACCGCGGCGTCGTCGCAGTCGTCGAGCTTGGACACGCCGCGCCCGATGTAGAGCAGCCGCACCTGGCGGGCGTCGTCGACCAGCTGGAACAGGTCCCGGTCGCCGGAGACCACCTCCACCGGGCCGGGCTGGGTCACCGACAGGGTGCCGAGCACGTCGTCGGCCTCGTAGCCGGTGGCGCCGACCGCGGTGATCCCGAGCGCGTCGAGCACCTCGAGGATCATCGGCACCTGGGGGGAGAGGGTGTCGGGGACCACCTCGCCGCCCTCCGGCGCGACCCGGTGCGCCTTGTACGTCGGCAGCAGCTCGACCCGCCACGCCGGCCGCCAGTCGTAGTCGAGCGCGCAGAGCATCCGGTCCGGCCGGCGGGTGCGGACGAGCTGGGCGAGCATGTCGAGGAAGCCGCGGACGGCGTTGACCGGCTGGCCGTCGTCGGTCTTCGCCGCCGACTCCGGGATGCCGAAGTAGGCGCGGAAGTAGAGGCTGGGGGAGTCGATCAACAGGATCGGGGGTTGCTGAGCCACCCCGACAGCCTGGCACAGCCGTCCGACGGGATGGGGGAGCCGGGAGTCCGCCCGGCCGGCCGGCCGGCGACCGGCCCGTTGCTTCCGGACGTTTTTCCGAAAACTTTTCCGGAAGTTCTTGGTGTGCCTCGGCGGGGCGGCCTAGACTCCGAGCCGGGCAACTGATCTGCGGTTGTCTATCTCGTCCCGAGGGTCCGGGCCGCCGTCGTGGCGCCTCGTCGGCGAGCGCGCGCAGGTGACAGGGCATCCTTGCGCGGCGTCCCACCACGTCAGGAGATCCCGGAAGGACCCTCCCGTGAGACACAAGATCAGACTGCTCGGCGCGGCCCTCGTCGCGGCCGGGTTGGCCGCCATGACGGCCCTCGCCGTTCCCGGCACCGCCTCGGCGGCGGCCCTGACCGAGGTGACGAACTTCGGCACCAACCCGAGCAACCTGCGGATGTACCTCTACGTGCCGGACCGGGTCGCGCCGCAGCCCGCCGTCGTGGTGGTCATCCACTACTGCACCGGCTCCGGACCGGCAATGTACTCCGGCACCCAGTTCGCCGCACTGGCCGACCGGTACGGCTACATCGTGGTCTACCCGTCGGTGACCCGCAGCAGCAAGTGCTTCGACGTCTCGTCCCCGCAGGCGCTGCGCCGGGACGGCGGCAGCGACCCGGTGGGCATCAACTCGATGGTCAGCTACGTCCGGCAGCGCTACAACGTGGACCCGAACCGGATCTTCGCCACCGGCACCTCGTCCGGGGCCATGATGACCAACGTGATGCTCGGGCTCTACCCCGACGTGTTCAGCGCGGGGGCGGCCTTCGCGGGCGTGCCGTTCGCCTGCTTCGCCACCACCAACGGCTCGGAGTGGAACAGCGACTGCGCCAACGGCCAGGTCATCAAGACTCCGCAGCAGTGGGGCGACCTGGTCCGCAACGCGTACCCCGGGTACAGCGGTCGGCGTCCCCGGATGCAGCTGTGGCACGGGACCAACGACGAGACGCTGCGCTACCCGAACTTCGGCGAAGAGATCAAGCAGTGGACCAACGTGCACGGCCTGAGCCAGACCCCCACGTACACGGACAGTCCGCAGTCCGGCTACACCCGCACCCGCTACGGTGGCAGCGGCGGCACCGCGCCGGTCGAGGCGATCAGCATGCAGGGCGTGACGCACAACCTGCCCGTCGACGCCGCGCAGGCGATCCGCTTCTTCGGCCTCGACGGCAGCACCCCGACGACTCCGCCGCCGACCACGCCCCCGCCGACCACTCCGCCGCCGACCACGCCCCCGCCGACGACTCCGCCGCCCACCACTCCACCGCCCACCACGCCCCCGCCGACGACGCCGCCGCCCGCGGGCGAATGCCGGATCGGGTACACCATCAACGCCTGGAACACCGGTCTCACCACGGACGTGACGATCACCAACACCTCGTCCGCCCCGGTCAACGGCTGGAGCCTGGCGTTCACCCTGCCCTCGGGGCAGACCATCACCGGGGGCTGGAACGCCACGTACGCGCCGGCCAGCGGCGCGGTGACCGCCCGCAACGTCTCCTACAACGCCACCATCCCGGCCAACGGGTCGGTGAGCATCGGATTCCAGGCCACCCACACCGGTAACACCGGCAAACCCACCTCGTTCACCCTCAACGGCACGCCCTGCGCGATCGCCTGACCGCC
>NZ_KQ058725.1 GCF_000982955.1 Micromonospora sp. HK10 | reverse complement strand
GACCGCCGGGTTGGTGACACCCGACCCGCCGGTGTGGCGGATGCGCCGGCCACCGCGGGCGGGCTGCCGGTACGCGAGTCGCTGCTCAAGGCCCTCGCCCGGCGGCAACGGCCGGCCGCGTCGCAGGACCCGGGCGGCGTGGCCGGCCGGACTCCGGCACCGGACGAGGGCGCAGGCATGACGCCGGTCCCGACGGGTAGGCCAGGCGGGTAGCCGAGAGTCCAGCCGGAACGGGGTGAGTCTGCGATGAAGGTACGAAGCTCCCTGCGCGGGCTGAAGCGGAAGGTCGGCTCGATCGTCGTCCGCCGGCGGGGCAAGCTTTTCGTGATCAACAAGGCCGATCGCCGGCAGAAGGCCCGGCAGGGCTGACGGCGGGCGGGGACGGTGGACATCCTGATCACCGGCGCGGGCAGCGGCCTGGGGCGGGGCACCGCGCTCGGGCTGGCCCGGGCGGGGCACCACGTGATCGCCGGGGCGGAGATCTGGCCGCAGGTGCGGGCGCTGCGCGACACGGCGCGCCGGGAAGGGCTGACCGTCGAGGCGATCAAGCTGGACGTGACGGACGAGACCGACCGGGCCGCGGCGCTGCGGCACCGGGTGGACATCCTGGTGCTCAACGCCGGCGTGCAGGAGGCCGGGGCGGTGGTGGAGATCCCCATGTCCCGGGTCCGGCGGTCCTTCGAGGTGAACGTCTTCGGCCACCTGCACCTGGTCCAGGGCTTCGCTCCGCAACTGGTCGGCCGGGGCGCCGGCAAGGTCGTCTGGGTGTCGTCGGCGGTCGGCGTCCGCACCCGCCCCTGGGTCGGCGTGTACGCCGCCACGAAACACGCCATCGAGGCGCTGGCCTGGGCGATGAAGGGTGAGCTGGAGCCGCGTGGCGTGCGGGTGGCCACGATCAACCCGGGCCCGTACCGCACCGGCTACAACGACACCGGCGTCGAGGCGATGGACCAGTGGTGGGACGGGTCGAGCGCGCTGCTGGACCGCCCGGACCTGAGCGACTACCTGGCGAACCAGGACGATCCCCAGGAGATGGTCGACGAGATGGTGCGGGTCATCCCGGCCGCGCACCACCCGTACCGGACCACCCGTCCGGAGGGGCTCCGGGAGCGGTTGCGGGAGTTCGAGGCGCAGGTCTGGGACGCCGGCACCTGATCGGGTGCCGAGGCCGGCGGCTTCGTTCCGGACTTTTCACAAGCCGCGAAAAAAGGCCGTCGGAACCGACGGATTCATTGACATGCGTCACCGGCCGGGGAACCCTCCACCCGAACGGGCGGGTCACCCGACGCGGGACCCGCCCGCCGTCCCGGCTCCCCACCCGTCCCGGAGAGACCCATGTCACCGGTCCCACCCCGCCCACCCCGCCCCCGGGCCCACCGCCTGCTCACCGCCCTGACCGCCCTGCTCACGACGGCCGGACTGCTCGCGCCGACCCCCGCCCGCGCGGCCGACCCGCTGCTGTCCCAGGGCCGCCCGACGACCGCCTCGTCGGTGGAGAACGCCGGCAGCCCCGCGACCAACGCCACCGACGGCAACGCGGGCACCCGCTGGTCCAGCGCCTTCACCGATCCACAATGGCTCCAGGTCGACCTGGGCGCCGCCGCCACCATCTCCCGGGTCGTGCTCACCTGGGAGGCGGCGTACGGCCGGGCGTACCAGATCCAGACCTCGACCGACGGCGTCACCTGGACCACCGTCTACGCCACCACCAGCGGTGACGGCGGCACCGACGACCTCACCGTCAGCGGCACCGGCCGGTACGTGCGGATGTACGGCACCGCCCGGGCCACCGCCTACGGCTACTCGCTCTGGGAGTTCCAGGTCTACGGCACCACCGGCGGCGGCAGCGGCTGCGACACCACCACCAACGCCGCCCAGGGCCGCCCCGCCACCGCCTCCACCACCGAGAACGCCGGCACACCCGCCGGCGCGGCGGTCGACGGCAACACCGGCACCCGGTGGTCCAGCGCCGCCGCCGACCCGCAGTGGCTCCAGGTCGACCTGGGCAGCGTGCGGACCCTCTGCCGGGTCGTGCTCACCTGGGAGGCGGCGTACGGCCGGGCGTACCAGATCCAGACCTCGACCGACGGCGCCGCCTGGACCACCGTCTACGCCACCACCACGGGCGACGGCGGCACCGACACCCTGACCGTCACCGGCTCCGGCCGCTACGTGCGGATGTACGGCACCGCCCGGGCCACCAGCTACGGCTACTCGCTGTGGGAGGTCGCGGTGAACACCTCCGGAGGCGGCACCACCATCCCCGGCGGCGGGTCCCTCGGACCCAACGTCATCACCTTCGACCCGTCGATGTCGGCCGCCACCATCCAGGGCCAGCTCGACGCGGTCTTCCGCACCCAGGAGTCCAACCAGTTCGGCACCCAGCGGTACGCGCTGATGTTCAAGCCCGGCGACTACTCCGGCATCAACGCGCAGATCGGCTTCTACACCTCGATCATGGGGCTGGGCCGGAACCCCGACGACGTCCGCATCCACGGCGACGTCACGGTCGACGCCGGCTGGTTCAACGGCAACGCCACCCAGAACTTCTGGCGATCGGCGTCCAACCTGGAGGTCTTCCCGTCCGCCGGGTTCACCCGCTGGGCGGTCTCCCAGGCCGCGCCGTTCCGCCGGATGGACATCCAGGGCGACCTCAACCTCGCCCCGAACGGCTACGGCTGGGCCAGCGGCGGGTACATCGC
Organism: Micromonospora sp. HK10; assembly: GCF_000982955.1. Taxonomy (GTDB): domain Bacteria; phylum Actinomycetota; class Actinomycetes; order Mycobacteriales; family Micromonosporaceae; genus Micromonospora. Next base: position 33,482 of record NZ_KQ058725.1, on the reverse strand, counting down.
CGACAGCCGGGTCGCCGGCGTGGTGCAGCCCTACTCCCAGCAGCAGTGGTACACCCGGGACAGCAACGTCGGCGGCTACCTCAACGCCGTGTGGAACATGACGAACTCCGGAGTGGTCGGGGCCCCGGCGACCAGCTTCCCCAACCCGGCGTACACCACCCTCGCGCAGACCCCGGTCAGCCGGGACATCCCGTACCTGTACCTCGACGGGGCCGGCGCCTACCAGGTCTTCGTCCCGTCCACCCGGACCAACGCCGCCGGTGCCTCGTGGCTGGGCGGCGCGACGCCGGGTACCTCGATCCCGCTGAGCCAGTTCTACGTCGCCCGCCCCGGCGACTCCACCGCGACCATCAACGCGGCGCTGGCCCAGGGCCTGAACCTGCTGTTCACCCCGGGCGTCTACCCGGTCACCGAGACGATCGCGGTGACCCGCCCGGGCACCGTGGTGCTCGGTCTGGGCTTCGCGACGCTGATCCCGCAGAACGGGGTCACCGCCATGTCGGTCGCCGACGTCGACGGGGTGCGGTTGGCCGGCCTGCTCTTCGACGCCGGCCCGGTCAACTCCCCGGTGCTGCTCCAGGTCGGGCCGGCCGGCGCGACCGCCCGGCACAACGCCAACCCGACCTCGATCCAGGACGTCTTCTTCCGGATCGGCGGCGCGGGCCCCGGCAAGGCCACCACCAGCCTGGTGGTGAACCAGCACGACACCCTGATCGACCACATCTGGGCCTGGCGGGCCGACCACGGCAGCGGCGTCGGCTGGACGGTGAACACCGCCGACACCGGCCTGATCGTCAACGGCAACTACGTCACCGCGCTCGGCCTCTTCGTCGAGCACTACCAGCGGTACGAGGTGATCTGGAACGGCAACAACGGCCGGACCATCTTCTTCCAGAACGAGCTGCCGTACGACCCGCCGAGTGCGTCGGCCTGGATGAACGGCTCGATGGTCGGCTACGCGGCGTTCAAGGTGGCCAACCCGGTCACCGCGTTCGAGGGCTGGGGGATGGGCAGCTACTGCTACTTCAACGTCGATCCCAGCATCGCCGCGTACCACGGGTTCGAGGCGCCCACCGCGGCCGGGGTGCGCTTCCACGACCTGCTGACCGTCTCGCTGGGCGGCAACGGCTCGATCACCCACGTCATCAACGACACCGGCGGCACCGCGCAGGGCACCGCCACGGTGCCGGTGAACCTGGTCAGCTACCCGTGACCCGGGCCGGGGGTGGCGGCGCGTCCCGTGCGCCGTCACCCCCGGCCGGTCAGCCGCCGGCCCCGTCCCAGACGACCACGTGCACCACGAACGCGTAGTCGTCGCGGGTGCGGGTGATGGTGGCGAACCCGACCCGGCCGCGCGAGGTGCGGAAACAGAAGTCGCCGCCCGGCGACGCCGCCGGGTACGGCGACTTGGCCAGGTCCGCCGAGCAGGTCGCGTACGCCCGCGCCACCGGGCCGCCGGAGTACGCGTAGACGTTGGGCGCGTTGACCACCTGGATGGTGTCCGACCGCACCGGACCCCAGTCGTGGTAGAAGTCCAGCTCGCCGGTTGCCCCGTCGACATGGTGGGGGACCGGCCGCTGGTCGGGGTGGTCCACGTCCACCGCGGCCTCGCGGGCCAGCACCACGGTCTGGTCCACCAGCTTCCTCGGCCCGCCGTCGGTCCCCGGGTCCGCCGGATCCTCGCCGCCGGTCGCCTCGGTGCCGGGCGGCGTGGCGGACGGGCCGTCGCCGCTCGCGCCGACCGGCGCGGTGCGGGACGCGGAGTGGTCGGCCGGTGCGCCGCCCGGCGCGGTGCCGGACGCGGAAGGGTCGGCCGGTGCGCCGCCCGTCGCGAGGGGGCCGGCGGTTGCGGTCCCGGGGGAGCGGTCCAGCACCGCGCCGGCCCCGGCCGCGCCGCCGGCCAGGCAGGCGAGGGCCAGCAGGACCGTGGCGACCGTGGGCCGGCGGCGCCGCAGTTGCAGCGCGAACAGCAGCAGAACGATCACCACCGCGACGGCGACCAGCAGCAGGTCCTGGTGCAGCACGGCGATCGCCAGGCCGGCCACGCCGCCGACGTCGGCCACGATGCCCAGCGGGCGCATCGGCGACGGGGCGCGTCGCTCCGCCGGCTCGCCGGTGGCCGGCTCCGGCGGCGGGACAGGATGGGTCATCGGGCTCCTCGGGGACGGCGCGCGACCGTGACGTTCGGTGCCCGTCCGGTCGCGCTACGGCGCGGTCATGCTGCCACGACGGTGGCCGCCCGGTCGTCCCGACACCCGCCCGAAGGGCCGGCAGTCGGCATTCCGACTCCCCCCACCGGCCCGACGCCGCGGGATGGCCAGCCCCGGCCGCGACGACGCGCTCCGGCTCGGCGCACCGGATCAGCGGCGGGCTGCCGGCAGGTCGGCTGGCGGCGACTGCGCGCCGGTCGAGGGGCCGGGGCCGGACGACCGGGTACCGGCCAGCGGCCTGGTCGCCGCGAAGCCGGCCAGCGCCGCCCAGATCCGGGCGGAGTCCACCAGGGAGGAGAAGTGCGAGGTGGAGTTGCCGGCCCGGTAGCGGGTGGGGATCTCCACCTGTTCGATCGGCCAGCCGTCACGGACCGCGTGCAGCAGGACGTTCATCTCGTACTCGAAACGGCTGCCCGGGATCGCGGCAAGCGGGTCGAGCAGCCGCCCCGGGTACGCCCGCAGCCCGGTCTGGGTGTCCCGCAGCGGGCAGCCGGTGGTCAGGTGGAAGGCCTCCCGGGTGACCGCGTTGCCGAACCGGCTGCGCAGCGGCACCTCGCCGGTGAAGCGGCGCACGCCGAGTGTCAGGGCGCCGGTGTCCCGCATCCGCTGCGCGGCGAGCGCGACGTCCCCGGCCCGGTGCTGCCCGTCGGCGTCCACGCACACCACGTCGCGGCCCGGGTGGTGGGCGGCCACATACCGGAATCCGGTCTTGAGCACCACGCCCTTGCCCCGGTTGACCCGGCGGCGCAGCACGGTGCAGCCCCGCTCGCGGGCCGCCGCGAGCACCGCCGTCGCGCCCGGGCCGCTGCCGTCGTCCACGACGACCGGATGCCCGTTCTGGCCGGCGTCGGCCAGGTCGTCGACCAGACACAGCAGGTCCTTGCCCGGCTGGTACACCGGCACCAGAACGATCACCGAACCTCCCGCGTCGCACGCCCCGGCCGCCCCGGCCGCCGTGGTGGATCAGCTCCACCGATCGACGTCCGTCCTTACCCGCCGTGCCGGCCGGCCAATCACCCGCATGCCCGCCGGGGCGACACACCTGGTCACCGCCGGCCCCCGGCCCGGGCTGCCGCCCCGCGCGGTCGGCCGCCTCGTCACCCGCCCGCCACGGGCAAGCCCCGGGGTCGAGGCCGAGGTCGAGGCGGCCGGCCGGCCGCTACCGCCGGTCGTCACCCCGCCCGCGACACGCAAGCTCCAGGCCCAGGCCCAGGCCGGGGCCCGACGGCGGGCCGGCCGCTACCGCCGGTTCCAGCCGCTGAGCAGCCGCGCGGAGCGGGCGATGCCGCGCTCCCGGCGCAGCAACCCGGCCGGGGTGTGCACGCCGAGATAGCCGAGCCGGGCGGCGGCCCGGATCGCCCGCTCGCGACGCCGGGCCCGACCGGTGGCGGTGTCCGCCGCCGCGACCTCCAGCAGTGCCGCGCCGGACAGGCGCAGCGCCTACCCGGCGAGGAACCGGATCCGGGGCAGGTGCCAGGGGTGCGAGACGAGGCCGAGGGGGCGCGCCGGGTCGAACTCGTGCCCGGCGAGCAGGCCGTCCTCGACGGTGTGGACCAGGTTCTGCAGGGTGGTCCGCGAGCGGGTCTCGGCGTGCAGGTCGGCGTACCGGTCCAGGCCGGCGGCGCGGGCCCGGGCCAGCATGAGGTCGGCCTCCCGGCATCCGGCCGGCGGGCCGGCCGCGTCGGGGGTGCCCAGTGGCCAACCGCCGGTGAAGACGACGCGGGGCCGGGCGGCGCGCCGGAACTCGGCGGCGTGCGCCGTGACGTACCCGAGGGCAGCCCGGGTGCGTGCCTCCCCCTCGGCGGTCAGCCGGTGACCGTGGCCGTCCGCCACCACGCCGCAGCCGAAGACCAGCAGCACCGTGGCGGTCGGTGAGGTCATCCCCCCACGGTACGTGCGGCTCAGTCCTCGTCGGCCTCGGGCGGCCAGGGTGGCTCGCCGACTCCGGTGATCCGCACACCGCCCCACGGGTCGACCTCGGCCAGCCGGGCCCGGCAGACCCGCTCGCCGACGCGTACCGGCACGTCGCGGCGGCCGGAGCGGAGCAGCCGGACCATCCGGGGGTCCGGCTCGATCCGGCCGGCCCAGTGGTAGCGGCCGTCGACCGGTTCCCAGCGGGCGGCCGCGTGCAGCCGTACCGCGGTGTCGGCGACCCACGCGGGACCGTGGTAGCTCACCGGTCGACCGGTTCGTGGGCGCGGGCCAGCTCGGCGGGCAGGTCGGCGCCGCGCCGCACCCCCTCGATGCCGCTCCAGAGCAGGGTGGTCAGGTAGTCGGTGAGGGCCTCCCGGCGGATCGGCTGGCCGTGCGTGGTCCACCAGTCGCCGACCGCCTGCACGAAGCCGACCAGCCCGTACGCCCACGGTTCCGCGGGGCCGGCGTCCAGGCCGAGCGCGCGCAGCCGGTCCCCGATGGCCCGGGCCAGCCCGGCGGCGACCTGGCGGCTGGTGCCGGCGACCACCTGGTGGATGCCGGGGTGGCCGGCCTGGTGCATGAGGAACCGGTAGAGCGTCGGCTCGGACTCGATCACCCGCAGGTACGCGTCGATGGTCGCCTCGACCAGCGCGCGTTCCTCGCGGACCTGTTCGATGGCGGGGGCGATGCTGTCCACGACCCGGGTCGCCACCACCTCGCTGACCGCGAGCCAGAGCTGCGCCTTGTCCGCGAAGTACCGGTAGAGGACCGGCTTGGTGACGCCGGCGGTGGCGGCCACCTGGTCCATGTCGACCTGCGGGCCGTGGCGGAGCAGCGCCTGCACGGCCGCCCCGATCAGCTCCTGCCGCCGCTGCTCGCGGTGGCCGGCCCAGCGGTCCCGCCGCCCGGCGCGGGGCTCCCCGCCGGGGTCCGGGGCATTGACATCAGTGGAGGTGGGTCGCATGCTACCACTCGTAACAGTTACCCGAAGTTACGTCAATGGGGAGGGGCCATGGAGGGCACGTCGACCGGCTTCCCGCGCGAGGCCGTCGCCACCCGGCTGCTCACCGCCTCGGTGCGCACCAGCTACGACCCCACCGTCGACATCGACTGGACGGCGCCACCCCGACCCGACGCGTACTGGTTGCCGCCGCAGCGCAGCAGCCTCTACGGCACGGCCCTGTGGGAGGGGCTCAGCGAGGCGCAGCGCATCGAGCTGACCAAGCACGAGGTGGCCAGCGCGGCCAGCGCCGGGCTGTGGTTCGAGACGATCCTCATGCAGATGCTGATCCGGCACTACTACGACGCCGACCCGACCAGCCGGCACGCCCAGTACGCGCTCACCGAGGTCGCCGACGAGTGCCGGCACTCCATCATGTTCGGCCGGCTCATCGAGGCGACCGGCTGTCCGGTCTACCGTGCCGACCGGGTGGACCACGCGCTCGGCCGCTGGCTCAAGGCCACCGCGACCGGGCCGCAGATGTACGCGGCCATCCTCATCGCCGAGGAGATCCTCGACGCCTTCCAGCGGGAGATCATGGCCGACGAGTCGTTGCAGCCGCTGATCCGGATGGTGTCCCGGATCCACGTGGTCGAGGAGGCGCGCCACGTCCGCTTCGCCCGGGACGAACTGGCCCGCCAGGTCGAGTCCGCCGGCCCGGTCACGCTCGGCTACGCGCGGCTGGTGATCGGTCGGGCCGCGTACTCCATCACCCGCCGCCTGGTCCACCCGCAGGCGTACGCGGCGGTCGGCATCGCGCCCGAGGTCGGCCGGGCCGCGGCCCGCGCGAACCCGCACTGGCAGGCGACGCTGCGCTGGTCCGCGCAGCGGATCGCCGACCACCTCACCGAGCTGGGCCTGGTGGCCGGCCCGGGCCGGCTGCTCTGGCGCCGGGCCGGGTTGATCGGCGACTGAGCCGCCCGGCGCGGCCGGTCAGGTCCCGGCGCCGCGGCGGATGTCGAGCAGGTGGTGCTCGCCCTCGTGAACCGTGTGCCGGCCGAGCCAGAGCAGCGTGCGGGCCTCCGGCCGGGGCCACGGGTAGACCCCGGGGCGGGCGAGTTCCGCCGGGCCGAGCGCGGCGAACCGGCCCGCCAGTTCCTCGGCCGCGGTGCTCAGCTCACCGAGCACGGCGGCCGGCTCCTGCTCGTTGTACCGGTCGGTGACGGCGCGCTCGTCGCGCCCCATCGGCGCGAACTCGGGTGCGTCGACCCGCAGCGCCAGGTCGAGCCGCTCGCCCTGGACACGGAGCACGTCCCGCACGTGGCAGGTGTACTCCAGCGGCGACCACACCCCTTCGGCCGGCCGCCGACGCGGGTCGGCCGCGGCGGCCAGCGCCGCCGCGTACCGCGCGCCGAGGCCGCGCAACCACTCCGGCACCGCCGCGCCGGGCACCGTGGCATAGCCGAAGCCGCACTCGTCGCACCGGTCCACCCGCCGAGGGTACGGCCACCGCCGGCTCCGGGGTGGCCCGGCGACGCGGGCGTTCGGGTGGTTCCGGAGAGCCCTGCTGTGGTCCACGTCGCCCGGCTCGGGGGGCTCGCCGTCCCGGATTGAGAACGATTGGGCGATATATCCATCGTCCGTTCGGTTGATTAGGGCGCAACCTTTGGTCTAGGGTGACTGGCACGACCGGTGCTTGGGGAGCACCAGTTCTCCTCGGACAGGAAGGGCAGCATGACCACGACGACCATCGCGCCGACGACCACCGAGGCGCACCGTGCGGCGGCGACCGGCGAGGAGACCCGCGCCAGCGAGCTGATCACGGCCCTGGCCGCGCTGCCCGAGGGGCACCCGGAGCGGCCGGCGCTGCGCAACCAGGTCATCGAGGCGTGGCTGCCGCTGGCCAACCACCTCGCCGCCCGCTACAGCGGCCGGGGCGAGCCGACCGGCGACCTGGCCCAGACCGCCGCCCTCGGGCTGATCAAGGCGGTGGACCGGTTCGACGCCACCCGGGGCGTGGACTTCGCAGGCTTCGCCATCCCGACCATCCTCGGCGAGATCAAGCGGCACTTCCGCGACCGCACCTGGAACATCCGGGTCCCGCGCCGCCTCCAGGAGCTGCGGCTGCGCATCTCCGAGGCGAACGGCACCCTCACCCAGACCCTCAACCGGGCGCCGACCGTCGCCGACATCGCCGCCCACCTCGACATCACCGAGGAAGAGGTGCTCGAGGGCCTGGAGGGCGCCCGCGCCTACAACGCCGTCTCGCTCTCCACCCCGATCGGCGACGGCGACAGCGCCACCGAGCTGGGCGACACCCTGGGCACCGAGGACAACGAGTACGAGCTGGCCGAGCTGCGCGCCTCGCTCGGCCCCGCGCTGGCCACCCTCGACGAGCGGGAGCAGAAGATCCTCACGCTGCGCTTCTACGGCAACCTGACCCAGAGCGAGATCGCCGCCCGGGTCGGCGTGTCCCAGATGCACGTCTCCCGGCTGCTCGCCCGCGCGCTGACCAAGCTGCGCGGCCAGCTCACCGAGGCCTGATCCACCCCGGGCGGACCAGCCGCCCGGCACCGGCCGTCCGGTCCGGCGCGCGCCACCGCCGCGCCCCGGGCCCCACGCACCGCCACCGGCTCCCTCCGGTGGCGGTGCGTTTCTGTCCACCCGCCCGAAGGGCCCGGCCCGCTACCCGCCCGGGGGCCTACCCGCCCCGAGGGCCCTACCCGCCCGGGGCCTACCCGCCCCGAGGGCCCTACCCGCCCGGCAGCCCGCTCGCCCCGCCGGCCCGCCGGCCCGCCGGCCCTCGCCCGACCCACCCGACCTGCCGTCCAGCGGCGCGGGCCGGGCTTGTGCATACTTGCGCGGGTGCAATCGTTGCCGGGGGCCATCCGTCGCTCGGCTGTCAGTTTCGAAGGCGGTAGTGGTGGTCGACCAGACGATCCCGCGGCGACGCGAAGCGGCTCCGACGACCGGGGCGCCGGTGGCCGATCCGGGCCTGCGGCAACTGCTGGCCGGGCTCACCGCGGTGCGGGACGGCGACTTCGGCACCCGGTTGCCGGAGGACGCCGACGGGCTGCTCGGCGAGATCGCCACCGTCTTCAACGGGATGGTGGACCAGCTCTCCCTGTTCACCTCCGAGGTGACCCGGGTGGCCCGGGAGGTGGGCACCGAGGGTCAGCTCGGCGGCCAGGCGGACGTGCCGGGGGTCTCGGGCACCTGGAAGGACCTGACCGACTCGGTGAACGCCATGGCCGGCAACCTGACCGACCAGGTCCGCGACATCGCCGAGGTGGCCACCGCGGTGGCCCGGGGTGACCTGTCGCAGAAGATCACCGTCGACGTACGCGGTGAGATCCTGGAGCTGAAGGTCACCATCAACACGATGGTGGACCAGCTCTCGTCGTTCGCCGACGAGGTGACCCGGGTGGCCCGGGAGGTCGGCAGCGAGGGCCGGCTCGGCGGTCAGGCCGAGGTGCCGGGCGTCGCCGGCACCTGGCGCGACCTCACCGACTCGGTGAACTTCATGGCCGGCAACCTGACCAGCCAGGTGCGCAACATCGCCCAGGTGACCACGGCGGTGGCGCGGGGTGACCTGTCGCAGAAGATCACCGTCGACGCGCGGGGCGAGATCCTCGAACTCAAGAGCACCATCAACACGATGGTGGACCAGCTCTCGTCGTTCGCCGACGAGGTGACCCGGGTGGCCCGCGAGGTCGGCACCGACGGCCGGTTGGGCGGTCAGGCGCAGGTCAGCGGGGTCGCCGGCACCTGGCGCGACCTCACCGACTCGGTGAACTCGATGGCCGGCAACCTCACCGACCAGGTGCGCAGCATCGCCCAGGTGGCCACCGCGGTGGCCCGGGGTGACCTGTCGCAGAAGATCACCGTGACCGCGCACGGCGAGATCCTGGAGCTGAAGAACACCATCAACACGATGGTGGACCAGCTCTCCAGCTTCGCCGACGAGGTGACCCGGGTGGCCCGGGAGGTGGGCACCGAGGGCCGGCTCGGCGGTCAGGCCGACGTGAAGGGCGTCTCCGGCACCTGGAAGGACCTGACCGAGTCGGTGAACGTCATGGCGGACAACCTCACCGCCCAGGTACGCAGCATCGCCGAGGTCACCACCGCGGTCGCGAAGGGCGACCTCACCCAGAAGATCCGGGTGGACGCGCGTGGCGAGATCCTCGCCCTGAAGGAGACCATCAACACGATGGTCGACCAGCTCTCCGCGTTCGCCGACGAGGTGACCCGGGTGGCGCGCGAGGTGGGCACCGAGGGCCGGCTCGGCGGCCAGGCCCGGGTCTCCAACGTGGCCGGCACCTGGAAGGACCTGACCGACAACGTCAACGAGATGGCGAACAACCTCACCAACCAGGTGCGGTCCATCGCGTTGGTGGCCACCGCCGTGGCCCAGGGCGACCTGAGCCGGCAGATCACCGTCGAGGCCAAGGGCGAGGTCGCCGTGCTCGCCCAGACCATCAACACCATGGTCGGTACGCTCGGCGCGTTCGCCGACGAGGTGACCCGGGTGGCCCGGGAGGTGGGCACCGAGGGCCGGCTCGGCGGCCAGGCCCGGGTGCCCAACGTGGCCGGCACCTGGAAGGACCTGACCGACAACGTCAACTCCATGGCGAACAACCTCACCGGCCAGGTGCGCAACATCGCCCAGGTGACCACGGCGGTGGCGCAGGGCGACCTGACCAAGAAGATCGACGTCGACGCGCGCGGCGAGATCCTGGAGCTCAAGACCACCATCAACACGATGGTCGACCAGCTCTCCAGCTTCGCCGCGGAGGTGACCCGGGTGGCCCGGGAGGTCGGCAGCGAGGGTCGCCTCGGCGGTCAGGCCGAGGTCGAGGGGGTCTCCGGCACCTGGAAGCGGCTGACCGAGAACGTCAACGAGCTGGCCGGCAACCTCACCCGCCAGGTCCGCGCCATCGCCGAGGTGACCAGCGCGGTCGCCACCGGCGACCTGACCCGCTCGATCACCGTGGACGCCTCCGGCGAGGTCTCCGAGCTCAAGGACAACATCAACTCGATGGTGGAGTCGCTGCGCGAGACCACCCGGACCAACCAGGAACAGGACTGGCTCAAGACCAACCTGGCCCGCATCTCCGGCCTGATGCAGGGCCACCGGGATCTGGAGGTGGTCGCCGGGCTGGTGATGAACGAGCTCGCCCCGCTGGTCTCCGCGCAGCTCGGCACGTTCCTGCTGGTCGACGACGGCCCCGACGGCCGGGGGCTGCGGGTGGTCGGCGGCTACGGCCACGACGCCACCCGCCGCCGGTTCGCCCTCGGCGAATCCCTGGTCGGCCAGGCCGCCCTGAGCAAGCGGGCCATCGTCGTGGACGCGGTGCCGGCCGACTACGTGACGGTCTCGTCCAGCCTGGGCGCGGCCGCGCCGCTGCACCTGATGGTGCTGCCGATCCTCTTCGAGGACCAGGTGCTCGGGGTCATCGAGCTGGCCGGCATGGGCCGGTTCACCGAGATCCAGCGGGACTTCCTCGAGCAGCTCACCGAGACCATCGGGGTCAACGTCAACACCATCGTGGCCAACGCGCGGACCGACGTGCTGCTCACCGAGTCGCAGCGGCTCGCCGCCGAGCTGCGGACCCGCTCGGAGGAGTTGCAGGCCCGCTCGGAGGAACTCCAGCGCTCCAACGCCGAGCTGGAGGAGAAGGCCGCGCTGCTGGCCCGGCAGAACCACGACATCGAGACGAAGAACTCCGAGATCGAGCAGGCCCGTCAGGAGCTGGAGGCCCGCGCCCAGCAGCTGGCGCTCGCCTCGAAGTACAAGTCCGAGTTCCTGGCCAACATGAGCCACGAGCTGCGTACGCCGCTGAACTCACTGCTCATCCTCGCGCAGCTGCTCGCGCAGAACCCGAACCGCAACCTGACCGCCAAGCAGGTGGAGTACGCCACCGTCATCCACTCGGCCGGCACCGACCTGCTCCAGCTGATCAACGACATCCTCGACCTGTCCAAGGTCGAGGCCGGCAAGATGGACATCAACCCGGAGACGTTCGAGCTGTCCGCGCTGCGCGACTACGTGGACGCCACCTTCCGCCCGCTGACCACCCCGCGCGGGCTGGAACTGGACCTGGTCACCGGCCCGGACGTGCCGGACCGGCTGCACACCGACGAGCAGCGGCTGCGGCAGGTGCTGCGCAACCTGGTCTCCAACGCGGTGAAGTTCACCGAGCAGGGGCGGGTGCAGCTGCGCATCGAACGGGCCCGGCCCGAGGAGCTGCCGGCGGACCTGCCGCCGGCGGAGACGGTCATCGCGTTCCGGGTCATCGACACCGGCATCGGCATCGCCGAGCAGCACCTGACCGCCATCTTCGACGCGTTCCAGCAGGCCGACGGCACCACCAGCCGGCGCTACGGCGGCACGGGCCTGGGGCTGTCGATCAGCCGGGAGATCGCCCGGCTGCTCGGCGGGCAGATCACCGCGCGGAGCGTGCTGGGCCAGGGCAGCACCTTCACCCTCTACCTGCCCAGCACCATCGCCGCCGCGCTGCCGGCGGAGAGCGTCGCCGCACCGGTCACCGGGGCTGCCGCGTCGCTCGGCGACGGCTCCGCGTCGGGTCCGGCGCAGCGCTGGGTGGAGCAGCAGCAGCGCCGGGTGCTGGTGTGCGAGGCGCACGAGAAGGGGCTGCTCACGCTCCTGACCCGGGGTGTGGTGGCGGAGACCGGCGGGCCGGTGGAGGTGAGCACCGCGGTCACCGTCGAGGCGGCCGTGCGTACCCTCGCCGGGAACCGCCATCAGCTGCTCGTGGTGCAGCTCGACGAGGCCGACGACCAGGGCGCCGCGCTGCTGCGGGCGTTGCACGAGCACCCCGGCCTGCGCGGGCTGCCGGTGCTGGCGTACCACGGGCAGCCGCTCGCCGGCGGGCAGGACGCGCTGTGGCAGGGGATGGCCGCCGACCGCCCGCTGGAGATCCTGGGCAGCCTCGACGAGCTGCGGGAGCGGATCGTGCTGCACCTGACGGCGGACGGCCCGGAGCGGCTGCCGGCGTTCCCGGCGCCGGTGGCTGACCGGCCCCCGGTGCTCGACCCGGTGGTGCGCGACCTGTCCGGCCGCAAGGTGCTGGTGGTCGACGACGACGCGCGCAACGTCTTCGCCCTCACCAACATCCTCGAACTGCACGGCATGGACGTGGTCTACGCGGAGAACGGCCGCAAGGCCGTCGAGACGCTGATGCGCCAGGACGACATCGACCTGGTGCTGATGGACGTGATGATGCCGGAGATGGACGGGTACGCGGCCACCGCCGCGATCCGCGCGATGCCCCGCTACGCGGAGCTGCCGATCATCGCGGTCACCGCGAAGGCGATGCGCGGGGACCGGGAGAAGAGCATCTCCTCGGGCGCCAGCGACTACGTCACCAAGCCGGTCGACGCCGAGGACCTGCTGAGCTGCATCCACCGCTGGCTGGCCGGCTGACCCGGACCGGGCCGGCCCGACCCGGCGGGCGACCGCCCGCCGGGCCGTACGCGGGTCAGCTCACCACGGCGCGGGGGCGGGCGGCGGCACGACCGGCGGCCGGTCGTCGCAGGTGATGGTGTTGGGCAGCAGCCACGGGGCGAGCCAGCCGCCGTCGTTGCCGCCGAGGTCGGTGAGGTTGAACTCCGACCCGGCGGGGGTGAAGTGGAACGAGCCGCAGTTGTTGACGCCCACCGCGCCGACGTTGCGGGCGTCCACGTCGGCGAACGACGCCGAGCCGGCGGTACGGGCGCTCACCACCGAGGTGCCGGTGCCGTCGACCCGGATGTCCCGGAAGTGCACGTTGCTGATCGAGTAGCTGTCCTTCACCGGCCAGTCGCTGACCAGCATGATCGCGTTGTAGGTGTTGTCGAGGAAGGCGTCGCCGACCACCTGGATGTCGGCGTCGATGCTGCGGTCCAGGGCGTAGAACCAGATCGCGCCGAGGCCGATGTTCCAGTTCAGCTCGTACGTGCCGGCCCGGACCGTGGTGTTGTCGGTGATCCGCAGCTGGCCGGCGAACGGCTCGGCGCCGAACCGGGAGCTGACCTGGATGGCGCTGCCCTCGCGGACCGGGTCGGCGACCAGGTTGTGCGAGACCGTGGTGTCGGTGCCGCCGTAGAGGGCGATGCCGTTGGCCAGGACCGGCGACTGCACGGTGTTGTGGTCGAAGGTGTTCCCGGCGTTGCCGGTCTTCTCCGACCACATGGCTAGCCCGTCGTCACCGGTGTTGCGCACGAAGGTGTGCGAGACCGAGGAATGGGTGACCCCGGTGTGGAAGTTGAGGCCGTCGGCGATCTGGTCGGCGATGACCGTGCGGGTCACCCGCAGGTCGGTCATCGGCCCGTCGAACCACATGCCGACCTTCGTGTGATGCAGGTAGAGACCGTCGATGGTGGAGTGGTTGAACGCGCCGCCGACACCGTTGACCTGGTCGGTGTCGACCCGTTCCCGCACGTCGCCCTCGACGGCGAAGCCGGAGAGGTGCACGTCGCTGCTGCCGCCGTCGGCGGCGTCCCGGCCGTAGAAGCCGACACCGGTGTGCACCGACCCGTCCGGGGCCGGGGTGTCCAGGGCCACCTCGCGGCCCCGGATGACCGTGTACCAGCTGCCGGCGCCCGCGATGCTCACGTCGTCGACCACGATGTGCCGGTTCACCTGGTAGGTCCCCGGCGGCAGGTAGAGCGTGCGGTGCGCCCGGCGGGCGTACGCCACGGCCCGGTCGAACGCGTCGGCGGATTCCCGCCGCCCCGACGGGTCGGCGCCGAAGGCCAGCACGTTCACCGCGCCGGGCACCACCCGGGGCGGGCCGACCCGGTGCGAGTCGAGCAGGTCGATCACGGTCCACGCCGCGGCGGTGCCCGCGGGCGCGGTCAGCCGGACCACCTCGCCGGCCCGGTGCGGGCGTCCCAGCAGCAGCCGCTGCTCGTCGTAGAAGTGGTGCGGTCGGAACGGCCGGGTGATGGTGGGCGCCGGCGTGGTGGCGGCCGGCACGCAGCCGCACTCGGTGATCCACCAGTCGGGGTGCAACAGGTCGGCGGCCGGGTCGTTGGTGAACGGGTACTGGTTGTACAACCAGGCGTACTGCGAGGTGAGCGTCATGGTGCGGACCGGTTCGCGGCCGACGCGCACCTGCAACGGCGCGGTGATGCCGCCTCCGCCGGGTGCGTCGGGGATGCTGTACCGGACGGTGAGCGCGTCGGTCGTCGCCGGGAGCGTGAACTCGACGTACTGGCCGGGGGAGAGGCGTACGGCGCGCCGGCCGGACGCCTCGCCGGCCAGCGTGTAGGCGGCCCGGTCCGGGCCGATCACGGTGCCGGTGGTGCGCGCGTGCTCGGCCTCCTGCTCGACGAAGTCGACGCTGGCGCCGCGTCCGGCGACCAGCGCGGGGTCGAGGCCGGCCCGGGTGGTCACGGGGGCCGGTCCGGCGGGGCCGGCCGCCTCGGCGGCGGTCCCGGCCGGTACGGCCAGCGCGAGGGCGGCGCCCGCCGCCGCGACGATCCGGACGGTCGGCACCGACGGGCGACGGCCCGCCGCGCTCCGCTGCATGGGACCACCCACTTTCCGGGACGGGGGGAAGACGGTGGTGGCCTCGGCGCGGGGTGCGGGCGCGCCCCGCCGGAGGGTGCCTCATGTTATTCCCGGAGATTGTCGATATTCAAGCGCCTAGCTGTTCAGATCTTTCTGTCGCTCGATGGGTGGTCGCGGCGCCCGGTACCGGGCCGGTTGGCCCGGGCGCGGCCCGCCCGACCCCGTCGCTGTTCATTTCTTGCAAGGCCACGACGTACGATGCCGCGGTGACGAAACGGTTGACGGAGGTGGCCCGCAAGGCGGGCGTCAGCGAGGCGACCGTGAGCCGGGTGCTCAACGGCCGCGGCGGCGTGTCGGCGGCGACCCGGACGGCCGTGCTGACCGCGCTCGACGTGCTCGGCTACGAGCGCCCCACGAAGCTGCGGGGCGAGCGCGCCCGCCTGGTCGGCCTCGTCCTGCCCGAGCTGCAGAACCCGATCTTCCCGGCCCTCGCCGAGGTGGTCACCGGCTCGCTCGCCCAGCGCGGGTTCACCCCGGCGCTCTGCGCCCGCACGATCGGCGGGGTCTCCGAATCGGACTACGTGGAGATGCTCCTCGACCACCAGGTCTCCGGGGTGATCTTCGCGGGCGGGTCGTACGCGCTGGCTGACGCCGCGCACGAGCACTATCGCCGGCTGACCGACCGTGGCCTGCCCGTGGTCCTGGTCAACGCGGGCGTGGACGAACTGGGCTTCCCCCGGGTCTCCACCGACGACGCGGTGGCGGTGGAGCAGGCGTACGGGCACCTGCGCTCGCTCGGGCACGACCGGATCGGCATGGTGCTCGGCCCGGAGGGGCACGTGCCGTCCCGGCGCAAGCTGGACGCCATGGTGCGGGTTGCGGGCTGGGCCGACGGCCCGGAGTTCGTCGAGCGTTCCAGCTTCTCCATGGAGGGCGCCCGGGTGGCCGCCACCAAGCTGGTGGAGCGCGGCGTCACCGGCATCATCTGCGCCAGTGACGTGCTGGCCCTGGGCGCGATCCGGGCCGCCCGGCGGCTCGGGCGCGTGGTGCCGACCGACGTCTCCGTGGTGGGCTTCGACGACTCCGCCTTCATGACCTGCACCGACCCGCCGCTGACCACGGTGCGCCAGCCGATCGAGACGATGGGGCAGGCCGCGGTGGACCTGCTGGTCACCCAGATCGAAGGGGCCGGCGTGCTCCACGACGAGCTGCTCTTCGAACCCGAGCTGGTGGTGCGCGGCTCCACGGCGCCCGTGCCGCGCTGAACCCGTCCCCGGCCGCCGACCGCGAACCGCGGTCGGCGGCCGTTTTCGTGCCCGGCGACCGCCTGCCCTCCGATCGTCGAAGCGGGATCGGTCACTCTCTTCCGACTGCCGGTCGCATTCTTTCGCTACACGATCGAAACCTTGCGGAAGTCAGTTCGCATAGCTACGGTGACTCCACTCACACCTGCCCCGACGCTCCACCGGGGACAGGTCCGGCGGCGGATGCGGCTCGACCGGCATCCCCGCGGTGACGTTCACCGCAGATCAGCGAAGGCCGTGGATACACCCGTTCCCGAAGGGATGGACAGATGTCCGTACCGCAGTACCGGAAGGCTGCGGCGCTAGCGCTCGTGGCCGGCCTGGGGCTCAGCCTCGCGGCTTGCTCCACGAAGAGCGACGAACCGGCGAAGGACGCCAGCGGCAAGGTCACCATCACGGTCGACTGCCAGCCGGTCGGCGCCCAGAAGGAGCTGCTGAAGAACTGGAACGACGACGTCGCCGAGTTCCAGAAGCAGAACCCGAACATCGTCATCAAGAGCGTCAGCGTCGGCGAGCAGTGCAACAACCCGCCGGACTTCACCGCCCGCCTCGCCGGCGGCACCGTGACCGACGTGTTCTACGGGTACATGACCGATCTCCAGCAGGTGCTGGACTCCGGCCAGGCCATGGACATCACCGAGTACGCCACCAAGGACACCATCCCGACCTGGGACAGCGTCGACCCCGCGCTCAAGGAGGTCTTCACCGACGGCGGCAAGCTCTACGCCGTCCCGGTGAAGAACTACTCGATGGGCCTGGTCTACAACAAGGTCCTGTTCCAGCGGGCCGGCCTCGACGCGAACAACCCGCCCAAGACCTGGGCGGAGGTCCGGGACGCGGCCAAGAAGATCGCCGCCCTGGGCAACGGCATCGCCGGCTACTCCGAGTACAGCGCCGGCAACACCGGCGGGTGGCACTTCACCTCCCTGCTCTACTCTCAGGGCGGCCGGGTGCTCACCGAGGACGGCAAGAAGGCCGACTTCAACAACGCCATGGGCAAGCAGGTCCTGCAGAACCTCAAGGACATGCGGTACGGCGACAACAGCATGGGCAGCCGCCAGCTGCTCCAGTGGGGCGACCTGCTGACCAACGCCGGCGCGGGCAAGGTCGGCATGTTCATCGGCGCTCCGGACACCACCCAGGCGATCGTCAGCCAGTTCCAGGGCAAGTTCCAGGACTGGGCGATGGCGCCGCTGCCCGGCCAGGACGGCCCGGCAAAGGGGACGCTCGGTGGCGGCGAAGGCTACTTCTTCAAGAAGGGCCTCACCCCCGAGCAGGTCAAGGCCGGCCTGAAGTGGATCGCGTACCAGAAACTGACGCCCGGCAAGGGCCAGTTCGACTACGTGCGGGCCAAGCCGCAGAACTACCCGGTGGGCCTGCCCCAGCCGTTGCTGTTCGCCAACGGCAGCGACGCGCAGAAGCAGGAACTCGAGCTGCGGAAGGCGAACGCGAACGTCGACACCGCCAACTTCGCGATCTTCGAGGCGAACCCGGTGCCGATCAAGGGTGAGCCGCGCAACGCGCAGGCGATCTACGCGGTGCTCGACGCCGCGATGTCCGGGGTGCTGACGAACCCGAACGCGAACATCGACGCGCTGCTCAAGACGGCTGAGGACAAGGTCAACCAGGTGCTGTCCACGGCCAGCTGAGCCACGGGTGTGGGGGCCGGCGCCCCGGCCCCCACACCCCGCCCGTCCGTCCGGTCACCGACGTCCGCAGGAGAAGCCTTGGCGATCACCACCGTCCCGGGTACCACCAGGCAACCGGGTCGCTTTCCGACGCCGCACCCGCCCGGGTCCCGGCGTACGAGCCTGGGCCGCAAGGTGCGGGACAACCTCAGCGGGCACGCGTTCCTGATCGGGGCGGTCGCCTGCTTCGCCGTCTTCTCCTGGTACCCGATGATCCGCGGCGTCGTGATGAGCTTCCAGCGCACCCGCCGGGGCGAGACCACCTGGGTGGGCTGGGACAACTACGCCCGCATCGTCGCGGACCCCAGCTTCTGGACCGCCTGGAAGAACACCTTCTACTTCACGTTCCTCGCGCTGGTCCTCGGGTACGCGGTGCCGTTCTTCGTGGCGATCCTGCTCAACGAATTCCGCCACGCCAAGGGCTACCTGCGGATCCTGGTCTACCTGCCGGTGATGCTGCCGCCCGCCTCGGCGCTCTTCCTGTTCAAGTTCTACGCCTACGACCCGAGCGAGGCCGGCCTGTTCAACGCGGTCCTCGCGGCGCTGCACCTGCCCACCTCGGAATGGATGCAGTCACCCCGGATGACCATGCCGGCCATGGTGCTCGCGTCGACCTGGATGAACATGGGCAGCGCGGTGCTGATCTACCTGGCGGCGCTGCAGAACATCCCCGGCGACCTCTACGAGGCGGCCGAACTCGACGGCGCCGGCATCTGGCGGCGGATCCGGCACGTGACCATCCCGCAGACCCGGCTGATCCTCGCGTTGCTGGCCATGATGCAGATCGTCGCCACCATGCAGCTCTTCATCGAGCCGCTGATCCTCGCCAACGGCGCGGGCACCGGAGACTCGGCGACGTCGGTGGCGTACCTCATCTACCAGCACGGGTTCTTCCAGAACGACCTCAACGGCGCCGCGGCGCTCGGGGTGATCATGCTCGTCGTGCTGGCCGGCTTCTCCGCCGGCTACCTGCGGCTGACCGCGAAACAGGACTAGGACGGACGACCCATGGCCCAGGACTCCGCGACCCGTACCCTCATCTCCTCCGCCCAGCTCACCCGGGGACGCGGCCGGGTGATCTACTGGACGGTGCTCGCCGTCGTCGTGGTGGGGTTCACGCTCGTCTTCATCGGACCGCTCTACTGGATGGTCACCGGCGCGCTCAAGTCCGGCCAGGAGATCGCGCAGACGCCGCCGTCGCTGTTCCCGAAGGACCCGCAGCCACAGAACTACGTCGACGCGTGGCACAACCTGGACCTCGCCAAACTGCTGTTCAACACCTTCTACTACGCGACCGGGGCGGTGCTGTTCCAACTCGTCCTGGACACCGCGGCGGCGTACTCGCTGTCGAAGCTC
This sequence comes from Micromonospora sp. HK10, assembly GCF_000982955.1. Classification (GTDB taxonomy): domain Bacteria; phylum Actinomycetota; class Actinomycetes; order Mycobacteriales; family Micromonosporaceae; genus Micromonospora. The sequence goes on along the minus strand of NZ_KQ058725.1, from coordinate 14,553 downwards.
CGGCCGATCTTCGGCAACGTGATCCTCGGCCTCATGCTGGCGACCCTCATGATCCCGGCGATGGTCCTCATCGTCCCGCAGTACGTGACGGTGATCGACCTGCCGATCCTGCACCTCAACCTGCTCGACTCGCCGTTCGCCATCTGGCTGCCCCTGGTGGCCAACGCGTTCAACATCTTCCTGCTGAAACGGTTCTTCGACTCGATCCCGGAGGACCTCATGGCGGCGGCCCTGGTGGACGGGGCCACCCCGCTGCGTACGCTCTGGTCGATCATCCTGCCGATGTCGCGCCCCATCCTCGGCGTGGTGTCGATCTTCGCGGTGACCGCGGTCTGGAAGGACTTCCTCTGGCCGAAGCTGGTCATGCCGTCGCCGGAGACCCGGACGGTCAGCGTCGGCATCTACGCCTTCGCCGGTGGCACCCCGATGAACGTGGTGATCGCCGCCTCGGTCATCGCCGCGATCCCGACCGTCGTCATCTTCCTGATCTTCCAGCGGAACATCATGTCCGGCCTCACCACCGGCGGCCTCAAGGGGTAGCCCGCCGGGGGCGGACCGGCACGCCCGACGGCCGGCAGCCGAACACCCCGGGCGAACGACGACGTTCGACCGGCACACCTCAGGTCCGGCGATCCCGCCGACGTACCGACGCAGAAAGCAGGTGCTCGTGTCCACAGCAGACAGCGTTCCGTGGTGGCGTGGAGCGGTGATCTACCAGGTGTACCCGCGCAGCTTCGCCGACGGCGACGGTGACGGCGTCGGCGACATCGCGGGCATCCGGTCCCGGCTGACCCACCTGTCCGCGCTCGGCGTCGACGCCGTCTGGTTCAGCCCCTGGTACCCGTCGCCGATGGCCGACGCCGGCTACGACGTGGCCGACTACCGCGACATCGACCCGGTCTTCGGCACCCTGGCCGAGGCGGAGGCGCTGATCGCGGAGGCGCACGCGCTCGGCATCCGGACGATCGTCGACGTGGTACCGAACCACTGCTCGCACCGGCACCCCTGGTTCCAGGCGGCGCTCGCCGGCGGGCCCGGCGCGCCCGAGCGGGAGCTGTTCTGGTTCCGCCCCGGCCGCGGCCCGGACGGCGACCAGCGGCCCACCGACTGGGTCGGCGAGTTCGGCGGCCCGACCTGGACCCGGACCGTCAACCCGGACGGCACCCCGGGCGACTGGTACCTGCACCTGTTCGCCCCCGAGCAGCCGGACTTCAACTGGGACCATCCCCGGGTGCGGGCCGAGTTCGAGGACATCCTGCGGTTCTGGTTCGACCGGGGCGTCGACGGCATCCGGATCGACTCGGCCGGGCTGCTGGTCAAGGACGGCACACTGCCCGAGACCCGGCCGGACCGGCCGCACCCGTTCCGGGACCTGGACGGGGTGCACGAGGTGTACCGCGCCTGGCGGCGGATCGCCGACGCCTACCCCGGCGACCGGGCGCTCATCGGCGAGGTGTGGCTGCCCGACCGGCAGCGGTTCGCCAACTACCTGCGCCCCGACGAGTTGCACACCGCCTTCAACTTCGACTTCCTCGGCTGTGCCTGGGACGCCGCGGCGCTGCGCGAGAGCATCGACGGGACGCTGACCGCGCACGCGCTGGTCGGCGCGCCCGCCACCTGGGTGCTGTCCAACCACGACGTCACCCGGCACGTCACCCGGTACGGCCGGGCCGACACCACGTTCAGCTTCGCGGCCAAACGCGAGGGCATCCCCACCGACCTGGAACTCGGTACCCGCCGGGCCCGGGCCGCCGCCCTGCTCTCCCTGGCCCTGCCCGGCGCCGCCTACCTCTACCAGGGCGAGGAGCTGGGGCTCTGGGAGGTCGAGGACATCCCCCACGAGCTGCGCCAGGACCCGATGTGGGAACGCTCCGGCCGGGTCGATCCCGGCCGGGACGGCTGCCGGGTGCCGCTGCCCTGGAGCGGTGACGCGCCGCCCTTCGCGTTCAGCCCGGACGGTGCCACGGCCACCCCGTGGCTGCCCCAACCCGCCGACTGGAAGGACCGCACGGCGCGGGCCCAGACCGGCGACCCGCACTCCATGCTGGAGCTCTACCGGGCAGCCATCGCGGTGCGCCGGCGCGAACCGGCCCTCGGCGACGGCACGCTGACCTGGCTGCCCGCCCCGGACCGGGTGCTCGCCTTCGCCCGCGACCCGGGCTTCACCTGCCTGGTGAACCTCTCCGGCGCCGGCGTGCCGCTGCCGCCGCACCACGAGTTGCTGCTGGCCAGCGCGCCACTGGACGACGACCGGTTGCCGCCGGACACCGCCGTCTGGCTACGGACCGGTTGATCCGCCGGGTGCCGGCGGCCCGGTCCCGGCCGCCGGCACCCCCCAGGGGCAACCACACGCGGGGATCTGGCCAGCTGGCGGACGGCGGCACCGGCACCACCGTCGCACCACCGCGCGCCGCCGACCGGACGGGGCAGACAGCGGTCGATGTGATCACCATAATCGGATCGCTCTGATCTTCCGAACCGACGAACGGGGACATGAAGTGCTGCGCAGCTCAAGAAGACGGACGGCCGCGGCCGGTCTGGCGGCGATCGCCGCGGTCAGCGTGCTCGGGCCCGCCGGCACCCCGGCCCGGGCCACTCCGGCCGGAACCGGCGCGGCCGCCGTGGCCAGCACCCGGGTGACCGTGCCCGCCTCGCTGGACACCTACGTGGTGGCGGAGGCGCCGACGAACAGCTACGGCACGGCGACCAAGCTGACCTCGGCGAACTGGACGACATGGCACAGCGAGAGCTACGTGCGGTTCCAGGTGCCCACCGACAGCCGGCCCATCGTGGGAGCCTGGGTCGAGTTCACCTCGAACAAGTCCGACCAGCAGCCCACCCGCCTCGAACTGCGGGCTCTCACCGGGACCTGGAGCGAAACCACCACGTACGCCACCCGGCCCACCGTGGGCGCCACGGTCGCGAGCGCGACCCTGCCCGGCTCCGGTGTCGGCACGTACTCGTTCAGCGTGGGAACCACGGTCCGGGCCCCGGGGACCGTCAACTTCGCGTTGGTGAACCCGACCGCCGAGTCGGTCGCCTCCGTGCAGTCCCGCGAGCAGGGGACCGGCCCCCGCCTGGTGATCGACTACAGCTGGTCGACGAGCACGCTCTGCGGCGCGTCGTTCAACAGCGAGACCGCCGGCGAGACCTACCAGCAGGCGTTGGCCCGGATCGACGGCTACTACAACGGCCTGGAGTCGGTGCGCGTGTTCTACCGCGATCTGCCGCAGGCCTGGCCGGGGAAGCTCAACGTCGGTGGCCGGCCGATGATCGTGTCGTTCAAGGCGGCGCCGGCCGAGGTGAACTCCGGTAAGCACGACGCCTACCTGCGGGAGTGGTTCCGCACCGCGCCGACCAACCAGGACATCTACTGGACCTACTATCACGAGCCGGAGAACGACAACTTCGCGCCGGACGCGTTCGTGGCGGCGTTCCGGCGCGTCTCCGGCCTCGCCGCCGCGGCCGGCAACCCCCGGCTGCGGGCCACCCTCATCCTGATGGGCTGGACCCTGGAGTCCGGCTCGCACCGCGACTGGACGGACTGGTACCCGGGCCGCCAGTACGTGGACGTGCTCGGCTGGGACGTCTACAACGAGGGGTGGAAGAACGGCACCTACAACGCGCCGGCGAACATGTTCGCCAAGGTCATCGCGGTCAGCCGTCAGGAGGGTCTGCCGTTCGGCATCGCCGAGACCGGCAGCCCGCTGGTCGCCGGCGACCCGGGCAGCGCCCGCGCGGCCTGGCTGCGCGCGCTCTCCAGCCACCTGACCGCCGAGGGCGCCCTGTTCGTCGACTACTTCGACCTGGACTGGCGCGAGGAGGCCGGCATCGACTACCGGCTCCGGGACTCCGCGAGCATGACGGCGTGGCGGGAGTTCTGCGGCTGAGCGAACCCACGACCAGGTGGGCCGGCGCAGACCGGCGCGGGTCCACCTGGTCCGGCTCGGCGCCGGCGCCCCAGCCGGCTGACCGGTGCGGTCACCGGCCGGTGCAGGGCGTGCCGCCGACGGCGCAACCGTCCGGGGCCGAATGGAGCGGATCCGGGTCCCGGACGTCGAAGCGGACCGTCGCCGACGACCCGGCCGGCAGCGCCGCCCCCACGAAGGTGACCACCCGACCGTCCTGGCTGAACTCGGCCCCGCTGACGTTGCCGAGGGTGGCGCCGTCGCCGAGCGTGACGGTGACCGTCCATCCCGGGCTCGCCGCCTTTCCGATGTTGTCCACCTTGACCTCACCCCGGTAGCCGAAGATGCGGTCGGTCACGGTCCGGTAGCCGGCGGTCAACGTGGCCGTCGGCGTCGGGCGTAGACTCGCCGTCCGGCTCGGCCGGGCGCTCGACGTCGATCCGGTCGCCGTGCTGCCGCGGACGGCGGGCGCGGCGGTGCGGGACAACCGGGGAGCGGCCGGCTGGCTGCGGGCGCTCGGCATGACCAGCGGGGTCGCCGCGGGCGGCGGCTGCGGCGCGTCGGGCGTCGGACGGGTCGCCCAGAGCGCGGCCCCGGCGGCCAGCGCCAGGCCGGCCACCCCGGCGGTGATCAACGCCCACCGGCGGCCGGCCCGCCGGTCGGGCCGGACCACCGGCAGCTCCGCGGTCAGCGCCCCTTCCGCGCGGCGCAGGTCCACCTGCTGGAAGGCCAGCCAGTCGAGGATCGCCGGCAGCCGCACCCCCAGTGCCTGCTGGTGCTGCTCCTCGCGGCGGGTGCGCTGCGCCTCGTCCCAGTCACCCTGCTCCAGGGTCTCCCGCACGGCCAGCCGGCAGCCGTGCGCGGTCGGCGCGACGGTGGCGGTGAGCAGGAGGAGCTGGTCGCCCTCCCGGGCGGAGAGCACCAGCCGCTCCGGCGCCCGCATCTCCCGCACCTCGACGGCGAGGTCGGCGTCGAAGCCGGGCAGTCCGGCGGTGCGCAGCACGAGCCGGTCCGACCCCGGCACGACCTCGGCGAACCACTTGGCGACCAGCGCCCGGTCGGTGAGCGCCCGCCAGGCCCGGTCGACGGGGTGGAACAGCTCGACCTCGCTGTCGATCTCGATCACGCGGAGACTCTACGTCCCACCGGCCGGGACCGGAACGTCACTCCACCGGGGGTTCGGCGCCGCCGTCGTGCCAGCGGGCCCGCCAGGCCGCCTCGCTCGCCTCGTGGCTCGCCCGCTCCTCGAAGACGGTCTGCCGCAGCGCGTGGCGGGAGTCGGCCAGCACCACCACCTCGACCGCGACCAGCGCCACGCAGATCGCGCTGAGCAGCGTCAACGCCAACAGCGCGGACAGTTCCCGGGCGATCGGAAGCCCGACCGCCAGGACCACCAGCACCCCGACCCGGGTCCACGTCATGGTGCGCAGGGTGCGCCACTGGAACGCCAGGTCCGCGGCCAGGTACAGCATCACCCCGCCGAAGAGCAGCGGTACGGCCGGCCCGTGCCCATGCTCGCCCACCCCGCCGGCCGGGTCGGTGATGGTCCGGACGAGTTCCTCGGCGCCGATGGCGAAGAGGATGATCCCGGCGATCATCGGCAGGTAGAGGTAGGCGTACGCGTCGCGGGCCATCGCGATGCGGGGCGCGCCCTGGGCGGCGTGCAGGGCGATCCGGGCGGCCGGTCCGATCATGTCGAAGTGCGCCCACCAGAGCGCCGCGGTGAACAGGATGCCGAGCAGGGCCGCCGGAATGGCCGGCCAGGTCACCGGTTTGCCGATCAGGTTGCCGCCCACGCCCACGGAGATGACCGACTCGCCCAGGGCGATGATGAGGATCAGGTCGTAGCGTTCCGTCCAGTGCTCGGCCGAGGTGACCTCCCAACCGTGGCTGCCGGTCAGCAGGCCGCTGCTGTACTGGACCACCACCACGGCGATCCAGAGGCCGTCGCGTACCCAGAGGCCGGCGTTCGGGTTCTCGATGGTCGGGGGGACCAGCGCGGCGATCAGCAGCAGGGTCGTGGTGATCGCGACCTCGGGGACGAACTGGTACAGCTTGCGGCGGGCCTGCGGCTTGCCCTCGGTGGCCCGCCAGTACAGCGCCGAGTGCACCCCCCGGATCACCACGTAGCTGATCGTGACCAGGATCGGGCCGGCGGCGCCCTCGTGCAGACCGCCGAAGGTCTGCGGCAGGGCCAGCGCGAAGGTGAACAGCGCCATCATGCCGACCACCATCAGCACCGGTACGAAACCCTCGCCGAGACGCAGCCGGCTGGCGACCACGCTGTGCGCGATCCAGCACCACCAGAGCACGGCGAGCACCAGCATCGCGTGCAGCAGTTCCCGGCCGGTCACGTTGGCGGCGGTGGCCCGGGTGATGATGAAGAAGGACACCACGAAGACGAGGTCGAAGAAGACCTCGAACTTGTCCACCCGCGCGGCCGGCGCGATCTGAACGGCCGGGCCGAGCTTCCCGCGCCGCTCGCCGCCCACCGCCCGAGTCTGTCAGCGCCGGCCCGGCGGCGGGGCGGATTCGATGGCCCTCGGCACCGCCGGGCGAGGGCCGACCGGCCGTCGCGCCGCAGCTCAGCCGGTGGCGCGGCCCAGGTAGGTCAGCGGGCCGGGGTCGGGCACCGGGATGACGTGGAAGCCCAGGGCGGCATAGAAACGGCGGGCCGCCGCGTTGGCGGTGACCATGCCGACGTGCAGGGCGGGCGCGCCGGCCCGGGCGGTGGCGGACGCGAACGTCTCCAGCAGCCGCCGGCCGTGGCCGCGCCGCTGGTGCTCGGGGAGCAGGTCGATGTGCAAATGGGCCGGGTATCCGGCCAGCTCCGGCAGGAGCAGCCGCTCCGGGTGGTGGTGCAGGGCGATCATCTCCTCGTCCGGGGTCCGCGGGGGGCGGGTCGCCTCGGGGTAGCGGTCTGCCAGCCGGGGGATCCACTCGCGGCGGTAGGCGCGGACGAAGGCCGAGGTGTCGGCGGTGCCCACCACGTACCCCACCACCCGGTCGGCGTCGGTGAGCACGAACGCCAGGTCGGGTTGCAGGTGCAGGTAGGGGCCGGCGAAGAGGTCGGGCATCAGGTCGTCGCTGGCGTACCGGCCCCGGGCGTCTCCGCCGGCGTCGGCGGTGCGGACGCAGATGTCGTAGACCGCGTCGTGGTCTGTGGGCCGGTAGCGGCGGATGGCCGCCGTGGCCGGCGGCGGGGTGGTGCTGCTCATGCCCGGACGGTACGGCGTGAGACCGCTCTCACCGAAGCCCCGGGCGGCCGTCGCCCAGCCGCTCCCGGGCGAGGAACTTGGGCACCACCATCCGCCACGCCTCGGTCACCAGCTCGGTCATCTGCTCCCGGTCGAGCCGGTCGAGGTGACAGCAGACCCAGTGGAAACGCAGGTCGGACGGGCGGGGCAGGAAGAACAGGTCGGGTTCGGCGGCGACCAGGGCGTCCCGCTGCTCCTTCGGGTAGCCGAAGCCCATGCTCCGCTCGTCGCGGGAGAACGCGACGTAGACGATCCGCCCGACCCGGAACTTGATCCGGTCGTGGATGACGTGCTCGGTGGTGCGGGGGAGCGTCCGGGCGAGGGCGCGGACGTCGTCGACGGTGACCACCGGCCGACGGTAGCGGTCCCCTCCGACAGCCCGCGGTGGCGCCGGCGTCCGCCGGCCGGCGGTAGCGGTCCCCTCCGACAGCCCGCGGTGGCGCCGGCGTCCGCCGGCCGGCGGTGGCGGTCCCCTCCGACAGCCCGCGGTGGCGCCGGCGTCAGCCGGCCGGCGGGGCGGCGGCGAGCGCCGCCCGGATGGTGTCGACCAGCGGCTGGTCGGGGTGCTCGATCCAGTGCTGGATGCCGACCCGCAGGGTGGCCAGGAAGGTGGCGGCCAGGATCCGGGAGCGCAGCCCGCTGTCCGGGCCGCCGAGCCGGCGGGCGATCTCGCCGGAGAGCTCCCGCTCGATCGCCGTGTACGCGACGACCTGGTGCGCGAGGAGGCCCGGGTGGCCGTGCACCTCGCGGCGGCGGGTGAGCCAGGTCCGGGCCGGGTCGTCGTACACGTCGGCGGCGAGGTGCAGGGCCGCCGCGCTGAGCGCGGTCCACGGCGGCTCGTCGGCCGGGCGCTCGTGCAGCACGTCGAGCATCTGGCGCAGCCGGGCGGTGTCGCCGTGGAAGAGCGCCTCTTCCTTGCTGGAGAAGTAGTTGGAGAAGGTGCGCCGGGAGACGTTGGCGGCATCGGCGATGGCTTCGACCGTGATCCGCTCGAGGCCCTGTTCGGCGGCGAGGCGCAGGGCGGCCTCGTGCAGCGCGAGGCGGGTGGCCGCCTTCTTGCGCTCCCGGAGCCCGGTCGTCTCCCGCATGGCGGCCAGCATACGTGATCCGTTTCTCATTCGGCAAAGTTGCGCACTGAGCAAGATTCGTCGATTATTGCTTGAGGCAACCAACGCTGGCCGGAGGAGGACCGTGCGCACCGCCACCCGCGAACTCGGCACGCGGCTTCAGGAACTGCTGACCGGCGTCCGGCTGCTCAAGCAGCGCCGCGCCCACCACCAGCCGGCCGTCCCACCCGGGCTGGTCGGGCTGCTGCGGCAGATCGACGGCTGCCAGGCCCGCGACCTGGCCGAGCGGAGCCGGCTCGATCCGTCCACCGTCAGCCGGGCCGTCGCCACCCTGGTGGCCGACGGCCTGGTCGAGCGGACGGCCGACCCCGACGACCGGCGGGCCAGCCGGCTCACGCTGACCGAGGCGGGCCGGACCGCCCTAGCCGACACCGAGGACTGGTACGGCCGGGTGCTCGCCGGGGCGCTCGCCGACTGGACTCCCGACGAGGTGACGGCGTTCTCCGTCGCGCTCGGTCGATTCACCCGCGACCTCGAGGTCGCCCTCGCACACCACGACAACCTGGAGGACGCGCGATGAGCGCACCCACCGTAACGGCTGAAGCCGAGCCCATGAGCCACCGGCGGACGCTGGAGGCACTCAGCGGCCTGCTGCTGGTGCTCTTCGTCGCGATGCTCAGCAGCACGGTGGTCTCGACCGCCCTGCCGAAGATCATCGGGGCGCTGAACGGGTCCCAGACCCAGTACACCTGGGTGGTCACCGCCACCCTGCTCACGGCCACCGCGACCACCCCGATCTGGGGCAAGCTGGCGGACCTGTTCAACAAGAAGCTGCTGATCCAGATCGCCATCGTGGTCTTCCTGGCCGGCTCGGTGGTGGCCGGCTTCGCGCAGAGCGCCGGCCAGCTGATCGGCGCCCGCGCCTTCCAGGGCGTCGGTGTCGGCGGCCTGCAGGCGCTCGTCCAGGTCGCCATCGCGGCCATGATCCCGCCGCGGGAGCGCGGTCGCTACAACGGCTACCTCGGCGGCGTGATGGCGCTGGCCACCGTCGGCGGCCCGCTGCTCGGCGGCCTCATCGTCGACACCTCGTGGCTCGGCTGGCGCTGGTGCTTCTTCGTCGGCGTGCCGGTAGCGGCGGTCGCGCTGATCCTGTTGCAGATCACGCTGAACCTGCCGACCGTCCGGCGGGAGAACGTCAAGATCGACTACCTGGGCGCCGGCCTCATCGCGGCCGGGGTCAGCCTGCTGCTGATCTGGATCTCCTTCGTCGACGACTCGTTCGCCTGGCTGTCCTGGCAGACCGGCGCGATGGTCGGTGGCTCCGTGCTGCTGCTCGCCCTGGCGGTGTGGGTCGAGTCCCGGGCGGCCGAGCCGGTCGTGCCGCTGGCCATCGTCCGGGAGCGGACCACCGCCCTGGCCATCCTCGGCAGCCTCGCGGTCGGCATGGCCATGTTCGGCGGCGCGGTCTTCCTCGGCCAGTACTTCCAGATCGGCCGCGGCTACAGCCCGACCGAGGCCGGCCTGCTGACCATCCCGATGATGGCCGGCGTGCTGATCTCCTCGATCGTCGCCGGCCGGCTGATCACCGCCACCGGCCGGATCAAGCCGTACATCGTCGCCGGCTCGATCATCCTGGTCGCCGGGTTCGCCCTGCTCGGCACGGTCGACCACGAGACGTCGCTGGTGCTGGTCGGCGCCGCCATGTTCATCGTCGGGGTCGGCGTCGGCATGACCATGCAGAACCTCGTGCTCGCGGTGCAGAACACCGTCGCGCTCCGGGACATCGGCGCGGCCAGCTCGACCGTCGCCTTCTTCCGCTCGCTCGGCGGCACCATCGGGGTGTCCGTGCTCGGCGCCGTCCTGGCTCGCCGGGTGACCGACCGGATCACCCACGACCTGGCCGCCGCCGGCATCCCCACCTCCGGCGGGGGCGGCAGCAGCACGCTGAACCTGGGCGCCCTGCCGGCCCCCGTACAGGAGATTGTGCGGGCCGCGTACGGTGACGCCACCGGGCACATCTTCCTCATCTCGGCGGCCATCGCGGTGGTCGGCATCATCGCCGCGCTGTTGCTCAAGCCGGTGATGCTCCGGTCCAGCCTGGACCTGCCGGACACCAGCCGGTCGGTCGCGGTGGCGGCCGACGCGGTGGACGGTGCGCCCGCCTTCGACGAGGTCGCCATCGACCCCGGCACGAAGGATCCGGTACGCCGCTGACGCCGCACCCCCGGGCCAGGGCCGTCGCCGACATCGGCGCCGGCCCTGGCCCGTGCCAGAGAGGCCGGACCCCCGGCCGCGACCCGAATCGAGGAACTGTGGACACCACGGAGGCGGCGTCCCCCCGGCCGGCCCCGGCCGACCAGGGCCGGGCCGCGGCGGTGCACCGGGCCCTGCGCGAACTGGCGCTCGTGGCCGCGCTGTTCCTCGCGTACAAGGCGGGCCGGGTCCTCGCCGACGGCCGGGCGGCGACCGCGCTGGCCAACGGCGAGCGGGTCTGGGGACTGGAACGGCTGCTGCACCTGCCCGGCGAGGCGCTGCTGCAGGACCCGCTCCTCGCCCACGTGCTGCTGGTCAAGCTGGCCAACTGCTACTACGCGTACGTGCACTTCCCGGCCACCGCGCTCTGCCTGGTGTGGCTCTACCTCCGCCAGCCGGCGCACTACCGGTGGATCCGGCGCGCCCTCGTCGCGCTCACCGGGGCGGCGCTCGTGCTGCACATGCTGTTCCCGCTCGCCCCACCCCGGATGACCGCGCTGACCGGCCTGGTCGACACCGGTCGCCGGTACGGTCCGGCCGTCTACGGGGCACCCGACGCGGACACCCTCAGCAACCAGTACGCGGCGATGCCCTCGCTGCACGTCGGCTGGGCGCTGGCCGTCGCGGTCGCGCTCGTCGCCGTCACCGCCGGCCGGCTGCGCTGGCTCTGGCTCGCGCACCCGCTGCTCACCCTGCTCGTGGTGGTCGGCACGGGCAACCACTACTGGCTCGACGGCATCGTGGCCGCCGCCCTGCTCGGGCTGATCCTGATCGTGCTGCCCCGGCCCCGGCCGGTGCGCCGCCCGACGGCCGTGCCGGTGCCGGTCGTCCGGCTCCGGCCGCACCTGGTCGAGCCGCCGCGCCCCGGGATGCGCCGGCCCCCGCGACCCCGCCGCCCACCGAGCCGGGCCGGCACGGTGGGCGACGGTCGACGCTAGGCCTCAGCCGGGCCCGGTCCGACCGGTGCCACGCCGGTCCGACCGGCGCGAACCCGGTCCGACCGGTGCCACCCGGGCCCGGCCGGCGCCACCCCGGCCCGACCGGCGCGAACCCGGTCCGAGCGGGGTGGGGCCACGGTGCCGCGGCCCCACGCCGCCGGGTCGCGTCGCGGGGCCGGGGACCGGGCCGCTCAGCGCGTGGTGCAGAGCGTGCCGTTCAGGCGGAACGCGGTGGGCAGCACGTTCGGCCCGCTGTACGCCCCGACGAAGCCGGTGCTCGTGGCGCCGCCACCGGCAGCGAGCCGGCGGTTGTCGTCGGTGCTGGTGACCTTCACCGCGGTGCCGGTCTGCGACCAGGTCCCGCTCCAGCCGCTGCTCACCTGCTGCCAGGGGGTCGGCCAGGTCCAGCTGAGCGTCCAGCCGTCGATCGGGCTCGGCCCGGTGTTGACCACGTCCACGGTGCCGACGTAGCCGTTGCCCCAGTCGGTACCCAGGGTGAAGCGCACCGCGCAGGCGCTCTCCGCCGGGGTGCCGGTGACGAAGGTCAGCGGCGGCGAGGACCAGGACACGTTGCCGGCGGTGTCCCGGGCCAGCACGTTCACCGTGTACCGGCGGCCGGCCTCCAGGTTGCCGACGGTGAGCGTGGTGCCGGCGGTCTCGCCGAGCTGCTCGCTGATCGCCCCCTGCTGCCGGTACACCTCGTACTTGGCGATGGCCGCGCCGCCCGGCGTGCGGGCCGCGGCCGGCCAGGAGAGGGTGGCGGTCCGATCGGTGACCGCGCCGGCGGTGGGCTGCCCCGGGGCGCCGGGCGCGACCCGGGTCGGGCCGGCCGGGTGCAGCACCAGGGTGGTCAGCGAGTACGGCGGCAGGGTGCGGCTGGTGGCGCTGCCGGACTGCCCGCTGGCGATGCCGGTGGCGCCGTTGGCGAGGGTGTGCACGGTCGGCGCCGCGCCCGACGGGGTGAAGCCCGCGTAGTCGATGGTGACCGGGTGGGCGTTCTCCGGGTCCTTGTTCAACAGGAGCACGGCGAGGACACCGTCGGCCCGGCGGACCGCGTGCGCGCTGACCAGCGGCTGGTCGGTGCCGGCGCGGACGAACTGGTCACCGGGGCGGGTGAAGAGGTTCATCATGGCCAGCCCGTGGTACGGCGCGAACGGCGTGTTCAGTGGCGGTTCGCAGACCGTGCCGTCGGCGGTGCAGCCGCCGCTGGACAGCAGCCCGAAGTCGCCGTAGTCGGTCTGCCCGGCCACCTCGGAGACGGTGCCGATGCCGTTGTGCACGTTCCACCACTGGACCGTGAAGGCGCCGTTCTCCAGCAGTCCGCTGTACGCGTCGGCGAGGAACAGCGCGCCGGGCTGGGTGTTCTGGCCGGCGCCGACGTTGAGCTCGGTGAAGCTGATGCCGATCCGCCCGGCGTTCGGGCCGGCGTACCGGGCGATCTGCTGGCGCAGCAGCCAGCTGGCGTCGGGGATGTGCGCGGTCCGGGCCAGCGAGTCGGCCGCGCTGCCGCCCGGGTACCAGTGCACGTCGACAAAGTCGATCTTCGGGCCGGCCAGGGTGAGGACGGTCTGGTTCCAGGGCCCGGGGTCGGCGCCGGCGGTCAGCCCGTCCGGCCAGTTCGCCGGCATGGTCAGCACCGCGCCGACCTTGATGCTCGGGTCGACGGCCTTCATCGCGTCGGCGTACTCGACGACCAGCCGCGCGTACTGGGTGGCGCTCTTGTCGGGGTGGTCGTCGGCCTCCCAGGCGGAGCCGTAGTGGCCGTTGCCGTAGTTCTCGTTGCCGATGGTCCAGTACTTCGCGCCGTAGCCCTTGGTCACGTTGGCGTACCGGACCCAGTCGGCGGCCTCGGCCGGAGTGCCGGTGCCGTAGTTGGCGATGATCATGGGCTGGGCGCCGACCCGGCGGGCCCCGGCCATGAAGGTGTCGAAGTCGGTCCCCGGGGCCACGTAGCCGCCGGGCGCGCTGTGGTCGCGCCAGTGGTAGATGTCGGCGTACGAGCCGCCGGGGTAGCGCAGCATCCGCACGCCGGCGGCGCGGAGCAGGTCGGAGGTCTGGGTGGTGCCGAGGTTGGCGTCCCAGATGGCGTGGTTGACTCCGAGCGCGGTGTCCGGCACCCGGGCCAGGCCGGCCCGCGCGTTGACGGTGACGGCGACCGGGGCTTCGTCCGCGGCCACGGCCGGGGCGTCGATGCCGGTGAGTGTGCCGGCGGTGAGCAGGAGGCCGGCGGCGAGCGCGGTCCAGCGGCGCCGGCCGGACGCCCGGGTGGGGGAGCCGGGCGTGGTGCGGTTGGTCATGGGGGTCCTTCGATGGGCTGGGCGGGTCCGGCCGCGCCGCGGCGGACCCTGGACGTGGTGCTGCCGGTGATGTGTCGCCGCCCCCCGGGGCCCTGCCGGGCTCCGGTTGCCCATCGGACGACGCTCTGCCCCGCGCGTGGCAGACCATCGGCCACCAAGAATTCCACAGCGGTCCGAGCCGCTCAAGGCACGACGGGCCGGCCGGAATCTATAGACAAGGGTCTTTACTGTTAACAAAGTTTAATTTATCTTCATGGGTACCTTCCCCACCCACGAAGGAGTTGCCCGCCATGCGTCGAAGAGTCACCCTTCCGCTGCTAACCACCGGCGTCCTCGGCGCCAGCCTGGCCGTCGCGGCGCCCGCCCAGGCCCACGGCTACGTCTCCTCGCCGCCCAGCCGGCAGGCGCTCTGCGCCCAGAACCGGGTCCCCGACTGCGGCCAGATCAAGTACGAGCCGCAGAGCGTCGAGGGCCCGAAGGGCCTGCGCAGCTGCCACGCCGGGATCGCCCAGTTCGCCGTGCTCAACGACGACAGCCGCAACTGGCCGGCCACCACCGTCGGCACCTCGGTGACCTTCACCTGGGTCAACACCGCCCGGCACGCCACGGCCAACTGGGAGTACTGGATCGGCGGCACCCGGGTGGCCGTGGTCGCCGGCGGCGGCCAGCAGCCCGGAGCCACCGTGTCGCACACCGTCAACCTGAGCGGCTTCTCCGGCCGGCAGAAGCTGCTGGCCATCTGGAACATCGCGGACACCGCCAACGCCTTCTACTCCTGCGTCGACCTGCAGATCGGCTCCGGCGGCGGCACGCCCACCCCCACCCCCACCCCC
>NZ_KQ058724.1 GCF_000982955.1 Micromonospora sp. HK10 | reverse complement strand
GTCAAGGACTGCTTCAACTGACGGACGTACCGCCGCGCGACCGCGCAACGGTCCGGCCCCCTGCCACCTGACGGTGGCAGGGGGCCGGACCCCGTTCGGCGTCAGCTCCGCACGAAGACCGCCACGCTGCGCGGCGGCACGGTGAACGTGCCGCCGACCCGGTCGAACGAGGCGGTCCGGAGCGCCGGATCGGCGGAGTCGCGCAGCACCGGGTGCAGCGCCACGTTCGCGCCGCGCAGGCCGGCCACCGTCTGCTTCGCCGTCGCCGGGGTGGCGTTGAAGACCACGGTCACCGACTTCCACGACCCGCCCAGCCCGTGGGCGTCCAGGGTCATGGTGAGCACGCCCGGGGTCTCCCGGTCACCGGAGAGCGGAAAGGCGACCCGCTGCTGCACCTGGTCGGCGCTGGCCAGCCCGAACACCGGCGAGGACCGGCGGATCTCCAGCAGTTCCGCGTACCGGGCGTCGGCCAGGTCGATCGCCGCGCAGTCGGGCACCAGGGCCGGGTCGGCCAGCAGCGGCTTCGCGTACGGCCACTTGTCCTTGTTGTCCTGCTCCGGCGGGAGGCCGGCGCCGAAGCCGTTGCCCTCGGCGCAGTCCCAGCGGATCTGGTTGAACCAGTCCCCGGAGTTGTAGGAGTTGCGGTCCAGCGACTTGGAGCGCAGCCGCTCCGAGCCGGCCGTGACGAACCCGGTGCCCTGCCCCAGCACCACCGTGCCCAGCGCGAGCACCTGCATCCGGGCCCGGTCCCGGGCCGACGTGCCCTGCGGCAGCTTGTACGCCAGCGCGTCGTACAGGATCTCGTTGTCGTGCGCGTCGACGTAGGTGACCGCCTCCCCGGGCGCGGCGGTGTAGCCGGCCGGCGAGCCGTTGTAGTCGACCTGGGCGCCGGTGACCTGCCGGCCCGAGGAGTCGGTGAAACGGTAGTCCCGCAGGTTCCCGGTCAACCCCACCTTGATCAGATCCTGCTGGTGCAGCAGCCGGGCCCGCTGCTCGGCGGCGGAGCCGTTGGCGCCATCGCCGTTCGGGTCGGTGAACAGCCCGGACGCGAAGCCCTGCAGCCGCGGGTTGCCGTCGAACGGTCCGCCGCCACGCACCGCGTCGCGGAGCCGGTCGTTGAACGTGCCGATCCCGGTGCCGGCCATGTTGGCCTGGGTGGCCTGCACGAACCGGGCGTCGTCGGCGACCTCACCGAAGTTCCAGCCCTCGCCGTAGAGCAGGATCTTCTTCCCGTCCACCCCGTCGCGGGCGACGGTGAGCCGGTCCAGCGCGGCCCGGACAGCCAGAATGTTCGCCTTCGGGTGGTGGCCCATCAGGTCGAACCGGAAGCCGTCCACCTTGTACTGCCTGGCCCAGGTGACCAGGGAGTCGACCACGAGCTTGCCCATCATGGCGTGCTCGGGGGCGGTGTTGGCGCAGCAGGTCGAGTTCGCGACCGTGCCGTCCGCCAGCAACCGCTGGTAGTAGCCCGGCACGATCTGGTCGAGCACCGACTTGGGGTCGGTCCCCGCCGCCGAGGTGTGGTTGTAGACCACGTCCATCACCACGCGCAGGCCGGCCCGGTTGACGCCGGCGACCATCTGCCGGAACTCGGTGGTCCGCTTCGCCCCGGCCGGGTCGACGGCGTAGCCGCCCTCCGGCACCGTGTAGTGCAGCGGGTCGTACCCCCAGTTGTAGCCGTCGGCGTCGGCGACCGCCGCCACGCACTTCTGCTGCTGGTCGGAGTCCGGCGGCAGGGCGGCCAGGTCGCAGGCCGGCTGTTTCTGGTCGGCCCGCCGCTCGGGGATGGTGGCGAAGTCGAACGCCGGCAGCAGGTGCAGGTAGTTCACGCCGGCGTCGCCGAGCGCCTTCAGGTGCTTCATGCCGGCGGTGTCCGGGTCGGTGAAGGCCAGGTAGGTGCCGCGCCGCTCGGCCGGCACGGTCCGGTCGGCGATGGAGAAGTCCCGCACCGACAGCTCGGAGATCTGCGCCTTGGCCGCCGGCACCGCCTCCGGCTTGCGCAGGTTCG
Organism: Micromonospora sp. HK10; assembly: GCF_000982955.1. Taxonomy (GTDB): domain Bacteria; phylum Actinomycetota; class Actinomycetes; order Mycobacteriales; family Micromonosporaceae; genus Micromonospora. The sequence goes on along the minus strand of NZ_KQ058724.1, from coordinate 9,506 downwards.
CCCAGCCGGCGGGCGCGAGCGCCGGGTCGGTCAGGTCGACGAGCTGGCTGTGCGTCGAGTCGGGGGCCAGCGCCACCGAGTACGGGTCGGTGACCGAGGCGGTGACCATCTTCTGCACCGCCGGCTGCCAGGCCTCGACCTGGTAGCGGTAGTACCTGCCGGTCCAGGCCCGGCTGCCGCGCACCGACCAGACGCCGGTGCGGTCGTCGCGGCGCATCGCCACCGTCTTCGCCGGCGCGGTGGGCGAGTCGTAGAGCTGGAGGGAGACCGCGCGGGCGGTCGGCGCCCAGACGGCCAGGGTGGGCACGCCGCCGGTGAAGGTCGGCCCGAGCCGCGCGTCGGTCGCGCCCCGGTAGACGTCGTCGAGCACGCCCGGAATCTGCACCCCGGTGGCGGCGAGCAGGTGCCCCTGCGCGTCCCGCTCGGTCACCACGAGCTGGCCGCGCAGCGCCGCCGGCACCTTGGCCAGGTCGGCCCGGTCCAGCGTGACCGCCCGGTAGGCCCAGAGCTGGGGGTACGCCTGTCGCTGCGCCTCGGTGAGCCCGTTGCGCCCCGCCGTCAGCGGCAGGGTGGCGTACGTCCCGGTCAGCTCGCCGTCGGCCACGCCCAGCCCGCCGGCCGGGGCCGCCACCAGGGCGTACCGCTTGCCGTCGGTGGGGCCGGTCTGCCAGGCGATGGTGGACCGGTCGATCCACTGCGCCTTCTGCTTGCCGATGTCGAGGTCCTTGGCGACGCCGGAGGTGGCCGGTGGGAGCAGCCGGCCCTTGACTCCGGCCAGCAACCAGACCTCGTGGCCGGCGGTGGCGAAATCGAGCCGCTGGTCGTCCGGCTGGTCCTTGGTGTCGCCGTTGTGCACGATGTAGTTCAGCCCGGTGGCGCCGGCCGCGAGGGGCACCCGGAACACCGCCCCGTACGCGTCGATCTTCTCCGGTTTGAGCGGGCTGCTCCAGTCGGTGGGGTTGGCCGCGCCGTCCCAGAGGTGCAGACCCCAGCCGTCGTAGTTCCCGTCGGCCTTGCGCCAGTGGATGACCGCGCTGCCCTGGTCGGCCGGCGGGTCGGGCTCGCCGGTGGCCGCCTCCCGGGTCGGGTAGAGCGTCGGATCCCCCTGCTTGACCCAGACCTCGCCGGTCTGTGTCACGTCGATGGTGCGGTCGTTCGCGACGTCCTTGGTGCCGTCGGAGTCGACCACCAGGAAGCCGACCGACGTCGCTCCCGGCTTCAGCTTGACCCAGGCGAACCGGCCGTAGGAGTCCTCACCGGCGAACGGCTGCCCCTTCGGCCAGTCGGTCTGGTAGGCCGGGTCGATGTCGCCCCAGGCGTAGAGGCCCCAGTCGGCGTACCCGCCGGTGGGGCGCTGGTAGTGCACGACGGCCCAGTCCCGCGACGCGCCCTGCACGGGGGTGCCGACCACCCCGGTGGACCGGGTGCTGGCGACGCGGCCCTTGCCGTCGCGGACCACGGCCTTGTACTCGACCTTCGTCCCGCCGGCCAGGCCGGCCAGGTCGTGGTGGACGGTGTACGGGGCCCGGTGCGCGCTGCCCAGCAGGGTCCACTTCCCGCCGGGTACCCGGGCGGCGAAGGTGACCGTGGCGAGGGGGTCGCCGGTGACCTGCGCGGTCACGGAGGCGGTGGTGGCGACCGGGGTTTCGCCCGGCTCGGTGAGGGTGATCGTCGGGGCCGAGCCGGCCGGCGGGATGGCCCGGTCGGCCTTGAGCACCACGGCCGACATGGCCGGCACGGTGACGGTCAGCTTGCCGTCGCCGGCCGCCGTCGCGTTCGCCGCGCCGCCGTAGATGCCGGTGAAGCGCGCGCCGGCCGACCAGGTGTCCACCGTGACAGTCTGCGGGCTGGCGGCGTTGTTCACCGCTGCCACGTACTCGACCCGCTCGGCCGGCTGGACCCGGGAGAAGGCGAAGACGCCGGGACCGTCGGCGGCGTACCGGGTGACCTGGATGCCGTCGCGCAGCGCCGGGTGGGCCTGCCGCAGCCGGCCCAGCTCCGCGATGGTCCGGTACAGCGGGTGGCCGGTGTCGTACTGGTCGGCGGCGTGGGTGCGGGTGGTGCCGATCAGGTCGTCGTCGAGGTAGTCCGCGGTCTTCGAGGCGAACATGTCCTGCCGGGCGTCCTTGTCGCCGCCGGGGCCGGTGAAGCCCTGCTCGTCGCCGGAGTAGACGACGGGCTGGCCGCGGGTGAGGAACATCAGCTGGTGAGCGAGCTGGTCGCGGCGCAGCTGGGCGGCGTCGTCCCCGCCGGTGGCCGCGATGAAGGAGCCGATCCGGCCCATGTCGTGGTTGCCGAGGAAGGTGGTGAGCCGGTTGGCGTCGGTGTTCCGCGCGGCGTACAGGTCGTCCCTGGCGTACACGTCGGCGAGCGCCTTGGCGGAGCCGTCGGCGGCGGCGTAGCCCCGGGCGGCCTCCTGGAAGGAGAAGTCCAGGGTGGCCGGCAGCCCACCGCGCCGCACGTACGTCGACTCGATCTCCTGGTCGGCGCTGTAGACCTCGCCGAACATGAAGAAGTCCGGCTTGCCGGCCCGGGCGGCGGCGGTGTTGATGCCGCGGGTGAACTGCGGCCAGAAGTCGAGGTTGGTGTGCTTGACGGTGTCCAGCCGGAAACCGTCGACGCCGGCCTTGCCGATCCACTGCGCGTAGATGTCGGTCATGCCGCGGACCACCTCGGGGCGCTCGGTCCAGAGGTCGTCCAGCCCGAAGAAGTCGCCGTACTCGCTGTTCTCCCCGGCGAAGGTGGAGTCGCCCCGGTTGTGGTACATGGTCGGGTCGTTGAGCCACGCCGGGACCTTGGCCTTCGCGTCGGCCGGGCTGGCGAAGGTCGGGGTGTACGGGAACGACCCGGCGCCGACCCGCGGGAAGTCCCGGGTGCCGTCGGCGTAGTTGCGGTCCTCGAAGGCCCGGCCCTGCGCGTCGGTGTAGGGCGCGGTCTTCTTGTCGACGTAGCCGTACCTGTCCTCGGCGTAGCGGATCACGTCGGCGGTGTGGTTGACGATGATGTCGAGGTAGACCTTGATGCCGCGCCGGTGCGCGAGGTCGACCAGCTTCTTCAGCTCGGCGTTGGTGCCGAAGTGCGGGTCGACCTGGGTGAAGTCGGTGATCCAGTAACCGTGGTAGCCGGCCGAGACGTCGGCGCCGGTGCCCTGCACGGGCCGGTTCTTGAAGATCGGGGCGAGCCAGATGGCGGTGCTGCCGAGGCCCTGGATGTAGTCCAGCTTGTCGATGAGGCCCTTGAGGTCGCCGCCGTGGTAGAAGCCCTTGTCCGTCGGGTCCAGGCCGGTGGCGAGCCGGTCGCCGGTCAGGCCGCCGGTGTCGTTGCGCCGGTCGCCGTTGGCGAACCGGTCCGGCAGGACGAAGTAGAACTGCTCGGCCTTCGCGTCGTCGTTGCCGGCCCTGAGCAACGTCTCGGCGGACGGCTCGGTGCGCCACTGGGGCGCTCCGGCGGCGGCCAGCACGTCGGGGGTGGCGGGTAGGTCGCCGTCGGCACTCAGCTGGTGGACGGCCACCGGCACGCCGACGAGGGTGAGCACCAGGGAGAAGACCAGGGCAAGCAGGGCCTTGCGGGATATCGGCGGGGGTGTCATCGACGGCCTTTCTCTGGTCGCTGATTGGCCCGCACGCTAGCCCTTGCCGAAACATTCTGCAATACCTTGCAAACCATGTCGCAACAAAGCAGCAACCTTGCGAAAGCGAGGCATGGACACCCCCGGGCCGACCGCGGTCCCGCCGACGGCGGTCGATGCGTCAGCCGGCGGTGCAGGGCACCCCGTCGACGGTGCAACTGACCGGCCGGGTGGTGCCGGTGTTCTCGGCGTGGAAACGCAGCCGCACCACCTCGCCCGGCCTCAGGTCCACGCCGCTGCGATAGGTGAAGACGCCGTCCACGACCGTGCCGGTCCCCTGCTCGGCACTCTCCACCCAGGACGTGGTGATCCGTCCGCGTGGGAAGGACAGCCGGACCGTCCAGCCCTGGGCGGCGCCGGCGGTGTTGGTGAGCCGCACCTGGCCGATGAAGCCACCGTCGAAGCTGGTCACCACCCCGTACCGCCCGATAACCGGGGAGGACCCGGCCGGCGAGGCCGCCGAGGCCGGCGGTGGGGTGGCGGACCTCGACGGGACCGCCCGGCCGCCGCCGGCGGTCCGGGTGGCCGACCCGCTCGGAGTCGGCCGGCCGGAGAGCACCGTCGACCGGGGAGACACCCGGGGCGCCACCGGAGCCGCGGCGGAGGTCGGCGGCGCCGACGCCGTGGTGGCCGTCAGGGCGGGCAGCGTCATCCGCCCGTCCGGCGGCGGCGCATCGGCGTACGGACGCCGGCTCCGGGTCGCGCCCAGCGCGACGAGCAGCAGCACCACCATGACGAGCACGCCGATCGAGACCACGATCCAGGGCGACGACGCGATGGCGGCGCCGGCCGACGGGCGGGCACGACGCGTGCGGGACATGATCCTCTCCTGTTCCGTGGGTGAGCGTAGCGATCGGGGAACGGTGCCGGACAGCACGGGTCACCAGCCCGGCGCCGGGGTCAGCCGATGACGCAGTCCGCCCCGTTCACCGTGCACCGGCCGGGCCGGGCCGGTCACCGGTGCCGGTACGGCCGAAGTGCAGCTGCACCGTGGCGCTCTCCCCGGCCGGCAGCGGGCCGGTGCCGCGCACCACGAACGCCCCGCCCCCCTGGGCACTGACCGACAGGCCCGAGGCGCGCCGCCGGTACGCCGGACGGCCGGACCAGCCCGCCGCTCATCAGAGGCCCCTCTCCTGGTTGACGAAGCGCCAGCGTAGCCAGGGTGCGCCGACACACACAGGCCAGCCGGAGCGTTCCGGCCGTCCGGGCAGCCGAGACGCGCAGAACGGTTGATCAGGCCTGGCGGATCGGGCTCCACCCGCCCCGGCCCGCCGCAGCGGTCCGCACGCGACTCGTCACCGCACGCGGCGGGTTGCACGACGGGTGTCCCGTCCGGGGTCTGCCGCGCGCCGGGGCCGCCTGGTAGGTTGCACGCCGATCGATGACCACAATGGCCGGTGCGGCCGGCGGGACGGTGTCCAGTGACTGAGTGGCAGGGCAGTATCCGGCAGGCGTCCACCGCGGACGCCGCCGTCGTGACCGGTGTTCTCGCCGATGCGTTCATGCGCGACCCGGTGAGCGGCTGGATCTTCCCGGCGGACGATCACCGGGCGCGGGTCCACCCCGCGTTCTTCGGGCCGTTCGTCGCCTTGGCCCTGCGGACCGGCGAGGTCCACATCGCCGGTGACGGCGTGGGCGTGACGCTCTGGCTGCCGGTCGGCGAAGACCACGGCGCCGACGACGGCGGCGAGTTCGCCGAGCTGGAGGCCGCGCTCGGCCCGGAGTCGATGAAGCGGTTCGGCGTCCTCGACGAGCTGATGGCCGCCAACCACCCGGGCGAGCCGCACTGGTACCTGCCGTTCATCGCGGTGCGCCCGGAGCACCACGGCAAGGGCGTCGGCTCGGCGCTGCTGCGCGACAAGCTGGCAGAGCTGGACCGGGCGGGCACCGCCGCATACCTGGAGGCCAGCTCGCCGCGCAACGCCGCCCTGTACGAGCGGCTCGGGTTCCGTCGTCGCCCCGCCACCCTCGACCTGCCGGGCGGGCCCAGCCTCTACCCCATGTGGCGCGACCCCGCCTGAGAATGTGTGGTGACAGCTGGACGCCGGCCGTCACCGGCGCACTGTCGTGGTGCTCACGTCGAGCGCGCCGATCACCGCGCCGAGCAGCCCGTCGAGTTGCGCCGGCAGCATCCGGCGGCACTCGTGCACCCGGTTGCCGACCTGCGGGTCGATGACGTGCGTGGCGAGCCCGACCGCCTCGGCGAGGCTCGCCAGCAGCAGGGTGCCCGGGTCCAGCTCAGTCACGGGGGAATGCATCAGCATGGCGGTCAGCCGTACCCGCGGCGAGGCCGCCTGGTTCGGGTCGACGGCGGGCCAGCGGACGGCCCGTCCGATCAGCTTGCCCTGCTCCCGGCGCAGCACGCCGGCGCTGACCAGCCGCGTGCCGACCCGCTCGTTGATGTTGAGCTGGGTTCGCAGGTAGCGGATCCACAACCGGGCCGGATGGGCGCCCCCGCGGCGCAGGATCTCGGTGATCAGCAGGTCGGTCAGCGGCTCCTGCCACAGCCGCGGGTCGACGGCGGCGATGCCACCGGCGTCCAGCACGATCCGGCCCTCGAACATCAGCTCGGCGAGCGCGGCGCCGGCGAGCCCGCACTCCAGCCGGTCCACGGCGACGTGGGGCTTGCCGGTGAACTCGTCATGGCCGATCAGGAACAGTGCGTCGGCAAGCCGGTACGTGGCTGGTGCTCCGGGATAGGTCATGGTCCATCCTCGAACGGTGGCCGTGATCGTCGACACGGGACGGTACGGCATGACCACGCACAGCTCAATTCCCGGTCGGTCAGGCGCACCCCAAATCGATATCGAAGTGGGGTTGTGACGATCCGTGATCACCAATACCCTGCTTCCGTTCCTTCCGAAGTAGACACTCTCCTCCCCTCCCCCTGGAGAAGCCTTGTCCTCCGATCCGTTCTTCTCCGACGGTGGGCTGCGCCGTGGCCGTCTCGGCACCGCTCACCTCGTCTTCTTCACCGTCGCCGCGTCGGCGCCGCTGACCGTTCTCGGCGGTGGCGTCACGACCATGTACGCCGTCAGCGGCAATGTCGGCGCCGCCCTCGGCTTCGTGCTGATCGCGGCCGTGCTCGCCGTCTTCGCCACCGGATACGCCGCCATGAGCCGGTACGTCGCCAACGCCGGCGCGTTCTACGCGTACATTGCCAACGGCCTCGGCCGGGCCGGCGGGGTGGCCGGCTCGGCGGTCGCGCTGACCGCGTACAACGCCATCCAGATCGGCCTCTACGGCCTGCTCGGGGCGATCGTGTCCGACTTCATGTCGGCCAAGGCCGGGATCACCCTCGACTGGTGGATCTGGGCGCTGCTGGCCTGGGTCTTCATCGGCTTGCTCGGCATCCTGCGCGTCGACCTGAACGCCAGCGTGCTGGCCGTGCTGCTCGTCCTCGAGTGCGTGGTGGTGCTGATCTTCGACCTGGTCGCCTTCGCCCACCCGGCCGACAACACCGTCACCGCGGCCGGCATCAGCCCTGGTCACCTGTTCGGGGTCGGCTTCGGGGCCGTACTCGCCTTCACCATCGCCTGTTTCACCGGCTTCGAGAGCGGCGCCATCTACAGCGAGGAGGTGAAGGACCCCCGGCGCACCGTGGCCCGGGCCACCTACATCGCGGTGGCGTTCACCGGCCTGTTCTACGCCTTCTCCGCGTGGGCGCTGACCGTGCTGACCGGTCCCGAGAACACGCCGCAGGCCAGCGCCGAGGCCGGACCAGGCGTGATCTTCGGCGCCCTGGACCAGTACACCGGCGCCGTCGTCGCGGACATCGCCAACGTACTGTTCATCACCAGCGTGCTGGCCGCCCTGCTGTCGTTCCACAACGGCGTGGCGCGCTACCTGTTCGCCCTGGGCCGGGAGAACGTCCTCCCCCGCTTCCTCGGCGCCACGTCCAGCCGCAGCGGCGCCCCGGTTGCCGGCTCCCTGGTCCAGAGCATCCTGGCGGTGGTCGTGTTCCTGGCGTTCGCCATGACCGGCCGGGACCCGGTCATCGACCTGTTCACCTGGCTGTCCGGCGCGGCCGCCGTCGGCGTCGTGCTGCTGATGACGCTCACCTCGGCCGCCGTCGTGGGCTTCTTCCGCGGCCGCCGCGGACCGGAGACGATCTGGCAGCGGGTCATCGCCCCGGTGCTCGGCACCCTCCTGCTCGCCGCCGTACTGCTGGTGCTGCTGTTCAACTTCGACGCGCTGCTCGCGCCCGACACCGAGAGCTACCTGAGGTGGCTGCTGCCGGCGATCCCGGTGGTGGCCGGCCTGCTCGGCCTGATCTGGGGCGGCGTGCTGCGGTCGAGCCGGCCGGAGACCTACCGCCGGATCGGCCAGGTGGAGGAGGAGGGCCTGCACGAGCCCGGCCTGCACGCGGCCCCCGCGGTCGACCAGTGGGCCGGAAGCCACCACCGCTGACCCACCCGTACGCTGCGGCGGCCGGCCCGCGTGGCCGGCCGCCGCAGCGGCGTCATCCGGCGGTACGGATCACGGTGCAGATGGCCGGGCCGTCGTCGGTGGCCCGGAGCAGATAGCGATAGCTCTCCCCGGGCACCGCCCGGCCCTGGCTGTCCAGGAACTCCCAGCGCACCGCCACCTCGGTGAGCAGCGCGGAGAGCTGTTGCACGTCCTCGATCTGCGCGTGCGCCGCCACCAACTCGCGCTCCTGGTAGTCGGGCGCCGCGCCGACGAAACTGAGCGCCACGGCCGCCGGCGAGGTGAACGAGAAGCTGTACGTGTCGGCGACCACCATCCCCGGCAGCGCGTAACAGCCGGCGATGGCGGGCACGTCGGCGCTGGTCAGCGCCACGCCGTACCGGTCGAAGAAGTCGGTCAGCGCGTCCAGGTCCGTCGAAGCCGTCACGAGGCTCACCATTACCGGTGGGCGGTGCCGGCAAACCTGGTCAGCGCGGCGGGATCCGTACCTCGATCTCCGCGCCGAGCTGGGCGCCCCCGGTCAGGTCCAGGTCGTCGCCGCTCCAGAACCGGCCCGGGTCGTACCAGTTGGGCCGCCGGCCGGCGGGCAGCAACCCCATCGCCTCGTAGGTCACCGCGACCACCTCGGCGCAGTAGGCCGTCTCCAACGCCCGGTCGCGCACCGGCACCACCCGGTCCGCACCCGACCGATCCCCCTCGGCCGGCGCGCCACGGTCCGCACCGGACCAGCCCCGGCGGCGCAGCTCCGGCACCCGGCCCCGGGCCCAGCGCCAGGCGAGCTGGGCGGTGGACGGGAACGGCGTGCCGTCGAGGCGGGCCACCGTGCGCAGCACGGCCTCCTCCATGGCCGGGTCGGCCGGCGGGTCGAGCTGACGCAGCCAGGCCCGCTGGCCGTACCGGTTGGCCCAGACGCAGACCGCGTCCCGCAGGTCATGCAGCTGCACGCCACGCTGGTGGCTGCCGGTCCACATGTCCGGCAGCGAGCGGCCCAGCTCCGCGTGCCACATCAGCGGCGGCATGTCGTCCAGCACCACTGCCATACCCACATGGTTCACCGGGCTGTTGGTGGTGAACTGGATGGCCCGGTCGGGCATGCTGCGCCCCCGGAACACCCACAGGTCGCCGGTGCGGGTCAGCTCCACGGCCTCGTCCAGGCTGATGCTCATGAAGGACTACCCTAGGCCGATGCGGCAACGGATGCGTTGGTGGAAGGTGCTCGGATTGGCCGGTCTCGCCGGCGTCGCGGCGACCGGCGTCGTCGTGGCCCGGGCCGAGCGGCGGCGGCGGGCGTACACCCCGGAAGAGATCCGGGACCGGTTGCGCGAGCGGCACGCGAAGGCCGCCGGAGCCGGGAGCTCCGCCGCCGACGGGCGCTGATCGCCGCGCGGCCGCCGCACCGCCGCCGGGTCAGCGCGCGGTGGGCGGCGGCAGCGCGCGGTGGGCGGCGTCA
>NZ_KQ058723.1:14271-14482 GCF_000982955.1 Micromonospora sp. HK10 | reverse complement strand
GCCCCGGCCAGCGGCCCGCCAACGCCGGCCAGCATCCGGCCAGCGCCAGCGCGAGCAGGGCCAGCGCGCCGGCCCAGCGCAGCAGCGGCAGCACCGGGGCGTACGCGGGCGTGGCGGGCGTGCTGGTCGCGGCGGCGAGCTGACTCGCGGTGAGCAGCACGGCGAAGCCGGCGGCGCCCCCACCGAGCAGCCGCCGGCCGCGCGCGGACAG
>NZ_KQ058723.1:0-14245 GCF_000982955.1 Micromonospora sp. HK10 | reverse complement strand
CGAAGGCGAACCCGGTGCGGGTGAAGTACTGGTTGCTGCTGCCCGGATGACCGAGCAGCAGGTAGCCGGCCGGGCCGGCGAGCGCGCCGCCGAGCAGGAACAGCTGCACCGGCGCCAGCCGCCCGCGGCGCACCCGCAGCAGGGCCACCATCCCGGCCAGCCGGAGCTGGAGGCTGAGCAGGAACGCCACGAACACCCCCACCCCGACCAGCGCGGTGAACCCGGCCGAGCGTCCGGCCGGCAGGTACGGGCGCAGCCCGGAGAACGGGTCGACGGTCACCCCGTGGCTGGTGAAGGCGAAGAGCACCGCGGTGGCGAAGAGCTGGGCGGCCAGCGCCAGCCCGGCGGCGACCAGCACGGCCCGGGGCAGCCGGCGGCGCCGCACCAGGGTGACCGCCGCGGTGAACCCCAGCGCGGCCAGCACCACCGGCAGCGAGCTGGCCTTCGCGCCGGTCGACGCGGCCAGGAAGAGCACCACCAGCACCCACGCGCCCCGGCCGAGGGCGGGCACGGCCACCCCGCGGGCCCGGCCGACCAGTTCGCCGAGCGCGGCGACCAGCGGCAACAGCAGCACCCAGCTGTACGTCATCGACGGGCTGCCCCAGACGATGAAGGTGGCCTGGGTGCCGAAGAGCTGCCGCCACCCGTTCTCGAAGCCGAACTCCCCGATCGTGAACAGCAGCGCGGCGGCCACCACCCCGGCGTACGGCCGGCCGCTGATCCGCCAGCCCACCACGGCGACGAGCACGGCGGCCAGGGCGCACAGCGCGGGCACCCCGAGGCGGAAGAAGACCGTGGGCAGGTCGACGCCGCTGATCAGGCTGGTCGCGGCCAGGTGGGCGAAGCCGAACCAGTGGTAGTGCAGCGGCTCCCCGGCGGCCTGCGGCACGTCCGGCGGCACCTGGTGGGTGGCGGCCCCGGCGAGGGAGAGCTGGAAGGCCAGGTCGATGTACTGCGCCTGCCCCTCGTCGGTGGGCAGCACCGGGGTCACCGCGAGGAACGAGGCGTACAGGTAGCCGGTGAACCCGGCGATCACCCCGGCCAGCGACCAGGCCCAGCCGGTGGGCACGGTGGTGGCGTACCGGGCCCGCCAGTGCCGGCGCAGCCGGCGTACGGCCACGAACGGCACCACCACGGCCAGCGGCCACAGCCGCAGCCAGCCCGGCACGCCGAGGCCGGTGCAGACGGCCCACGCGGCCAGCTCCAGCACCAGGCCGACGGCCGCGCCCAGGGCCAGGTCCTCGACCAGGGTGTACGCCCGGCGGCGCAGCGCCCGGAAGACCAGCGTCCCGGGCAGCAGGACGGCCAGCAGCGCGTACGCCGTCCAACGGGCCAGCGCGACGACCGGGGTGCCGGCGGCGAGCAGGACGGCCGCGACGGCGAGGTAACCGGAGGCGGCCGGGGCGTAGCGGCGCAGCCGGTGCCGGTGGCCCGGCGCGACGGCGGCGGGGGCCGGACCGGCGGGCGCGAGCGCGGTCACCGCAGGCTGTCGGCCAGCTCGGCGGCGTCCGGGTGGGCCGGCACGCCGACCGCGCTGTCGCTGGCCACCGCGTACGGCGGGCGGCGCTGCACGGCGGTGTAGATCCGGGCCACGTACTCGCCGAGCAGGCCGAGGCAGAGCAGCTGCACCGCGCCGAGGAAGAGCACCGCGACGTAGAGCGACGGCCAGCCGGTCACCGTGGCGCCGGTGGACCAGGCCAGCAGCGCCACCACCACCAGCACCCCGCAGACCGCGACCCCGAGCAGCCCCAGCCAGGTGGCGAGCCGCAGCGGGGCGGCCGAGAAGCTGGTGACGCTCTCCACGGCCAGCCCGGCCATCCGGGACAGCGGGTACTTGGTGCGGCCGGCGGCCCGCTCCTGCCGCTCGTAGGCGACCTCGCCGCTGGGGAAGCCGAGCCACGGCACCACCAGCCGGAGCACCGGGTTGCGTTCGGGCAGGTCCCGCAGCGCCGCCACGGCCGCCGCGCTGAGCAGCCGGAAGTCACCGGCCTGCGCGGGCACCTGCTCGCCGACCAGCCGGCGGACGGCCCGGTAGTAGCCGGCCGCGGTCCACCGTTTGAACCAGGTGTCCCGGCTGCGGTCGGCCCGGACGCCGTAGACCACGTCGAGCCCGTCGGCGCGGGCCCGGCGGAGCATCTCGACGATCACCTCGGGCGGGTCCTGGAGGTCGGCGTCGATGCTGACCACGTATCCGCCGCGGGCCCGGAGCAGCCCGGCGTGCAGGGCGGCCTGGTGGCCACTGTTGCGGCGCAGCCGCAGCACCCGCAGCTCGGGCCAGCCGGTCCGCAGCGCGGCCAGCCCGGCGGCGGTCCCGTCGGTGCTGCCGTCGTCGACGGCCACCACCTCGTACGCCTCGCCGAGCCCGTCGAGGACGCCCCGCAGGCGCTGGGCGAGCAGCGGTAGGACGGCCGCCTCGTTGAACATCGGCACCACCACGGAGAGTGCCGGCTGCGCTGCGGTCACGGCGCTTCGACCCCCCGGTTCGCTGCGGCGCGGACGGGGCCGACGCTACCAGTCGGGACGGTTGCCGCAGCCCGTCCTCGGGCTCCGTCCCCAGGTCAGGTGCCGCAGACGGTGGCCGGCAGGCCGGTCACCGCGACCGGGGAGCGCCCGGCCGGGCGGGACTTGCCGGCGAGCACCGCGGCCAGCGCGGTCATCGACGCCTGGCCGGACGAGTAGGTCGCCAGCAGCGTCGGCGAGTCCGCGCCGGCCAGCACGTACGGGGTGTCCATGGCGACCGTCACGGCCGCGCCGGCGCGCAGGTCCTTCGCGTTGTCGCCGTACCCGACGAGGTGCACCACCCGCCCGCCGGCGGGCACCACCCGCACCCCGGCGGCGGTGAGCGCCTCGGCCAGCGCGGCTCGGGCGCGGTCCCGGCCGGCGGAGGAGGTGACGGTGACCGGGCCGGCGATCGGGGCGCCGCACCGGCCGCGCAGCTGGGTGACGGCCGCGGCGGCCAGGGCGGCGGCGGCGGTACGGTGTTCGGCGCTGCCCAGCGTGGACAGCGCGGGGGCGGGCCGGTCGGCCAGCTTGAACTTCATCGTCAGCACCCGGGTGGCCGCGTCGACCAGCCGGGTCCGGGGCAGCGACCCGTCCCGCAGCGCGGCCAGCAGCCCGTCGTATGCCTGGCCCACGTTCGGGGTCATCAGGATGAGGTCGTTGCCGGCGTTCAGCGCCCGCACCGCGGCCTCCCCCGGCGACCAGCGCTTGGCCGGGGCCATGTTCATCCCGTCGGTGATGATCACGCCCTGGAAGCCGAGCTGGCCGCGGAGCACGTCGGTGAGCAGCTTGTGGGAGAAGGTGGCGGGGGTGCCCGGGTCGACCGCCCGCACGTCCAGGTGGGCGGACATCACGGCCATGGCGCCGGCGTCGATGCCGGCGCGGAACGGCGGGAACGCGGTGCTGTCCAGCACGGCGCGGGACTGGGCGACGACGGGCAGTTCGGTGTGCGAGTCGGCGGCGGTGAGCCCGTGGCCGGGGAAGTGCTTGACGCTGGCCGCCACCCCGGCCGCCTGCAGGCCACGGACCGCGCCCCCCACCTGCGCGGAGGCGTTGCCGGGGTCGGCGCCGAAGGAGCGGGAGCCGATCACCGTGCTCCGGGTGGCGAGCACGTCGGCGACCGGGGCGAAGTCCAGGTTGATCCCCATGGCGGCCAGTTCCGCGCCGGCCGCCCGCCAGGCGGCCTCGGTCAGCGCCGGTTGCCCGGCGGCGCCGGCCGCGAGCGGGCTCGGCAGCAGGGTCACCCCGTCGCTGATCCGGGTCACCACGCCGTACTCCTGGTCGGTGCCGATCAGGAAGGGCGCCGCGCCGGCGGGCAGCCGGCCGGCGGCCGCGCGCAGCCCGGCGGTCAGCTCGTGGACCTGCTTCGGGTTTTCCACGTTCGTGGTGGCCTGGTTGCCGGAGGTGGGGTCGTCGGCGCTGAAGCCGACCAGGATCAGCCCACCCAGGCGGTATTTCGCCACCATCTCGGCGGGGGTGGCGACGCCGGCCAGGGCCCGGTTGCCGGCCGCCGACCCGGGCGAGACCTTGGTCGCCGAGCTGCCGTAGGCGTAGGGCATCAGCACCTGGCCGACCAGGTCCTCGTCGGCGAGCGTGCCGACCAGGGCGGCCGCGCGGGCGGCCGGATCCGCCGCCGGATCCGCCCCGGTGGGCGTCGGCGCGGCCGAGGAGGGGCCCGACGAGGGCGCCGGGCGCGGCCGGTCCGGCCCGGTGCCGCACCCGGTGACGAGCACGGCGGTCAGGGCGGCGCAGGCGACGGCGGCACGTCGAGGGGAAGTCGACATCACCCCACGGTATCGGCGGAACTGAGTCCCCCGTCAGCCCACCCGGGTGAGCAGGGTCACCGGGGCGCCGTCGCCGGCGTACCGGTAGGGCTCCAACTCGGCGTCCCAGGCGGTGCCGAGCGCCTTGTCCAGGGCGTGCGCGAGGGCCTCGGGGGCACGGGCGGACGTCATGATGGCGCGCAACCGGTCCTCGCCGAGCTGGATGTCGCCGGCCGCGCCGACGGTGGCCCGGAACAGCCCCCGCCCCGGCACGTACATGAACCGCTCGCCGTCGACGCCCGGGCTCGGCTCCTCGGTCACCTCGAAACGGATCATGGGCCACTGCCGGAGGGCAGCAGCCAGCTCGGCGCCCGTCCCCGGGCTGCCGGTCCACCCGCACTCGGCACGCCGGGCACCCGGATCGACCGGCTGGGCCGTCCAGTGCAGGTTGACCGGCGCGGCGAGGACGCGCGCGATCGCCCACTCGACGTGCGAGCACACGGCGAGCGGGGTCGAGTGGACGTATACGACGCCACGCGTTGGCACGGTGACCTCCCGGAGAGCCGAGGTGCGTCTTCCCCTACGACCTCGTCCACCCGAGTGGCCTCTGGTAACACATGATGACGCTGTGACGGGTGGTGCGCCAGCGAATCGGAAAATTCGCCGCCGGCAACGGCGGGAAATAGCCGGGTGGCTGACCTGGTTGTGCTCCCTGACGGCGCGACGACCAGCCAGGCGTCGAGGTCGTGTACAGTTCTCTGGGCGGTTCTGTGCCGCCGTACATCTTCGCGGGTTGACGCTCACCCCGGGCGCCGTCCGCACCAGCCCCCGGACGTTTTCCGTCCTCCCGTACGTCTGCAAGGAGTACCTCCGTGGCGAGCAACACCTCTAAGACCGCGCGCGCGTCAGTCCGGGCCGGCCAGGCTGGCCAGGGTGGGGCCCTCAGCGTGCTGGGCGAGTTCAAGTACCTGATCCCGCTCAACGGCGGCAAGCACGCCTACGTGCGCAACCTGACCAACGGCAAGACCGTGCACCTGCGTACCGACTCCGAGGCCTTCGTCGAGGAGATCCGCACGCTGGCCGCCGCCGGCCACGCCGCCAAGGTCCGCGCCGAGATCAACAGCCTCGCGGCCGTCCACCCCGAGCACGGCTGGGACGCCACCGAGAAGCGCCTCGTCGAGGCCGGCGTCTTCGAGGGCTGAGGCCCCGCACCAGCGACACCCACGAACCGCCCGCCGGGTCATCCGGCGGGCGGTTCGTCGGCTATCCGTCCCCGGTCAGCGGGGTGACCTCGCCGGTGGACAGGTCGTAGAGGGCGCCGACCACGGCCACCGTGTCGGCCGCGAGCGGCCCGGCGAGCCGGTGGTCGGCGCGCAACGCGGCCACCGTCCGGCGGACGTGCCGGCGGATCGCCAGCGACTGCGCCGCCGGGCCGTCGGCGCCGACCTCGACGACGGCCGGGGCGATCCGGTCGACCAGGTACGCCAGCGCGCCGCCCGGACGCCGCCCGGTCCGCAGCGCCTGCACCGCCGAGCCGACCGCCCCGCAGCGCTCGTGCCCGAGCACCATCACCAGCGTCACGCCGAGCTGCTCGACGGCGAACTCCACCGAGCCGCGCACCGCCCGGTCGAGCACGTGCGCGCCGGTGCGGATGACGCAGATCGCGCCGAACGTCTGGTCGAAGATCGCCTCCAACGGCACCCGGGAGTCGATGCAGCCGAGCACCACGGCGTACGGCTGCTGGTCGCCCGAGGCGACGGCGGCCGCCGCGGTGACGTCGTGGCCGTGCACCGGCTGCCCGCTGGCGAAGCGGCGGTTGCCGGCCAGCAGCTCGGCGAGGGCGGCCCGCGGACTCCGGGCGGCCGGGGTGGGGCGCGGCATGCCCTACAGCGTGGTCGCCGATCCGGCCGGACGGGGCCGGGTCGGGAATCTTCTCCATCGCACGGTTGGCGTGTTGTCATGGGGGGTAGCCGGTCGTTACCGCCGGGTCACCCCGGTGCGCAGGACACCGGCCGCCCGGGGGAGGTTCAGCGATGGGGCAGCAACTGGAGGTACCGCTTCCCGACGGCGTACGCCTGCACGTGGCGGCGACCGGGCCGGTCGACGCCGAGGTCACCGCGATCCTGCTGCACGGCTGGACGTTGGACGGGCGCAGCTGGCACCGGCAGCTCGCCGCGCTGCGGGCCCGGTTCGCCGGCCGAGTCCGGGTGGTGACCTACGACGCCCGGGGCCACGGCCGCTCCAGCTGCATGGCGTTGCGGACGGCGACGCTGGCCCAGCTCGGCGACGACCTGGCCGCGCTGGTCGACCAGGTGGCCCCCACCGGGCGGATCGTGCTGGTGGGGCACTCGATGGGTGGGATGACCGTGATGGAGTACGCCCACCGCCACCCGGAGCACTTCGCCGCCCGCACGGCCGGGTTGGTCTTCGTCTCCACCACCGCCGAGGGGCACACCCACACCGCGTACGGGCTCTCCCCGCGCATCGCCCGGCTGATCCGGCTGGCCGAGACCACCGGCGCCGGGGTGCTGGCCCGCTGCGGCGCCTGGCGTCCGCCGCGCGCCCTGCTCCGCGCGCTGCGCCCGAGCATCCGCTGGATGCTCTTCGGGGACCGCTGCGACCCGGCCGACATCCGGCTGGTCACCTCGGCGGTGGCGCATGCCTCGCTCCGCTCGATCGGCGGGTTCCGCGCCTCGATCGGCGCCCAGCACCGGTTGGCGACCCTGGCCGCGCTGGGCCGGCTGCCGGCCGCCGCACTGGTCGGCGACCGGGACCGGCTCACCCCGCCGCCGTGCGCCGAGTCGATCGCCGCGGCGCTGCCCAGCACCGAGCTGACCGTCTGCCCGGGTGCCGGACACATGCTCATGATGGAGCGCCCCGACGCGGTCAACGCCGCGCTCGCCGCCGTCCTCGACCGGGTGCTGGCCGCGGCGCCCGGCCCGGCGCAGCGACCGTTGGCCGCCTGATCCGGCCCGCGACCGTCCGTCGCGCGATGGGTCGAACAGCACCCGACGGCATGGCCCCGGCAGGGCGCCTTACCGCCGCCCCGTACCCTCATTCAGCCCGCCGTGCCCGCCCCGTGACCATCAGGAGCCCCCGCGTTGAGCGACCAGACCACCCTGGAACAGGAGATCGCCGTCGAACAGCGGCATCTCGACCGGGTGTACGCCCGGCTCGCGGAGCTGCGGCGCGCGGCCGCCGAGGCCGAGCGGGAGGGCTACCGGCTGGCCCGGGTCGGCAACTTCGGCGCCCTGGTGGAGCGGGACGCCATGGTCTTCCACGCGGCGCAGCGCCGGTACGTGCTCGACGCCGAGCACGAAGGGCTGGTCTTCGGCCGGCTGGACCTGCGGACCGGGCAGGTGCTGCACGTGGGGCGGCTCGGGGTGCGCGACGAGAACGCCGAGACGCTGGTGGTGGACTGGCGGGCCCCGGCGGCGGCGGCCTTCTACCAGGCCACCCCGGCGGAGCCGATGGGCGTGGTGCGCCGGCGCACCATCCAGTCGTCGGCGGAGAAGGTGACCCGGATCGAGGACGACCTGCTGGACCCGGAGTCGGCGCCGCCGGAGCTGGCGGTGGTGGGCGACGGCGCGCTGCTGGCCACCCTGTCCCGGGCCACCGGCCGGGGCATGCGGGACATCGTGGCGACCATCCAGCGGGAGCAGGACGAGGCGATCCGCTCCCCCGGCAACGGCGTGACGATCGTCTCCGGCGGCCCGGGCACCGGCAAGACGGCGGTAGCCCTGCACCGGGCCGCGTACCTGCTCTACGCCGACCGCTCCCGGTACGCCGGCGGCGGCATCCTGGTGGTCGGCCCGTCCAGCGTGTTCGTCGAGTACATCGCCTCGGTGCTGCCCTCGCTCGGCGAGGAGACCGCCACCCTGCACTCGCTCGGCTCGCTCTTCCCGGGGGTGTCGGCGACCCGTACCGACCCGCCGGAGGTGGCGGCGGTGAAGGGCTCGCTGCGGATGCGCCGGGTATTGGAGCGGGCCGTCCGGGACGCGGCGCCGGGCGCCCCCACCGAGTTGCGCCTGCTCTACCGGGGCGAGCTGCTGCGGCTGGAGCGGGCCGAGCTGGACGGCATCCGGGACCGGGCGCTGCCCCGCGGGGCGCGCCGCAACGAGGTGCGCCGGGCCGGGTTCGACGCCGTGCTGGCCGCCCTCTACGCGCAGGCCCGCACGCTGCGCATCGGCCGGCTGCCGGAGCAGCCCGCGTTCGAGGACGAGATCATCGACCGGCCGGAGTTCCGGGAGTTCCTCAAGGCGTGGTGGCCCCGGCTGCATCCCCGGCACGTGCTCGGCTGGCTGGCCCACCCCGAGCGGCTGCGCCGGTATGCCGGCGGGGTGCTCTCCGGGGCGGAGCTCGGGTTGCTCGCCGAGGCGTACCGGAGCCTGGACGGGGAGGGGCCGACGATCGCCGACGTCGCGCTGCTGGACGAGCTGGACGCGCTGCTCGGCAAGCCGGTGCAGCGGCGGCGGCCCCAGCGCGACCCGTTCCAGCTCGCCGGCGGTGTCCGTGAGCTGAGCACGCACGCCGATCGGCAGCGGGCGGCCCGGGCCGCCGCCCGGGAGCGCCCGGAGGACTACCGCGACTACGCGCACGTGGTGGTCGACGAGTCACAGGACGTCTCGCCGATGCAGTGGCGGATGATCGGCCGGCGCGGCCGGCTGGCCTCCTGGACCGTGGTGGGCGATCCGGCGCAGACCGCCTGGACCGGCGATCCGCAGGAGCTGACCCGCGCCCGCGACCAGGCGCTGGGCCGGCGCCGCCGGTACCGCTACGAGCTGACCACGAACTACCGGAACTCGGCGGAGATCTTCGCGGTGGCGGCGGCGGAGATCCGCCGGCTCTACCCGGACCTGGCCCTGCCCAGCGCGGTGCGCTCCACCGGGGTGGCGCCGGTCGAGCGGGTGGTGCCGGCGGCGGGGCTGCCGGCGGCCACCGTGGCCGCGGCGCGGGAGCTGCTGGCCGAGGTGGAGGGCACCGTCGGGGTGATCACGCCGGTGCCGCGCCGGGACGAGGTGGCCGGCTGGCTGGACGAGCTCGGTGGCGGCGGCCGGTTGCAGGTGGTGACCAGCCTCCAGGCCAAGGGCATGGAGTACGACGGGGTGGTGCTGGTCGCGCCGGGCGAGATCCGCGCCGACCCGGGGTCGGGGGTGCGGACCCTCTACGTGGCGCTCTCCCGGGCCACCCAGCGCCTCACCACGCTGGAGCCGGCTGCCTGACCGCGGCCGGTCCGCCGTCCGGGCCGGGCCCGGGCGTTCACTTGCACATATAGCGATGTGAGCATAGATTGAGTCGGGCCGGGCCGAGGGACGAGAGGGTAAGGGCGTGGGCGCAGGTCATGACCACAGCGGCACGGTGGCCAACGCCGCGCAGCGCCATCGGGGCCGGCTGTGGGCCGCGTTCGGCCTGCTCACCGCCCTGATGCTGGTCGAGGCGGTGGCCGCGTTCGGCACCGGCTCGCTGGCCCTGCTCTCCGACGCCGGGCACATGTTCACCGACGTGCTCGGCATCGGGATGGCGCTGGCCGCGATCACCGCCACCCGCCGGGCCGGGACCGATCCGCAGCGCACCTTCGGGCTCTACCGGCTGGAGGTGCTGGCCGCCCTGGCCAACGCGGTGCTGCTCGGCGCGGTCGCCGTCTACGTGCTGGTCGAGGCGGTACGCCGGTTCGGCGAGCCGCCGGAGGTGCTCGCCGGGCCGATGCTCGCCGTGGCGGTGCTCGGCCTGCTCGCCAACATCGTGGCGTTCGCCCTGCTGCGCGCCGGCGCCCAGGAGAGCATCAACCTGCGCGGGGCCTACCTGGAGGTGCTCGGCGACCTGCTCGGCTCGCTCGGCGTGATCGGCGCCGCGCTGGTCATCGCGATCACCGACTGGTGGTGGGCCGACCCGGTGGTCGCCGTGGCGATCGGCCTGTTCATCCTGCCGCGCACCTGGCGGCTCGGCCGGGCGGCGCTGCGCATCCTGGTGCAGGCCGCCCCGGAGCACCTCCAGGTGACTGCGGTGCACGACCGGCTGGCCGCGGTGCCCGGCGTGGCCGAGGTGCACGACCTGCACGTCTGGACGCTCACCTCCGGGATGGAGGTGGCCTCCGCGCACCTGACCATGACTCCCGGCGCCGAGGTGGGCGAGGTGCTGGCCGCGGCCCGGGCCGCGCTGCACGACGACTTCTCGATCGATCACGCCACGTTGCAGATCGAACCCGGAGCGTCGGCGGGCGCCTGCGGATCGGTCGAGTGGTAATGAGGACAACCTTAAATCCGAGTGGCTATTGTTCGCTTATGCCGGCTTTATGCTTGACTGCTCGGCCCGCCTACCGGGCCAGGACCGGGCACCGCCGGTAGGCTCGGTCCCGGCCGCCGGGCGGCGCCCTCCGGCGCTCGCGGTGGCCGTCGCCTAATCGCCGGAACGCGGCGAGCCGGGGAACCACGCACCTGGGGTGCATCCGCGTCAGCGGTAGGGATCTTCCGTCCCGAACCCGTCAGCTAACCCGGTCGGCGGTTGACGGAAGGAACCTGAATGCCATCCATGGCACCTGTACGACGGACGGCCGCCCGGTTGGCGGCCCTGCTCGTCGCGACGCTCGCCCTCGGCGTCGTGACCGTGCCGGCCTCCCCCGCGTCGGCTACCTCCCCCACCGGCCGGCTCGCCGGCCCTGCCCCGACCGGCCTGCTCGCCGCCGCTCCGGGCGGGGACGACGAGGGCGGCACCCCGGCGCTGCGCGCCCAGCTCGACGCCGCCAGCAAGGGCTGGCTGGACGCGCGGGCCGCGCTGAACCGCTCCACGAGCCGGCAGAAGCAGCTCACCGCCGACCTCGCCGGCATCGGCGCGGAGCTGGACGTGCGGGACGCCAAGGTCGGCGAGATCGCCGGGGTGGCGTACCGGACCGGCCGGCTCGGCACCGCGGCCGCGCTGCTCGGCAGCAGCAGCCCGGAAGGCTTCCTGGACCGGGCCGCCGCGCTCCAGCAGGTCGCCGCGCACGAGGACCGGGCGCTGCGCGACCTGCTCGACGCCCGGGACCGGGCCACCGACACCCAGGCCGCGCTGACCGCCGAGATCCAGGAACAGCGCAAGCAGGTCGCGGTGATGGCCAAGCGCAAGCAGCAGGCCGAGCACGCGCTGGAGGTCGCCAACCGGTCGGCGACCCGGTCCGACGGCGGCAGCGTGCAGGGCACCTCCCGGACCAACGCCAAGCCGGCGCCCCGCAACGCCGACGGCTCCTGGCCGTCCGAGTCGTGCAGCGTGAACGACCCCACGCCGGCCGACGGCTGCATCACCCCGCGCACCCTGCACGCCCTCCAGCAGGCCAAGGCGGCCGGGTTCACCCGCTACGTCTCCTGTCACCGCAGCGGCGGCTCGGGCGAACACCCCAAGGGCCGGGCCTGCGACTTCGCCGCGCAGAAGGACGGCTTCGGCGGGGTGGCCAGCGGCGGCGACAAGACGTACGGCAACAACCTGGCCGCGTACTTCATCCGCAACGCCGACGCCTTGGCCGTGCTCTACGTGATCTGGTTCCGGCAGATCTGGCTGCCCAGCAGCGGGTGGAAGGCGTACAGCGGGGGCAACGGCGACCCGTCCAGCGACCACACCAACCACGTGCACCTGTCGGTCTACTGAGCCGCCGCCGGTGGTCCGCCCCCCCGGCGGGCCACCGGCGGCGCGACCCCCGCTACGCCCCGGGACGTACGCCGGGTGTCGTCCGGCGGACCACGACGACGGGCCGGCCGCGGAGCAGCATCGGCGACATGACCCGACTCTCCCCGACCGGACGCAAGGCCCTGCTCACCCTGCACCTGGTCACCGCGCTGGGCTGGCTCGGCACGGACCTGGTGCTGCTCACCCTGGGCGTGGCCGGGCTGCGCGGGGCCGACCCGGACGTGGTCTACCCGACCGCCGGGCTGCTGGTGACCTACCTGTTCGCCCCGCTGAGCGTGGCGGTCTGGCTGATCGGCGTGGCCAGCGCGCTGCTCACCCCGTGGGGCCTGCTGCGCTGGCGCTGGGTGCTGGTGAAGCTGGTGCTCACCACGGTCATGCTCGGGTTGGTCCTGCTGCTGCTGACGCCGCGGATCCGGCACCTCGGCGCGCTCGGCGGCGCGGCGTCCCCGCACCTGCGGGTGGACCTGGTCGTCCCGCCGGCCGTCTCCAGCACGCTGCTGCTCGTCGCCACCGTGCTCTCCACCTACAAGCCGTGGGGGCGGCTGCGGCCCGCCGCACCCACCAGCCGACGGACGGCGCCGCAGCGCCCGGCGGCCGAGCATATGGCAGACCGGCGGGCCTGAGCCCGAGAGCGGTAGGCCTGGGTCAGCCGGCCCGGCCCTCCAGGGTCGCGCCGAGCCGGCTGGCGAGGCCGAGGTGCGCGGCCCGGGCCTGCCGGAAGGCGTACCCGAAGAGCGGGGCCGGTGCGGAGAGGGTGATCTCCACGTCGATGCGCACCACCCCGTCGGGCTCGTCCCGCAGCCGGGTGTGGTTGCGCACCGTGGTGGCCGGCTGCTGCCGGGCCACCGTCACCACCTCGTCCTCGTTGGCGACCAGCACGTCCGCCTGGTAGGTCACCGGGAAGTGCAGCGGGCCCAGTTCCAGCCGGTCGGTGATCGCGTAGCTGGCCAGGGCGCCCGGGCGGGGCGGCAGCTCCCGGACCCGGATGATCAGCGGATGCAGCTCGCCCTGCCGGCTCAGGTCACCGAGCAGGGCGACGGCCTCCGCGCGGGTGCAGCGGGCCTGCACGGTGTAGCTGAAGCTGTCGCTGCTGAGCAAGCCGGACCCCCTCGCCGTCGACGGTCGGCACGATCGTGCCGTACCCGGGCCGGGCTGGCAACGGTGGGGCGGCCCCGGCGGTCGGCGCGGGACGCGACGGGTCAGGCGCCGGGGAGCACCTCGGAGCCGCTGTCGGCGAAGTAGGGCTCCGGAGCGCCGAAGAGACCGAGCAGACCGGTCACCCAGAGCTGCCGGTGCACGAAGCGGCTCGGCTCGGTGACCACCAGCTTGACGCCGCTGACCTCGGCGGTCTGGAAGCCGGCCACCATCGCGCTGATGCCGACCGAGTCGATGAAGGTGACCAGCCGCATGTTCAGCTCGATCCGGCTGGGACGGCCCTTCGCGAGCACCTCGGCGATCGCTTCCCGAACCTCGTACGCGGTGTCGACGTCGATCTCGCCCCGCGGGGCGATCTGGATGACACCACCCGACAGAACCGACTTCACGATCGACAGGCTCACGCGAGCACCTCCACTCGCCCGTACGGGCGCCTCATCAGTACGCGGGCCGCGACCGAGAGTATTCCTCCGATGGCCTCGGTCGCCACCCCTCGGGATGAGCAATTCGCGGACTGGGCACACCTGGGCATCCCAATCCGGACTCTACGGCTCTTCATTTCCCTGCGACAACTTTTCTGAATTCTCAACGACCGACCGGGCCGGCCGATCCGCCGACCCAGGGTAGCGGGCGCCCGCCCGTGGGGCCCGTACGTTTTCCCGGCGCGTTTCGGGTGGTTCCTCCCGCCCCGTACCCAGGCGGGGCCGCCGGCCCGGCACGGATGGTTTGCCGCGGCTGCCGCGTGGGCACAGCCCGGAAGGAGCGAATCGTCACCCGCCCGATGCCCGCCGGCGTCCCGCCGACCCCCGGGACTTCGGCAGCCGAGGAGGTACACCATGTTCGGAAGCAGTCTGCTGGACCGCCGGAGCAAGCCCGAGCGGATCGCGGACCAGGCGTGGGAGCAGTTGGTCTCCGCCGTCGGGTCCGCCGGTGACAGCGTCCGGGACGCCGCGCGCGCCGCCCGCCGCAACGGCACGGGCCTGGCCGACGACGCCAGCGACCTGGTCGGGTCCGCCGCCGAGGAGGCCCGCCGCCGGGCCACGCTCGCCTTCGACGCGCTCGCCGGCCGGCGGCCGGCGCTGCCGTGGACGCTGCTGATCGCCGCCGCCCTGGCCGGCGCGGCCATCGGCTGGGCGGCCGGCACCGCGGCCCGGGCCGCCGGCGGCCGGTCC
>NZ_KQ058722.1 GCF_000982955.1 Micromonospora sp. HK10 | reverse complement strand
GTGGAACCCCCATCCGGGGCAACCTCTCCAACTTACCGGGCCCGACTTTCGCTGTCAACCTCACGTTCGAGGTGATCACCTTGGTCGGCCCGATCCACGCTGACGCACGCCAGTTCCTGGCGGTCGTTTCTGTCGTGGATTCCGGCGGACCGGCCGATCGCCGCTCTCGCGGCCACCCGCCCGGCTCCCTGCCGGCTTTCGCACTCTACCCGGCCGGCTTCGCGATCGCAACCCCGGTCCTGCCGGAGTCTGTCGCACCGCCCGGATCCTCAGTCTGGCTCGGCGTCTCCGCCACCAGCCTGGCGCCCGTTCTCGGCCGGTTTGCCCGGCCTCCCGCGTGCAGAGAGAAAGTTACGCGGACGGCCGGGAGAAGGCAAATCAAAGATCGTCGTTGCGCGGACAGCCGTCCAACTGTCTCCTCCGGTCGACGGGACGGGCGATCGAAGGAGGCCGCCGCCGGCCGCGGCGTGCCAGAGTGGTCGGCATGGATGACGTGTCCCGGTCCGTGGTGTCGACACTCGCCGAGGAGGCGCTGCTCGGCCTCCTGCTCCCCTTCTGGCAGTTGGTCATCGGCGCCTTCGTGCTCGTCGTCGTCCTGCTGTCCATCGGCCGTCTGCTGCGCCGCGGCCCGTCCCGGATGACCACGGCGCTGCTCGTCACCGCCGCGGCGATCGCCGGCTTCGCCGTCATCGGGGTGCTGCTGGAGAGCTGACCGGGGATCAGAGCCGGCGAATGGCCAGGCTGAGGCCGGGGATCAGAGTCGGGGAATGGCCAGGCCGGGCCCCGGGATCAGAGTCGGCGATTGGCCAGGCCGGGACCCGGGATCAGAGCCGACGGTTGGCCAGGCTGGGCACCGGGATCAGAGCCGGCGACTGGCCAGGCCGGGACCCGGGATCAGAGTCGGCGGTTGGCCAGGCTGGGCAGCTCGGCGCGGATCGTCCGGAGCCGGTCCAGGTCCAGGTCGCTCACGGTGAATCCCGGGCCGTCCGGCACCTGGCCGAGCACCGTCCCCCACGGGTCGACCACCATGCTGCGGCCGAAGCAGGTCCGGGACGGCTCGTGATCGCCGGTCTGCCCGGCGGCGGCCACATAGCACTGGTTCTCGATCGCGCGGGCCCGCAGCAGCACCTCCCAGTGGTCCCGTCCGGTGTGCATCATGAACGCGGCGGGCACCACCAGCAGCTCGGCGCCCCCGTCGGTGGCGAGCCGCCGGTACAGCTCCGGGAAGCGCAGGTCGTAGCAGATGGACAGGCCGACCCGCAGGCCCTCGACGTCGACGACGACCGGCTGGTCCCCCGGCGCCACCGTCGCCGATTCCCGGTACGACACCCGGCCGGGGATCTCCACGTCGTACAGGTGGATCTTGCGGTAGCCGGCGGCGAGCGCGCCGCTGCGGTCGAAGACCAGCGAGGTGTTCCAGGTGTGCTCGGGATCCGGTCCGGCCTCGTGGAACGAGCCGGCGATCACCCACATGCCGAGCCGCCGGGCCGCGTCGGCGAAGAACCGGCCGACCACGCCGTCGACCGGTTCGGCCGGTGGCATCCCCTCGGCGCGGCCCAGGTAGTCGACGTACTCGGGCAGGACGGCGAGGTCGGCGCCGGCGGCCGCGGCCCGCTCGAGCAGGGCCCCGGCGGCGGCGAGGTTGGCGGCCCGGTCGTCGCGGGAGTTGAGCTGGCAGACGGCGACGCGCATGGAGATCAGCGTACGGGCGGGTGCTGGGTCGCGACAGGCTCAGACGCTCGCCAGCACCAGCGCACCGGCGGCGAAGCCCAGGCCGGCCAGCTGAACGGGGCGCAACCGCTCCCGGTCGACCGCGAGCGCCAGCAGCACGGTGCTCGCCGGGTAGAGCGAGGCGACCGCGGCCACGACGCTCAGGTGCCCGCGGCTCGCGGCGGCCAGGTAGAACGCGTTCGCCGCCGAGTCCAGCAGGCCGGCCGCGGCGGCCCAGCCGAGCACCCGCCGCTCGATCCGCAGGCGCACCCCCATGCGCGCGGCGACCGCGAGCCCGAACGCGATCGAGCTGGCCCGCACCGCGAGCACCGGCCACATGCCGGCGTCCTCGTCGGCCTGGCCGAGCAGGGCGAAGAAGACGCCGAAGAGCAGGCCGGCGCCGAGCGCCATGCCGACCACCCCGCGCGACACCCGGCCGGTGCTGCCGCCCTCACCGAGGCTGACCAGGGCTATGGCGACCACGGCGAGGCCCGCGCCGCCGAGCGCGACGGTGCCCGGGTAGTGCGCGGTGACCAGGCCGGCGAGGATCGGTACGACCGCCGCGGTGATCGCGGTGACCGGGGCGACCACGGCCATCACGCCGGTGGCCAGGGCGCGGTAGAGCAGCATGACGCCGCCCGCGCCGGCCACCCCGGCGAACAGCCCCCAGGCCAGGTCGAGCGGGTGGGGCGTGCCGGGCACGAGCAGCACCAGCGCGAGCAGCAGGGGGACGCTGAGGAGCTGCGAGAGCACGGTCACCGCTACCGGGTCGGCGCGCCGGGATGCCTTGCCGCCGGAAAAGTCGGCCGTGCCGAACGCAACCGCGGACACCGCGGCGAGCAGAATGGGGAACATCAGCATGTCGTATCACAATATTGACCGTGAAGGATAGTGTAATGACCGACGCCGGGAGCGGGCGGGTGGGCGCGGTGACCTCCGCGGTCGCCCGCCAGGTGCGCGAGCTGCGGGCCGCCCGCGGCTGGTCGTTCGAGGAGCTGGCCGGCCGGTCGGGAGTCAGCAAGGGCATGCTCGTGCAGATCGAGGCCGCCCGGACCAACCCCAGCATCGGTACGCTCTGCCGGGTCGCCGACGCCTTCGGGGTCACCATCGCCGAGCTGCTGGAGCCCGCCGAACGCAGCAGCGTACGGATCACCGCGACCGTCGACGCCCCGGTGCTCTGGCGCGGGACACACGGCGGAACCGCCCGGCTGCTCAACGGCCTCGGCGGGCCCGACCTGGTGGAGCTCTGGGAGTGGCGGCTGGAACCCGACGAGGCACACCACTCCGCGGACCATGCGCGCGGCACCCGGGAGATCCTGCACGTGCTGGCCGGCACGCTCGCCGTCACCGTGGCCGGCGTCGACCACGACGTACCGGCCGGGCACACCATCGAGTTCCCGGCGGACCGGGAACACGGCTACCGCGCAACGGGTGAGGAGCCGGTACGGCTCGTGATGGTGGTGGTCACCCCGTCGGGCGAGTGGGATCGGCGGACCCGCTCACGCGAACCGCGCCCGAGCTGACCCGGGCGCGGTCGCAACGGCACTCAGGCCGACTTCTCCTCGCGGTCCCGGCGCCGGCGGCCGCTGAACTCGCGCGGCACGATCGTCGGGTTGACGTTCTCCAGAACCACCTCTCGGGTGATCAGCACCCGGGCGGCGTCGGGGTTGCTCGGCACCTCGTACATCACGGAGAGCAGGACCTCCTCCATGATGGCGCGCAGCCCACGGGCCCCCGTGCCGCGGAGCATGGCCTGGTCGGCGATGGCCTCCAGCGCGGGCGGCTCGAACTCCAGCTCGACGCCGTCCAGCTCGAAGAGGCGCTGGTACTGCCGGACCAGGGCGTTGCGCGGCTCGGTGAGGATCCGCACCAGGGCGCTGCGGTCCAGGCTGCGCACGTTGGTGATCACCGGCAGCCGGCCGATGAACTCGGGGATCAGCCCGAACTTGAGCATGTCCTCCGGCATGACCTGGCTGAAGATGTCGTCGGTCGAGCGCTCCGAGACCGACCGGAGGCGGGCGCCGAAGCCGGTCCCACCGGAGCCGGTCCGGGACTCGATGATCTGGTCGAGCCCGGCGAACGCGCCACCGCAGATGAACAGCACGTTGGTGGTGTCGATCTGGATGAACTCCTGGTGCGGGTGCTTGCGTCCGCCCTGCGGCGGGACGTTGGCCACCGTGCCCTCGAGCATCTTCAGCAGCGCCTGCTGCACGCCCTCGCCGGAGACGTCCCGGGTGATCGAGGGGTTCTCCGACTTACGGGCGATCTTGTCGACCTCGTCGATGTAGATGATGCCCGTCTCGGCGCGCTTGATGTCGTAGTCGGCGGCCTGGATCAGCTTGAGGAGGATGTTCTCCACGTCCTCGCCGACATATCCCGCCTCGGTCAGGGCCGTGGCGTCGGCGATCGCGAACGGGACGTTGAGCATCCGCGCCAAAGTCTGCGCCAGGTGGGTCTTGCCACAGCCGGTCGGGCCGAGCAGCAGGATGTTGGACTTGGCCAGCTCGACACCGTCCGAGCCGGAGCCCGGCGCGCCGGCCGCCTCGGCCTGGATCCGCTTGTAGTGGTTGTAGACCGCGACGGCGAGCGCCTTCTTGGCCTGCTCCTGACCGACGACGTAGTTGTCGAGGAACTGGCAGATCTCCATCGGCTTGGGAAGCTCTTCCCACTTCACCTCGCCGGACTCGGCCAGCTCCTCCTCGATGATCTCGTTGCAGAGGTCGATGCACTCGTCACAGATGTAGACCCCGGGGCCCGCGATGAGTTTCTTGACCTGCTTCTGTGACTTGCCACAGAAGGAGCACTTCAGTAGGTCGCCGCCGTCACCGATCCGTGCCACCTACGTTCTCCCTGCACTCGTCGGCCGGAACGCCGGCCCTGACCTGCGGGCGCCGAGCGCCCGTCCGTCTGTCGTCCCACCCGCCGGTCCGACCCAACGAAGCGGTACAGACCCGACGTTACCCGCTGGCGGGAGTTTCTCCGACCCCCAAAGCGGGTGTGTCAGAGGTCGGCCGGGAACGTTACCCCGACCGACCTCCGACCGCACACTGCTCAGCTCGCGGCGTGCGCCGCCAGCAGACCCTTCTTGCGGCTGGTCAGGATGGTGTCGACCAGCCCGTAGTCCTTGGACTCCTCGGCCGTCATGATCTTGTCACGGTCGATGTCCTTCCGGACCTGCTCGACCGGGCGGTTGCAGTGCTGGGAGAGCATCGTCTCCAGCTGCGTCCGCATCCGCAGGATCTCCCGCGCCTGGATCTCGATGTCCGAGCCCTGTCCGTAGCCGCCCTCGGTGGCCGGCTGGTGGATGATGATCCGGGAGTTGGGCAACGCCATCCGCTTGCCCGGGGTGCCCGCCGCGAGCAGCACCGCCGCCGCGCTGGCCGCCTGGCCCAGGCAGACGGTCTGGATGTCCGGGCGGACGTACTGCATGGTGTCGTAGATCGCCGTCATGGCGGTGAAGGAGCCGCCGGGCGAGTTGATGTACATGATGATGTCGCGGTCCGGATCGGTGCCCTCGAGCGTCAACAGCTGGGCCATCACGTCGTTGGCCGAGGCGTCGTCCACCTGGACGCCGAGGAAGATGATCCGGTCCTCGAAGAGCTTGTTGTACGGGTTGGACTCCTTCATCCCGTACGACGTGCGCTCGACGAACGACGGCAGAACATAGCGGTTGTGCACGGCCGCGAACTGGGGCGGCAGGCTCAGGTCGGTCATCGTCAGCTCCTCGTTCAGCTCAGGGTCCCGGCGCCCTCCGGGACCTGGGCGGCCCCGGTGATCACCTTGTCGATGAAGCCGTAGTCCTGCGCCTCCTGGGCGGTGAACCAGCGGTCCCGGTCGGAGTCGGCCTCGATCTCCGCCGCGGACCGGCCCGTGTGGTGCGCGACCCGCTCCTGGAACATCCGCTTGGTGTAGAGCATCTGCTCGGCCTGGATGGCGATGTCGGCGGCCGTGCCGCCCATGCCACCGGACGGCTGGTGCATCATGATCCGCGCGTGCGGCAGCGCGTACCGCTTGCCCTTGGTGCCGGCACAGAGCAGCAGCTGGCCCATGGAGGCCGCCATGCCCATCGCCACCGTCGACACGTCGTTGTCGATGAACTGCATCGTGTCGTAGATCGCCATGCCGGAGTAGACCGAGCCACCCGGCGAGTTGATCCAGAGGTTGATGTCGCGGTCCGGGTCCTCCGCGGCGAGCAGCAGCAGCTGCGCGCAGATGCGGTTGGCGACCTGGTCGGTCACCTCGCTGCCCAGGAAGATGATCCGCTCCTTGAGCAACCGGTTGTAGACCGAGTCGTCGAGGTTGCCAATTGAGTCACCGCCGCGGGCCTCGAGTGCCCGGAGCGGCTTCGCTGGGATGTGCATGTCGGTCATGGCAGCCCTTCGCTCTCCGTACCGTCGTCCCCGACACTAACCGCTCAACCGGGGGGCGCACTCCCGGTCCGGGCACTGTTCGCTCTCAGCGCAGTCACCCTCTGGGCGTACCCCGGAAAGGGTTTCGGCCGCCCTCCGCGCGCAGGCGCGGGAGGGCGGCCGATCGCCGGACGATCAGTGCTCGTGGTTGTGCTCGGCCTCGTTCTGGGCACGCAGCGCGTCGAGGGTGACCTCGTTGCCCGCCGCGTCCTTGATCTTGATCTTCTCCATCACCGCGGCGAGCGCCTTGCCCCGACGGACGTCGCCGAAGACGGCCGCGGCGGCACCCGAGCGGACCAGCTGGTCGTAGTACTGCTGCGGGGCCATGCCGGCGCGCTGCGCCCGGTGCACGATCTCGTGGCCGAACTCGTCGTCGGAGACCTGCACGTCGTCGGCGTCCGCGAGGGTGTCGAGCAGGAGCTGGATCTTGACGCCCTCGGTGGCCGCCTCGGTCAGCTCGGTGTCGATCTGCTCCTCGGTCTTCTCCTCGGCGGCCAGGTACTCCTCCATCGAGGCGCCGATCCGCTCCAGCTGGTCGACCATCGCGGCCTTGCGGCTCTCGACCTCCTCCTTGACGACGCCCTCCGGCGCCGGCACCTCGGCGGCCGCCACCATCTGCTCCAGGGCCTTGTCGCGGGCGGCGTAGATCTGCTCGACCTGCTTGCCCCGGGTGATCCGCTCACGCACGTCGTTGCGGAGCTCCTCGATGGTGTCGAACTCGCTCGCCAGCTGGGCGAAGTCGTCGTTGAGCTCCGGCAGCTCCTTCTCCTTGACCGTGCGCACGGTCACCGCCACCTCGGCGTCGCGGCCGGCGTAGTCACCGCCCACCAGCTGAGTGGTGAAGGTGGTGCTGTCGCCGGCGGCGAGGCCCACCAGGGCCTCGTCCAGACCCGGCAGGAGCTGCTTGCTGCCGACCTCGTGCGAGATGTTGCTCGCCGACCCGCCCGGCACGTCCTCGCCGTCGACGGTGGCGTTCAGGTCGATCTGCACGTAGTCGCCCTCCTGGGCGGCCCGCTCGACGGTCTTCAGGGTGGCGAACCGCTCCCGCAGGCTGCTCACCTGCTCGTCGATCTCGCTGTCGGCGATCTCGAGCTCGTCGACGGTCACCTCGATGGTGGCCGGGTCCGGCAGGGTGATCTCGGGGCGGACGTCGACCTCGGCGGTGAAGTTGAGCGAGTCACCGTCGTTGAACTCGGTGATGTCGACCTCGGGACGGCCGAGCGTCTTCAGGTCGTGCTCGCGGACCGCGGCGAGGATGTTCTGCGGGATGGCCTCCTGGATCGCCTCGTTGAGGACGGTCCCCCGGCCCACCCGCTGGTCGATCACCGCGCTGGGAACCTTGCCCCGGCGGAAGCCGGGAACCTGGACCTGCTGGCCGATCTCCCGGTACGCCTTCTTGAGGCTCGGCTCGAGCTCGACGAACGGCACCTCGATGGCGAGCCGCACGCGCGTCGGGCTCAGAGTCTCGACGGTGCTCTTCACAGGCGTACTCCTTGACGGATCTTGGTATTGAAGTCTGGGCGTGATTGCGCGCATCGAGTGTAGGCGAGCCGGCGCGCCGCGTCGGCAGGGCCCGGGTACCGCGCGGAAAATCGCGCGGCGCCCGGGACGAGCCGGCCCGCGAACGACAGTCGGGGTGGCGGGATTTGAACCCACGGCCCCTCGCTCCCAAAGCGAGTGCGCTACCAAGCTGCGCCACACCCCGTGGCCGACGAGAAGTGTATGCCGTCCGCGCCCCCCGACCCCCCACCGGCCCACCCCGAGGCGACCAGGTCGCGTCGGGGTGGGCGGCGCTGGCGACGTCGAGCCGGCCTGCGGCGCTGCTCTGGGCGGCGCTGCTCTGGGCGGCGGTGTCTGGGCGGTGCCGACGCTGTGCGGCAAAGCGGGCCATCCGGCCATCGGGAAGGGCCGCTTTGCCGCAAACGGTCCGGCGCGGCACGGGGTACGGGGCACGGGGCCGCGCGACCGGTCCGGGGATTCGGTAGGCTGTCTCGCGCGCCCCACGCCAGCGGGGTGAGCGCGGGCGTAGCTCAATGGCAGAGCTTCAGTCTTCCAAACTGACGGTGCGGGTTCGATTCCCGTCGCCCGCTCCAATAGCCTCCGGCCCAGGCCAGAGGCCGTATCCCCCGCTCCGATCTTGCGGGCCATCCATGGGCAAGGCGGCGTCCAAGGCGGGCCGTGCCGGCGCGGCCCCGGCCTGCTGGCGACCTCCGACCGGCATCGGCCGGGCGGGACGGCCGGCCACGCTGACGGATAAGCAGGTAGGACCACAGGTCGCCCGGACGCAGGTCTGAGCCCCAGGTGCGGTGGCCTTCAGCGAGACGGGATCATGATTGCCATGGTGGCCATTCTCGACCTGGTAGCCAACTTCGACGAATTCGCCGGCGGTGAGCGAGGGGGCGACCTCGCCGGCCGGTGGCAGCACGAGATCGTTGAGCCGCACGCGGAAATCTTCGCGGCCGTCGAACCCTGGGTCGATCCCAGGTTGGCCCCGGACCGGCTACCCGGCCTGGTCGCACGGCGGACTGAGCTGCGCACCGTAGCCGAGCGGGCGAAGATCGCCATCCGGGAGGCGGCGAGACTGCTCACCGAAAAGCTCGGCCTCGATCACCCGATCCCCGCCGTCGTCATGGTGGGCCTCGGCCAGGCGAACGGCTGGGTCGCGTCGGTACAGGGCGAACCCACCCTGTTCATCGGGGCGGAACAGCTGCCCAAGCCATCCTTCGATATCGTGCTCGCCCTCCACGAGCTGGTCCACCTGGCGCACGTTCGCCGGTCCACGCATGACTGGCCGGCCAACCGCGTCGACGCCGACCTGTTCCGCGAAGGACTCGCGGTGCACGCCACAGCCCGGCTGCTGCCCGAGGTCCCGCCCAGCGGGCACCTCTGGTTCAGCGCCGACGCCCAACCATGGATCGAGCGCTGCGCGGGAATGGCGGCCAGGCTGCGGAGCAGAGCCCTGCGGGAACTAGACCGCACCGACGTGTCTGAGCAATGGTTCAGCGGTGCCATGGACCGTCCCGGCGGACTGCCAGGACGGTGCGGGTACTGGCTGGGCTGGCAACTACTCGACCAGATTCTCGGGCCAGAACCGATCGAAGCGGCGCTCGACTGGTCGCTGCCCGAGGCCGCAGCCCGCCTTCGCACCGCGCTCAGCCAGGGTTAGAACTGCCGGCCGCTCCCCTGCTTGGAACCCGCGATTCGGCGTCAACGCCAGGCCGGGTTGTCGCTTACCCGGAACGTGTTGAAGAGCGACTCATACCGGTCACCGTCGGGGCCGAGCAGCACAAAATCCGGCTCCGTACGGGCGACCGACTCGTGCAGCCTCGCCAGCAGGTCCTCGACCGGCGTCTGCGGCAACCCCAGCTCCCGGCGCAGCGGCTCCCGCTGCTGCCCGGCTTGCGGGCAGTCCTGCCGCAGGTCGTGTTCCAGCCGCGCGGCGGCCAGCCGCATCTCGTCGAGGCTGCCTCCGCCGGAGAACTTCAGGCAGTCCTGCCAGTACGGCACGGCAACGATCAGCTCCACGGCCTCGGCGAGGCTCGCCGCAATCAGGCCGGCCTGTCCCTCCGACGTCGCGAAGATCACCGGCCGAGCGGATCCGACTCCGCAGAGGTAGTAGGTGCCACCAGCGCCTTCGCCGGCGATCGCTTCCAGCGGCGCGCCCGACGCCAATCGCGCTTCCGCAACGGGCTCACCGCTTGCGACCTCGAAGTCGAAGTAGCCGGCGAGCAGGTCAGCGGCTACGGCGCTGCTCGTGATGCGGGCGAGCATCGGATCAGCATGAGACACGGTCGAAGGCTAGCGAGGGCTTGCCTGCGCTCAGCACCCGCCGGCCGGCACAGGCAGCGGCCCTGCGGCAGGTCCAGGCAGCTGACGACGACAGGGCCTCCGAACACACGTCCCGTCCTGCCGACGTACGTGCCGGGCTTGCGGGGGTCACCGCACCGATGAGTTTCGTTACGGTGTTCCGTCTGCATTCCGTGGACCAGATCCCCCGACTCTCGAGGAGACCGTCATGAGCGCCACGTACCGGAGGCAGGTGTGAAGCTTCTACTGACGTCGGCAGGTGTCACGAATCCGAGCATCCGTGATGCGCTGGTCGACCTGCTGGGCAAGCCGATCGCCGAAGCCAGTGCCCTCTGCATCCCCACGGCGGCCTACCCGATGGGCGGGCCCGCCTCGGCCTGGCGCTTCATCAGCGGGCAGACGCCGCTCCCCATGAGCGGCCTCGGCTGGAAGTCGCTGGGCGTCCTCGAG
Source organism: Micromonospora sp. HK10 (assembly GCF_000982955.1). Lineage (GTDB taxonomy): Bacteria > Actinomycetota > Actinomycetes > Mycobacteriales > Micromonosporaceae > Micromonospora. The sequence goes on along the minus strand of NZ_KQ058722.1, from coordinate 3,399 downwards.
CTGACGGCGCTGCCCAGCGTCGGCGAGGAGCTGTGGGTCCCCTGGGTCCGCGAGGCCGACGTCCTGCTCGTGCACGGCGGTGATGCGACGTACCTGAGCCACTGGATGCGGCAGTCCGGGCTGGCCGACCTCCTGCCGTCACTGACGGACACCGTCTGGGTGGGGTTGAGCGCGGGAAGCATGGTGCTGACCCCGCGGATCGGCGCGGACTTCGTCGCGTGGCAGTCCGCGCCCGACGACCGCACGCTGGGGGTCGTCGACTTCTCGATCTTCCCGCACCTGGGTCTGGAGCCGGACAACACCATGGCCAACGCCGAGCGGTGGGTGGCCGAGATCGCCGCTCCGGCGTACGCGATCGACGACCAGACGGCCATCAAGGTGACCGACGGCAAGGTGGAGGTCGTCTCCGAGGGGCACTGGAAGCAGTTCCCCTCGTAGCCGGCCCCTCACCACGACGGCGAGCCCCGAGCGGGCAGCGCGCCGCTCGTGGGCGGCGTCAACCGGACCCGCCGGCGGGCGTCAGCGCGTCCTGGACCAGTCTCTTCTGCACGGCGATCGTCTCCACGCACCGGGCGTTCGCCCGCTCGGCCTCGACCGTCCACTCGGGCAGTTCCGCCCGATCGAGGAGCCCTTCGTAGCAGAAGGAGAGGACACCGTAGAGGACCTCACCCGTCAGCCCTTCGGGCGCGTCGGCGCAGGCCAACACCGCCGACAGCAGGTGCGAGGCACCCGGCTCGTCCGCCAGGTCAAGGACGTCCTCGTACTCGTCGAGGGTCTCGTCGGAAAGCTCGATCCTGTCCCGGCCGGCGGACACCGCGTCACGTCCGGCGGTCAGGGCGCGGTCGAGGTAGTCGCGCACCTCCGGTGTCTCGATCCGGCCCATCGCGTCACGGGTCCACTCCATCGCCGCCATCGCGAGGGCGAGGCGCTGCGGTGCCGGGATGGCCGGCAACTCCTCCCGCACCGGCGCCAGCTCCTGGTCCCAGAGAAGCATCTGATCCTCCAGTCTCGACGCCGGGTCACATGATCCTCGACCACCCGGCGCCGAACGGACACCCCGGGGTGCAGCCGGTGCGTCGCCCAACGGCTGGCCCTAGATTGCGCGAGGTGGACCTTTCGCAGCTCGGCACGCCGATCGGACCGATGATCCGGGTTTCCGGTGGGTTCGCCAACCGGATGTACCGGCTCGACACCGACCAGGGATCGTTCGCGGTGAAGGAGGTGAACCTCCTCGATCGTCGCGGGACCCACCGGGTCGAGGACGTGTTCCGGTACGAGCGGGCGGCCTTCGCCGCCGGCATCCCCATGCCGGAGCCGATCTCGGCCAGCCGGCACATCCTCGTGCACCGGTGGGTGGCGGGCGAGCAGGTGCCGGAAGCACCGGTGGCGGCGGCGTACGCGTTCGAGATCGGTGAGATCCTCGCGCGCCTCCACGCGCTCGACGTCGGGTGGAGCCCCGACCCGCGCGCGGACCCGGCGCCACGGGACTGGCCCGAACTCGCCCGGCGGGCCACGGCGACCGGCCAGCCGTGGGCCGGCGAACTCGCCGCCCGGGTCGGCGCGTTCCTCGCCATCGCCCGCTTCGTCGACAGCTGCGAGCGACCCGGCCCCGTCGTGCTGACACACCGGGACATCCAGCCCTGGAACCTGCTGAGCCGGGCGGGCCGGCCGGTGGTGCTCGACTGGGAACTGTCGGGGATGCTCGACGTGTCCGGTGAGCTCGGCTCGACCGCCCTGAGCCTGGCGAAAGGGCCCGGCTTCGACGACCTCCAGCCGGCGATCTTCCGCCAGGTCCTCGACGGCTACGTCGCGGGGGGCGGCGCGCTGCCACCGTGGGGCCCGAGCTGGTTCGTGCACCTGATCGGTGGCTGGCTCGGGTTCACCAGATGGAACATCCTCCGCTGCCTCGCCGGTGTCGAGGCCCGCACCGGCCCCGACCTCGCGCTGTCGCACGAGTCGGTGCGCAACGGGGTACGCGGCCTGCCCGAGCTGTTCGACCGGCTTCCCGAACTCAAGGCGCGGCTCGGGTGACCGGCGCGCGCCGGCCACCGTCCAGGGCGCGCGGCCGGATCCGCGCGCCCGCCTGCGGGCAGCCGGACCGGGCCGCGACGGGCGCGGACGGCCGGGCGGGGGCGAAGGGCCAGGGCGTGACCGGCGGGCGGACGGGCGGCGGCGACTGCGTACGATGCGGGACCGGACATCGCCCCGGCGGGTGGAGGTAGCGACGGATGTCAGGCCAGCGGGACGGTTTCGCGCTCGGCGTGGACCTCGGCACCTCGAACACGGTGGCCGTGCTGCGCTGGCCGGACGGGCGGACCCGCCCCCTGCTGGTGGACGGGCAGCCGATCCTCCCGTCCGGGGTGTACGCCGACACCGACGGACGCCTGCACGTCGGGCGGGACGCGCTGCGCCTCGCCCACGCCGACCCGGACCGGTACGAGCCGAACCCGAAGCGCCGCGTCGACGAGCCCGAGGTGACCCTCGGCGGCCATCGGTACGCCCCGGCCCAGCTGCTCGGCGCGGTGCTGCGCGCGGTCGGCGAGGCCGCCGTCGGGGCGCTCGGGTTCCTGCCGCCCGCCGTGGTGACCTGCCCCGCCACCTGGGACGCCGACCGGCGGCAGGTGCTCGCCGAGGCGCTCGCCCTGGCCGGCTGGCCGACGGCGGCCGAGCACACCCTCTCCGGTCCCGTCCCGCCCGGCACCCGCCTGCTGCGCGAGCCGGTCGCGGCGGCCCGCTACTACACCGAGGTGCTGCGGCGGCCGGTGCCGGTGGGTGAGTCGGTGGCCGTCTTCGACTTCGGCGGCGGGACCCTCGACGTCGCCGTGGTCCGTAACGAGGGCGCCGACCCGTGGGGCGACTCGGGCTTCACCGTGATCTCCTGCGGCGGCCTCGACGACCTGGGCGGGCTGGACCTCGACGCCGCGCTGCTGGCGCTGGTTGGCGCGCGGGTCGCCGCCGCCCACCCCGCCCAGTGGGCGCGGCTGGACGCGCCGGCCGACACCACCCAGTGGCGGGAGCGGCTGCACGTCGTCGAGCAGGTGCGGGGCGCGAAGGAGATGCTCTCCCGCGCCCTGGCCGCGCCGGTGGCGGTGCCCGGGGTACCCGCCGCCGTGTCACTGACCCGGGCCGAGCTGGAGGGCGTGGCCGCCCCGCTGCTGCGCCGGGCGGTCGAGGAGACCCGGCGGGTGATCGCCGCGGCGGGGCTGACCCCGGAGCGACTCGCCGGGCTGTTCCTGGTGGGCGGCTCGTCCCGGATCCCGCTGGTGGCCCGGCTGCTCCACGCCGAGCTGGGGATCGCGCCGACCGTGCTGGAGCAGCCCGAGCTGCCCGTCGCCGAGGGGGCACTGACCGACCTGCCGCTGCCACGGACCCGGTCGGCCGCACCGATGCTTCCGCTGG
>NZ_KQ058721.1:2419-7726 GCF_000982955.1 Micromonospora sp. HK10 | reverse complement strand
CGTCTGGCTCGCCGTGCGGCACGGCGTCTGGGCCGCCGAGCGCGCGGCGGCGGGCGCGTCTGCGGTGGTGCGGGGCCGGCTCCGCCTGTCCGGCCGGCCCTGCGGTCCCGCCGGTGCCACAATGCCGGTGGCGGCCGGCCGGCGGGGTGCCGGCCGGCTGGACGTCCCGCGAGGAGCGGCCGTGACCAACAACGCGCGTGAGGCGGAACTGCTGGCCGCGGAGCGTCGCCTCCAGGCGGCGCAACGCACGGGTGACGTGGCGGCGCTCACCGAGCTGCTCGACGACCGGCTGGTCGCCATCGGCCCGGACGGTGGCCGGTACGGCAAGGAGGACGACCTGGCCGCGCACCGCGCTCGTACCTCGGTGATCGACGAGCTGGTGGTGGAGGACCTCGGCTTCCTCGTCGCGGGGTCGACCGGTGTCACCTTCGTGCTGGCCCGGGTGGCCGGCGTCTTCGGCGGCGCACCCTTCGCCGCCCGGCTGCGGTACACCCGCACCTGGTCCTATCAGGAGGCGACCGGCTGGCGCGTCCTCGCCGCGCACATCAGCCCCGGCTGACCGTCCGGCGCGGCCGTCGCGGACCGAAACGCACCGGGCTCCGGGTCCACCGCGACGCCCGCCTCCTCGTGGGTGCGCGTCCCGGCGTGGCCGCCGGGGCGGCACTCCCGCGCGGCGACAATCCTGTGCGGCCGGCCTATAGTCACGCCGATCGATGTCTGGTAGGAATCCTGCAAGCGGTGTAGCCGCTTCGTAGGAATCCAACGCCGACCGGAAAGTGAGCGCCCATGCCGTCCACCCGGTTCCCGCTGCGCCGCCGCCTGCTCACCCTGCTCGCCGCCACGCTGGTCGCCGTCGGCGCGGCGGTCGGCCTGTCCAGCCCTGCCTGGGCAATCAGCCACTCCAGCGCCACATCGCAGCTACGCGCCGCCGGCATCAGCTGGACGTCCAGCGGCAACTGCAGCGACCGGAACGTCTCCACCTGCACGTCCTTCGACGGCATCCGGCAGGCCACCATCGACGGGATCATCACCTTCAAGCGCGCCAGCGGCTGCGCCATCACCATCACGGCCGGCACCGAGGTCGGCCACGCGAGCGGCACCTACAGCCACTGGAACGGCTACAAGGTGGACATCGCGCTGAGCACCTGCATCCAGAACTACGTCTCGGCCTACTACGCCTACGTCGGCTACATCTCCGGCTTCGGCTACCAGTACCGCGCGCCCTCCGGCAACCTCTACACCAAGGAAGGCAACCACTGGGACATCCTCTACTACACCTGCGGCTGCTGACCGGGTCGCGGCGGCCGGCGTCCCGGACCACCCCACGGGCGGCCCGGGGCTCCGGCGGGCCCACCGGCGTACGCCGGCGGGTGCGGCGCCGGCACCGGGGGCGCCGGCGCCCCCGGGTCAGCGCCGGGCCTGCTGCTTGGCCATCTCCGGCCGCTCACCCTTGCCGACCCGGCGCAGCGCGTCGCGCAACTGCTCCTCGGTCATCTTGGAGTTGCCCTCGATGCCCTTGTCGTGCGCCTGCTGTCGCAATTCGTGCAGGCGGTTCCGGTCACCCATGTCCGAACCTCCTGATCCGTGGCGCGAGGCCGATCCCCACGCCCACCGGCGCATCGTCTTCCCGTGCCGGCCGGCGGCAAACGGCCGCCCCGAGCCCGACTGGGCCGCCGCCGGTCGGGACGAGCGCGACCGGCCGGCTCAGCGCAAGCGCACCGGCCCGGCGTCGATCCGGACCCGGAACAGCGCGTACGGCCTGCGGCGCAGGTCCTGTCCACGCTGGTACTTCGCCTGCCGGTGCAACTGGTTGGCGGTGACGTAGAGATGGCCGTCGGCGGCCACGGACATGGTGTCGGGCCAGAGCAGCCGGGGATCGTGGACCACGGTCTCGAACTCGCCGTCCGGTCGGCGGCGCAGCACCGCGTTCTGCTCGTACGAGGTCAGGTAGAGCGCCCCCGAGTCGTCGGTCTCCAGGCCGTCCGAGCCGCCGCCCTTGTCGCCCTCGTCCAGCACCGTGGCGGCCACCTGGTCGTCGTCGAGGCCACGGTCGGCCAGGGCCTCGGTGTCGACGCTGTACCAGCGCCGCGAGGCGAGCGCGCAGTAGTACAGCCGGGACCCGTCGGCGGAGATGGCGATGCCGTCCGAGCCCATGCTGACCGGCGTGGGCGGCCCGTCCGCCGGGCGTTCCAGGAACGGCCGCCCCTCGACCATCGGGCGGAAGGCGTGCACCGGCTCGGCCTTGGTGGACGGGTGGTCGTGCAGCCGCCGCCAGGACGCGCCGGTGGCCAGGTCCACGACGATGATCCCGTTGGGCCCGGAGTCGGCGGAGTCGGTGATGTAGGCCAGCCCCGCGTCGCCGCGCCGCAGGTCGAAACGGACGTCGTTGAGGTACGTCGTGGGCAGCGCGACGTCGGCCGGGAACGTGATCACCTGCGCGACGGTGTCGGTGTCCAGGTCGACCCGGACCAGTTTCGGCCCGCCCGGCCGGGTGGGCTGGAACAGCGGGCTGCCGGTGTCGAGCACCCAGAGCCGGTCCGCCGGGTCCACGACGACGCTCTGCACCGACACGAACGCGTTCGCGTCGTCGTCGCCGGCCGGACTGTTCCAGACCGGATCCGGAAACGGCACCTCCTGGCCGCCGCGCAACTCGACCACCGTCGCCGGCACCTCGTCGCCCCACTTCGGGAAGTTGACGAAAATCCGCCCGGTGTGCGACACGCTGACCCCGGTGGGCATCGCCCCGCCGAACGTGTGCACCAGTTCCAGCTCACCCAGCGACTCGTCGCTGACCGGCCCGTTCATCCGCCCTCCCACCCGAGACAACGGGGTGTCCTTCCCGGGCCCCGACCCGGCAAACCCCGCCCACCGGCTTCGCCGGCGCCGGTGCCCACCGGCTTCGCCGGCGCCGGTGCCCACCGGCTTCGCCGGCGCCGGTGCCCACCGGCGCCGGCGTCCACCGGCGTACGCTGGCCGCGCGGCGGAGGGGGGCGACCGGGATGGTGCCGGCGGTGGGCGACGCGGCGGACCTGCTCCGCCGGGCACGGCGGGTGGTCGTCTTCACCGGCGCCGGCATGTCGGCCGAGAGCGGGGTGCCCACGTTCCGCGACGCCCGCACCGGGTTGTGGCGGCGGTTCGACCCACACGCCCTGGCCACCCCCGAGGCGTTCGACGCCGACCCGGCCCTGGTCTGGGGCTGGTACGAGTGGCGACGTCAACTCGTCCGGCGCGCCGAGCCGCACCCGGGACACCGGGCCGTGGCCGCCATCGAGGCTCGCGTCCCGACCGTCCTGATCACCCAGAACGTGGACGACCTGCACGAGCGGGCCGGCTCCCGCGCCCCGCTGCACCTGCACGGCAGCCTGTTCGCGGCGCGCTGCTCGGCCTGCGACGACCCGGCGCCGGTGCCGGACGGCGCGCCGGAGCCGGCCGACGGCCGCCGGCTGCCGCCACCCCGCTGCGCCCGCTGCGCGGGCCCGGTCCGCCCCGGCGTCGTCTGGTTCGGCGAGGCGCTGCCGCCGGACGCGCTCGCGGCCGCCGTCGACGCCGCGTCCGGCTGTGACCTGCTGCTGACCGTCGGCACCTCCGGCCTGGTCCACCCGGCCGCGGAGATTCCCCTGGTGACGGCCCGCCTCGGCGGCTCGGTCATCCAGGTCAATCCGGAGCGGACGCCGCTGGACCCGGTCGCCGCGGTGAACCTGCGGGGGCCAGCCGCCGAGGTGCTTCCCGCCCTGGTCGACGCCGCGTGGGGTGCCACGGCCCGGCGGTGAGGCGCTCACGGGCTCGCCCGGCCCGGCCGGCGCGGAGACCGCCGCCGACCCGGAACGTCGGCGCCGGCCGGGCACCGTTCCGCTCCGATCGGCCTTCGTCAATCGTCTGACGTCTTGTCGTATGTGTGCAATCACCGACGGTTGCGAACGCGCTTCGATGACTACGATGAGCGGTGTCCCCGTCACAGCACAGTGTTCGATGGACGTCGGCTCCGGGGGAGGTGCCTGATGCCGACGGAGACGGCCCGCAACCCGTCTTTGAGCCTCGTCCGGCCGCGCCTGCTCGCCGCGCTGGACGTCCGGCCGAGGTCGCTCGGCCTGGTCGTGGCGCCCGCCGGCGCCGGCAAGACCACCCTGCTCGCCCAGTACGCGGGCAGCGTCACCGGGCCGATGTCCTGGCTGCGCACCGTGCCGTCGGACGCCGACCCGTCCCGGGTGCTGGAGCGGATGGCCGCCACCCTGGCCGACGGCCCTGGTGGCCTGCTGGTCGTCGACGACCTGCACCTGATCGAGGGCACCCCGGGGGAGTCCGTGCTGCTGGACCGCGCGCACGCGCTGACCCGCGAGGGCGTCCGCGTGCTGATCGGCACCCGGCGCGCCCCGGCGCCGATCCTGGCCCGGCACGAGTTCTCCGACAGCGTCGTGATCGACGCCGAACAGCTGCGCTTCCGCGCCTGGGAGGTCGAACGGCTGCTGCGTGACGTCTACCGGGAGCCACTGCCCGCCGACGACGTCGCGGCCCTGAGCCGCCGGCTCGGCGGGTGGGCGGCCGGGCTGAAGCTCTACTACCTCTCCACCCGGGGCCAGCCGCTGCCCGACCGTCGGCGGGCCGTCGCCGCGCTGGCCAAACGCTCGGCGCTGTCCCGGGACTATCTCACCCGGACGGTCCTGGCCGAGCTGGCTCCGGCGCTGCGCCGGTTCCTCGTCCGCACCTGCGTCTTCGAGGTGCTCACCGCCGAACGCTGTGACCGGCTGCTCGGCGGCGTTGGCGGCCAGGCCGCGCTGGAGGAGCTGGAGCGTCGGCACGCGTTCACCGTCACCCACGACGGTGGCCGGTCCTTCGCCTATCACGAGGTGCTGCGCGCCCACCTGGCCGCGGCGCTGGTCGAGGAGCTGGGGGAGGCCGAGGCGCGGGAGTGGCACGCCCGCGCCGGCCGGCTGCTCGCCGAGGAGGGCGCGGCCCTGGAAGCGGCCCGCTGCTTCGCCCGCGCCCAGCAGTGGCCCGAGGTGCACCGGCTGCTCGACGCGGCCGGCGCCGCGGTCGCCGTGCGGGGCCTCGACCCGTGGACCGACCTGCTGCCCGGCTGGTTCATCGCGGAGGACCCGTGGCTGGTCCTCGCCGACGCGCAGCACCGCATCAACGAGGGCCAGCTCGACGCCGCGGTGCCGCTGCTGCGCCGGGCCGAGCAGATGTTCGGCGCCGGGCCGGGCGGCTCCCGCTGCCGCGCGCTGCGCGCCGACGTCACGGCCTGGCTGCCGGACGGCCCGCACTGGCGCGGCCACTGGTCCGGCTGGTTGCGGACCGCCACCCGCCGGC
>NZ_KQ058721.1:0-2239 GCF_000982955.1 Micromonospora sp. HK10 | reverse complement strand
CTGCTGCTCGCCGGCCACGCCGTGGAGGCGGTGCGGGTGCTCGACCGGGCCGCCCCCGCCGACGGGCCGGTCGGCGTCGCCTGCCGGCTGCTGCGCGCCGCCGTCGCACTGGCCGCCGGGGACCCGCACGGGGCGGCCGCGGTCGGTGCCGTCGGCCTGGAGGCGGACCGGGCCGGCCTGCCGTGGCTCGCCCGGGTGGCCCGGGCCGTACCGGCCCTGGCCGGCGCCGACGCCGACCTCAAGGAGGCGGCCGCCGTGGTGGAGGAGTGCGACCGGCTCGGCGACCGGTGGGGCGCGCTGCTCGCCGCGGGGTGCGCCGCGCTGGCCCGGTCGCTGCGCGGCGGCCCCGACCCGGAGGAGGCCGGCCGGCTGCTCGACCGGGCCCGGGAGGCGGACGCCGGAGTGCTCGCCGCCTGGGCCCAGTCGCTGCTCGCGCTGGCCGCCGTGCGGGCCCGGCTGCCCGACGCCGACGTCGAGGTACGCCGGGCGGAGAGCACCGCCCGGGCCGCCGGCGCCCCGGGCGCCCGGGTGCTCGCCCTGGCCGCCGGTACGCCCACCGGCCCCGGCCGGACCGCCGCGCTCCCCGCCGTGCACGCCGTCGCCGAACAGGCCGGGCTGCCCCGGGCGGCGGTGACCGCCTGGACCGCTGCCGAGGCCCGGCCGTCACCCGCCACGGCCGGCACGGCCCGGCTGACCGTACGCTGCTTCGGCGGTTTCCAGGTCTGCCTGGACGGTGAGCCGCTGAACTGGTCGCCGCTGCGCCCCCGGGCCCGCGCGGTGGCCCGGATCCTCGCCATGCACGCCGGGCCGGTGCACCGCGACCGGCTGCTCGACGCGCTCTGGCCGGACACCGACCCCGGCACGGCCACCCGCACCCTGCACGTGGCCCTGTCCAGCCTGCGCCGGTTCCTCGACACCCACCTGCCGGCCGGCGGCGGGGAGACGCTGCTGCACCGCGACGGCGACGCGTACCTGCTGGCCCTGCCGGCCGACAGCTGGTGCGACGTGCGGGAGTTCCGGCGGGCGGTGGAACGCGCCGCCCGGCGGGCCTCGCCGCAGGACCCGGGTGCGCTGGACGACCTGCGGGTGGTGGTGGCCGCGTACACCGGCGAGCTGCTGCCGGAGGACGGCCCGGCGGAATGGGTGGTCGCCGAGCGGGAGGTGCTGCGCCGGCAGGCGGCCGACGCGGCGGCCCGCCTCGCCGAGGCGGCCCTGCGCGGCGCGACGGCCGGGCCGGCGGTGACGATGGCGGCCCGCTGCGTCGAGATCGACCCGTGCCACGACGCCGGCTGGCGGTTGCTGATCGCCGCGCACGACCGGGCGGGCAACGCCGCCGCCGCGGAGCACGCCCGCCGCCGCTACGCCGACGTGCTCGTCTCCCTCGGGCTGGACCCGGCCCTGGTCGACGCCGCCCCGATCAGCGTCGACCGAAGAATTCCGCTTCCCCGATCGCCACGGACGGAAGCAGCCCGGGCCCGTACGTCGAGCGGACCACCAACCTGATCCGCACCACCTTCGCGGCCGGCACGTCGAAGTGCTGCTCCCCGGGCTCGTCGCGCAGCTCGATGTCGGTCTTCTCCTGCCGGCCGTCCGGACCGACGGCGATCACGGTGAGCCCGCGCGGCCGCCCGGCGGCCAGGAAGGCCTGCCGCCGCGGGCTGACGCCCGGTGTGATCACCACGGTGAGCAGCCGGACCGGCTCGGCGAACCGACCCTCCACCCAGGCGCCCCGGGCCACCCCGTTCGGCGCCCAGTACCGGTTGGTCGCCCCGTCGGTCAGCCGGCCCGCGGTCGCGCCCGGCGCCTCGGACGACGCCACCACCGCGGCGGGCACCAGCGGCGTCGGGTCCTGGGTGCGGTCGCGCACCGCCTCGATGCCGCGGCGTACCAGCGGCGGCCCGGCGATGGCCAGCACCCCGACCAGGCAGAGCGCCAGCACGATCAGCAGGGTCCGGCGGGCCGCCCCGGCCGCGCGGCGCTGCTCGCGCAGCGAGCGGCGTTCCGGCGACCGGCGGCGCAGCCGGTCCCGGCAGCGCTGCCACCAGGTGCGTCGCGGGGCGGCGGGCCCGACCGGGGCGACCAGTTCGGCGCCGCAGGCGCGGCAGAACCGCCGGTCGGGCGCGTTGTCGGCCGCGCAGGACGGGCAGACCAGCCGGGGCGGCGACGCGGTCGGACCGTCGGCCGGCGCCACCGGCACGGGCGCGGCGTCGGCCGGCCCGGCACGCCGGTCCGGCGCGCC
>NZ_KQ058720.1 GCF_000982955.1 Micromonospora sp. HK10 | reverse complement strand
GGGGTGTCCCTATGGGTTTCGTCAAGCCGCGTGGCGGGATTCGTGGGCTGGTTTCGGTTGGTAGGGGGCTTTCGTGCGGAGCATGGCGTGGAGGACGTCGACCCGGCGGCGGGCGAGGCAGATGAGGGCGGCGTTGTGTTTCTTGCCTTCGGCGCGTTTCCGGTCGTAGTAGGTGCGGCTGGCTGGGTCGGCCAGGGCGGCGAACGCGGACAGGAACAAGGCGCGCTTGAGCTGTTTGTTGCCGCCCTTCGGTGGGTGCTCGCCGCGGATGGAGCTGCCGGAGCGGCGGGTGACCGGGGCCAGACCGGCGTAGGCGGCCAGGTGGCCGGAGGTGGGGAAGGCGGTGCCGTCGCCGACTTCGAGCAGGATGCGGGCTGCGGTCCTGACGCCGATGCCGGGCATCGAGGTCAGGACCCCGGCAAGAGGGTGCGCATCAAGCATCCCCTCGACCTGTTCGGCGACCTGGTCCCGCTGGCGCAGCAGGTCACACAGGCTGTCAGCCAGTCGGGGCAGAACGGTCTCTGCGGCCGTGGTGCCGGGCACGACGACGGTCTGCGCGTCGAGCGCGGTGAGGATCTGCTCGACCAGGCGAGCGCCCATGCGTGGCGCTCGGGCCTTGACGATCTCGAGGAGTTTCGTGCGACCGGCCTTGCGCAACCCAGCCGGTCCGCCGCACCGCGACAGCAGCTTCAGCACCGCAGGATGCTGCAGTTTCGGGCCCAGGACCCGCTCCAGCGGCGGGTGGATCTGGGTGAGCAGGCCGCGGATCCGGTTGGAGATGCGGGTGACCTCGCCGGCGAGGTCGTCGTCGTAGCCGACGAGAACTTCCAGCTCCGCGAGGGCCTCGTCGCCGGTGTCGACCCGGCGCAGAGTGTGCGGCAGGGTCCTGGCGGCGTCGGCGATCACGTACGCGTCTCGGGCGTCGGTTTTGGCCGTGCCCGGATGAAGGTCGGCCAGGCGGCGCATGACCAGACCCGGCAGGTAGGCCACCTGATGCCCGCACGCGCGGGCGACGGCCACGGGCAGCGCGCCGATCGAGGCGGGCTGGTCGACCACGACCAGGATCAGGCCGTGCCGGCCGAGCTTGTCGAACAACCTGCGCAGCCCCGCCTCGGTGTTGGGCAGCGTGGCGTCATGCAGCCGCCTACCCGCGCGGCTCAGCGCGACCGCGTGGTGTCCTTCCTTGCCGACGTCGAGTCCTACGAAGACGCCGAACCCGTCGTGCACTCCCGCCTCCCCACCACCTCGTCATGGCTCGACCGCAGGCCAGGCGCCGGACTGCCGGCATCCACGTTACGAGGAGACCTACCCCGAGCCCGGGGTGGCCGGGTCCCTATCAGCGGTCCGCCGACGCCACCCGACCCGGCGACAACACCCCCCGGATCATGCGTACGACAGGGGCAGTAAGTCATACCGGGCCGGGCGACCGAGCAGTCCCCGGCTGGGGACGATCAAAAAGGTAACGGG
>NZ_KQ058719.1 GCF_000982955.1 Micromonospora sp. HK10 | reverse complement strand
CTGGCCCGGCGGGCGCGCCGCGGCGCGCTGGTCCGCCGGTTGACGCCGGCGCTGCGCCGCGGTCGGACGGGACGGCTGCGCCGGCACAGCCGGGGGGAACGGGCCGCCATCGTGCTGCTCACCGCGGCTGCCCTGGCCGGCATCTGGAATTTCGTCGACGACCTGGCGTTGCGCCTGGCGCTGGTCGTGCTGTTGCTGCTGGTCCTGCCGGCGATCGTGGTGATCGCGCTGGACCGTCGTACCTGATGCGAGGAGAGAACGTTGAGTTTGACCCTGTTGCCCGCCGTGGACGTCGCCGACGGCCAGGCCGTCCGGCTCGTGCAGGGCGCCGCCGGCAGTGAGACCGCGTACGGCGACCCGCTGGAGGCCGCCCTCGCCTGGCAGGCGGACGGGGCCGAGTGGATCCACCTGGTCGATCTGGACGCGGCCTTCGGCCGGGGCAGCAACGCGCACCTGCTCGCCGAGGTGGTCCGCCAGCTGGACGTGAAGGTGGAGCTCTCCGGCGGGATCCGGGACGACGAGTCGTTGCAGGCCGCGCTGGGCACCGGGGCGGCCCGGGTGAACATCGGCACCGCCGCGCTGGAGGACCCGCAGTGGTGCGACCGGGTCTGCGGCGAATACGGCGACCGGGTGGCGATCGGGCTGGACGTGCGCGGCCGTACCCTCTCCGCGCGGGGCTGGACCCGCGACGGCGGTGACCTGTACGAGGTGCTGGAGCGGCTGGAGAAGGCCGGCGCCGCGCGTTACGTGGTCACCGACATCACCAAGGACGGCACCATGCGCGGGCCGAACCTGGATCTGTTGCGCGAGGTCTGTTCCCGCACCGACGCCCCGGTGATCGCCTCCGGTGGGGTGTCCACGCTGGACGACCTGCGCGCCCTGGCCACCCTGGAGTCGATCGGGGTGGAGGGGGTCATCGCCGGCAAGGCGCTCTACGCGGGCGCGTTCACCGTCGCCGAGGCGCTGGCGACCCTGCGGGCGGGGGCGTGACCGCCGTCGCGGGCGGCGGCGCCGCCGGGCCGGCGGACGCGGTCGTGACCCGGCTCGGCTCGGGCGGCCCGTGGGAGGCGCGGTACGGCTACGCGCGGGTGGTGCGGGTCGGGAACCTGGCGGTCACCGCCGGTTGCACGGCCACGGTGGACGGTCGGGTGGCGCACGTCGGCGACGCGGCGGCGCAGACCGCGCAGGCGTTGCGGATCGGCCTGGACGCGCTGGCCGAGGTGGGTGCGGAGCCGGGCGACGTGATCCGGACCCGGATGTACGTGACCGACCGGCTCTACGCCGACGAGGTGGGGCTGGCGCACAACGCGGTCTTCGGGGCGGTCCGTCCGGTGGCGACCATGGTGGTGGTGGCCGGCCTGATCGACCCCGATCATCTGGTGGAGGTCGAGCTGGAGGCCTACCTGCCGGACGGTCGCTGAGCCGGCCGGCGCGGGGTGGGTGAGATCACTCCACGCCCAGATCGGTTGTGCACAACTCAATTGTGCACTACCGTTCGCCGGGTGATCGATGACCTGGTGCTACGCCGGCAGGTGTGCTTCGCCCTCTACGCGGCGTCGCGCGCCCTCACCGACGTCTACCGGCCCATCCTCGACGCGCACGGCCTGACCTACCCGCAGTACCTGGTGCTGCTCGTGCTCTGGGAGTGCGGCGACGACGCGCCCACCGTCTCCGAGCTGGGCAACCGGCTCCGGTTGGACTCCGGCACGCTCTCCCCGCTGCTCAAGCGGCTGGAGGCGGCCGGCCTGGTGGCGCGGGTCCGCGCCGCGCGGGACGAGCGCCGGGTCGAGGTGCACCTCACCGGGGCGGGCCGGGCGCTGCGCGAGCGGATGGACGAGGTGCCACGACGGGTGGCCCGCGCCACCGGCCTCACCGAGGCCGAGCTGGTCGCCCTGCGCGACACCCTCACCCGGGTCACCGAGACGATCCACCGACAGAAGGAGCAGTGACCACCATGCAGGTGCTCTACACCGCGTCCGCCCGGGCCACCGGCGACGGCCGCGACGGCCACGTCCGCACCTCCGACGACACGCTCGACCTCGACCTGGCGGTGCCGAAGGAGATGGGTGGCGCCGGCGGCGCGGCCAACCCCGAGCAGCTCTTCGCCGCCGGCTACGCGGCCTGCTTCCACTCGGCGCTGCGGCTGGTCGCCCGCCGGGCCAAGGCGGACGTCGCCGGCTCGGTCGTCGAGGCCGAGGTGGGCATCGGCCCGAACGGCACCGGTGGCTTCGGCCTGGCCGTCACCCTCGTGGTGGACCTGCCCGCCGTCGAGCGCGACGCCGCCGAGCGGCTGGTCGAGGCGGCCCACCAGGTCTGCCCCTACTCGAACGCGACCCGGGGCAACCTCGACGTCGCGCTGACGCTGCGGGAGACCCGATGAGCGGCAACCGGGAGATCCACCTGGCCTCCCGCCCGCAGGGCTGGCCCACCGCGGAGAACTTCCGGCTGGTCAGCACCGAGGTGCCGACCCCCGGCCCCGGCCAGCTCGTGGTCCGCAACCGGTTCATCTCCGTCGACCCGTACATGCGCGGCCGGATGAACGACGTCAAGTCGTACGTGCCGCCGTACGCGCTGGACGCCCCGCTCGACGGCGCCGCGGTCGGCGAGGTGCTGGCCAGCGAGGCGGAGGGCTTCGCCCCCGGCGACACCGTGCTGCACGGTCTCGGCTGGCGCGAGTACGCGCTGCTCGACGCCAAGGCCGCCCGGAAGGTCGACCCGGACCTCGCGCCGGTCAGCGCGTACCTGGGCGTGCTCGGGATGACCGGGCTCACCGCGTACGCCGGGCTGCTCGACGTGGCCGCCATGCGGCCCGGCGAGACCGTCTTCGTCTCCGGCGCGGCCGGCGCGGTGGGCAGCATGGTGGGCCAGATCGCCAAGCTGCGCGGCGCGGGCCGGGTCATCGGCAGCGCCGGCTCGCCGGCCAAGGTCGAGCGGCTGCGGGCGCTCGGCTTCGACGCCGCCTTCGACTACCACGACGGCCCGGTGTACCAGCAGCTCAAGGCCGCCGCCCCGGACGGGATCGACGTGTACTTCGACAACGTCGGCGGCGAGCACCTGGAGGCCGCCATCGGGGCGATGAACCTGCATGGCCGGGCCGCGATCTGCGGCATGATCGCGCAGTACAACGCCACCGAGCCGCCCGCCGCCCCGCGCAACCTGGCCCTGCTGATCGGCAAGCGGCTGACCCTGCGCGGCTTCCTGGTCGGCGACCACAACCACCTGCGCGAGCAGTTCGTGCGGGAGACGGCGGGCTGGCTGCGCGACGGGAAGCTCAGCTACGACGAGACCGTGGTCGACGGCATCGAGCACGCCCCGGAGGCGTTCCTCGGCATGCTGCGCGGCGAGAACCTGGGCAAGATGCTGGTCCGGGTGTGAGGAGCGGGCCCGCGCCCGCCGTTCGCGGCGGCGCCGGGCCCGCATCTGGCCCGCCCGCCGTGGCGGTGGCCGGCGGCACACGCCGGCCGCCGCCACGCACCGATTGGATAGGCTTCCGGCATGACCGTGGCGGTACGCGTGATCCCCTGCCTGGACGTGGACGCCGGGCGGGTGGTCAAGGGCGTCAACTTCCTCGACCTGCGCGACGCCGGCGACCCGGTGGAGTTGGCCGCCGCGTACGACCGGGCCGGCGCGGACGAGCTGACCTTCCTCGACGTCACCGCCTCGTCCAGCGACCGCGGGACGATGCTCGACGTGGTCCGGCGCACCGCCGAGTCGGTCTTCATCCCGCTCACCGTGGGCGGCGGCGTCCGCCAGGTCGCCGACGTCGACACGCTGTTGCGCGCCGGCGCCGACAAGGTCGGGGTGAACACGGCCGCGATCGCCCGCCCCGAGTTGATCGCCGAGATCGCCGAGCGGTTCGGCCGTCAGGTGCTGGTGCTCTCCCTCGACGTGCGCCGCGCCCCGGCCGGCGGCACGCCCAGCGGCTTCGAGGTGACCACCCACGGCGGCCGGCGTGGCACCGGCCTCGACGCGGTGGAGTGGGCCCGGCGGGGGGCCGAGCTGGGCGCCGGGGAGATCCTGCTCAACTCGATGGACGCCGACGGCACCAAGGCCGGCTTCGACCTGCCGCTGATCCAGGCCGTGCGGGCCGTGGTGGACGTGCCGGTGATCGCCAGCGGCGGCGCGGGCCGGGTCGCGGATTTCCCCCCGGCTATCGGTGCCGGCGCCGACGCCGTGCTCGCGGCCAGCGTCTTCCACTTCGGCGAGCTCACCGTCGGCGAGGTCAAGGACGCGCTGCGCGGCGCGGGCCACCCGGTCCGCTGACCGCGGGCGGCGCGGCCGTCTGACCGCGCACCGCGGCCGGCTGAGCGGGCGGCGCGGCCACCTGAGCGGGCGGCGCGGCCGGCTGAGCGGGCGGCGCGGCGGCCTGAGCGGGCGGCGCGGCGGCCTGAGCGGGCGGCGTGGCCGGAACCGGGCGGGTCAGGGCCGGCCGGAGTGCCCCTCGGGGGAGCGGCGCGGCATCGGGATCGAGCGGACCGCGTACTCCTGCACGGCGGCGGCGTGGTCGTCCTCGTCGAGACACCAGTCGGCCTCACCGGGGTGGTGTCGCCGGCTGAGCACGCCCTGCACCGTGTCCACCATGGTCCCGTAGCCGGCGCTGGGCCGGGTGCGCCAGAGCTGCTCGCCGTCCGGCGTGATCCGGAACCAGCCGTCCGAGACGCTGACCAGGCCGGCTCCGACCAGCCGGCGGACGGCGCTCTCCACCTCGTGCCGCTCGGGGATGGCGCGGTTGAGATGGTCGGCCGTGGAGAGGACGTCGGCCAGCCGGACCCCCTCGGGCCGCCGGGTGGTGGCCGAGCGTCGGTGCCGTCCGGCTCCGCTCGCGATCACCAGCGAGACGAAGATCCAGGCGTCGGTCCAGCGCCATCCGTTCTCCGTCATGCACGAATGATGCCCGGCGTTGCCGGCGGAGAAAACACCCGGTTTCACCCCTGAACATCACCGCAGCTCAGCGGGGGTGAGGGTCGTCCCATCCGGTGGCGTTCGGCCGGCCGCCGGTCACGCAGCGTGGCGATCGCCGGAAACGGCGGCGGGACCGCGACGATCAGGCCGCCTCGCCGGCCGGCCGGGCGGGCCGGCCCAGCACGGGCGGCCCGGCGGTGGGCCCGGCCGGCTCCGGCGGCACCGCGAAGAGCGGGATGAACAGCTGGGCGAGCGGCCCGATGGCCAGCGCGTACGCCACGGTGCCGACACCGACGGTGCCGCCGAGCAGCCAGCCGAGGGCGAGCACGGTGACCTCGATGGCGGTGCGGACCAGCCGGATCGAGCGGCCGGGGCGGCGGGCCACGTAGCCGGTCATCAGCCCGTCGCGCGGCCCCGGACCGAGGGCCGCGCCCAGGTAGAGCCCGGTGGCCGCGCCGTTGGCGACGATCCCCACGAGCAGCAGGCCGATCCGGACCGGCAGTCCGCCACCGGCGGGCAGCAGAGCCAGGGTGGCGTCGACCACGAGGCCGATCACCACCACGTTGCTGACCGTGCCGATCCCGGGGCGTTGCCGCAGCGGGATCCAGAGCAGCAGGACCAGGGCGCCGACCGCGATGGTGACGGTGCCGATGGTGAGGCCGGTCTGGCGGGCCAGCCCCTGGTGGAAGACGTCCCACGGGTCGAGGCCGAGGCCGGACCGGACCATCAGCGCCATGCTGAGGCCGTACAGGACGAGCCCGGCGTAGAGCTGGGTCAGCCGCCGGACCGGCCGGTACCGCAGATTGCCAATCGCTGCCATGCATGCCACCCTAGGTGCCAATCTCGGCCGAGACAGAGCCAATTTGGGAGGGGTGGCCATGACGAGCCAGGTGCGTGGCAGCCAATTGGCGCGGCTGCTCGGGCAGTGGCACGCGCTCCCGGGCCGCCGGCGCAGCCCCGACTACGCGGCGCTCGCCGCCGCCGTCCGGGGCCTGCTCGCCGACGGCCGGCTCCCGCTCGGGGTACGCCTGCCGGCCGAACGGGAGCTGGCCGAGGCGCTGCGGATCAGCCGGACCACGGTCACCGCCGCCTACCGGGAGCTGCGCGAGAGCGGCCACCTGGCCAGCCGCCGTGGTGCCGGCAGCTGGACGATGCTGCCCGGCACCCACCGGGTGGCCAGCACCGGGCTGTGGACGCCGCTCGACGACCGGGACATGATCGACCTCGGGGTGGCCGCGCTCGCCGCCCCGCCGCAGCTGGTGCCGGCGGCCCGGGCCGCCGCCGAGGACCTGCCCCGCTACCTCGGTGGCGCCGGCTACCACCCGACCGGCATCGTCGAGCTGCGCGAGGCGGTGGCCCGGTCGTACACCGCCCGGGGGCTGCCGACCAGCGCGGAACAGATCATGGTCACCAGCGGCACCCAGCACGCGCTGGACCTGGTGCTGCGGCTGGCGCTGGCGCCCGGCGGCGCGGTGCTGGTGGAGTCGCCGACCTATCCGAACGCGCTCGCCGCGCTCGCCGCCCGCCGGGCCCGGATCACCACCCACGGGCTGGCCACCGACGGCGACGGCTGGGACGCCGACCTGCTGCTGGGCAGCATCCGGCAGGGCCGGCCGAAGCTGGCCTACCTGATCCCGGAGTTCCAGAACCCCACCGGCCACCTGATGGGCGCCGAGCTGCGCGAGCGGCTGGTTGGTGCGGCCCACGCGGCCGGCACCGACCTGGTCATCGACGAGTCCTTCGTCGACCTGCCGCTGGACGGCACCGAGCTGCCCCCGCCGGTGGCCACCTACGACCGGCACAGCCGGGTGATCAGCATCGGCGGGATGAGCAAGCCGTACTGGGGCGGGCTGCGGATCGGCTGGGTGCGGGCCTCCGCGCCGCAGGTGCAGCGGCTGGCCGCCGCCCGGGTCGGCGTGGACATGGCCAGCCCGGTGCTCGACCAGCTCGTCGCGGTGCACCTGCTTGGCGACGCGCCGGCCATCGTGGCCGCCCGGCGGGCCCAGCTCGCCGCCCAGCGCGACGCCCTGGTGGGGGCGCTGGGCGAGCGGCTGCCGGACTGGCGGGTCAGCATCCCGCGCGGCGGGGTCACGCTCTGGGTCGAGCTGGACGGCCCGATCTCCAGCGCGCTGGCCCGCGCCGCCGAGGAGGTCGGCGTACGCCTGGCGCCCGGGCCCCGGTTCGGCCTGGACGGCACCCTGGAACGGTTCCTGCGGCTGCCCTTCACGCTGCCCGCCGCGGACCTGGTGGAGGCGGTCGGTCGGCTCGCGGCGGTCCGCTACGACCTGGACCGGACCGGCCGCTCTCCGTGGCGGGAACCCTCGGTCATCGCCTGACCGGGCCCGGCGGCCCGGCCGGGCATCCGGCCGGCCGGCCCCCTTCCGGTACGGTTCGCCGGATCGGCACCGGCCTGGTGCCGGCGTTGCGCAGACTGCCCGGGTGGGAAACGGCGGGGGTGGCCGGTGGTCGCGGGTCCTGCGGCTCGCCGGGCCGGGTGCCCGGACCAGCCGGGTGGAACTCTTCTACGACCTGGTCTTCGTCTTCGCGTTCCTCAACGTCACCAGCCTGACCGCCACCCTGGCCTCGCCGGCCAACCTCTACCGCTGCCTGCTGGTGCTGGCCCTGCTCTGGTGGACGTGGAGCAGCTCCGTCCGGGTCGGCAACGCGATCCGCGCCGACGAGGGCGCGCTGCCGGTTGCCGGCTTCGTCACGATCGGCGCCACGTTCCTGCTCTCGCTCAGCGTGCCGTCGGCGTTCGTCGACCGTCCCGGCGGGCTGAGCGGCCCGCTGGTCTTCGCCGTCTCCTACCTCGTGATCCGGCTGACTCAGATCGCGGTCTTCGGCTGGGTGGAGCGCATCGATCCGGTCCAGCACGCGTCGCTGCTGCCGCGCGTGCTGCTGCCGACGGCGACCACCGTGCTGCTGATCGTCGCCGGCACGGCGCCCGCCCGGCTCCCCGACCAACGCTTCGCCGTGCCGCTGCAACTGTCCCTGTGGACCGTGGCCCTGGTGGTGGAGTACGCCGGCGGGACGATCCTGGCCCGGCGGTGGTGGGTGGTGACCTCGGCCGGGCACTGGGCGGAGCGGCACGCCCTGATGGTGCTCGTGGCGCTCGGCGAGTCGATCATCGCGCTCGGGCTCGGCCCGAAGACCGGCCTGCCGCTCACCGGATCGGTGGCGGTTGCCGCGCTGCTCGGCATCGCGATTGTGGTGGCGTTCTGGTGGGCCTACTTCGACACCCTGGCCGACGGCCTGGAACAGGCGCTGCACCGGGCCCGGGACCCCGCCGTGCGGCGCCGCCTGGCCCGCAATGTCTACACGTTCCTGCACCTGCCGCTGATCACCGGTGAGATCCTCTTCGCGCTCGGCCTCAAGGACCTGCTCGCCGAGGTGGCCGACCCGGCCACCCCCGCGTGGGGGGTGCCGCTGGGCGGCTTCTGGGCCGCCGTCTTCTTCGGCGGGGTGATCCTCTACCTGCTCAGCCTGATCGGGTGCGCGCTGGTGGCGCTGCGCGAGGTGCGCTGGCCGCTGGTCGTCACCGTGGTGGTGCTGGCCGTCACCGCCCCGCTCGTCGCCCCGATCCCGGAGCTGGCCGCGCTCGCGCTGCTCGCGCTGATCACCACCGCCGGGGTGATCGTCGAGACGTTCCGCGAGGACGGCTGGCGGCGCCAGGTCCGGCACCTCGCGCTGGAGGAGCGGCTCGCCGTGGAGGCGGAGCAGAGCCGCTGGCGCCGGCAGCACCTGTGAGTGCGCGGGCCGGCACGTGGCGGCGGCAGCACCGGTGACCGCACGGGCCGGCACGCGGCGGCCGTGCCCCGGGACGGAGGGGCACGGCCGCCGCGGCGCTTCCTACAGTTCCGCGAGGGTGCCGGCGTACATCTTGTCGATCTCGCCGGCGAAGTTGGTCTCCACGCTCCGGCGCTTGATCTTCAGCGACGGGGTGACCTCGCCGTCTTCGATGGTGAGATCCCGGGGGAGGATGGTCACCTTCTTGATCGTCTCCCAGCGGTTGAGCTTGGCGTTCAGCTCGGCCACGTACCCGTCGACCATCGCCTGCGCCTCCGGCGAGGTGACGATGTCGGCGTAGTCGCGGCCCTCCAGCGGGGTGCCGGCGGCCCAGCCCTTGATCGCGTCCGGGTCGAGGGTGACCAGCATGGTGCAGTAGTTGCGGGCCTGGCCGATCACCACCGCCTGGGAGGTGTACGGGCAGACGGCCTTGAACATGCCCTCGATGTGTGACGGCGCGATGTACTTGCCGCCGGAGGTCTTGACCAGGTCCTTCTTCCGGTCGGTGATGCGCAGGTAGCCGTCGCCGTCGAGGGTGCCGATGTCGCCGGTGCGGAAGAAGCCGTCCTCGGTGAAGGCCGCGGCCGTCTCCTCGGGGAGGTTGTGGTAGCCGCGCATGACCGGCTTGCCGCGGACCAGGATCTCGCCGTCGGTGTCGTCGATCCGGCACTCCAGGTCGCCCATCGCCCGGCCCACGCTGCCGATCTTCAGCCCGTCGGGCGGGTTGACGAACGCGCCGGCGCTGGTCTCGGTGAGGCCGTACCCCTCGGAGATGGGCAGGTTCGCGGCCGCGAAGAAGGTGGCGATCTCCTGGCTCAGCGGCGCCGCCCCGGAGACCAGCACCCGCATCCGGCCGCCGAGCCGGGCCTGGAGCTTGCTGAAGACCAGCTTCTCGGCCAGCGCGTACTTGAGCTTGAGGCCGCCGGGGACCGGCCTGCCGGCCTGCTCCAGCGCGACCTTCTCCTTGCCCACCCGGACGCCCCAGGCGAAGATCTTCGCCTTCGCGCCGCCGGCGCTCTGCGCGGTGGTGACCGCCTTGTTGTAGACCTTCTCGAAGACCCGGGGCGCGCCGCACATCAGCGTCGGGCGGATCACCCCGAGCAGCTCGACCAGCTTGTCGACCCGGCCGTCGACGTAGGTGGGCAGGCCGACGTGGGTGGCGCCGCAGAGCAGCGTCTTGCCGAACGAGTGGGACAGCGGCAGCCAGAGGTACTGCAGGTCGTCGGTGCGCAGCAGGCCCAGCTCGGCCTGCGCCACCCCCTCCCAGCACCAGCCGCCGTGCAGCAGCTCGACGCCCTTGGGCCGGCCGGTGGTGCCCGAGGTGTAGATCAGGGTGGCCAGCTGGTCCGGGCCGATCCCGGCGACCAGCATGTCGATCAGGTCCGGTTCGTTGGCCAGGGCCTGCGCCCCGCGCTCCTCGAGCTGGGCCAGGGTGAGCTGCGCGACGGCGGCGGCCGGGTCCGGCTCGCCGTCGAAGAGCACCACGTGGGTCAGCGCCGGCAGGGCCGCACCGGCGAGCTTGGCCGCCTGGGCCGGGTTCTCGGCGAAGACCACCTTCGACCCGGAGTCGGCGATGATGTACGCCGCCTCCTCCGGCTCGGTGGTCGGGTAGACGGTGGTGGTGGCGCCGCCGGCACACATGATGCCGAAGTCGGCGAGCACCCAGTCGAGCCGGGTGTTCGCCAGGATCGCCACCGGATCCTCCAGGCCGACACCGAGCCCGTGCAGCCCGGCCGCGATGGCCTTGGCGCGCTGCCCGACCTGCTCCCACGTCAGCCAGACCGGGCCCGAGTCGTCGGGTGCGGGATGGGCGAAGGCGTGCCGGTCGGGGGAGTCCGCCACGCGCTTGAGAAACATGTCGGGTACGGAACGGTACGGTACATCGAGAGCCATCGCTGTAGCCGCCTTCAGGGTGGAGGGACGTGACGGGGGTCACGCCGATCTGCGGTTACCGAAGAGTATTGCCTCGACCCGCGCAGCGGCTAGCCCCGCTGGGCTGCGCGGATGTCCGGCGGCCGGCCGCAGCGGCGATCAGGCGTACCGGGTGGCGGCCAGCGACCAGTCGTAGGTGGCCCGGATCCAGTTACGGCGGGTGGCGAGGAAGGCCCGGACCCCGTCGTCGCCCTCGGCGGCCAGCACGGCCTCGCGCTCGGCGTATCCGGCCAGCCCGTCGTTGAACCGGGCGGCCACGACGTGCAGCGCGTCCTGCTCGTCCCGCCCACCCTCGGCGATGATCGTGGCGACCAGGTTGTGCCCGTCCCGCCCGTCGCTGCGCTCCTTGCCGTACGAGAAGAGGTCGTTGCACCAGCAGACCAGGTCGGCCGCGAGGGCGTCCAGCGCGGTCAGGGCGGGATCGGCCCGGCGCCCGGCACTCGGCAGCGCGTCGTGGGCCAGGTCGGTGAGGGTGAAGCTGGGTCCCACCCCGCCGGTGTGCCGGCGCATCTGGACGTATTCGGCCACCCCGGGCACCCGCTGGTGCTCCCGGTTGGCCGCCTCCCAGAGCAGCGCGAGCAGGTACTCGCGGAGCTGGCTGACCAGGCGCAGCAGCAGGGTGGGCCGCTGCCGGGCGCGGGCCCGCCGGCAGAGGTCGTCCAGGGCCAGCCCGAGCGGGCCGGACCCGGTCGGTCGCGGCACGTCCGGGTCACCGTGCCGGTCGAGCACCGCGAGCAGCACCGCCACCACCGGCGCGAGCCGGGTCGGACTGCCCGCCAGGCCGTCCTCGTCGCAGGCGTCGTCGAGCACGAACAGCCAGGTGATCAGGTCGCTGAGCAGGCACAGCCGATCCACCGGCGCGTCCGGGCAGGCCCGGGCGGCCAGCTCCGCGGGGCTGGCCCCGCCGAGGCGGCGCAGAGCCTCCGGAGTGCCGACCAGGCCCAGGTCGCGCGCCCATCCGAGGCTCGCCCCGGCGGCCAGCTCGACGGCGGCGTGCCGGCGGGCCGGAAAGGGCGGCTCGCGCAGGGCCGAGACCGCGAAGCTCCGCATCCGTGCTCCCTCGTCCCGCCGCCCGGGCGGTGGGCGGCGGGCAGGAGCGTACGGCACCGGGATTCGGCCCGGTCGATGGGGGTGAGCGGGTTTCGCATCTCGCCCGCGGGGCGGCGGCCCCCGACCGGCGCCCACGAGGGCCGGCCGATCCCCGACCCTCCTGGTCAGAAGCCCAACGGGGCGGTCCGCAGCCGCTCGGCCGGCGCCGCCGGCCCGTCCACCTGCACCCGGGCCACCCGCTGCCGGCCGGAGAGGAAGAGCACCAGCTCGCCCGGGGCGCCCACCAGCCGCAGCGGCTCGCCGCCCCGGCCGACCGTGCGCTCGCCGAAGCCGGGCGCCTGCACCAGCAGGTCCGCCGGGAAGCGGCGCAGCGCCGTGCGGGCCAGCAGCGCCCCGCGCCGCCAGAGCGCCGCGTCCAGCCCGGCCGGCAGATCCCGCGGGCGCCAGCCGGCCTGCGCCCGGCGTACGTCCTCGTGGTGGATGAAGAACTCCAGGGTGTTGACCAGCTCGTCGGTGAGCGGGTTGCTCACCGGGCTCCACCGCGGTGGCCGCCGGACCCGCGCCACGAGTTCCGGATACGGCCCGGCGGCCAGCCGCCGGCGGACCGCCTCGCCGTAGCGGCGCAGCGGCGGCAGCACGATGCCTCCGGCGGCGTCCGGCCGGCGCTCCCGCACCACCAGGTGCGCGGCCAGGTCGCGGGTGGTCCACCCGTCGTTGACCGTCGGCGCTTCCGGTCCCAGGTCCAGCAGCAGATCGGCCAGCGCCTCGCGCTCCGATCGGGCGTACCGCGGCATCCCCCGATCGTACGGCCGGACCCGGCCGGCGGCTCGCCCGGCGCGGCGGCGCCCGCACCGCCGGATCGGGCCACGCGGCCGGCCGCGTACCCGCGACCCTGCTCGCCGCGGGTACGCGGCGGGACGTGACGGTGGACATATCCCCGCCGGGTCGGCGGATCTGGCCTCGACCGGTAAGGATGAGGGGGCAAAATTGCGGCTTACGGCGGGGGAGAACGTTGGCGAGCGGGACAAGTCGGGACGTCCTCGGCAGCGGGTTACGGGTGCTCGGCCGGGCGATCCGGGAACAACCGCGGATCTTCGCGGTCGCGGTGACCGGCAGCGTGCTCTTCGGCCTCATGGTCATCGCCAGCGCGTACGTCGTCGGCGCCGTGGTCGGCAAGGTCGTGGTGCCGGCCGTCGCCCGCGGCTCGGTGGCCGGCGGCACCCTCGCGCTGGCCGCCGCCGCCCTGTTCGGGATCAGCGTGCTGCGGGTGGTCGGCATCTTCGGCCGCCGCCTCGGCGCCGGCTACATGCAGTACCGGCTCCAGGCCGCGTACCGCCGCCGGGTCACCCGCCGCTACCTCGAGCTGCCGCTGGCCTGGCACCACCGCAACGCCACCGGCACGTTGCTCTCCAACGCCAACTCCGACGTAGAGGCGGCCTGGTACCCGATCGCGCCACTGCCGTTCGCGGTCGGCACCCTGGTGATGCTGGTCGGCGCGGTGGTCTCGCTCTTCCTCACCGACTGGGCGCTCGCCCTGGTCGGCCTCGCGGTCTTCCCGGCGCTGTTCGCGCTCAACGTGGTCTACTCGCGCCGGATGGCCCCGCGCCAGGCCCGCGCCCAGCGGCTGCGCGCCGAGGTCAGCGGCATCGCCCACGAGAGCTTTGACGGCGCCCTGGTGGTCAAGACGATGGGCCGCGAGGCCCAGGAGACCGACCGGTTCGCCGCCCGCGCCGGCGAGCTGCGCGACGCGCTGATCGCGGTCGGCAGGCTGCGTGGCGTCTTCGACCCGATGCTGGAGACCCTGCCCAGCCTCGGCACCCTCGCCGTGCTCGTGGTCGGGGCGGTGCGGCTGCGGCAGGGCGCGATCAGCGTCACCGAGCTGGTCAGCGTCGCCTTCCTCTTCACCGTGCTGGCCTTCCCGGTCCGCGCCATCGGTTGGGTGCTGGCCGAGCTGCCGCGCAGCGTCGCCGGCTGGGACCGGGTCCGCCGGGTGCTCGACGCCACCGGCGAGATGCCGTACGGCACCCGGACCCTCGACCCGGCCACCCCGACGCCGGCCACCCTGGCCTTCCACGACGTGCACTTCGGGTACGAGCCGGCCGAGGCGCACCTGCCCGGCACCGAGGTGCTCGGCGAGGTCAGCTTCACGGTGCCGGCCGGCAGGACCGTCGCCCTGGTGGGGCCGACCGGGGCCGGGAAGTCCACCATCGCCTCCCTGGCGGTACGCCTGGTCGACCCACGCGCGGGCACGGTCACCGTGGACGGGGTCGACGTGCGGGAACTGACCGCCGCGTCGCTCACCTCGACCGTGGCCCTGGTGGCCCAGGTGCCGTTCGTCTTCGACGACACCGTCCGGGCCAACATCAGCCTGGACCGCCCCGGCATCGGCGACGACGAGGTCTGGGCGGCGCTGCGGCTGGCCGAGGCGGACGGGTTCGTGGCCGCCCTGCCCGACGGGCTGGACACCATGGTCGGTGAGCGGGGTACCTCGCTCTCCGGCGGGCAGCGGCAGCGGCTCACCCTGGCCCGGGCGCTCGCCGGCCGCCCCCGGCTGCTGGTGCTCGACGACGCCACCAGCGCCGTCGACCCGCGGGTCGAGGCGGCCATCCTGGCCGGCCTGCGCGCCCCGGCCGGGCGGACGTCGGCCGATCCGGAACACCGGTCGGCGGCGCCGGGTCCCGGCGGCGGCGCGGCCGCCTCGATCCTGGTGGTCGCCTACCGGCGGGCCACCATCGCCCTCGCCGACGAGGTGATCTACCTGGAGCACGGGCGGGTGCTCGCCCGCGGCACCCACGCCGAGCTGCTGGCCACCGTGCCCGGCTACGCCGACCTGGTGACCGCGTACGAGCAGGCCGAGCAGGAACGCGAGCAACAGCACACGTACGACGAGGTCACCCCGCTGACCTCCGGCCTGGAAATCGAGGTTGACCGGTGAGCGCGAGGAGTGAGCCGGGCCGGGGAGCCCCGCAGTCGCGAACGAAGAGCGACACGGCGAGCGCGAGGAGTGAGCCGGGTCTGCGAGCCCCGCAGTCGCGAACGAAGAGCGACACGGTGAGCGCGAGGAGTGAGCCGGGTCTGCGAGCCCCGCAGTCGCGAGCGAAGAGCGACACGTCGAGCGCGAGCGCGGAGGCGGACCGGCCGGCCGAGGCGACCGAGTCGACCTGGCGGACGCTGCGTCGCGGCCTGGCCCTCTCCCCGGAGCTGCGGACCGGCCTGGCCGGCACGCTGGTGCTGGCGCTGATCTACATGGTCGGCCGGGTCGCCGTGCCGGTGGCCGTGCAGCGCGGCATCGACCACGGCATCGTGGGCGGGCTCGACCTGAACGTGGTGTCGCTGACCGTGATCGCCACCGCCGCGGTGCTGGTGGTCACCACCATCTGCGGATACCTGATGATGCGGCGGCTGTTCACGGTCAGCGAGACCGCCCTGGCGGCGGTACGCACCCGGGCGTTCCGGCACGTGCACGACCTGTCCATGCTGCACCAGCAGTCCGAGCGGCGCGGCTCGCTGGTCTCCCGGGTGACCAGCGACGTCGACCAGATCACCCAGTTCCTCCAGTGGGGCGGCGTGATCCTCATCGTCAACCTGGGCCAGCTCGTGGTCACCACCGCCGTGATGCTCGCGTACTCCTGGCAGTTGACCCTCGTGGTGCTCGTCGCGTTCGCCCCCGCGGTGCTGGTGATCCGGTTGCTCCAGCGCCGGCTCGCCGGCGCGTACGGCCTGGTCCGGCAGCGGATGGGCGCGCTGCTCGGGACGATCGGCGAGAGTGTGGTGGGCGCCCCGGTGATCCGGGCGTACGGCATCGCCGGGCGGACCGAGCGGCGGCTCGACAAGGCGATCGAGGGGCAGCGGCAGGCCCAGCAGAAGGCGATCCGGATCAGCATCCTGGGCAGCTCGGTCGGAGAGCTGGCCGCCGGGCTGGCCCTGGCCGGCGTGGTGGTGGTCGGGGTCAACCTGGGCGTGGACCGTACCCTGTCGATCGGCCAGCTCACCGCGTTCCTGTTCCTGGTGACGCTCTTCATCCAGCCGGTGCAGATCGCCACCGAGGTGCTCAACGAGGCGCAGAACGCGATCGCCGGCTGGCGCCGGGTGCTGGACGTGCTGGACGTCGCCCCGGACGTGGCGGACCCGGGGGAGCAGGGCCGGGAGCTGCCGCCCGGGCCGCTGGACATCCGGTTCGCCGGGGTCACCTTCGCCTACCCCGGCGGGCCGCCGGTGCTGCACGAGGTGGCCGTGGAGATCCCGGCGAAGAGCCGGGTGGCCGTGGTCGGGGAGACCGGCAGCGGCAAGACCACCTTCGCCAAGCTGCTCACCCGGCTGATGGATCCCACCGAGGGTGACGTGCTGCTCTCCGGCGTCCCGCTGCGCGACGTGCGGTTCGACTCGCTGCGCTCCCGGGTGGTGATGGTGCCGCAGGACGGCTTCCTCTTCGACGCCACCGTGGGGGAGAACGTCCGCTTCGCCCGGCCGGAGCTGACCGACGCGCAGCTCACCGCGGCCTTCACCGAGCTGGGCCTGGCCGACTGGCTGGACGGGCTGCCGGCCGGCCTGGACACCGCGGTAGGGGAGCGCGGCGAGGCACTCAGCGTCGGCGAGCGGCAGCTCGTCGCGCTGGCCCGGGCGTACGTGGCCGACCCGGACCTGCTGGTGCTCGACGAGGCGACCAGCGCCGTCGACCCGGCCACCGAGGTACGCCTGCAGCGCACCCTGGACGCGGTCACCCGGGGCCGGACCACGCTGGCCATCGCCCACCGGCTCTCCACCGCCCAGGCGGCGGACGAGGTGATCGTGGTGGACCGGGGGCGGATCGTGCAGCGCGGCCCGCACGACGAGCTGCTCCGGGATCCGGACTCCGTCTACGCCCTGCTCTACGCCTCCTGGCTGGAACAGACCCGCTGACGCGGCCCGCTTTATCCACTCGGGTTGCGGCAGGTCGTGGTGTGCGTTGCTCCCGGTCAGGCCGCCTCGCGGCATGCCGAGTTGGTCATGCCGGGCCGCACTCGACGCAGCTGCAGGCTGGGTGCGCGGTGGTTGTTCCTGTTCCGGCAAACCTGTTGTCGGTCGCTACCAGTCTGATGACCTGTCCGGCTCGGCGGCGCCCGGCGGCGTGTGATGCATTCAGGTCATCAAGTCCGTAGCGGCTCGCGGGCTCCTGCCCCGGCCAGGCCGGTGGTCCGGGCGGCGACCTCGGCCGGGTCCAGGTAGCGCCCGGTCGGGTCCAGGTAGCCCTCGGCCGGGTCCAGGTAGCCCTCGGTGTCGGCGTCCGGCCGCCTGCTGGGTGCGGGGCCCGCCGCCTCAGCCGGCGTCGAGCGGGCCGGTGAGGTAGCGCTGGATGGTCGGGCCGATGGTGGCGACCAGGGTGTCCACCGGCGCGGAGGCGACCGGTTCGAGGCGGATCACGTACCGCATCATGGCCAGGCCGGCGACCTGGGTGGCCACCAGCGCGCCCCGCAGCGGCACCTCGGCCGGGTCCAGGTCGAGCTGGTCGACGACCCGGCGCAGGATCTGGGTGACCAGGAACTCGCGGAGCAGGCGGGCGGTCCACTGGTTGCTCATCGCGGAGCGGAGCAGGGCCACCGCGGCGGGGCCGACCGGGGAGTCCCACACCGTCAGGAAGGTGTGGACCAGCCGCTCGCCGACCTCGTCCCGGCCTC
Source organism: Micromonospora sp. HK10 (assembly GCF_000982955.1). GTDB lineage: Bacteria > Actinomycetota > Actinomycetes > Mycobacteriales > Micromonosporaceae > Micromonospora. The sequence continues at coordinate 13,075 of NZ_KQ058719.1, read as the reverse complement.
CGGCCAGCACCCGGGGCACCAGCTCGGCGGGGTCCACCGGGATCGCCACGGTGGCCCGGAACAGCTCCTCCTTGGTGCCGAAGTAGTGGTGCACGAGCGCGGGGTCCACCCCGGCGGCGGTGGCGATCGCCCGGATCGAGGCGGCGTCGAAGCCGCGCTCGGCGAACGCCGTCCGGGCCGCCGCGAGGATGGCCTCCCGGGTGTCCGGGTTGCCGGGCCGCCGGCCGGTGCGCCGGGCCATCACCCGCTGCGCCGGCGCAACGTCGCGGCGGCGAGCACCAGGGCGGCCACCGCGGCCGCGGCGACGATCGCCACGTCGCGCCACATCGTCGCGGTCGGATCGGCGTGCGCGCCGACCTCCTGGAGCGCCTCGACGGCGTACGACAGGGGCAGCACGTCGCTGACCGCCTGGAGCCAGCCGGCCATCTCACCGCGGGGCACGAACAGCCCGCAGAGCAGCAGCTGGGGGGCGACCACCACCGGCATGAACTGCACGGCCTGGAACTCCGTACGGGCGAAGGCGCTGCAGAACAGCCCGAGCGCGACCGCGAGCACCGCGTTGATCGCGGCGATCATGATGACGAGCCCGATGCTGCCGGCGGTGGTCAGGTCGAACACCCAGTACGCCACGGCCGAGGCGACGGTGGCCTGGACCACGCCGGCCAGACCGAAGGCGATGCCGTAGCCGAAGAGCAGGTCGAGCTTGGCCAGCGGGGTGGTGAGCAGCCGCTCCAGGGTGCCGGTGGTGCGCTCGCGCAGCATGGCGATGCTGGTCACCAGGAACATGATGATGAACGGGAAGAAGCCCAGCATGATCAGCGCGACCCGGTCGAAGACGGTGGGCTGTCCCCGCGGGGTCGGCTGGTCGACGTACATGAAGTAGACCAGCGCGAGCAGCACGGTGGGCACCACGATGAGCAGCGCCACGGTCCGCCGGTCGTGCCGGAGCTGGCGCAGGATCCGCCCGGTGGTGGCGGCGAGGATGCGCGGGTTCATGAGCTGGCCTCCTGCTCGCTCGCCTTGATCAGACGGAGGAACGCCTCCTCCAGGTCGGTCACGCCGGTGCTGGCGCGGACCGCGGCCGGGGTGTCGTCGGCGACCAGCCGGCCGTCCCGGATGAGCAGCAGACGGTCGCAGCGCCCCGCCTCGTCCATGACGTGGCTGGAGACCAGCAGCGTGGTGCCCGCGGCGGCCATCGCGTGGAACCGGGCCCACAGGTCGGCCCGGAGCACCGGGTCCTGGCCCACGGTGGGCTCGTCGAGGACGACCAGTTCGGGGTCGCCGACCAGGGCACAGGCCAGGGAGGCGCGGCTGCGCTGGCCGCCGGAGAGGTTGCCGACCAGCTGGCCGGCGGCGCCGGCCAGCCCGACGTCGGCGACCGTCTGGTCGGCGTGGGCGTGGTCCCGCCCGTGCAGGGCCGCGAAGTAGCGGGCGTTCTCCCGGACCGTGAGGTCGGCGTACACGCTGGGGGCCTGGGTCAGGTAGCCGACCCGGCGGCGCAGGTCGGCCGCGCCGGCGGGCCGTCCGAGCACGGTGACCGTGCCCGCGGAGACCCGCTGCACCCCGACGATCGCGCGCATCAGGGTGGTCTTGCCGCTGCCGCTGGGCCCGAGTAACCCGGTGACCGTGCCGCGGGGCACCGCGCAGGAGATGCCCTGGAGCACCCGCCGCCGCCCCCGCTCGACCACCAGGTCACGGACCGACACCGCGTCGTCCATGGCCGCCTCCGAAACTCATCAGGTGTTGAACTCAACGGTAGTTGAATTGTGTCCCGCCGCACAAGGTTGACTTCGAGTGCCCTCGAACTGGAAGCCTGGAGGGGTGGACATCAGCACGCGGGAGATGAGCCTCACCGTCGGTGAGGCGGCGGAACGGGTCGGCCTGACCACCTACACCCTGCGCTGGTACGAGCAGGAGGGCCTGGTCGCACCGGTCGGCCGGGACTCGGCCGGCCGGCGGCGCTACACCGAGTCCGACGTCAACTGGCTCTTTCTGCTCACCCGGCTGCGCCGCACCGGCATGCCGGTGCGGGACATGCGCCGCTACGCCGAGCTGGCCCGGCAGGGCGACCGGACACTCGGCGCCCGGCGCGCGCTCTTCGAGGCGCACCGGGGGCGGGTGCTGGCCCGGATGGCCGAGCTGGCGGAGGACCTCAAGGTGCTCGATTACAAGATCGACGCGTACCGACGGGCGGAGGAGGAGCTGTCTTGATCAAGCGACGGATGGGTGCGGCCGGGCCGCAGGTCTCGGCGATCGGGCTCGGCTGCATGGGCATGAGCTACGCCTACGGCGCCGCCGACGATGCCGAGTCGACCCGTACCCTGCACCGGGCCCTCGACCTGGGCATTAACCATCTCGACACCGCCGACATGTACGGCGCCGGCACCAACGAGCGGCTGCTCGCCCCGGTGCTGCGGGCGCGGCGGGACGAGGTCTTCCTGGCCACCAAGTTCGGCAACCGGACCAGCGGTGACACCTTCCGCGGCACCGGCACCCCCGGCGCGTACGTGGACAGCAGCGCGGCCTGGGCCCGGCAGGCCTGTGACGCCTCGCTGGGCCGGCTCGGGGTGGAGACCATCGACCTCTACTACCTGCACCGGCGCAACCCGGACACGCCCATCGAGGAGACCGTCGGCGCGATGGCCGAGCTGGTCCGGGCCGGCAAGGTACGCCTCCTCGGCCTCTCCGAGATCAGTCCCGCGACGCTGCGCGCCGCGCACGCCGTGCACCCGATCGCCGCCGTGCAGATCGAGTACTCGCTGTTCACCCGGGACGTCGAGGCCGAGATGCTGGACACCTGTCGGGAGCTCGGGGTGTCCCTGGTGGCCTACTCGCCGGTCGGCCGGGGGTTGCTCACCGGGGCGATCACCAGCCGCGAGCAGCTCGCCGCCGACGACTGGCGGCGGACCGTGCCGCGCTTCGCCGAGGGCAACCTCGACGCCAACGTGAAGCTGGTCGAGGCGGTACGCGAGGTGGCCGCCGAGCTCGGCTGCACCCCGGCCCAGGCCGCGCTGGCCTGGCTACTCGCCCAGGGGGAGGACATCCTGCCGATCCCCGGCACCAAGCGGGTCCGCTACCTCGAGGAGAACGCGGCCGCGGCCGACATCCGGCTCACCCCGGAGCAGCGCGACCGGCTCGGCGCCGCGGTCCCGGCCGGATCGGTCGCGGGGGAAAGGTACACCCCGGCAGGAATGCGAACGGTCGGGCACTAGGTCCGCACCGGACACCGCGTCCGCCATCCGTCATTGCGGTGAAGATCGGACGTCCGGCACGATGGCTCGGTGGGTCCCGCTCCGCTGCCCGAGACCGGATTCCTCGACGACTGGGCCGCCCGCCTGCGGCAGGCCGCGGACCGTCCCGTCGTCGGGATCATGCTGCGTGGCAGCCATGCCCGCCGGGCCGCCACCGAGCACAGCGACGTGGACGTGGACGTGCTGGTCGTCCTGGACGACGAGCACGTCCACGCCGGCGGAGCGCCGGTCGCCGACGCGCCCCGGGCCGACCCGGGCGCCGACGCAGGCCGGGCCGAGCCGGTCGTCGACGCGGGCCGGGCCGAGCCGGTCGTCGACGCGGGCCGGGCCGAGCCGGTCGTCGACGCGGGCCGGGCCGGACCGGTGCCCGACGTGTCCCGGGCCGAGCCGGTCCCGGGGCGCTTCGGCCGGCCGGAGCTGCCGCCCGCGCCGGCCGGCGCCGCCGCGTACGCCGCCCGGCTGGCCTACCTCGCCGAGTTCGACGGGCGGCTGGTGCACGTCTCGGTGGCCGCCCGCGACGTACGGTCCTGGGTGCACCGGCTCGGCCAGCCGGCGGACTGGGCGTTCGGGCTGCCGGTCACCGCGCCGGCCCAACTGCTCTGGGCGGACCCGGAGTGGCGCCGCCGGATCGACCTGCCGGTGCTCTGCCAGCCCGCCGACGAGCCCCGGCTGGAGGAGCTGATCGGCACCCTGGGCAAGGTGGCCGGCGCCCGCTGGGCCGACGACCAGGTCGGCGTCCGGCTCGCCGCCGCCGACCTGGCCCGGCTCTGCCCGTCCGTGCTGCGGCTGGCCAACCCGTCGGTCCGGGTCGCCTCCCGGCGGGCCGCCCTGGCCGCGGTGCTGGACCTCCCGGTCGCCCCGCCCGGCTTCCGCGACGACATGCTGCTCTGCCTGGGACTGCGCGCCGGCGGCACCGCCGAGGTGGCCGCCGCCGCCGGGCGGCTGGTCACCGGGATCGTCCCGCTGGTCCGCCCGTACCCCGAGGAGATCGCCGCGGTGGCCGGCGCGGACCTGGCCGCCGCCCTGCTCGACGGCCGGCTGGACCGCTACCTGGGGCAACTGACCCGGGCGCTGGACCGCCCGGCGCCCGCCACCCGGGACGCGTCGCCGGTGCCCGGGCCGCGTGCGGGACAATGGTTCACTGTGCCCGCCTCTGACGCGCCGGTGACCGGCGCTCTCGCCAGCCCCGGCCCCGCCGCGCCCCCCGGCCCGGCCCGCCCGACCCGGCTCGACCCGGCCATCGCGGCCCGGCTGCGCCGCACCCCGGACGGCCTGGTGGCCGCGGTGGTGCGCCAGCACGACTCGGGCGAGGTGCTGATGGTGGCCTGGATGGACGACGAGGCGCTGCACCGCACCCTGACCACCGGCCGGGCCACCTACTGGTCGCGCAGCCGGCAGGAGTACTGGGTCAAGGGGGCCACCTCCGGCCACCACCAGTACGTCCGTTCGGTCGCCCTGGACTGCGACGGCGACGCCCTGCTGATCAGCGTCGACCAGGTCGGCGCGGCCTGCCACACCGGGCACCGCACCTGCTTCTTCACCGAGCTGCCGGTCAGCTCCCCGGAGGCGAGGGCATGACCGACGGCCGCGTCAGCCCCGACCCGGACACCTTCGCCGAACTCGCGGCCCGCTGGCGGGTCGTCCCGGTCACCCGCCGGCTGCTCGCCGACGCGGAGACCCCGGTCGGCGTCTACCGCAAGCTCGCCGGCGGTCCCGGCACCTTCCTGCTGGAATCCGCCGAGCAGGGCGTCGGCTCCGCCGGCATGGCCTGGTCCCGCTACTCGTTCATCGGGGTGCGCAGCGCGGCCACGCTGACCGAGCGGGACGGCACGGCGCTCTGGGCCGGGGCGCCGCCGGCCGGCGTACCGGCCGCCGGTGACCCGGTCACCGTGCTCCGGGAGACCGTCGCCGCCCTGGCCGGCCCGGCCTGGGACCCGGCCAGCGGGATGCCGCCGCTGACCGGCGGCATGGTCGGCTACCTCGGCTACGACCTGGTCCGCCGCTTCGAGCGGCTGCCCGAGCTGACCGAGGACGAGCTGGACGTGCCCGAACTGGGCATGATGCTCGCCACCGACCTGGTGGTGCTCGACCACTACGACGGCTCCGCGATCCTGGTCGCCAACGCGGTGCTGCCCCCGCTCGACGCGCCCGGCCGCGAGCCGCTGGTGGCCGCGGCGTACCACCACGCGGTGGGGCGGTTGGACGCGATGACCACCGCGCTGTCCCGACCGATTCCGCCCATGATCTCGACGGTCGCCCGGCCGGGCGTCGGCGACGTGCTGAGCCGGACCCCCGACGGCGGCTACCCGAAGGCGGTGGAGGCGGCGAAGGAGGCGATCCGGGCCGGCGAGTGCTTCCAGATCGTGCTCAGCCAGCGCTTCGAACGGCCGACCCACGCCGACCCGCTCGACGTCTACCGGGTGCTGCGCACCACCAACCCGAGCCCCTACATGTACCTGCTGCGGTTCGACGGGTTCGACATCGTCGGCTCCTCGCCGGAGGCGCACCTGAAGGTGAGCAGCGGCCCCGACGGCCGGCGCCGGGCGCTGCTGCACCCGATCGCCGGCACCCGCCCGCGCGGCGGCACCCCGGAGTTCGACGCCCGGCTCGCCGCCGAGCTGCTCGCCGACCCGAAGGAACGGTCCGAGCACGTCATGCTGGTCGACCTGGGCCGCAACGACCTGGGCCGGGTCTGCCGACCGGGCACGGTCGAGGTGCCCGAGTTCGCCACCATCGAGCGGTACAGCCACGTCATGCACATCGTCTCCACCGTGGTCGGCGAGCTGCGCGCGGACCGGACCGCGTTCGACGCGCTCGCCGCCACCTTCCCGGCCGGCACCCTCTCCGGCGCGCCCAAGGTGCGGGCCATGGAGATCATCGAGGAGCTGGAACCGGTCCGGCGCGGCGTCTACGGGGGCACCGTCGGCTACTTCGGCTTCGGCGGCGACCTCGACATGGCCATCGCCATCCGGACCGCGCTGATCCGCGAGGGCCGGGCGTACGTCCAGGCCGGGGCGGGGGTGGTGGCCGATTCTGATCCGGCCGCCGAGGAGCAGGAGACCCGGAACAAGGCCGCCGCCGTGCTCGCCGCCATCGCCGCCGCCGAGACGTTGCGGCCGGCCCGATGACCGGGCCCGCCGTCGGGACCACCCCGACCCGGTCACCCGCCGTCCGGGGCCGGCGCGAGCTGACGTACGCCGTGCTGCTGAGCCTGGCCGGCGCGGGCCTGGCCTGCTGGGCGGTGACCCGGACCTGGGCGGTCGAGCTGACCGCCCGGGGCTCGCTGCCGGCGGCACGGCACACCCGCACCGGCGCGGACCTGCTGCCGTGGGCCTCCGCGCTGGCGCTGGTCGGGCTCGCCGGTGGCGGCGCGGTGCTGGCCACCCGGGGCCGGGTCCGGCGGCTGCTCGGCGTCCTGCTGACCCTGGTCGGGCTGGCCGTGGCGGCCGGCGGCGGCTACGGCCTCGGCGAGGCCGGGGTGAGCCGGCAGTGGCCGGCCCTGGTGCTCGTCGGTGGGCTGCTCGCGGCGGCCGGCGGGGCGCTCACCGCGCTGCGCGGCGCCGGCTGGCCGGCGATGGGCGCCCGCTACGAGCGACCGGCCCGGGCGGCGGCCCCGGCCGGCGCGGAACGGCCCGCGGTCGAGCGGGGCACCCGGGACGCCTGGGAGGCGCTCGACCGCGGCGAGGACCCGACGGTCAGCTGACCGGCTGGCTGTCCCGCGCGTCGAGGCGCTCACGTGCCGCGGCGCGGGCGGCGGTCAGCTCGGCCACCAGCCGGTCCAGCTCGCGGCGCTGAGCGGCCCGGGCCCGGTCGGCGCAGACCGCCTCCCAGGCGTTGCCCCGCGCGGTGCGGACCCGGCCGTCGCCGACCACGGCGCGTTCGAGGGTGTGCACCACGCCCACCGCGAGCGAGGCGACGGTCCGGGAGATGGTGGTGATGCCGGGAGTCTGGTACGGCCCGTTGCTGGTCATTGGTCACCCCGCACGTGATCGATGGCGAAGTACGGCGACGCGGGCGGACGCCTCGTCGAGTCTGCCCGAGGAGGATGCTTCCGGGCTCGCGTTTCGGCGTCGTGGCGCACAGGTCAACACTCTGCCGGCCCGTCCGAGCTGGGCAGGGTCGATGGTCCTTGAGCTTGGTCACAGCATCGGCGGACGCGGTGCTGCGGAAGCCCGGTGGCCGTGCTGAGATAGGGCATGGGCGGTGTTCGATGGGCAGCGTGGCGCTGCGTGACAACCCGTTCACCAGAAGTCGGTCATCATGCCACAGCCCATTTCGTGAGGAGCGCCATACCCCCGGGACTTGCCGTCAGGCGGCGTTACCTAGCATCGGCCCATGACGCCCGGAGAGGGGAGTCCGTTGGTGACTGCTGAGCATGCGCACGCGGAGGGGGACGACGCCGGGTCGGCGGCGCCCGCAAGCGTGCTCGACGAGATCCTGGCCGGCGTCCGCGAGGACGTGGCCCGGCGACAGGCCGAGGTTCCGCTGGAGCGGATCCGCGAGCTGGCCGCCGCCGCGCCGCCGCCGCTGGACGCGTACGCGGCCCTGCGCCGGCCCGGCGTGGCGGTGATCGCCGAGGTGAAGCGTTCCTCGCCGTCGAAGGGGCGGCTCGCCGAGATCGCCGACCCGGCCGAGCTGGCCGGCGAGTACGCGGCCGGCGGCGCCCGGGCGATCAGCGTGCTGACCGAGGGGCGCTGGTTCGGCGGCTCGCTGGACGACCTCGCCGCCGTGCGGGCCGCCGTGCAGATCCCGGTGCTGCGCAAGGACTTCGTGGTCTCCAGCTACCAGGTGCACGAGGCTCGCGCGCACGGGGCCGACCTGGTTCTGCTGATCGTCGCCGCGCTGGAGCAGAACGTCCTGATGGGGTTGCTGGAGCGGATCGAGTCGCTCGGCATGTGCGCGCTCGTCGAGGTGCACACCGAGGAGGAGGCGGACCGGGCGATGGAGGCCGGCGCGCAGGTGATCGGGGTCAACGCCCGCAACCTGCGTACCCTGGAGGTCGACCGTTCGGTGTTCGAGCGGATCGCGCCCGGCCTGCCCAGCAGCGTCGTCAAGATCGCCGAGTCCGGCGTGCGCGGCCCGCACGACCTCATCCGGTACGCCTCGGCGGGCGCCGACGCCGTCCTGGTCGGGGAGGGCCTGGTCACCCAGAAGAGCCCGCGCGAGGCGGTCGCCGAGCTGGTCAACGCCGGGAACCACCCGGCCACCCCCCGCCCGGTGCGCTGACGCCCCGGCCCGACACGCAGCGAGAGGACCACGTCATGAGCGCTGACGCCCCGGCCGGGCAGCTCCCCGACGCCGCCGGTCACTTCGGCCGGTTCGGCGGCCGGTTCGTCCCCGAGGCGCTGGTCGCCGCGCTCGACGAGCTGGACGCGGCGTACCGCAAGGCGATGACCGACGACGAGTTCCTCGCGGAGTTCGACGCCCTGCTGCGCGACTACGCCGGCACCCCCTCGCTGCTCTACGCGGCCCGGCGCTTCTCCACCGAGGTCGGCGCGCGCGTCCTGCTCAAGCGGGAGGACCTCAACCACACCGGCGCGCACAAGGTGCGCAACGTGCTCGGCCAGGCGCTGCTCACCAGGCGGATGGGCAAGACCCGGGTGATCGCCGAGACGGGCGCCGGCCAGCACGGGGTGGCCACCGCCACCGCCGCGGCCCTGTTCGACCTCGAGTGCGTGGTCTACATGGGCGAGGTCGACACCGAGCGGCAGGCGCTGAACGTGGCCCGGATGCGGATGTTGGGCGCGACCGTCGTCCCGGTCACCACCGGCTCGCGGACGCTGAAGGACGCGATGAACGAGGCGATGCGGGACTGGGTCGCCAACGTTGACAACACCCACTACCTGATCGGCACCGCCGCCGGCCCGCACCCGTTCCCGGAGATGGTCCGGGACTTCGTGCGCGGCATCGGCGTGGAGGCGCGCCAGCAGTGCCTCGACCTCACCGGCGGCCTGCCGGACGCGGTCGCGGCCTGCGTCGGCGGCGGCTCCAACGCGCTCGGCATCTTCCATGCCTTCGTCCCCGACGCCGGGGTGCGGCTGTACGGCTTCGAAGCCGGCGGCGAGGGCGTCGAGACCGGCCGGCACGCGGCCAGCATCACCGGCGGCTCCGCCGGGGTGCTGCACGGCACCCGGACGTACGTGTTGCAGGACGAGGACGGCCAGACCATCGAGTCGCACTCGATCTCGGCCGGCCTGGACTACCCGGGCGTGGGTCCCGAGCACGCCTGGCTGCACGACAGCGGCCGGGCGACCTACCAGCCGGTCACCGACGACGAGGCGATGGCCGCGTTCGAGCTGCTCTGCCGCACCGAGGGGATCATCCCGGCGATCGAGAGCGCGCACGCCCTGGCGGGCGCCCGCCGGATCGCCCCGCAGCTCGCCGCCGAGCTGGGCCGGGAGCCGGTCATCGTGGTCAACCTCTCCGGCCGGGGCGACAAGGACGTGCACACCGCCGGCGAGTACTTCGGCATCCTCGACAAGGAGTGAGATCGTGAGCCGGATCGGGGTGGCCTTCGACAAGGCCCGCGCCGACGGGCGGGCCGTCCTGGTCGGCTGCATGCCGGCCGGGTTCCCCACCGTCGAGGGCAGCATCGCCGCCATGAAGGCGATGGTCGAGGCGGGCGTGGCCGTCATCGAGGTGGAGATCCCCTACTCCGACCCGGTGATGGACGGCCCGGTCATCCAGCGGGCCAGCGACATCGCGCTCGCCGGCGGCGTACGCACCGCCGACACGCTGCGCATCATCGAGGCGGTCGCCGCGACCGGCGCCCAGGTGGTCACCATGACCTACTGGAACCCCATCGAGCGGTACGGCGTGGACGCGTTCGCCCGCGACCTGGCCGCGGCCGGGGGCACCGGCCTGATCACCCCGGACCTGATCCCGGACGAGGCCGACGAGTGGCTGGCCGCCTCCGACGCGTACGGCCTGGACCGCACCTTCCTGGTGTCGCCGTCCTCCACCGACGCCCGGCTGAGGATGACCGTCGAGCACTGCCGCGGCTTCGTCTACGCCACCGCCGTGATGGGGGTGACCGGCGCCCGGGCGCAGACCTCCCAGGCCGCCCCGATCCTGGTCTCCCGGCTCCGCGAGGTCACCGACCTGCCGGTCGGCGTCGGCCTCGGCGTGGGCACCGGTACGCAGGCCGGCACCGTCGCCGGCTACGCCGACGGCGTGATCGTCGGCAGCGCGCTGGTCCGCTGCGTGCTGGACGCCCCCGACGAGTCCGCCGGCCTGGCCGCCCTGCGCACCCTGAGCGCCGAACTGGCCGACGGAGTGCGCAACCCGGTTCGCTGACGCCCTCACCCGCAGACGTCACCTCAGCGATCTCTCCCGCGCGCAGCCGCTGCTCGACCCAAGCCATCGGCCCGCGTGCAGCCCCTGATCGCGCTGATCCGCGTGCGGGTTGTTCCGTGCGCTGGCCGTTGTCCGGGTGCGGGCCGTCGGTTCGCGTCCGCGCGCGGGTTGTTCGGTGTGGGCCGTTGTCCGGCGTGGGCCGTTGGTTCGCGTGCAGGTCGCTGGTCCGCGCGCGGGTTGGTCCTTTTGGGCTGTTGTCCGGTGTGGGCCGCTGGTTCGCGTGCAGGTCGCTGGTCCGCGCGCGGGTTGGTCCTTGTGGGCCGTTGTCCGGTGTGGGCCGTTGGTTCGCGTGCAGGTCGGTGGTCCGCACGCGGGTTGTTCCGTGTGCGAGGCCGATGTCCGATGTGCGGGCCATTGGCTCATGTATTGCTGCACGGCTCCTTTCGAGTTGAGTCGTTTTCGACATCACCGGGCGCCGGTGCGGCCCGATGCCGTTGCCGTCGGCGCCGCGCCGGCGCCGGTCCGCGCCATCGATCCCAGTTCAACGACCTGTGCTGTGGTGGCCGAGCAGGAGACGGCGACGGCGACGGCGAAGCGAGCGGCAAAGCGAGCGGCGAAGCCAGCGGCGGTCCGAGTCGTTTACGACATCAGATCGAAAGGCGCTGAAGGGGCACGTGGCTCCCCGCCGGGATCGGCCTCGCGGGTCTCAGCGGTTGCTGGTCGGCAGCTCGCCGGCGAGTCGCTGACCAGGGGTAACCGCCGAACCGGTCGGTTCTGCTGCGCCTGTCGGGTCCGTCCCGCCGGTCGGGTCAGTCCCGCCGATCGGTTCCGGTTCGGTGGTGCGGTCGGTCTCCGGGGGTGGCTCGCGGAGCACGCCGGAGCGGCCGGCGAGGGCGTCGGCGAGGGCGGCCCGGGTGGTCGGGGTGAGCGTCGCCGGGAGCGCGTCGGGCGGGTGCCAGGCCAGGTGGCAGCCGCCGGGCGGGGCGGCCGGCGGGTGGTCGGTGCGGATCCGGGCCCGGAACACGTGGACCAGCACCTCCGTGGGGACCCCGCAGTGGCCGGCCGGCGGCGGGGGTGCCGCGGCGCCGAGGCGGTAGAGGCCGACCAGGTCGACCAGGTCGACCTCCCAGCCGGTCTCCGCGCGGATCGCACGGACGGCGGCGGTGAGCGGGCTCTCGTCGCGGCGTGGCCGGCCGCCGGGCAGCGCCCACCGTCGGACGCCGCCGGACCGGCGGCAGAGCAGCACCTGACCGCGCTGGTCGATGACGACCGCGGCGACCGCCCAGCGGAGCGCGCTCATGGACAAAGAGCGTACGGCGGTGCAAACCCCGAGTCATCCGGCTCGCAGAGCCGGCCGGACCGGGGTGCCGCCAGGGGCCCTCGCAGCGGTAGCGTGTGCACCCGTGACCCTCGCCCCGATGACCCCACTCGCGGCCCTGCCCAGCCCCAGCACCGCCGTCTGGCAGCTCGGACCCGTTCCGGTCCGGGCGTACGCGCTCTGCATCATCCTCGGCATCGTGGTCGCCTGCGTGGTGACCGAGTACCGGCTGCGCCGGCGTGGCGTCGCCCCCGGCGCGGTGCTCGACATCGCGGTCTGGGCGGTGCCGGCCGGCATCATCGGGGCACGGATCTACCACGTGATCACCTCGCCGGAGAAGTATTTCGGCGCGCACGGGGAGCCACTGAAGGCGTTCGCCATCTGGGAGGGCGGCCTGGGCATCTGGGGCGCGGTCGCCGGCGGCGCGATCGGCGCCTGGATCGCGGCCCGGCAGCTCGGCATCCCGCTGACGGTGGTGGCCGACGCGCTGGCGCCCGGCATGCCGCTCGCGCAGGCGGTCGGCCGGCTCGGCAACTGGTTCAACAACGAGCTCTACGGCGGCCGGACCAGCCTGCCCTGGGGGCTCGAGGTGCACGTGATGGACCCGGACAACCCCGGGCACGCGCTGCGCGACCAGGCCGGCAACCCGGTCCTCCAGCCGGGGCTCTACCACCCCACCTTCCTCTACGAGGCGCTCTGGAACGTCGGCGTGGCCGTTCTGGTCTTCGCCCTCGACCGGAAGCTGCGGCTCGGCCGGGGCCGGGCGTTCGCCCTGTACGTGATGGGCTACACCGCCGGCCGGTTCTGGATCGAGCTGATGCGTACCGACGAGGCCAACCACATCCTCGGCCTGCGGCTCAACGTGTGGACCGCGGCGCTGGTCTTCCTCGGCGCGCTGATCTACTTCGTGCGGGTCCGGGGGCCCCGCGAGTACCTGATCCCGATCGGCGGCCCCGCCGCTCCGGTCCCGCCCGCCGGCGGCGACGTGTCGCAGCTCGACCTCGCCGCCGCCGAGGCCGGCTCGCGCCCGGCCGTGCCCGAGGGCTACCGGGTGGTGAGCGAGGAGCAGTTCGACGCGTACCGGGATACCGGCGCCCTGCCCGACGAGGAGCCGGCGGCCGCCGACGCGGCCGGCGGGCCGGCGGAGGTCGCGGCGGACGCGGCGGACGCGGCGGACGGGACGACCGCCGGCGAACGGGCCGGCGACGCA
>NZ_KQ058718.1 GCF_000982955.1 Micromonospora sp. HK10 | reverse complement strand
CCGGTCGGCCCGCGCGCTGCTCTTCGGCCCGTGCGGCGGGTCGGGTGGTCCCGGTGGCGGGCGCAGCCGGTAGGTTCGGCATGACGGAGGCGGCGACCGGCGGGATCGTGGAGATCTGGACGGACGGGGCGTGCTGCGGCAATCCCGGCCCGGGTGGCTGGGGCGCCCTGCTGCGCTGGGGCGGGCACGAGCGCGAGTTGTGCGGCGGCGAGGCGAGCCCGACGACGAACAACCGGATGGAGCTGACCGCCGCGATCCGCGCGCTGGAGAGCCTGACCCGGCCGGTCACCGTGCGCCTGCACACCGACAGCACGTACGTGCGCAACGGCATCACCGGCTGGCTGGCCGGGTGGCGGCGCAACGGCTGGCTGACCGCGGCGAAGCAGCCGGTGAAGAACGCCGACCTGTGGCAGCGGCTGGAGGCGGCCTGTGCCCGGCACGAGGTGACCTGGTTGTGGGTGAAGGGTCACAGCGGGCACCCGGAGAACGACCGGGCCGACGCGCTGGCCAACCGCGGCATGGCCGAGGCCCGGGCGGCGGCGGTGACGGCCGGCTGAGCGCGCCCGGGCGGCCGGCCTACCGTTCGGGTCGTCCCGGCTCGATCTCCTCCGGCTCGTTCGCCGGGTCGGCGGTGCCGGAGACCGCGTCGACGTCGTAGCCGGCGCGGCTGACCTCCCGTGCCGAGCGCCGGTCCTCGGCCGGCAGGTCGGCGAAGTCGTCGCCGGTGTCGTCGGTGCTGTGCAGCGACTCGCCCGGCGGGCGCAGCGACGCCTCGTACGCGGTGGCGCCGTCCGGTTCGTCGGTGGACGCGCGGCCGAAGGACTCTTCACTCGTCATGTGGCACTCCTGCCCAGCCGATCCGGCGGCAAACGCTCAGCGCGCCGCGTCCGGGTGCGTCGGCATCGAGGAGCCGCCGGAGCTGCTGCCCGACGCCCCGCCGGCCATCCCGGAACCGTCATCCTCGGTCACCTCGTCCGGTTTCGGCGCGCCCGGCTGCGGGGCCGGCACGTCCGTGTCGGCCTCGACCTGGACCAGCGGGGTCTGCCCGGCCTCGTCCTCGGCGTACGCCGGATCCATCGGCTGCTCGCTTTGCCGTACCCGATATCTCACCGTCCGCCTCCCGTTCCGTGGTCGCGGTGCCACCGGCTACCCGGCGGCACCGCGGCGAAACGTCGGGGTGCCGCTCGCCGGCACCGACCCGGTCGGCGAGTGCGGGGCGCCGTCAGCGGCGTCCGGGCGCCGTCAGCGCCGGCGACGGCCGGAGCGGGCACCGGCGGGCCGGGCACCGGGGCGGCCACCGGCCGTCGGCACCGGCGTGACGGTCAGCGACCAGTGGGCGGGGCGGCGCAGCCGGGGCGGCAGTCCGGTCCGCAGGTCGCCCCGGGCGGCGTCGAGCTGGGACTGGTGCAGGAACAGGCAGCGGCTCAGGTCCGCCCCGCGCAGGTCGGCGCCGCGCAGGTCCGCTCCGGTCAGGTCGGCCGCGCCGAGGTCCACCCCGCGCAGGTCCGCGCCGATCAGGCAGGCGCCCCGCAGGTTGGCCCCGGACAGCCCGGCCCGGCGCAGGTCGGCCCCGAGCAGCATGGCGCCCCGCCGGTCGGCGCCCGCCCGGCTGGCCCGGGCCGCCGCGCCGGCCGCCGCGAGCAGCGGGTTGACCCGGTCCCGGTGGGCGTCGACGTCCACCGCCAGCAGCTCCTCCGGCGTCCCGTCGGCGAGCCGGCCGGTCTGCGCCAGCGCCAAGGCCAGCTCGTCGCGCAGCGGGCCGGTCGGGGTCAGCGCGACCGCCTCGGTCAGGTACCAGAGCAGCTCGTGCAGCGGCCGCAGCACCGCGAACGTGTCGAACATCCGCCGCGCCAGCGCCGGGTCGTCCCGCCAGTGCCGGCCGCCGAAGGTCTCCTGCACCAGGTGCTGGCCGGCGCCGAAACAGTCGAACACGGTGCAGCCGGGGAAGCCCCGGGCCCGTAGGTCGCGGTGGATGCCGCAGCGGGAGTCGGCGCGCAGGTTGGGGCAGGGCTGGCCGGCCGGCTTGTCGAGGGCGAAGTCGGCGGAGGCGGCGAACGCGGGGGCCACGCAGCACAGCCCGACGCAGCGGGCGCAGTCGGCGGCGAGTTCCCGGCCCGTCCCGGCCGCCGGCCGCCGCCGGACCGTCTCCGCCATGCCCTGCTCCCCGCTCCCGGTACCGGTGGCGCCCTTCGCGCCACCGGCACCATTCTCCGCCGTGCGGCGGCCCGACCTCGGCGGGGCGCCCGGCACCATTCTCCGCCGTGCGGCGGCCCGACCTCGGCCGGGGCGGCCGGCAGCATTCTCCGCTGTGCGGCGGCCCGACTTCGGCGGGGCGCCCGGCAGCATTCTCCGCCGTGCGGCGGCCCGACCTCGGCCGGGGCGGCCGGCAGCATTCTCCGCCGCCCGCCGCCCGCCGCCCGCCGCCCGCCGCCCGCCGCAGGGAGTCGGCCGGAGGGAGCCGGCCGGGAACGAGCCGGCGGGAGTAGCCGGCCGGAGGGAGCCGGCGGCCGGCCGGCTACCCGGTTCCGACCCTGGGTCCCGGCCCGGCTCCGTATCGTGACGGTGACCGGAAGGAGGCGGGGGTGGACGAGGACGCCCGGGAGCAGGCGCTGCTGACCGCCCTCACCACCGAGCACTTCGTGCTCCAGACCTCGCGCGGGGCCACGGTCGCCGAGTCGGTCGGGCGGGCCACCCTGTTCCTGTCGCTGCTGTCCGCCGCGCTGATCGGGCTGGGCTTCGTCTCCGGCAGCGAGCACCTGCTGCGGCCGTACCTCGGGGCGGTGCTGCCGACCCTGCTGATCACCGGGCTGCTCACCTTCGGCCGGTTGACCCAGAACATGGTGGAGAACTCGCTGGACCTGCAACGGATCCGCCGCATCCGGGCCTACTACCACCGGCGCTTCGGTGGCGACACGGACTTCTTCGCCGACGCGGTGGCCGGCGACGTCTCCGCGACCTGGGCCCAGGTGGGTGCCCGCCCCGGCCGGCGGCACCTGCTGCTCACCGCGGCCGCGCTGGTGGGCGCGGTGAACGCGGTGCTGCTGGGGCTGGGCGGCACCCTGCTCGCCGGGCTGCTCGGGGCCGGGCTCGGGCCGGCGATCGGGGTCGGCGTGGTGGTGGCGCTGGCCGGCTTCGCCGCCCAGCTCGGGTACCTCGACCGGACCTCGGTCGCCCAGCTGCCCTGAGCGGGGGCCGCGGCCTGCGGCACGTCGGAACCCCGGGTGCTCAGATGTCGCGCCAGCCGTCGTCGGGCAGCGCGGCCGCCTGCGGACCCATCAGCAGCATTCCGCCGTCCACCGGCCAGGACGCCCCGGTCACGTACGCGGCGGCCGGCGAGGCCAGCAGCGCTACCACGGCGGCGACCTCGCGGGCGTCGCCGGGCCGCCCCACCGGGACGCCGGGCCGGGCCCGGGTGAACGGGTCGACGTCCTCCTGCCCGGTCATCGGGGTGGCGATCTCCCCGGGGGCGACCGCGTTGACGGTGATCCCGTCGGCCGCCAGCTCCTGGGCCATCACCTTGGTGAGCAGGCCCAGCCCGCCCTTGGCGGCGCAGTACGCCGAGGAGCCGACCCGCGGCGCGTGCTCGTGCACGCTGGTGATGCTGATGATCCGGCCGCCCCGCCCGGCCGCCCGCATCCGGCGCGCGGCGCGCTGGGCGCAGAGAAACGGGCCGTCCAGGTCCACCGCCAGCACCTCCCGCCACTGCTGCCAGGACACCTCGACGAACGGGGTGGCGAGGCCGGTGCCGGCGTTGTTGACCAGCACGCCGAGCCCGCCGAGCTGCTCGGCCAGCTCGTCGATGACCGCGGCGGCGTCCGGCAGCCGGGTCAGGTCCAGTTCGGCCGTCGCGCAGCGACGGCCGGTGGCGCGCACCTCGGCGGCGGTGCGGTCGGCGCCGTCCGGATCGCCGTACCAGGTGAAGCCGATGTCGAAGCCGGCCTCGGCCAGCGCGACGGCGCACGCCTTGCCGATGCCGGAGTCCGCGCCGGTGACGACGGCGACCCGGTCGTAGTCCTCGTATCGCTGGGGCATGGTCGGCCACTACCCGGATCGGGCGGGGCGGAACCCGGCCGGGTGTAGCCGCCGCCGGCCCGGGTAGCCGGGCGGGATGGACCTGGTTCAGGAGTCGCCGTACCGGTTCCGCGTCGACCGGCACGACCCGATGCGGGTGCCCGGGGTGGTGTTCGCGTCCCGGTCGTTGCTGCCCGACGCGGGTGCGGACCGGTCGCTGGAGCAGGTGGCGAACGTGGCCACCCTGCCCGGCATCGTCGACGCCTCCTACGCCATGCCGGACGTGCACTGGGGTTACGGCTTCCCGATCGGCGGGGTGGCGGCCACCGACGTCGAGGACGGGGGAGTGGTCTCCCCGGGCGGTGTCGGCTTCGACATATCCTGCGGGGTCCGGCTGCTCGCCGCCGACCTGGACCGCGACGCGCTGCGGCCCCGGCTCGACGCGCTGATGGACGGCCTGGGCGAGGCCACCCCGCGGGGCATGGGCACCGGCGCGGTGTGGCACCTGACCGGCGGGGACGAGCTGGACGCGGTGCTGCGCGGCGGCTCCCGGTACGCCGTCGAGCGGGGTTTCGGGGTGCGCCGGGACCTGGACCGTTGTGAGGACTTCGGTGCGGTCGACGACGCCAACCCGGCGCAGGTCAGCGAGCGGGCGGTGGAGCGCGGCGCGCGCCAGGTCGGCAGCCTCGGCTCCGGCAACCACTTCCTGGAGGTGCAGGCGGTGGCGGAGCTATACGACGAGCCGGTGGCGGCCGCGTTCGGGCTGCGGGCCGGCCAGGTCTGCGTCATGATCCACTGCGGCTCGCGGGGGCTCGGCCACCAGATCTGCACCGACTACGTGCGCGAGCTGGAGAAGGTGATGCCCGGCTACGGCATCCGGGTGCCGGACCGGCAGCTCGCCTGCGCGCCGGTCTCCTCCCGCGAGGGGCGGGCCTACCTGGGCGCGATGGCCGCGGCGGCCAACTACGCCCGGGCCAACCGGCAGCTGCTCGCCCATGCGGCCCGGCAGGTCTTCACCCGGGTCACCGGCTGCGACCTGGACCTGGTGTACGACATCTCGCACAACCTCGCCAAGATCGAGACGCATGACGTGGCCGGGTCGCCCCGCCGGCTCTGCGTGCACCGCAAGGGCGCCACCGGGGCGCTGCCGCCCGGGCACCCGGACCTGCCGGCGGAGCTGCGCCCGGTCGGGCAGCCGGTCCTCATTCCCGGCTCGATGGGCACCGGCTCGTACGTGCTCACCGGCGTGCCCGGCGCGCCGGCCTGGGCGTCGACCTGCCACGGGGCCGGACGGGTGCGCAGCCGCAAGCAGGCGACCCGGGAGGTGCGGGGGCACGACCCGCGCCGCGAGCTGGAGGCGCAGGGCATCGCGGTCCGGGGGGCGTCGCGGCGCGGGCTGGCCGAGGAGATGCCGGCCGCGTACAAGGACATCACCGCGGTGGTGGCGGCGGCCGAGGGGGCCGGCTTGTGCCGGCGGGTGGCCAGGCTGGTGCCGCTGGGCGTGGTGAAGGGCTGAGTCGGGTTCAGACGTCCAGCGTCACCGCGCAGGACCAGCCGGCGTCGTCGCGGCCGAAGCGCAGCTCGTGCAGCGCCACCGCCTTGGGCACCGCGCCGATCGCCTCCACCGCGTCGGTGCTCGCCACCTGCCAGCGCACGAGCAGGCCGCCGTCGCCGGCCGGCCGCACCTCGGTCGCCAGCGGCACCGCGCCCTCGGTGTCCAGCCGGAAGATCACCTCGTCCAGGACGGCGACCAGCAGGTCGGGGTCGTCGGCGGGCGGCGCCCGGTACCCGGTCTCCGCCGCGGAGGTGACGCCGGTGGCGTCCACGAACGTGTCGACCAGCGCGGTCACCGCCTCGGCCACGCAGCCTTCCCGGTCCGGGGCCCACGCCTCGAACCGGACGTCGGCGGTGTGTGGCACGTTCCGGTGTCCGCGCGGCGGTCGTCGGTCCATGTCCCGATGATGCCGGCCGGGGGCGGCTGCGCCGCGAGGTTCTCCCGTACCCGCCGGTGTCCTGTCGGACCAGCGCGGGCGACCATCGAGGGGCACCCGCGGACGCCGCCGAGCGCCTAGGTTCGACCGGGTGAAGATTGTCAAGTGGACCCACGCCTGCGTCCGGATCGAACACGAGGGCCGCGTGCTGGTCATCGACCCGGGCACCTGGAGCGAGCCGCGGGCCCTGGTCGGGGCCGACGCGGTGCTACTCAGCCACGAGCACACCGACCATGTCGACGTGCTGCGGCTGGCGGGTCTCGGCGTGCCGGTCTTCGCGCCGGAGGGGGCGCGGCTGCCCGACCTGGCGCCGCTGCCGGTGACCCGGGTGGCGGCCGGCGACCGGTTCGACGCCGCCGGCTTCACCGTCACCGCGGTCGGTGGCCGGCACGCGACCATCCATGACGGGCAGCCGGACTGCGCCAATCTCGGCTACCTCGTCGACGACGCTGTGTACCACCCCGGCGATTCGCTGGCGCTGCCCGGTGCGCCGGTGCAGACCCTGCTGGTGCCAGCCCAAGGGTCCTGGTTGAAGCTGACCGAGGCGATCACCTTCGCCAGGACGGTCGCTGCCCGGCGGGTCGTCCCGATCCACGACGCCCAGCTCAACGACCGGGGCCTGGCCGGCGTCAACGGCTGGTTCGCCGAGACCGTGCCCGGCTACGGCTATCTGGCCCCGGGCGAGACGGCCTGACCACCACCGCCACGGCGGTCCCATGCCGCCGCCCCGGGGTCCCATGCCGCCGCCACGGCGGTGGCGGGCTTCCGCGACGGGCGGTGGTGGGCCGCCCCTGACGCGGGTGGTGGACCGCCGGCGACGCCGGTGGTGGGCCGCCGGTGACGGCGGTGGCGGGTGGCCGGCGACGACGGTGGTGGGCGGCCGGCGACGGCGGGTGGCGGGCGGCCGGGAGCGCCGGTCAGCGGGCCGCCGCGTACGCGAACTCCGGGGCGTCGGCCGTGAGCAGCCCGGTCCGGGACGGCACCGGCAGGGCGTCGGCCAGTTCGGTGAGCATCCGGCGTACCGTCGCCGCCCCGCCCGCGTGCATCGCCTCGATCACCACGAGCACCTCCGTGGTTCCGGGCCGCACCGCCGACGCGCCGCTCTGCCGGTGGGTCCAGCGCCGGGAGTGCGCCCCACCGGCCGCGTCGGCGAAGACGACCTCGCCGGGCTCGGGGTGTTCCGCCTCCCCGCCGAGGGTCAGGTAGGTCTCCGCGCCGGTGGCCGGACGTACCGTCAGGTCCCGGGCGATCCGGTCGAGGTCCAGCACGGCCACCGGGACCGCGTAGCCGATGGAGAGGGCGTTACCCAACTCGACCAGGGGGTGCAGCGCGGGCAGTGCGCCGTCGCGGCGGAACCGGCGCAGCAGCGACTCCGCGGCGCATCGGTAGCGGGTCGGCGGCAGCCCCATCCGGGCGAAGGCGCGCCGCCACGCCTGGATCTCCGGGAAGCCGCCCTCCGGGCCGCCGGCGAGGCGGGCCCGGGCCGTGTCGGCGTACCGGTCGAGGCGGGGTCCCACCTCGACGACGCCGTCGACGCCGGCGGCGTGCAGGACCCCGCAGCTCAGCTCGGGAAAGGTCGACCAGATCTCGGGGGAGTGCCGGAAGCGCACGGGAGGGCTCCTATCGGGCGGTCAGGGCCAGGCCGAGGCCGAGGGCGAGGAAGCTGCCGGCGAAGCCGTGCCGCAGCAGCGTGGTCAGGCGCGGCCGGGCCAGCACCCGGCGGCGCAGCGCCCCGGCCAGTGCGGCGTATCCGGCGAAGACGACCAGGGTGAGCAGCACGAAGACGGTGCCGTGCAGCAGCATCCGGGCCGCCGCGGCGGGCGCGTCGGGTGGGACGAACTGCGGCAGGAACGCCACGAAGAAGACGGTCACCTTGGGGTTGAGCAGGTTCATCAGCAGCCCGTCGCGGATCACCCGGCCGGCGGCCGGCGCGGGGTGTCCGTCGTCGACCCGCAGCGCGCCCCGGTCGCGCAGCGCGGACCAGGCCATCCAGAGCAGGTACGCCACGCCGAGCCAGGTCACCACGCGGAAGGCGGGCGTGCCGGCGCGCAGCACCGCGGCCAGGCCGGTGACCGCGGCGGCGAGGTGCGGCAGCAGGCTGACCGTGCAGCCGAGCGCGGCGAGCAGCCCGGCCCGGCGGCCGGCGGCCAGGGCGGTGGAGATCGTGTAGACCACCCCGGTCCCTGGGGTGAGGACGACCACCAGGGCGGTCACCAGGAAAGCGATACTCATGCGGTCCAGCCTCTGCCCATAATGGTCCGATGGACAGGGCCAAACCAGGCGCGGCCGACCGGTCCATACCGTCCGGTGCCGATTTCCTCCAGCTCGACGTCGGTGACGCCCCACCCGGTGGGCGCGCCGACTGGCTCGCCGGGCGGCTGCGCGCCGCGATCGCCGACGGCCGGGTGCCGGTGGGCGCGCGGCTGCCGGCCAGCCGGGTCCTCGCCGCCGAACTGGGCGTGTCCCGGGGCGTGGTGACCGAGGCGTACCAGCGGTTGACCGAGGACGGGCAGGTGGTCGGGCGGGGCCGCGCCGGCACCGTCGTGGTGGCCACCCCGGCCGCCGTGGTGAACCGCCCGCCGGTGCCCCGCCGCCCGCCGGAGGTGTTCGCCGCCCGCCCGGACACCAGCATCTTCGACGCGCTGCGTACCGCCCCGGCGGAGCTGGACCTGACGCCCGGCGTACCCGATCTGGCGGCCTTTCCCCGCGCGGCCTGGCTGCGCGCCGAACGCGCGGTGCTGCACCGCCTGGCCCCCGCCGATTTCGGGTACGGAGATCCGGCCGGCACGCCCGCGCTGCGCCTGGCGGTGGCCACCTGGCTGGCCCGCAACCGGGGCATCCGGGTCGACCCGGCCGAGGTGGTGGTCGTGGCCGGGGTGTCCCAGGCACTCGGCCTGCTCGCCCAGGTGCTGCACGCCGACGGCGTGCACACCGTCGCCGTGGAGGATCCCGGCTCGCTCGGCGTACGCCAGCACCTGAACAACTGGCGGCTGGCCACCCCGCCGGTGCCGGTGGACGCCCAGGGGCTGCGGGTGGACCGGCTGGCGGCCGGCGGCGCACCGGCGGTGATGCTGACCCCGGCGCACCAGTTCCCGACCGGCGTGGTGCTCGACGGCGACCGGCGGCGGGCGCTGCTGCGCTGGGCCGAGCGGGGCGGCCTGGTCATCGAGGACGACTACGACGCCGAGCACCGCTACGACCGGCCGCCGGTGCCGGCGCTGCGCGGCATGCTGCCGGACCGGGTCTGCTACACCGGCAGCGTCTCGAAGTTGCTGGCCCCGGCGTTGCGGGTCGGCTGGGTGCTGGTCCCGTCCCGGCTGCACGCCGACCTGGTCGCGGCGAAGCGGATGGCCGACCTCGGCAACGCCGCCCTGCCGCAGCTGGTGCTCGCCGAGCTGATGGGCTCCGGGGCGCTGGAGCGGCACCTGCGGCTGCTGCGGCGCCGGCACGTACGCCGCCGCGACGCGATGATCCGGGCGGTCCGCGCCCACCTGCCCGGCGCGGTGGTGCACGGCGCCGCCGCCGGCCTGCACCTGCTCGTCACCCTCCCGGGCGACGTGGACGACACGGCGCTGGCCGCGGCGGCCCTGCGCCGGGGCGTCAAGGTGCAGCCGCTCTCCTGGCACGGCCAGCGACCCCAACCACCCGGCCTGGTGCTCGGCTACGCCGCCAACCCACCGCACGACATCGAGCGGGCCGTCGCCACCCTCGCTGCCGCCCACCGCACCCTCTCCTGACCCCCACCCACCCCAACCCCCGGTTGATCAAGGAGTTCGCGTCACCGACGAGATCGACAGCGACGCGAACTCCTTGGTCACCGACGGGCGGGGGTGGGGAAGGTGGGCGGGTGGGTAGGTAGGTAGGTAGGTAGGTAGAGGAGAGGGATGGGGATGGGTGGGGCGCGGGGGGTCACGGTGGACGGTGGGCGGGGTCGGGGGGTGCTCGGGCGCTACACGGCGAGCGCGGTGCTGGTCCGGCTGGCCGACGAGGGGGCGCGGGTGGCCCTCGTGCTGCTGGCCCTCGAACGCACCGGCAGCGCCGCCTACGGCGGGGTGCTCGTGGCGGCGCTGATGATCCCGCACGTCGTCGCGGGGCCCGTGGTGGGCGCGCTGGCCGACGCGGTCCGCCGCCGCCGGCTCTTCTACCCCCTGGCCCTGCTCGGGTACGGCGGCACGCTGCTGGCCGCGGTGGCCGTGGCGGGCTCGTCGCGGCCGCTGTCGGTGGCCCTCGTCGTGCTGGCCGGCTGTCTCGCACCGGTCATGCTGGGCGGGCTGACCAGCCTGCTGCGCGACCTCGCCCCGCACCGGCTGAACACCGCGTTCGGCCTGGACGCCACGTCGTACAACCTGGCGGGCATCGCCGGGCCGGCGATCGCGGCAGCCGTCGCCGGCCTCGCCGGGGCGACCACCGCGACGGCCGTGCTGGTTGGGCTGGTGGTGGTCGGCGTGCTGGTGCTGGCGACGCTGCCGATCCCGGACCGGCCGGCACCCCCGCCCGGCCGCGCCGCAGCCGGGCGGCCCACGCCGCTGGCCGCCGTGCCACTGCTGTGGCGGCGTCGCCGGCTCGGCGCGGTGACCCTGGCCAGCAGCGTCGGATTCCTCGGCATCGGTGCGCTGCCGGTGGCCGCGGCGCTGCTCGCCGGCCGGTTCGGGCACGCCTCGTACGCCGGGCTGTTCCTGGCGGTGCAGTCGGCGGGCGGGCTGGTCGGCTCGCTCTGGTGGGCCCGGTACCCGCTGCGCTCCCAGCCGCCCGAGCGGGTGGTGGTGGCCAGCCTGCTCGCCAGCACGGTGCCGTTCGCGCTGGTGCCCGCCATGCCGTCGGCGTGGGCGACGCTGCCGTTGTTCGCCCTGGTCGGGGTGCTGAGCGGGCCGCTGTTCTGCAGCGTCCTGGCGGTGCGGGACCGGGAGGCGCCACCGGCGGTGCACGCCCAGGTGTTCACCCTCGGCGGCGGCCTGAAGACCACCGCCGCGGCGGGCGGGGCGGCGCTCGCCGGCGCCCTGACCGGCGCCGGCGCCGGCGTGCTGCTCCTCGGCATCGCCGCCTGCCAGGCCCTCGGCGCGTTCGCCGGCGCCGCGGTGCTGCGCCGCCGGTCAGCCCGGCGGCCGGTGGTAGAGGGCGGCGAGCGCGCCGGCGGTGTCCGCCAGCCGGTCGCGTAACGCGGCGGGGGAGAGGACCTCCACCTCCGCGCCGAGCCGCAGCAGGTCGGCGTGGGCGTGGGTGAGCGACTCGATCGGGACGACGGCGTACACCCAGCCGGCCGGGTCGGGCGGGCCGGCGCTGGCGTCCACGGCGGCGACCACCGCGTCGCTGGCCAGCTCGCGCAGCCGCTCCCGCCCCCGAGGGGAGAGCCGGACGGTGGCCTCGTCGCGCCGCAGCCCGGCCCGGAACGCGACCACGTGCGCCCGCCACCAGCCGGGCAGGTCGAACCCGGGCCGGTCGAACGGCTCGTCGAGCGGGGTCAGGTCGAGGATCTGGTTGACCCGGTAGGTGGCCGGGTCCGGGCGGTCCGGCCGGGCGGCCACCACGTACCAGCGGCCGCCCTTGAGGACGAGGCCGTACGGTTCGAGCACCCGCTGCACGTCGCCGGTCCAGCTGCGGTAGTGCACCCGGATCCGGTGCTGCCGCCACACCGCCTCGGCGGTCGGCGCCAGGTACGGCGACGGGTCGCCGTCGGAGTACCAGCCGGGCGTGTCCAGGTGGAACCGTTCCTGGAGCCGGGCGGCCCGGTCGGCGAGCGGCGCCGGCAGCGCGGCATGCAGCTTGAGCCGCAGGGTGTCCACCACCGACTGGTAGCCCAGCTCGGCGGCGGGGCCGGGCAGCCCGGCGAAGAGCAGCCGGTCGGCCTCCTCGGCGGTCAGCCCGGTCAGCCGGGTGCGCCAGCCGTCCACGAGCCGGTACCCGCCGGCGTGTCCGGCCTCCCCGTACAGCGGGATGCCGGCGGCGTGCAGCGACTCGACGTCCCGGTAGACGGTGCGGACCGACACCTCCAGGTGGCCGGCCAGCTCGGCGGCGGTGAGCCGGCCGTGCGCCTGCAGCAGCAGCAGGATGGACAGGAGGCGACTGGCCCGCATTCCACTGACACTAGCTGTCAGGGAAGCGGCCCTACCGTCCCGGCATGGCATTCCAGGACAAGGACCTGACCGTGCCGGGGACCGTCGAGGTCGCCGGCCGGCACGTCAAGCGCTATCACATCGACCAGCCCGACCGCCGCCTCGAACCGGAGGTGATCCAGGCCGCCTACGCGTACCTGCCGAAGCTGCTGCCCGTACCGGACGGCGGCACCCCGCCGGCCAGCTGGGTGGTGCTGCACCGAGGCGCGGACACCGGCACCTACCTGCTGGCGTACAGCTGGTTCTTCGACAACGTGGTGGAGTGCCGGATCGCGATCGCCGGCCAGCCGGCGCTGGACTGCCCGGACGACGACCCGGCGCACTTCGTCCCGCTCGACCGGCCCGGGGTGGGCTGCGTCTGGGAGCTGGGGGTCCTCGAGCACGAGCGGGCCGCCTGGGTCCGGCACGTGCTCGCGCCGGACCAGCCCGACCTGGCCGGCTACCTGGCCGATCACCGGGCCGAGGGAACGGTGGGCTGGTGATGGGCGACTTCGACTTCCTCGTCGGCAGCTGGGCGGTGGCCAACCGGCGGCTGACCGAGCGGCACGTGGGCAGCGACGAGTGGGACGAGTTCCCCGGCACCGCGGTGGCGCGCTCGTTCTTCGACGGCGCCGGCAGCTTCGACGAGATCCACTTCCCGACCCGGGGCTTCTCCGGCGCCACCGTCCGCATCCGCGACGCGGAGACCGGGCTCTGGTCGATCTACTGGATGAACAGCCAGCGAGGTGTGCTGGAGCAACCGCCGATGGTGGGGCGCTTCGTCGACGGGGTCGGCACCTTCTTCGCCGACGACACCGACCAGGGCCAGCCGATCCGCTGCCGGTTCATCTGGTCCCGGATCACGCCCACCTCGTGCCGCTGGGAGCAGGCGTTCTCCACCGACGGCGAGCGGACCTGGGAAACCAACTGGATCATGGACAACACCCGGATCGGCTAACGGCGCCCGGGCGGGGGGCGCTCCCGCTCAGGCCGGCGGGGGCGTGGTGGTCCGGTAGATCGCGGTCAGCCAGACGTCGAGCAGCACGTCCACCACGTCCCGCTCGGCCACCGCCGGCCCGTCACCGGCGAAGGTGGCGTACCAGACCCGCTCGTTCATCGAGTTCAGCGCGATGGCGAGGTCCCGGGCGGGCACCCCGTCCGGGGCCGCGCCGCGCGCGCGTTCCCCCTCGATGGCCGCCTGCACCGCGCGGACCCAACGTTCGAGGACCTCCGCCCAGAGCCGGCGTACCTCGGTGTTGGTGCCGCGCACCTGGGCGCAGGCCAGCACCACGGCGCGGTGCCCGCCGAAGGTGGCATGGAACCGGGCGATCAGCTCGCGCCAGCGGGCCCGCGGGTTCTCGGCGAGCCGGTCCAGCGCGTCGCCCGCGGCGGCGTCGGCCATCTCGGTGACCCGGTCGAGCAGGGTGAGCAGCACCGCGTCCTTGGACGGGAAGTAGAAGTAGAACGTCGGCCGGGAGATGCCGGCGCCCCGGGCCAGGTCGTCGATGGAGATGTCGCCGAAGGCGCGCTCCTCCAGCAGCCGCTCGGCGGTGGCCAGGATGGCCAGCTCCCGATCGTCTCCGGCGGAGCGGCCCGGGCGTCGCCCGCGCGTCGGCCCCGCTCCGGTCGGCGTACGGGCGGCGGTCATGTGGGCAGATGCTACACCCGCTCGACACCGTGTCGATTCTCCTCGACAGGGTGTTGACCGGCGTCGACGGTGGTGGATAGGGTCCGGACCACCACCGCCGAACCGGGAGCCGCCATGCCCTCCGACCACGTCGACGTCCTCATCGTCGGTGCCGGGCTCTCCGGCGTCGGCGCCGCCGTGCACCTGCAACGCGAGTGCCCCGACAAGACGTACGCGGTGCTCGAGGCCCGCGGCGCGATCGGCGGCACCTGGGACCTGTTCCGCTACCCGGGTGTCCGCTCCGACTCCGACATGTTCACCCTCGGCTACTCCTTCAAGCCGTGGACCGACGCGAAGGCCATCGCCGACGGCGACGCCATCCGGTCCTACGTCCGGGAGACCGCCCGCGAGTACGGCGTGCAGCAGCACATCCGCTTCCACCACCGGGTGGTACGCGCCGAGTGGGACAGCGCCACCGCCCGCTGGACGGTGACCGCGCACCGCGACGACACCGCCGAGGAGGTCGTGCTGACCTGCGCGTTCCTCTTCACCAACTCCGGCTACTACCGCTACGACGAGGGCTACACGCCCGAGTTCCCCGGCATCGAGCGCTACACCGGCCGGCTCGTGCACCCGCAGCACTGGCCGGCGGACCTCGACTACACCGGCAAGCGGGTGGTGGTGATCGGCAGCGGCGCCACCGCCGTCACCCTGGTCCCCGCGATGGCCGAGCGCGCGGCGCACGTCACCATGCTCCAGCGCTCGCCGACGTACGTCATCTCGCTGCCCTCGCGCGACCCGCTCGCCGACGCCGCGCGGCGCTGGCTGCCCGCGAAGGCCGCGTACGCGGTGGCCCGGTGGAAGAACGTCGCGCTGGGGGTGGCCAACTTCCAGCTCAGCCGGCGCGCCCCCACCCTGGTGAAGAACTTCCTGCGCCGGGCCGCCAAGGGCAAGCTCCCCACCGGGTACGACATCGACCGGCACTTCTCGCCCCGCTACAACCCCTGGGACCAGCGGCTCTGCGTGGTGCCCGACGGCGACCTGTTCGCCGCGGTCAGCGCCGGCCGGGCCGAGGTGGTCACCGACACCATCGACACCTTCACCGCGCAGGGCCTGCGGCTCACCTCCGGCGCGGAACTGCCCGCCGACATCGTGGTGACCGCCACCGGGCTGAACCTGCTCGCCCTCGGCGGCATGACGCTGGCCGTCGACGGCGCCGAGATCGACCTCGCCTCGACGGTGGCCTACAAGGGCATGATGCTCTCCGGCGTGCCGAACTTCGCGATGACCATCGGCTACACCAACGCCTCCTGGACGCTCAAGGCCGACCTGGTGGCCACCTACGTCTGCCGGCTGCTGCGCCACCTCGACCGCACCGGCCAGCAGATCGTCACCCCGCTGGCCCCCGACTCCGACGACCTCGAGCCGATCATCGACCTGAAGTCCGGGTACGTGCTGCGCGCCGTCGACCGCCTCCCCAAGCAGGGCCCGTCGGCCCCCTGGCGGCTGCACCAGAACTACCCCCGCGACGTGCTGCTGATGCGGCACGGCCGGCTCACCGACGAGGGGGTCCGGTTCTCCCGGGCCAGCGCCGCCGTCACCGACCCCACCGCGCCCGTCGCCTGACCCGCCAAGGAGCGCCATGCGTGATTTCGTCTTCCCCGGCGGCACCGCCGTGCTGACCGGCGCGGCCAGCGGCATCGGCGAGGCCCTGGCACACGGGCTGGCCCGGCGCGGCGCCGACCTGGTGCTGCTGGACCGGGACGCCGAGCGCCTCGAGGCGGTGGTCGCCGCGATCCGCGCCGCCCACCCCGACCGGCGGGTCGAGACCCACCTGGTCGACCTGGCCGACCCGGAAGCCACCGACCGGGTGGCCGGCGAGATCCACCGCGCGCACCCGCGGCTCCGGCTGCTGATCAACAACGCCGGCGTGGCCCTGGGCGGCCGGTTCGACCAGGTCACCCTGGACGAGTTCCTCTGGGTCATCGAGATCAACTTCCGGGCGGTGGTGCGGTTGACCCACGCCCTGCTGCCCGCGCTCAAGTCCGAGCCCGGCGCCCACCTGGTCAACGTGTCCAGCCTCTTCGGGCTGATCGCCCCCGCCGGCCAGGCCGCCTACTCGGCCAGCAAGTTCGCGGTGCGCGGCTTCACCGAGGCGCTGCGGCACGAACTGGTCGACGACGGCGTCGGGGTCACCTCCGTGCACCCCGGCGGCATCCGTACCCGGATCGCGGCCAGCGCGCGGGTCGGCAGCGGCGTCCCCCGCGCCGAGTACGAGGTCGGCCGCACGCAGTTCGAGAAGCTGCTCACCATCGACCCGGCGAAGGCCGCCGAGGTGATCCTGCGCGGCGTCGAACGCCGCCGCGGCCGGGTGCTGATCGGCTGGTCGGCGAAGCTGCCCGACCTGCTGGCCCGGCTCGCCCCCGCCTCGTACGGGAAGGTCCTGGCCCTGGGCATGCGGCCGAACCCGGCCCGGATGCCCGCCCCACGATCCGCGGCGGAGCCCGTCGCGCCGCGCACCGGAGAATCGGCATGAGTCTCGCCCCCGCCGACGAGCTGCACGTGGCCGGCCGCCGGATCCGCTGCCGGGTCTCCGGCGACGGCCCGCCGGTGCTGCTGCTGCACGGCATCGGCCGCACCATGGACGACTTCGCCGACCAGCACGAAGGCCTCGCTCGCGATCACCGGGTGGTCAGCGTCGACCTGCCCGGACATGGCGGCTCCGCCCCGCTGGACACCCCGCACACCCTGCCGGCCCTGGCCGCGGCGGCCGTCCAGGTGCTCGACGCCGCCGGCGTCACCGGGCCGGCCCACCTGGTCGGCAACTCCCTCGGTGGCGCGGTCGCGATGCGGCTCGCCGCCGACCGCCCGGAGCGGGCGGCCAGCCTGGTGCTGGTCAACAGCGCCGGCTTCGGCCGGGAGGTGACGTTCGCGCTGCGGCTGCTCGCCCTGCGCCCGCTGGCCCGGCTGCTGCTGCGGCGACCGCATCCGGGCATCGCCCGCCGCACCGAGCGGGCCATCTTCCACGACCCGGCGTACGTCACCGAGGCGCGGGTCGCCGCGGCCCTGGCCGTGGCCCGGGAACCGCACGCCGCCCGGGTCATGCTGGAGCTGGTCGGCAGCCTCGGCACCTGGCGCGGGGTGCGGCCGCAGTGGCGCCGGGAGCTGATCGACGCGGTCGCCGCGCTCGGCCTGCCCACCCTGGTGGTCTGGGGCGACCGGGACCGGATCCTGCCGGTGCGGCACCTGAGCAACGCCGGCCGGTACTTCCCGCAGGCGCAGACCCACCTCTTCCCCGACACCGGCCACATGCCGCATATCGAACGGGCCGCCGAGTTCGAGGCCCTGGTCAGGCAGTTCTGGTCGCGGTCCGGTGGCGCTCGACCAGCGTGACCGCCACCAGCACCACCAGCAGCCCGGCGATCACGTCGATCGGCGTGGGCAGCCACGGCGCCACCAGCACCAGTGCCGCCGCGGCGGGGAACAGCCCCCGCACCAGGCCACGCTTGGCCCGCAGCTGCAAGCCCCAGAGGGCGAGCAGGAAGACCGCGACCGGCACGGCGACCGCGTAGCCGGCCACCCGGCCGGAGACCGGCCCGGCACCCAGATCGCGGTCCACCGCCACGGCCAGCCCGGCACCCACCGCGGCGATCGAGCTGAACACGAAGTAATGGCCGTAGCCCCAGGCCAGGGCGCCTCCCACCGAGCGCGGTGGCAACGGGTCGGGCCGGTCGAAGTAGACCCACCAGATCGCAAAGACGATCACCGTGCCGGCGGCCGCCAGCGACCACAGCTCCTCGTTGCCGGCGTCCACCCCGCGCTGGATCGCCACCGACGTGGAGAGCACCACCTCGCCGAGCACGATCAGGGTGAACAACTGGTACCGCTCGGCGATGTGATGCGGGTGCCACGTGGTGCGCCCGCGCCGTTCACCCACCACCGGCACCAGCAGGTCGGCGACGACCAGCACCACGAACGCGGGCGTCAGCCAGGCGGCCGGCAGCAGGAGCCGGGCCAGCCAACCGGCCTGCACCACGGCCACGCCGGTCGCGAAGATCAGGGCGGTCGTCCGCCGCCGCGGGTCACCGGCGGCCGCCCGCAGCCAGTTCACCGTGGCGGCCAGCCGCATCACCACGTACCCGTAGGTGATCGTGGTGAAGTCGGCCTCGGCGAAGGCGCGGGGCACTCCGGCGGCGAGAATCAACGCGCCGGCGATCTGCACCAGGACGGTCAGCCGGTAGACGTCGTCGTCCGTGTCGTACGCGGAGGCGAACCAGGTGTAGTTCACCCAGGCCCACCAGATCGCGAAGAAGACGCTCAGATACGAGAAGAGACCGTGCCCGACGTGCCCTGCGGCGACGTCATGGTGCAGGCCCTCCGACGTCTGCGCCACCGCGACCACGAAGCACAGGTCGAAGAAGAGCTCCAGCGGGGTGGCCGGGCGGTGCTCCTCCTCGGGGCGGCGCGCCCGCATCGGCCGGTACCAGGCGCGGAACGGCGCGGTGCTGGTCAATCGGTGCTCCTCGCCGTGACCGGTCAGCTGTGCCCACGATATCCGCGCCCACCCGCCCCCGACGCAGGAAACCCTGCCCTCACCAGCCCTGGCGGCCGCCGCCGGACCAGCCCTGGCGGCCGCCGCCTGACCAGTCCTGGCGGCCGGCGCCGGCCATGATCGACTCCGTTTGCGGCAAACGGTGGTATCCGAGCCCTCGGTAGCCACGACATGCCGCAGCCGGTGCTGCCACCGTCCCCGGCCCTGGCCCGGCCAGCGGATCGGTGAGGTGGGGTGGGGTGGCTCACGGGAGCGGGGAGGGGCGGGAGGTGGTGAGGGCGTGGGATGCAGGATGGATACATGACGCATTCCAGGGGATCCGGGGTGGCGGCGCCGTCGGCCGCGGAGCGGGCGTACCAGCACCTGAAACGGTCCATCCTGGAGCAGGTCTACCCCGGCGGGCTGCTGATCAGCGAGGGGGAGGTGGCCGAGGCGGCGGGGGTCTCCCGCACCCCGGTCCGGGAGGCGCTGCTGCGTCTGGAGGCCGAGGGCCTGGTACGGCTCTACCCGAAGCGCGGGGCGCTGATCCGGCCGGTGTCGGCGCGCGAGATCGCCGACGTCATCGAGGCCCGCCGGCTGGTGGAACTGCACGCCGCCGAGCGGGTCTGGCCGCGCCGTGCCCGACTCCGCCCCGATCTGGCCCGCTGGCTCGACGAGATGCGCCGGGCCCACGCGGCAGGGGACGTGACCGCGCTGATGGCCGCCGACCGCGCGTTCCACGCCAGCGTGGTCGAGGCGGCCGGCAACGAGATCCTCGCCGAGCTCTACCACCGCCTGCGCGACCGGCAGATCCGGATGGGCGAGGCCGGTTTCCGGCTGTCGCCCGGTTGGGCCGAGGTGGTGCTGGCCGAGCATGCCGCCCAGCTCGCCGCGCTCGACGGCGATGACGTGCGGGCCTGGCTCGACGCGGTCGGCGCGCACATCGACAACGCCGCGACCGTGCTCCGGACGCTGCGGTGAGCCCCGCCCCGCCCTGCCGCCCCGGCTCTCCGGACCCGCGCCAGCAAGGAACACCGGCACCGGACCGCCCCGCCGACCCGGCCGCGGCGCGCCCGGGCGTGTCGGCGCCCGACCGCGGCGCCGAACTGGCCGTGGCGCGTCCGGGCGTGTCGACGCCCGACCGGGGCGCCGACCCGGCCTCAGCGCGCCCGGGCGTGTCGGCACCGGACCGCCCCGCCGACCCGGCCTCGGCGCGCCGGGGCATGTCGGCGCCCGACCGCCGCGCCGACCCGGACCGTCCTGGAACGCCGGCGCCCCGCCCTGCCGATCCGGCCCCGGGTCACCCCGGCAGGGCATCGCGGCGGCGGGCCGCCCTGGTCTTCGCCGTGGCGCTCGGCGCGTACGTGACGGCGGTGCTGCACCGCAGCTCGCTGGGGGTCACCGGGGTGGACGCCGCGGACCGCTTCCAGATCAACGCCGCCGCCCTGGCCACGTTCTCGGTCGCCCAGCTCGCCGTGTACGCGGCCATGCAGATCCCGGTCGGGGTGCTGCTCGACCGGTACGGCTCGCGCCGGCTGCTGCTCGCCGGCGGCGCGCTGATGGTCGCCGGCCAGTTGGTCTTCGCCGTGGCCACCGATGTGCGCCTGGCCGTGCTGGCCCGGGTGCTGGTCGGCCTGGGCGACGCGATGACCTTCATCAGCGTGCTGCGCATCGTGGCATTCTGGTTTCCCGGCCGGCGCAACCCGCTGCTGGTGCAGCTCACCGGCACCGTCGGGCAGCTCGGCGCGGTGCTCGGCGCCGTACCCCTGGTGGCGTTGCTGCACCACGCGGGCTGGACGCCGGCGTTCCTCACCGCCGCGGCGCTCGGCGCGACCGTGCTGCTGCTGGTGCTGGCCGCCGTGCGGGACACCCCGCACACCGAGCGGGCGCCCGCCGTCGCCGCCGACCTGGCGACGGTACGCAGGCAGCTCGGCGAGGCCTGGGCGCAGCCGGGCACCCGGCTGGGCCTGTGGACCCACTTCGTCACCCAGTTCTCCGGCTCGGTCTTTGCCCTGCTCTGGGGCTACCCGTTCCTGGTGCAGGGACAGGGCTTCTCGCCGACCGCGGCGGCGTCGCTGCTGACCGTGATGACCCTGGTGACGCTGGTCTGTGGGCCGGTGATCGCGCACCTCTGCGCCCGGCACCCGTTCCACCGCTCGGTGCTGGTCTTCGATCACCGCCGGGACCGCCGCAGTCTGGGCGGCGGTGCTGGCCTGGCCCGGCCGGGCACCGCACTGGCTGTTGGTGGCGCTGGTGGTGGTGCTGGCCGGCAACGGTCCCGGCTCGATGATCGGCTTCGACTACGCGCGCACCTTCAACCCGGTGCACCGCATCGGCAGCGCCAGCGGCATCGTCAACGTCGGCGGGTTCGTCGCCTCCATCCTGCTGATCCTCGCCGTCGGCGTGGTGCTCGACCTGGCTACCCCGGCCGGGCGGGACAGCCCACCGCTGGACGCGTTCCGCTGGGCGTTCGCCGTGCAGTACCTGCTCTGGGCGCTGGGCGCGGTGCAGGTGCTGCGCTACCGCAACGCCGCCCGCCGCCGGTACGCGGCCGAGCGGTCCGCTCTCGCCCTCGCCGCATCGACCTGAGCCGGCGCACCCGGCACCACAGCGCCGGCGCCGTACGCCCGGCCGGACCGTACGCCCGGCCGGACCGTACGCCCGGCCGGACCGTACGCCCGGCCCGGTGGCTGCGGCCCGCCGGCCACGCGACGCGGTGGTTGCGGTGTGCCGACCGCGCGACGCGGTGGCTGCGGCCCGCCGGCCACGCGGCGCGGTGGTTGCGGTGTGCCGGCCACGCCGACGCGGTGGCCGGCCGGCTGCTTGCGGCCCGGTTCAGCGGGTCAGGCGGCGGTGGGTGAGCGAGTCGAGCATCAGGGTCAGCCCGGCCGCGACGAGCCAGCTGTCCTTGGCCAGCCCGATGCCGGCCTGGCTGGGTTTGAGGCTGTTCCCCTCCCGCATGCCGGGCGTCTTGAGGTAGAGCTGCACCAGCCCCGCGCCGAACGCGGTCAGCGCCGCCCCGGCCAGCAGCGACGGCACGAACGGCGTGAGCAGCGCCGTGCCCAGGGCGATCTCCGACCGGGACAGCAGCTTGGCGAACCGGTCCGGCTCGAACTGCCGTAGCTGGGGAATCGCCCCGACGGCCATGCCGTGCATGCCGGCCGCGGCCTCGCCCTCCAGGCTGCGCTTGCTGAGCCCGGAATTCAGGATGAACGCGCCGATGGTCAGCCGTAGCGGCGCATGCGTCAACTTCATGATCACTCCCGTCGGTGCCGGAAACCGGGCCCCGCGTACCCGCCGACGCGGCGGATAACCGCCGGACAGCGGTGGGCCGCCACGGTGATCGGCGGTAGGTTCGCGGGAGGGGACGCCGACACAGCGGGAGGCAGCGTGAGCCAGCAGGTCCGGGGAGTCGTGTCGCGGCGCAAGGGCGCGCCGGTCGAGGTCACCACCATCGTGGTGCCCGATCCGGGGCCGGGCGAGGCGGTGGTGCGCGTCCAGTCCTGCGGGGTGTGCCACACCGACCTGCACTACCGCGAGGGCGGCATCAACGACGACTACCCGTTCCTGCTCGGTCACGAGGCCGCCGGCGTCGTCGAGCAGGTGGGGGAGGGCGTCACCGAGGTGGCGCCGGGCGATTTCGTGGTGCTCAACTGGCGGGCCGTGTGCGGGCAGTGCCGGGCCTGCCGCCGGGGCCGCCCCTGGTACTGCTTCAACACCCACAACGCGGCCCAGAAGATGACCCTCACCGACGGCACCGAGCTGAGCCCGGCGCTGGGCATCGGCGCGTTCGCCGAGAAGACCCTCGTGCACGCCGGTCAGTGCACGAAGGTCGACCCGTCCGCCCGCCCGGCTGCCGTCGGCCTGCTCGGCTGCGGCGTGATGGCCGGTCTCGGCGCGGCCATGAACACCGGCGGCGTGAGCCGCGGCGACTCGGTCGCGGTGATCGGCTGCGGCGGGGTCGGCGACGCGGCGGTGGCCGGTGCCGCCCTGGCCGGGGCGACCACGATCATCGCGGTGGACACCGACTCCCGCAAGCTCGGTTGGGCCCGGCGGTTCGGCGCCACGCACACCGTCAACGCCCGCGAGGAGGATCCGGTCGAGGCGATCCGCGCGGCCACCGGCGGCTTCGGCGCCGACGTGGTGATCGAGGCGGTGGGGCGGCCGGAGACCTGGAAGCAGGCCTTCTACGCCCGGGACCTGGCCGGCACCGTCGTGCTGGTCGGCGTACCCACCCCGGAGATGACCGTCGAGCTGCCGCTGCTGGACGTCTTCGGCCGCGGCGGTGCCCTGAAGTCCAGCTGGTACGGCGACTGCCTGCCCAGCCGCGACTTCCCGATGCTCACCGAGCTGTACCGGCAGGGCCGGCTCGACCTGGACGCCTTCGTCACCGAGGAGATCGCCCTGGACCAGGTCGAGGAGGCGTTCACCCGGATGCACCACGGCGACGTGCTCCGCTCGGTGGTGGTCTTCCCGTGACCGCCCGCGTCGACCACACGGTCACCTCCGGCACCTTCTCGCTGGACGGGCAGACCTTCGACGTCGACAACAACGTCTGGGTGGTCGGCGACGACGCCGAGTGCGTCGTCATCGACGCGCCGCACGATGTGGCGGCCATCCGCGCGGTGATCGGCGACCGCCGGGTGCGCGCGATCCTCGCCACCCACGCCCACGACGACCACGTCCGGGTCGCGCCCGAGCTGGCCCGGGCCACCGGCGCGCCGGTGCTGCTGCACCCCGCCGACCGGGTGCTGTGGGACCTGGTCCACCCGGACACCCCGCCCGACGGTGAGCTGGTCGACGGGCAGGCCGTCGAGGTCGCCGGCACGACCCTGCGGGTGCTGCACACTCCCGGCCACAGCCCGGGGGCGTGCAGCCTGTACGCCGCCGATCTCGGGGCGGTGTTCACCGGCGACACGCTCTTCGCCGGCGGTCCCGGTGCCACCGGGCGCTCCTACAGCGACTTCGACACCATCATCGCGTCGATCCGGACCCGGCTGCTCACCCTGCCGCCGCGGACCGTCGTCCACACCGGACACGGCGAGGACACCACGATCGGCGCGGAGGCCCCGCATCTCGACGACTGGCTGACCCGGGGGCACTGACCGGGGCCAGCGCGGCGACGCTCAGCGCTCGCCGTCGAGCACCGGCTTGAGATCGAGTACGGGAGTGCCGTCCACCGCCTCCAGGTCGGCCACCCGCACCCGGACGCCGTCGACCTCGAGGATCCGCACCCGGTGCAGGCCGACCGGGTTGGGTCGGTGCGGCGAGCGGGTGGCGAAGACCCCGGTGCGGGGGCGGGACTCGTCGCCGCGCGGATGGACCGCCAACACGTCCCGCCGGGCCCGGTCCAGCCAGGTCAGCACCAGCGCGTCCGCGCCGGGCCGCACCCCGTCCAGGGCCGGCGCGTACGCCTCGGCGAAGACCAGCCACGCCTCCGGCGCGCCTTCGTCGCCCTGCTTCGGCGCCGCCCCCGGATCGGTCAGCGGGGACTCGACCCGCCCGACCGGGTGCAGCGGATAGCGGTCGTCGCTCATCCGTCCTCCCGTCCGTCCTCACTGTACGCCGGCACCACGGCCGGACCGCCCGGCTCGGACCGGAGGCCAGATGCCGGCCCCGAGCCGACCGTCACCCCAGGGCAGTCGCTCAACGCCCGCCTCGACGCCCCGGCCGGGCTGCACCTCACCGTCTTCCCGGAACTGCGTACGCCGGAGGAGCGCGCCGCTCTCGACGGCTTCGGCACGGACGGTTGAGAAATCGGGTCGCCGTCGGACGTACGGCGCCGGGATACTCGCGCCCGTGCCCGACCCGCTGCTGACCCCGGCCCAGGCCGCCGCCCTGCACCACGTCCGCGGCGTCGCCCTGCGCGACCGGCCCGCCGCGCTCGCCGTGATCGCCGGGCATCTCGCCGGCGCAGGCACCACCTACCGCGCGGAGGAGGTGCTGGCGGCGGTGGCCCGGCACGGCCGGCTCACCCTCAACTTCCACCCGGACCGCCTGCTCGGCGACGGCCGCACGGTCGCCGAGGCGCTGGCCGGCGAGGGCGTCTACCGCAGCCAGTTCGAGACCGGCATCTCCAACGGTGGACTGAC
Source organism: Micromonospora sp. HK10 (assembly GCF_000982955.1). GTDB lineage: Bacteria > Actinomycetota > Actinomycetes > Mycobacteriales > Micromonosporaceae > Micromonospora. Next base: position 6,334 of record NZ_KQ058718.1, on the reverse strand, counting down.
CGCCTTCCCCGGCGGCGACCGGGACCGCTGGGAGGAGAAGATGTTCGGTGGGGCGTACCAGCGGCCCGGCGTGCGGCCGGCCGAACGCCCGCGGTACGGCGGCCTCAACCTGCTGGACCATCCGGACGGCGCGTGCCCCCGGTTCGGCTCCTGCCACCTGCGGTTGCGCCCGGAGGTGCGGTCCCGGTCCACCTTCAGCTTCGGGGACAGCTACGCCGAGCCGACCGAATTCGGCACCCTCGAGGTGTTCGAGCCGGTGCTCGCGGCGCTGCTGACCGCCAGCGCCGGCACCGGGGCGAGCCTCGGCGTCACCGGCATGGACACCGGGACCCTGCTGCGTACGCTGCTGGCCCGTCGGGCCAGGACGTCCCGGGCGGCCGGGCGGGCGCTGGACGACTACATCGAGGCGCAGGTCCACGGCCCGGTGGACCTGGCCCGCGACGTCGAGGAACTTGTCGTGGACCCCTCGTTCCAGGGCACCGCCACCGGGCGGATCCTGGCCGGGACCGCACGGCGGCACGGCTTCCCGCTGCGCTGGCACCACGGCTTCCAACTGCCGGTCGACGGCATCGACGCGGAATTTCGTGGGCCGGCCATCCCGCCGCTGGCGGCCCGGGTGCACGCCGAGTTCGCCCGCCCGGGGGAGCCGGTGCACGCCGCGCTGCTCGGCCGCGCCGCCGCGTCGGTGGTCCGGGAGCCGCACCGCTGGGCGGACCGGGGAGGCCCCGAGGTGACCCTCCAGCACCTCAAGCAGCTCTGGCACGTCCTGGTCCGGTTCGGCACGCCGATGCCCGCCTGAGCGTCCCGGCCGTGCCGGTCTCCGCCTGACCGTCCCGGCCGTGCTGATCTCCGCCCGTCCTGGCTGGGCCGGCGCGCTTCTGGCCGGACCGGCTGCGCCGTCCGACCGCTATGAGCCTGGCTGGGGCCTGCCGACCCGCCTGACCGGCCGCTGGCTCGGTGGGCACGGGCTGTCCGGTGCCCGCTCTCCTGCGCGGGGAGGCGCGATCCGTCCGGATGCCCTCGTGACCTGGACCGCAGCTGGCGGCGGCACCGGCATTTCCGGAATGACCGACACGTCGAGCCGGTTGTGTCCCCAGTACCGCCGGCAGTCAAACCCCTACCCGCCGGTAGGTCCTTGAGGGGCGCTCACCCCGGAGCGCGTCGTGACGATCGAAAGGGCAACCATCGTGAAGCAGCACTTCAGTCGATGGCTCCCCGCCATCGCGAAGACCGCCGTCGCGAAGGCCGCCATCGCGAAGATCACCGTTGCGAAGACCGCCGTCGCGAAGTCCCCGAACCGCCGGGCTGCGCTGACCGTCGCGGGCGTGGCCGCCCTGGGCGGCCTGGCCTTCGGCCCCACTGCCGTCGCCGCGCCGGTCACCACCGGTCCGCACGCCGGTGCCGTGGCCGCGATCGACCTGGCCACCGGCAAGAAGTCGGGTACCGAGACGGTGAAGTCGGGCCTCACCACCGGCAGTGACAAGGTCCCTGCCAAGGCCAACCCGCCCGGCCGGGACAAGCTCATCCCGCGCGGCGTCGAGGGCGCCCAGTCGCGCATCCCGCTCGACGACGCTCAGCTCGCCAACGCCAAGGCCATCGTCAAGGCGGCCAAGGAGACCGGCGTGGGTGAACGGGGCGCCGTGATCGGCGTCGCCACCTCGCTGCAGGAGTCGAAGCTGTACAACCTGGGTCACCTGGGCGCGTACAACGACCACGACTCCGAGGGTCTGTTCCAGCAGCGCCCGTCGTCCGGTTGGGGCACGTCCGAGCAGATCACCGACCCGGACTACGCCTCGAAGGCGTTCTTCAACGCGCTGAAGAATGTGGGCGGCTGGCACGACCTGCCGCTGACCGCCGCGGCGCAGACCGTCCAGGTGTCCGCCTACCCCTACGCGTACGCGCAGTGGGAGGAGCAGGCGGCGGACATCGTCCAGCAGCTCTGGTAACCAGTTAGTTACCCGTTCCGGCCGGCCCCCGCCTCGGGGGCCGGCCGGTTCGGTGGTCCTGCCGCGCCAGGTCACTCCGATGATCCGTCGCCCCCGGCAGCTGGGTGCCGTTGTCGGTGCTCGTTCTTGATCCGTCGCCCTGCGGCATGTCGGTGGTTGCGGTTGGGGGTGGGCCCCGCCGTGCCCGGCTTCGGGCGGTCAGGCTCGATCCCTGCGCCGGTCACGGCGGGCCCCGATCCACGTCGTGGGATGGGCCCCTCGTCGACTCAATCACCCCGCGGCGAGGCGTCCACGATCTCCAACGCTCAGCGTCGACGACGGGCCGGCGCCCTCCGACTCTGGCTTGATCAACGCGGAATGCGGCAAAGCGGCCCTTCGACCGCAACTCACACCACGACCTGCCGCAATCGGAGTGGATCAACGAGAAATAACCGCCACCGGACCACCACAGTCTGAGGCCACGGCCCGGACATGCGACCCAAAACCGGCACGGCGTGCCGGGGTTCGCGGGCGGGCGCGGGGCGCCGGGAGTCCCGGGCGAGCTCGCCGCTCGCCGCTCGTGGCTCGTCGCTCGTGGCTCGTCGCTCGTGGCTCGTCGCTCGTGGCTCGTCGCTCGTGGCTCGTGGCTCGTCGCTCTTCGCTCGTCGCTCTTCGCTCGTCGCTCTTCGCTCGCCGCTCGTGGCTCCTCGCTCGTGGCTCGCGGCTTGCGGCTCCTCGCTCGTTGGTCGCCAGGGCTGCTGGGTTGCTGGGCGATGGTGAGTGGAACGCTGTGGGTGTCTCCGGGGTCCGGATACACCCATGGCGTTCCACCGACGGGGTGGTGGCCTGCGTGGGCTGGGCGGTTTGGTGCGGTCTGTCCGGTTCTCGGGGTGGTGGGCGGCACTCGGGCGGCGGAATGGTTGGCGGGGGCGGGTCGTTGTATCCGGGTGAACGGCCGAGCAAGAGCGCCCCGCCCCGGCGGGTGTGGGCCCCCGGGAATGATGGTGGGCCGCCGGTCGTTACACATGGTCCCGGCGCCGCGAAGAGGCCCCGCCCCGCGGCCCGGACGATCCCCCAAAGACTTCCCTTGGGGTGTGTGCGCCTACCGGCGCCGACAAATTGGCCGGGAAGCACCCGGTTCACCGCGTCGGTCCAAGCCCCGCAGAACTTCCCTGGGGTGGGCGCTGATGCCCCGAGGATTTCCCCCTTGTTGAGCGCCTGACGGTGCTTGCGCACGCGCTGGCCGACCCCCCCCCGTCGGTGGTGTGCGCCAACCCCCGAATGGAGCTTCACCATGAACACGATGCTGCGTAAGAGCGTGCTGGGTATTGCTGGTCTGGCTTTCACCGGTGGCGTGTTCGCCGGTCCGATCGCCGCCCACGCCAACCCGGCCGATGCCAAGCCGGTCGCGGTCGTGCAGGCCGACAAGCCGGACACCGGCAAGCTGATCCCGCACGGCGTGCAGGGCGCCCAGTCGCGTATCGACCTGACCGACGAGCAGACCGCCAACGCCAAGGCGATCATCGCCGCCACGAAGAAGGCCGGGCTGCCGGAGCGGGCCGCGGTGATCTCCATCGCCACCGCGCTGCAGGAGTCGAAGCTGGAGAACCTGGGCCACCTCGGCGACCGCAACGACCACGACTCGCTGGGCCTGTTCCAGCAGCGCCCCTCCAGTGGTTGGGGCACGCCGGAGCAGATCACCGACCCCGAGTACGCGACCCTGGCGTTCGAGAAGGGTCTGAAGCAGATCGACGGCTGGCAGGACATGCCGCTGACCGAGGCCGCCCAGACCGTGCAGGTGTCGGCCTACCCGGACGCCTACGCCCAGTGGGAGCAGCAGGCCGCCGACATCGTCGCCCACCACTGGAACAGCTGACCCACCGCACCAGCCACAAGCGCAGAACATGACCGCTGGCCGGCACCCGAACCAGGGTGCCGGCCAGCGGCGTCCCCACCGCGACAACGCCCACGACGAAGCCCACAACAAGCGCAAGCCGAGCACAACCTACGTAGCGCTGATCGTCCCCGTGAGGAGCAGGCAGAGGACCAGCGTGCCGAGCGCCACCCGGTAGAGCACGAACAGGTACAGCGTGTGATGGGCGACGTAGCGCAGCAGCCAGGCGATGGCCGCGTACCCGATGGCGAAGGCGATCACCGTGGCGACCACCATCTGCGCCACGCTCGGTGCCGCCGTGCCCGGCTCGGCCGGCTCGAAGACGTCGCCGAGGCTGAACACGCCGGAGAGCACCACCGCGGGGATCGCCAGCAGGAACGAGTACCGGGCCGCCGTCTCCCGGGTGAGGTTGAGCAGCAGGCCGAAGGTGAGCGTGCCGCCGGAGCGGGACACCCCGGGGATCAGCGCCATGGCCTGGGCGAAGCCCATCACGACGCCGTCACGCATCCGGAAGTTCTCCAGCGTGCGGGTCTGCCGGCCCCAGTATTCGGCGAAGGCCAGCACCAGGGCGAAGAAGATCAGCGTGAAGGAGATCAGATACAAATTCCGGGCGGTGTCCCGGATGGCGTCCTTGAACAGCAGGCCGAGGACGCCGATCGGGATGGTGCCGACGATGACGTACCAGCCCATCCGGTAGTCGAGGCTCGACCGGACGGAACGGTCGACCAGCCCGAGGCACCAGGTCCGGACGATCCGCCAGATGTCCTTGAAGAAGTAGATGAGCACGGCCGCCTCGGTGCCGAGCTGGGTCACCGCGGTGAACGACGCGCCGGCGTCCCGGCCGAAGAAGATCGCCGAGGTGATCCGGAGGTGTCCGGACGAGGAGACGGGCAGGAATTCCGTGAGCCCCTGGACGATGCCCAGGACGATGGCCTCGACCCAGGTCACTCGCCGACCCCGGAGAGTTCCAGCGCCTCGGCGACGGTACGCAGGGTCTGCACGCCGCTGTCCCGGTCGGCCACGAACAGCGACACGGACAGGGTGGTCACGCCGGCGGCGGCGTACTCCCGCATCCGGTCGGCGATGCGCTCCTTCGGCCCGAGCAGCGAGGTGCGGTCGATGAACTCCATCGGCACCGCGGCGGCGGCGTCGCGCTGCCGCTTGGCGAGGTAGAGGTCCTGTACCTCGCGGGCCTCGTCGCCGTAGCCCATCCGGGTGGCAAGCTGGTTGTAGAAGTTCTGCTGGCGGCTGCCCATCCCGCCCACGTAGAGGGCGGCGTACCAGCGGACCAGTTCGGCGCAGGTGGCGATGTCGTCGCCCACCACCACCGGCACGGACGGAACGATGTCGAAGCCGGCCAGCTCCTGGCCGGCCTTGGCCCGCCCGGCCCGGACGGAGGCGAGTTGCTCCTCGGCGAACTCGGGGGCGTAGAAGACCGCCAGCCACCCGTCGGCGATCTCGCCGGCCAGCTCCAGGTTCTTCGGGCCGACCGCGGCCAGGTAGATCGGGATGTGCTCGCGCGGCGGGTGGAAGCCGAGCCGCAGCGCCTTGCCCGGCCCGTCGGGCAGCGGCAGGGTGTAGTGCTCGCCGTCGTACGCGACCTGCTTGCGGGCGACCGCGAGCTTCACGATGTCGACGTACTCCCGGGTGCGGGCCAGGGGCTTGGCGAACCGGACGCCGTGCCAGCCCTCGGAGACCTGCGGGCCGGAGACGCCCAGGCCGAGCCGGAACCGGCCGCCGGAGAGCGCGTCGATGGTCGCCGCGGTCATCGCGGTCATCGCCGGGGTGCGGGCGGGGATCTGCATCACCGCTGCGCCCACGTCGATCCGCTCGGTCTGGCCGGCCATCCAGGCGAGCATGCTGGGCGAGTCGGAGCCGTAGGCCTCCGCGGCCCACACCACCGAGTAGCCGAGCCGGTCCGCCTCCTGGGCCAGGGCCAGGTGGTCGGCGGGTGTGCTCCACGCCGTCTGGTATCCGAGGCTGAGCCCGAGTCGCACTGGTCCTCCCACCGTCCGCACCACAGGTCGCATCAGGTTACGCAATGCCGATGGGACGGCCGACCACCGGCTCGCCTCGAACACGTCACACCGGCCGGAAGGTTGAGCAGGAAGTTGACTCCGGGCGAGGATATCCGTGACGCCGGCTTCCAAATAAGGTTCACGCATGCAACAGCGACCGCTCGGCCGAAGCGGGCTGGCGGTATCGCGGCTCGCGCTCGGCACCATGACCTGGGGACGGGACACCGATGCCGACGACGCGGCCGCCCAGCTGAAGAGCTACCTCGACGCGGGTGGAAACCTGATCGACACCGCCGACGTGTACGCCGACGGCGACGCCGAGTCGGTGATCGGCGCGCTGCTGGGCAGCCTGGTGCCCCGGGAAGAGCTGCTGATCGCGACGAAGGCGGGCCTGCGGCCGGGCAGCGGGCGCCGCCGGGACGGCTCGCGCGGGCACCTGCTGCGCACCCTGGAGGCGTCGCTGCGCCGGCTCGGCACCGACCACGTCGACCTGTGGC
>NZ_KQ058717.1 GCF_000982955.1 Micromonospora sp. HK10 | reverse complement strand
GCTGCCGGCCTGCGAGGCGATGGGACTGGGCGTCCTGCCCTGGTCGCCACTGGGTCGGGGGGTGCTCACCGGCAAGTACCGGCACGGCCGGCCGGCCGATTCCCGGGCCGCGTCGCCGCACTTCGAGCGCTTCGTCGCGACGTACCTGGAGCCGCGCTGCTCGAGCATCGTGGAGGCGGTCGCCATCGCCGCGGGCGGGCTGGGCGTGTCCCCGCTGGAGGTCGCGCTGGCCTGGATCCGGGACCGGCCCGGAGTGACCGCGCCGATCCTCGGCGCCCGGACGGTGGGGCAGCTGCTCGGGGCGCTGCAGGTGGAGCGGATGACGCTGCCGGCGGAGATCGTCACCGCGCTGGACGACGTCTCGGCGGTGCCGGTCGGCTATCCGGAGCGGGACGGCTGAGCCCATCCGCCCGGCCGTCGCCCACGCCACGCCCGGGTGAACAACCGGCGCGCGGCGGCGGGTAGAGGGCCACGGCGGACGCGACACGGCTCACGGCCGGCGCGCGGCGGCGGGCGAAGGGGGCGCGACGCGGATCACGGCCGGCGGGCGGCGGGGCCGACGCCGGACGCGACGC
>NZ_KQ058716.1 GCF_000982955.1 Micromonospora sp. HK10 | reverse complement strand
GTCTCCGGCACCTGGCGGGACCTCACCGAGAACGTCAACCAGCTCGCCTCGACCCTCACCACCCAGCTCCGGGCGATCTCCCAGGTCTCCACCTCGGTGACCCGGGGCGACCTGACCCAGCGGATCGCGGTCGAGGCGCAGGGCGAGGTCGCCGAGCTGAAGGACAACATCAACCAGATGATCGTCACCCTCCGGGAGACGACCAAGAAGAACGCCGAGCAGGGCTGGCTGGACTCCAACCTGGCCCGGATCGGCGGCCTGCTCCAGGGTCAGCGGGATCTCGGCGAGGTCTGCCGGATGATCATGATGGAGGTGACCCCGCTGGTCGACGCGCAGCTCGGCGCGTTCTTCCTGGCCGACAGCTCCGAGGGGAGCGTGCGGCTGCGGCTCACCGCCTCGTACGGGTACGTGGCCCGCGGGCACGACGTGACCTTCGGGCCGGGCGAGGGACTGGTCGGGCAGGCCGCGCTCTCCCGGCGCACCATCCGGGTCAACACCCAGCCCGACGGTCGGCTGGTGCTGCGCTCCGGGCTGGCCGAGACGCCCCCCGCCGACCTGGTGGTGCTGCCCGTGCTCTTCGAGGGCGAGCTGCTCGGCGTGATCGAGTTCGCCGGGGTGACCACCTTCTCCGAGCTGCACCTGGCGTTCCTGGAGCGGCTGGTGCTGACCATCGGGGTGGCGGTCAACACCATCCAGGCCAACCGGCGCACGGAGGAGCTGCTGGCCCAGTCCCAGCGGCTGGCCCACGAGTTGCAGGAGCAGTCGGCGGAACTCCAGCGCACCAACGCCGAGCTGGAGGACAAGGCCCGGCTGCTGTCGGAGCAGAAGACCAACATCGAGACGCAGAACCGGGAGATCGAGCTGGCCCGGCTCGGCCTGGAGGAGAAGGCGCAGCAGCTCACCCGGGCGTCGGCGTACAAGTCGGAGTTCCTGGCGAACATGAGCCACGAGCTGCGTACGCCGCTGAACTCGCTGCTCCTGCTGGCCCGGCTGCTGGCGGAGAACCCGGAGCAGAACCTCAGCCCGAAGCAGATCGAGTTCGCCCGCACGATCCACAGCGCCGGCTCCGATCTGCTCTCGCTGATCGACGACATCCTCGACCTGTCCAAGATCGAGGCGGGCCGGATGGACGTGGAACCGACCGAGATCCGCTTCTCGGAGATCCGCGGCTACGTCGAGCAGGCGTTCGCCCCGCAGGCCGAGGAGAAGGGCCTCGACTTCCAGGTCCGGGTCAGCAAGGAGCTGCCGCCGGCGCTGGTCACCGACGCCCAGCGGTTGCAGCAGATCCTGCGCAACCTGCTCTCCAACGCGGTCAAGTTCACCGACAACGGCGCGGTGACGCTGCGGATCGCCCCGGCCGCCGAGAACGCGGTCTTCGACGTGCCGGCGCTGACCAACGCCCAGCGGGTCATCGCCTTCTCGGTGATCGACACCGGGATCGGCGTCTCCGACGACAAGCTCTCGCTGATCTTCGAGGCGTTCCAGCAGGCCGACGGCACCACCAGCCGGCGGTACGGCGGCACCGGCCTCGGCCTGTCGATCAGCCGGGACCTGGCCCGACTGATCGGCGGCATGATCACCGTGTCGTCGGCGCCCGGTCAGGGCTCCACGTTCACCCTCTTCGTACCGGATGTGCTGGCGCCGGACGCGGTGGTGGCGCCGGCGCCGCCGTCGCCGCAGCGGGCGGGCCTGCCGTCGTCCCTGCTGATGCCGATGGAGCTGCCGCAGCCGGCGCAGACGCCGACCGCGCGCCGCCTGGACGGGGTGACCGTCCTGATCATCGACGATGACGTCCGGAACGTCTTCGCGCTCACCTCCGCGTTGGAACTTCACGGCATGACCGTGTTGTACTCGGACAACGGGGCGGACGGGGTCCGCCAACTGGCCGAGCATCCGGAGGTGGACATCGTGCTGATGGACGCCATGATGCCGGACCAGGACGGGTACGAAACGACCGGGCAGATCCGCCGGAATCACCGCTTCGCGGACCTGCCGATCGTCTTCCTGACCGCGAAGGCGATGCCGGGCGACCGGGAGTCCGCGATCGCGGCCGGGGGCAGCGACTACATCACCAAGCCGGTGGACCTGGACGAGCTGATCGAGCTGATGGCGTCCTGGATCAACCGGAGCCGAGGCGAGGAGACTTCGTGACCCAGTTGGCCAAGGCGCTGCTCGTGGACGACCGGCGGGAGAACCTGATGGCCCTGGAGGCGATCCTGCAGGGGCTTCCGGTGCAGTCGGTCGCCGTGGAGAGCGGCGAGGCGGCGTTGAAGCAGCTTCTCGTCGACGACTTCGCGGTGATCCTCCTCGACGCGCAGATGCCGGACATGGACGGCTTCGAGACGGCCACCCACATCAAGCGGCGCGAGCGCACCCGGCACGTACCGATCATCTTCCTCACCGCGGCGGACAAGGACGCCCAGCTCGCGCTGCGTGGTTACGCGGTGGGCGCGGTCGACTACCTGACCAAGCCCTTCGACCCGTGGGTGCTGCGGGCCAAGGTCTCGGTCTTCGTCGAGCTGTGGGTGAAGACCCGGCAGCTCGCCGCCCAGTCCGACCTGGTGCGGGAGCGGGACGCCCAGTGGCGGGTGCTCACCGACGCGGTGGACGAGGCGACGGCCCTGCTGCGCGCCGACGACGACGCGGCGTCCCGGGACCGCGCCGTGGACCTGTTGGAGCAGGCCCGCTGGGGCAACGCCGGCTGAGCGCTCAGCCGTCGGCCCGGCCGTCGTGCCCGGTCGCGGCGCGCCGGGCCCGCCAGCGTTCGCCGAGGGCGTCGATCTCCTCCTGGACGAAGAGGAAGAAGTCCCGCATCTCGGCGACCCGCTCGCCCGCCGGGGTGTCCCGCCCGCCCAGCGCGTCCACCCCGCCGTTGGCGATGTCGATGAAGTTCTTGTAGAGGCCGGTCTTGGTGATGGTGGCCTCGTACCAGGGGTTGACCGGCATCCGGTAGCGGTCCCGCCGGGAGCCCTTGACCGGCTCGCGGACCAGCATGGCGAACTGGGTGAGGTAGCGCACCGCGCCGGACACGGCGGCGGCGCTGACCCCCAGCCGCTCGCCGATCTCGGCGGCGGTGAGCGGCTCGTCCGCGCTCATCACGGTGAAGAGCACCCGGCCCGCCATGCGGGGGAAGCCGACGTCCGCGAAGGCCATCGCCATCCGTTCGACGAAGAGGTGGACCTCTTCCTCGTCCGGCTGGGGCGGCTCGGTCATCGGCGTCGTCTCGCTCATCACACCTGATCGTCTCTCAGATCTCACCATCTTCACAAGTTTGTGAAACGAGCGTAGCTTCCGAAGTATGGAAACCCCAATCGAGGTGTCCGGCCTGGTGAAGACCTTCGGCCGGACCAGAGCGCTCGACGGACTCGACCTGACCGTCCGCACCGGGGAGGTGCACGGCTTCCTCGGCCCCAACGGCTCCGGCAAGTCGACCACCATCCGGGTGCTGCTCGGCCTGCTGCGGGCGGACGCGGGGGCCGTCCGGCTGCTCGGCGGTGATCCCTGGCGGGACGCCGTCGCCCTGCACCGCCGGCTCGCGTACGTGCCCGGCGACGTCACCCTCTGGCCCAACCTCAGCGGCGGCGAGGTGATCGACCTGCTCGGCCGGATGCGCGGCGGGCTCGACCCGAAGCGCCGGGCCGAGCTGCTGGACTCCTTCGAGCTGGACCCGCGCAAGAAGGGCCGGGCCTACTCCAAGGGCAACCGGCAGAAGGTCGGCCTGGTCGCCGCCCTCGCCTCCGACGTCGAACTGCTCATCCTGGACGAGCCGACCTCCGGCCTCGACCCGCTCATGGAGGAGGTCTTCCAGCACTGGGTCCGCCGGGCCAAGCAGGACGGCCGCACGGTGCTGCTCTCCAGCCACATCCTGGCCGAGGTCGAGGCGCTCTGCGACCGGGTGACGATCATCCGGAACGGCCGCGCCGTCGAGTCCGGCACCCTCGGCGACCTGCGGCACCTGCACCGCACCTCGATCGACGCCGAACTGGCCGGCCCGCTCGACGGCCTGGCCGAGCTGCCCGGCGTGCACGACCTGCGGACCGACGGCAACCGGGTGCGCTTCGACGTGGACACCCCGGCCCTGGACGCCGCCCTGCGCCGCCTCACCGAGCTGGGCGTACGCAGCCTGGTCAGCACGCCGCCGACGCTGGAGGAGCTGTTCCTGCGGCACTACGAGGCGGCCCCCGAGGAGCTGACCCGATGAGCGAGCGTCAGCCAGCGAACCGCGTGGCCGCGCCCGGTGCGGCCGCCGAGCGGAGCGAGGTGGTCGCATGAGCACCCTCACCGGCACCCGGCACCTGGTCCGGCTGATCCTGCGCCGGGACCGCTTCCTGCTCCCGCTCTGGGTGCTGGTCCTCGCGGTCCTGCCGATGTCATACGCGGCCAGCTTCTTCGAGCTCTTCCCCACCGCCGCCGAGCGGGCCGCGTACACCGCCGGCACCGCCCGCAACCCGTCGATCATCGCGCTGCTCGGCCCGGTGTACGGCGACAGCGTCGGCGCGCTGACCGCCCAGCGGAGTGGCTTCCTGCTCGTCATCGTCGGGCTGGCCAGCCTGCTCACCGTCATCCGGCACACCCGCACCGAGGAGGAGGCCGGCCGGCGCGAGCTGCTCGGCGCCACCGTGCTCGGCCGGTACGCCGGGCTCACCGCCGCACTGCTCGTCACGTACGCGGCCGACCTGCTGCTCGGCCTGCTCACCGCCGCCGGGCTCGCCGCCACCGGCCTGCCGGCGGCCGGCTCGTACGGCTTCGGCCTGGCCGCCGCGCTGACCGGGATCGTCTTCGCCACCGTCGGCGGGCTGGCCGCCCAGCTCACCGAGACGGCGGGCGGCGCGCGGGGGATCGGCATCGCGGTGCTCGGTGCCGCCTTCGCGCTGCGGCTGGTCGGCGACACCGCCGGCAACGACTGGCCGAGCTGGCTCTCCCCGCTCGGCTGGGCTGCCCGGGTGCGCCCGTTCGAGGGGGAACGCTGGTGGGTGCTGGCCCTGCCGCTGATGGCGTCGGCGCTGCTCGCCGCGGTGGCGTACCCCCTGTCGGTGCGCCGCGACGTGGGCGCCGGGATGCTGCCGCCCCGGCTCGGCCCGGCCACCGCCGGGCCGTCCCTGGCCGGGCCGTTCGGGTTGGCCTGGCGGCTGCACCGGGGCCAGCTCCTCTGGTGGTCGGTGGGCTTTGCCCTGCTCGGGCTGATCCTGGGCGGCGCGGCCGAGGCCGCCGGACGCTCGGTGGCGGGGAACCGGCAGCTCGAAGAGATCATGTCCCGGCTCGGCGGCGCCTCCGGGCTGGCCGACGCGTACCTCGGGGCCACGCTCAGCCTGGCCGGGCTGGCCGCGGCCGGGTACGGGGTGCAGGCCGCGCTGCGGATGCGGACCGAGGAGACCGCCGGCCGGGCGGAGCCGCTGCTGGCCACCGGCACGCGCCGCTCGGCCTGGCTGCTCTCCCACGTGGTCTTCGCGCTGCTCGGCCCGGTGGTGGTGCTGGCGGTGACCGGGCTGGCGATCGGCCTCACCTACAGCATCAGCGTGCACGACGCGGGGCAGCTGGGCCGGATGACCGCGGCCGGCCTGGCCCAGGCGCCGGCGGCCTGGGTGCTGGCCGGCCTGGCGGTGCTGCTCTTCGGCCTGGCGCCACGCCTGGCACCGGCGGCCTGGGCGCTGCTGGCGGTCTGCGTGCTGCTCGGTCAGCTCGGCGCGGTGCTCCAGCTCGACCAGTGGCTACTGGACCTGTCCCCGTTCACCCACACCCCGCAGGTCCTCCGGACCGCCTGGAGCGCCACCCCGCTCTGGCTGCTGACCGCCCTGGCCCTGGCCCTCACCGCCGCCGGCCTGACCACCCTCCACCGCCGCGACATCCCGGCCACCTGACCCCCCACCACCTGACCCCCCACCCACGTTGATCAAGGAGTTTGCGTCCCTGACGCGCCGGGCGCGGACGCAAACTCCTTGATCAACGCAGCAGGCAGGGGGCGGGGGAGGGGGTGGGTGGGTGGGTGGGGTGGGTGGGGTGGGTCAGGGGGCGGTTTCGTTGCGGATCATGAGGGCGCTGCGGAGGCCGGTGATGTCGAGGACCCGGAGCAGGAAGTCGCCGACGTTGCTCAGGACCAGCAGGCTCTGGGCGTGACTGGCCTTGCGGCTGAGCACCACCAGGGTGCCCAGGCCCTGCGAGTCGCAGAAGGTCACCCCGCCCAGGTCGAGCACGATGCGGGGCGGCGGGTCGGCCAGCACCTCATTGACCACCGTCGACAGCTGGGCGGCCGTGAGCATGTCGATCTCACCGGCCAGGCGAAGCACGGCTTCGTCCCCGGTCCGGTGTACGGCGATGGACAGTTCGGCACGATCCACCCGGTCAGCCTATCGCGATCTCGACCACCGGGCCTGTCGAGCCGGGCGCGGTCGGGCCGCCGGCGCGCCCGGCCCGAAGGGCGACGGCCACCACCGCGGT
>NZ_KQ058715.1:573-6876 GCF_000982955.1 Micromonospora sp. HK10 | reverse complement strand
CCCGCCCGGCGCCGCCCCCGCCCCACCGACCGTGCCGGCCGGTGACCGGCCGGGTGCGGCCGGGGTGCCGCCCACCCTGGCGGAGCAGGGCGCAGGGCCCGCGCGGCCGGACCCCGCCACGTCACCGCTGGCGGAACCGGCCGGCACGCTGCCCGGCCTCGGCCCCGACGGCACGCTGCCCGCTGCCGGCCCCGACGGCACGCTGGCCGCCGCCGGCCCCGCGACGCCCGTCTCCCCGGCCGCCGCCGACGGCACCACGGTCGCCGCCCAGCCACCGCGCCCGGCGACCGCCGGAGACGCGCCCCGCCCGGCGTTCGCCGTCGGACCGAACGGCACCCGGCTGGCCGCACCCCACGGGACGCCGGTCAGCGCCGGCCCGCCGGTCGACGCCGGCCCGGCGGGCACCAGCCCGGCCCCGCACTTCCCCGCCCCGGCCGCGCCGGCAGCCACCCGGCCGCAGCCCGGCATACCTGGGGACGGGACGCCCGCGCCCGGGATCCCGCACCAGCCGGGCGGCTGGCCGGGCTGGCCCGGCGTACCCGGGAACGGGACGCCCGGGCCGGCGGCCGCACCGGCCGGCGGCGGCCGGCGACGGCGCGCGCTGTGGATCGCGCTCGGCGCGGTGGCCGCCCTGGCCGGGGTGGTCACCGCGACCGTGCTCTACCTGACCCGGGACCGCCATCCCGAGCTGACCTTCCAGGCCTTCGGCAAGGGCACCCGGATCGCGGGCGCCACCGAACGGCCGATCGACATGTTCACCGCCCTCGCGGGCGGTCGGGCCTACCTGGCCTATCCGCGGGAGGACAAGCGGCTGGTGGTGGTCGCCGTCGAGGCGGGCACGGGCACGGAGCTGTGGCGCCGGGAGAGCGGCATCACGGCCGACCGGTGGGCCGGCCTGGTCGCGCTGCCCGGCGCGGTCGCGCTGCTCGCCGAGGCCACCGGCGGCAGCACCGGCCGCCAGCTCGAAGTGCTCGACGGCGGCACCGGCCAACCCCGGTGGCGGCACACCCTGGGCCGCGACGACGAGATGTTCGTCGGCGAGGACGTGGTGGCGTTCAGCGACCACGAGCGGAAACGGCTCGTCGGGCGGAAGCTGGGCAACGGCGACGAGAAGTGGTCGCTGAACGACCTGACCGACCAGTACGGCAACACGCGCGACAGCGTGCACCCGGTGACCACCGCCGAGACGGTGTCCGGCCCCGGCTACGGCGACGGTTCGCCGCGCGACCCCGAGCAGGGCCCGGTCGGGCAGCTCGTGCAGGTCAGCGCGGACAAGTCGGTCCGGCTGATCGAACTCGGCTCCGGCCAGGAGATCCGCCGCTGGAAGGCGGTGGCCGAGCCGGACGACCTGGTCGTCGCCCACGAGGACCGGCTCTACGTGGCCGGCGACGACGGGCGGCTGCTCGCGTACGACCTGGGGCGGCAGGCACAGCCGAGCGTCCTGTACCGGGCGGAGGACGACGACCGGCGGGCCAAGGCACTGGTGCCCTGCGGGGAGCACCGGGCCTGCCTGCTGGAGGTGACCGGCTCCGACGACAAGACCGCGCAGGTGGTGGCCGCCGGGGAGGGTCAGGGCGTCAAGCGGTGGCCGGCGCCGGGGATGACCCAGCTGGTGCCGGTCGGCGAGCGGGTGCTGGCGCGGCGGAGCTACCCGGAACCGGCCGTGACGCTCTTCGCCGCCGACGGCAAGCGGATCCTCGACGACGAGGAGGGCGTGGCCGTCCGGGTCGACGCCGGCAACCTGCTGCTCTTCGCCGACGCGCTGGGCAGCGGGGTGGACGACCGCGGCGTGGCCGGGGTGGGCGCCGGGTCGGGCAAGCGGGTGCCGCTGGGCGAGCTGCGGGACGTGCGGGGCGACTCCTGCTCGTGGAACACCGAGCTGATCGCCTGCGGGGCCGAGCAGGACTTCGTGCTCCACCGTTTCGTCAAGGAGTAGCTGTCCCGAACCGGCGGCGGGAAGCTCCCGGACGTCACGGAGTAGCTTCCGCACCGAGGTCGCGGAAGACGGTCAGCGCCGCCGGGTCGTCGATGGTCGGCGGCACCGGCTCGTCCCGCCCCTCGACCAGCCCGCGCATGGTCCGGCGGAGGATCTTGCCGGAGCGGGTCTTGGGCAGCGCCGGCACCACGGTGACCCGGCGGAACGCCGCCACCGGCCCGATCCGCTGCCGCACCAGGGCGACCAGCTCACCGGCGAGCGCGTCCCGGTCCACCTCGGCACCGGCCTTGAGCACCACGTACCCGCTGGGCACCTGGCCCTTGAGCGGGTCCGCGACCCCGATCACCGCGCACTCGGCCACCGCGGGGTGGGCGGCCAGCACCTCCTCCATGGCGCCGGTGGAGAGCCGGTGCCCGGCCACGTTGATCACGTCGTCGGTGCGACCCATCACGTACAGGTAGCCGTCCTCGTCGAACCGGCCGCCGTCACCGGTCAGGTAGTGGCCGGGGAAGGTGGCCAGGTAGGAGCGGAGGAAGCGCTCGTCGTCGCCCCAGAGGGTGGGCAGGCAGCCGGGCGGCAGCGGCAACCGGATGACGATCGAGCCGTCGGTGCCCGGCGGCACCTCCCGGCCACCGCCGTCGACCACCCGGATGTCGTACCCGGGGACGGGCACCGACGGGGAGCCGGGCTTGATCGGCAGCGGTTCCAGGCCGCGCGGGTTGGCCGCCACCGGCCAGCCGGTCTCGGTCTGCCACCAGTTGTCCACCACCGGTACGCCGAGCCGCTGCCCGGCCCACTCCCAGGTGTCCGGGTCGAGCCGCTCGCCGGCCAGGAAGAGGGTACGCAGGCTGCTCAGGTCGTGCCCGGCCAGCAGCGCACCGTCCGGGTCCTGGCGGCGGATGGCCCGGATCGCGGTGGGCGCGGTGAACAGGGCGGCCACCCGGTGCTGGGCGACGACCCGCCAGAACGCCCCGGCGTCCGGGGTGCCCACCGGCTTGCCCTCGTAGAGCACCGTCGTCGCCCCGGTGAGCAGCGGCGCGTAGACGATGTAGGAGTGGCCGACCACCCAGCCCACATCGGAGGCGGCCCAGAAGACCTCGCCCGGCGAGATGTCGAACACGTTGCGCATGGACCAGCGCAACGCCACCGCGTGCCCGCCATTGTCCCGCACCACACCCTTCGGGCGGCCGGTGGTGCCGGAGGTGTAGAGGATGTAGAGCGGGTCGGTGGCCGCCACCGGCACGCACTCCACCGGCTCGGCGTCCGCCATCGCCTCGTCCCAGGTCAGGTCGCGGCCGGGCAGCAGCGGAGCGGGCTCCTGGGGGCGCTGCACGATCACGCAGTGCGCCGGGACGTGGGTCGCCTCGTCCAGCGCGGCGGCGAGGATCGGGTGGTAGGGCACCACGCGGTCCACCTCGATACCGCAGGAGGTCGCGACGACCACCGTCGGCCGGGCGTCGTCGATCCGGACGGCGAGTTCGTGGGCGGCGAAGCCGCCGAAGACCACCGAGTGGATCGCGCCGATCCGGGCGCAGGCCAGCATGGCGATCACCGCCTCCGGCACCATGGCCAGATAGAGCAGCACCCGGTCGCCCCGGCCCACGCCGAGCCGGCGCAGCGCCCCGGCGAACCGGGCGGTCTCGGCCAGCAGTTCGGCGTAGCTGAGGGTACGGACCGTGCCCGTCACCGGGCTGTCGTGGATCAGCGCCGGCTGGTCGCCCCGGCCGGCGGCCACGTGCCGGTCCAGCGCGTTGTGGCAGGTGTTCAACACACCGTCGGGGAACCACCGGTACAGCGGCGCGGCACCGCCGTCGAGGATCCGCTCGGGTGCCCGGTGCCAGTCGAGGTCCGCCGCCGCGTCCCGCCAGAAGCCCTCCGGGTCGGCGAGGCTCCGCTCGTACGCTGATCGATATGCGCCCATGCCCCCATGCTGGTCGGATGGGCGCGCCGACACGACGGCCGGCCGGGATCGGTGCGCCGGAAGCACGCGTCGGCTCGGTGAGCGGCCACCCGGGCCGGTGGGCGGCCCCGTTTTCGCCCGACCTGCCGGGGGTACGGCTGGCCCATGGAGACGAAACCGACCCCGGCTCAGCCCACCGGGCGACGGATGAAGCGGGCCGCGCCGGGTAATGCGAGCGCCGTCCTGGTGGAGTGACGACCGGCGTCGCGGCGTACCGCGACCGGGTCGCGGGCGGGCGGCGACGCGCCGATCCGCCCGCGGCCAGGCGGTCAGTTGCCGGTGACCCAGTTCCAGGCGCTGACCACCCACTCGGTCTGCTGGAGGTAGGCGACCCCCACCCCGGCCAGGAAGAGTGCGGTCAGCAGGTGGGCACCCCGGGCGCTGCGCCGGACCCGGCCGAGCTGCCGCTCCCAGACGATCCGGCCGACCAGCCGGGCCAGCGCGAAGAGGCCGACCGCCGTGAGCAGGCTGAGCACGAAGGTGACCACCGGGGTGGTCAGGTTGCCCCGGCCGGAGATCGCCCAGATGCCCCAGCAGACGAAGGCGAACAGGGCTCCGGCGGCGCTCCACTCCCCGCCCCGGCGTAGCTGCGCCAGGTGCCAGCTCATCGGGCGGCGTGCGGCCGGCTCCCCCGACCAGCCGGTCGGGTCGACGGCGGGGAACTGCTCGGTCCGGGGCGTACGCCGCGCGCCCACCTGGGCGACGCCGCGCTGGAACCCGTCCCGCTGCGGTGGCACCACGCCCACACCGGGCTGCGGCGGCACCTCGACGGTGCGCTCGGCCCACGGTTGTGTCTGGTCCGCCATCTCGTGTCCTCCCCCTCGACCGACGTGGCCTCCGTTCCGAGGGTAGCGAGCCGGCAAATCGGTCGCCGAACCCGCACCTGATGGGCTACACACGGCCGATGACGGACGTGACGGTGCCCCGGGCCGAGGACTTCGACGAGATCAGCGCGCTGCTGTACCTGGCCTTCCACGACGACCCCGACCCCGAGCTGATGGGGATCGAGCGCGGCGTGTTCGAGCCCGAGCGCGCCCTGCTGGTGCGCGACGGTGGGCGCGCGGTGGCGCACGCCAGCGCGTACACCCGGGAGCTGCAGGTGCCCGGCGCGAGCCTGCCGGCGGCCCACGTGACGATGGTCGCGGTGCTGCCCACCCACCGCCGGCGCGGGCTGCTCACCACCCTGATGCGCCGGCAGCTACGCGAGATCCGGGACGCCGGCCGGGAGCCGGTGGCGGTGCTCTGGGCCAGCGAAGGCCGGATCTACCCCCGGTTCGGTTACGGGCTCGCCGCGCAGCGCTACCACCTCCAGTGCGACACCGTCGAGCTGCGGCTGCCGGAACCGGCCGCCGCCGGGGGCACGCTCCGGCTGGACCGCCCGGCCGGTCACCAGGCCGATCTGGCCCGGCTGTACGACCGGGTGCGCGCCGACCGGCCCGGCTGGTCCAGCCGCGACGAGCGCTGGTGGGCGTACGTGCTCGCCGACGTGAAGACCCGGCGCGACGGCGCGACCGAGCGCCGGGTGCTGCTGCACGACGGCGGGGACGGCGTCGACGGGTACGCCCTCTACCGGACCCGGGAGGCGTGGGAGCGGGGCGGGCCACGCGGCGAGGTCCGGGTCGACGAGGTGGTGGCCGCGACGCCGGACGCGTACCAGGCGTTGTGGCGGATGCTGCTCTCGATCGACCTGACCCGGCGGCTGTCGTTCCGGACCGCCGCCGTGGACGAGCCACTGTTCTGGCTGCTGAACGAGCCGCGAGCCCTGGGCGCCCAGCTCTCCGACGCCCTCTGGGTACGGCTGGTCGACCTGCCCGCCGCGCTGGCCGCCCGCCGGTACGCCACCGACGTCGACGTGGTGATCGAGGTGACCGACGACCTGCTGCCGGAGAACACCGGCCGCTGGCGGCTGGTCGGTGGCCCGGACGGCGCGGAGTGCGTCGCCAGCACCGCCCCGGCCGCGCTGGCCGCCGACGTCCGGGCCCTGGGCGAGCTCTACCTGGGCGGCACCGGCCTCGGCGCGCTCGCCGCCGGCGGCCGGCTACGTGAACTGGTCCCCGGCACCGTCGCCACCGCCGCCCCCGCCTTCACCTGGCACCGCGCCCCCTCCCCCAGGGAGGTCTTCTGACCCCGCCCTCCCCTTCCCCCCGGTCTCCCCGTCGATCAGGGGGTGGTGGCGGTGCAGGTAAGCCGCGAAGTCGGCAGCTACCACTCCATGATCGGCGCAGGCTCGGGCGGGGCGGGGGCGGTACGGTCGGGGGGTGGGTGATGCGGAGCGGCGGCGACGGCGGTTGCGGCACCAGGGCGAGTCCGACGCGCCGGACGGTGCGGCGCACACCGCGAGCACGCCCCCGGTGTACGACGACGCCCCCCGACCGAGGCCGGGCGCCAGACGCGCCGAGCCGGACTC
>NZ_KQ058715.1:0-453 GCF_000982955.1 Micromonospora sp. HK10 | reverse complement strand
CGGCTCCAGGTCGCCGCGCGGCGCCAGACGCGCCGAGCTGGAGCCGTCGGAGCCCCGGGGGCGCCGGTCCGGGCCGTCGGGCGAGGAGGGCGACCGGGGTCTTCGGGGCCTGGTCGGCTCGGGATCCTCGCAGGTCAGCGTGACCGCGGCGCTGCGGGCGCGGGACGCCGCCCGCCCCACCGAGGACGACCTCGCCGAGGCCGAGGCCCGAGTGGTGATCGTCCGGCGGAACTGGGTTCCGCGCGAGGAACTGCCCCGCAACGGCCGCTGACCCGCGCCGGGTCGGACCGGACGCCCGCACCACCGCCGGCCAGGGGACGCGCGACCGGCCCTGGGCGCGCAGGGCGGCGCAGAACCGCCGTGGGCAGGACCGCCCCGACGACGCGCCGGACCGACCCGCACCGGACCGACCCGCACCGGACCGGCCCGCACCGGACCGACCCGGGCCGACCC
>NZ_KQ058714.1 GCF_000982955.1 Micromonospora sp. HK10 | reverse complement strand
GTAACGACCGGCGGCCCACCATCATTCCCCGGGGGGCCACACCCGCCGGGGCGGGGCGCTCTTGCTCGGCCGTTCACCCGTATACAACGACCCGCCCCCGCCAACCATTCCGCCACCCGGGTGCCGCCCACCACCCGAGAACCGGACAGACCGCACCGAACCGCCCAGCCCACGCAGGCCACCACCCCGTCGGTGGAACGCCATGGCTGTGTCCGGACCCGGGAGACACCCATGACGTTCCACTCACCATCGCCCAGCAGCCCAGCAGCCCAACAGCCCTGGCGACCGACGAGCGACGAGCCACCCAGCCACGAGCCACCCAGCCACGAGCCATGAGCGACGGAGCCGAGCCACGAGCCACGAGCCGCGAGCGACGAGCGGCGGGCGGCCGGCTCGCCCGGGACTCCCGGCACCCGGGCCCGCCGCGAACCCCGGCACGCCGTGCCGGTTTTGGGGCGCATGTCCGAACCGTGGCCTCAGAGGTGGTGGTCCGGTGGCGGTTGTGCTCGTTGATCCACTCCGATTGCGGCAAGTCGTGGTGTGAGTTGCGGTTGAAGGGCCGCTTTGCCGCATGCCGAGTTGATCAAGCCAGAGTCGGAGGGCGGCCGGCCCGTCGTCGACGCTGAGCGTTGGAGATCGTGGACGCCCCTCTGCGGTCATTAAGTCGACGAAGGGCCCCACCCCACCGGGAGCCGGGCACGGCGGGCCCCACCCCACCCCACCGCAACCAGCCACGCCGCTGACAGAGCGGCGAGGAGGAACCGGCGGTCAGGCGGCGGGCCAGTCCTGCGAGGCCAGACGCGGCGAGACCGCCCCGGGTGGGGCGGCCTCGAGCCAGGACAGAAAGCCGGTGACCGTGGATCGTGCCATCGCGATCTCGACCGGCGCGTGGTTGCTGGTACAGCGGAGGATCACCCAGTCGGCCGGCATGGAGAGGCGTTCCTGGCCCTCCGGGAGCCGCCGCCGCTCCACGGCGAGCACCTTGCGGGAGAGCACCCGCTTGGGTCGCAGGGCGAAGCTGAACATCCGGTACCAGCGGAGTTCGTCACCGACGAAACGGCCGAAGCCGGGTGACCAGCCTCGGCCGTCGAGCATCGTGGAGACCCGCACGCTGAGCCGGATGATGCCGCCGCTGCGGGTGAACAGGGCCCGCCGGATGAAGAGGATCAGGAGCGCCGCGATGACAACCGCGATGCCGATTCCGATCCCTTCCACGATCTCCATCGGCGGATCGGTTCAGCGCGCCGGAGTGGCGGGGGTGGCGCTTTCGGCGAGGACCGTGACGCCCGCACCGGTGACCGACAGGAACCCGCCGGCGACGTCGTACGCGACCTGCTGGCCACCGGCCTGCTTGATGCGGACCTGGCTGGGCTCGGCGAGCTGGCCGAGCAGCGGCGCGTGCCCCGGCAGCACACCCAGCTCGCCCTCGGTCGTCCGGGCGACGACCATCTCGGCCTCGCCGGACCAGACCTTCTCCTCGACGGCTACGAGCTCGACGTGAAGCTGCTGTGCCACGCTGTCTCCTTGCTGCGGCGGCGGGTGTGCCGAAAGTCTAGTCGTGGCCCCGACAGCCGCCCAAGGCGGGTGGCGAGAGCTGCGCCACGCTCAGCCGAGGGCCCCGGCGCGTGCCGGGGCCCGCTGGCGGTCAGACTAGCTGTTCTTCTGCTTGAAGTCGGGGTGCTCCAGCAGGAAGGCGTCGACCTGCCCGGTGCGGAGCGCCGCGAAGAAGTCCTCCACCGCCGGATCGAACCGCTCCCCCTTGTACGCCCCGTTGACCTCGATCGGCCCACCCGGCAGCTTGATCGTCTCGATCGAGTCGGCGCGGAGGCTCTTCAGGGCGAGGGCGAAGTCGACCACGCTGTTGCCCCGACCGTTGAAGATCAGGGACTGTCCGGCGGCGCGCAGCACCTTGTCGAGCTTGACCGGGTTGGTCACCACGTCGGCGCTGAACGCCTGGCTCACCATCGCCTTGACGAACTGCTGCTGGTGCCGCTGCCGGCCGTAGTCGGCGTCCGGCACGCCGTTGCGCGGGTAGCGCTGCCGGACGTAGTCGAGCGCCTGCCAGCCCTTGAGGTGGGCGTTGCCCTTCTTGTACTCGGCCTGCGGGCCGAGGTAGCCCCCGCCGCCGGGCCGGAGCTGGCGGGCGGTGCCGTCCGGCTGCAGGTGCTCGGACGTGACGTCCCGCTCGATGTACATGTCGACGCCGCCCATCGCGTCGACGATCTTCTTGAAGCCGGTGAAGTTGATGATCGCGCCGGCGTCGAAGCGCTTGATGCCGGTGACCTGCCGCACGGTCTCGGCGAGCAGCTCGAAGCCGCGGGCGGCGTCCGGGTTCTGGCCGGACACCCGGCTACCGAACGACATGGCGGCGTTCAGCTTGTCCGTACGCCCCGCGAAGTCGGCCTTGGGGAAGGCGGGGATCTTGACCCGCAGGTCCCGGGGCAGGGAGAAGAGGTAGCCGCGGTCCATCCCGGCCGGCACGTGCAGGATCATGATCGAGTCGGCGAGCGGCGGGGTTTCCGGCTTCCGCGGGTCGATGCCGACCAGGAGGATGTTCAGCGGACCCTTGATGTCGCTCTTCTTCTCGGTGGCGCCGGCCGCCTGGTCACCGAAGAGGTCGGCCTTGCCGACGGCACCTTCGTAGCGGTGCACCAGCGTGCGGTAGCCGACCAGGGTGCCGCCGCTGAGCACCAGGAGAACGACCCCGAAGACGGTGCACAGGCGCGCCCAGCGCGGGATCCCCCGCCAGACGGACCGCTTGTCGCCGTCGGCGCCACCCTTAGCCACGAGCATCTCCCATCGTCACGCCCACGACTGGTAGACGGGCGCAGGCAACGGTTCCGTTGCACAAGATCGACGTCCAGTACGTGAACGCGCCGTCACAAAACGGTACCGCGCAGTTCGCCGAACCGCTTGCCGAGGAAGCGGACATCTGCTAGCGACGAGGCCAGACGGGCGAAGGCCGCCCCGACATTCGTCGGGACGGCCTCCGGGAGTGTGACGGGGGACTCAGCCCTCCATCAGCTCCTTCGCCTTCTTCTCGAGGTCCTCGAGACCACCGCACATGAAGAACGCCTGCTCGGGGAAGTGGTCGTACTCGCCCTCGCTGATCTTCTTGAACGCCTCGATGGTCTCCTTGATCGGGACCGTCGAGCCCGGCACGCCGGTGAACTGCTCGGCGGCGTAGGTGTTCTGCGAGAGGAAGCGCTCGATCCGGCGGGCCCGGCCCACCGTGACCTTGTCCTCCTCGGAGAGCTCCTCGATGCCGAGGATCGCGATGATGTCCTGCAGGTCCTTGTAGCGCTGCAGGATCCGCTTCACCTCGGTGGCCACCTGGAAGTGCTCCTGGCCGACGAACTCCGGGGCGAGGATCCGGGACGAGGACGCCAGCGGGTCCACGGCCGGGTAGATGCCCTTGTCGGAGATCGACCGCTCCAGGTTGGTGGTCGCGTCCAGGTGGGCGAACGTGGTGGCCGGCGCCGGGTCGGTGTAGTCGTCGGCGGGCACGTAGATCGCCTGCATCGAGGTGATGGCCTGGCCCCGGACGGAGGTGATCCGCTCCTGGAGCTCGCCCATCTCGTCGGCCAGGGTCGGCTGGTAGCCCACCGCGCTCGGCATCCGGCCGAGCAGCGTGGAGACCTCGGAACCGGCCTGGGTGAAGCGGAAGATGTTGTCGATGAAGAGCAGCACCTCCTGCTTCTTCACGTCGCGGAAGTACTCCGCCATGGTCAGCGCGGAGAGGGCCACCCGCAGCCGGGTGCCCGGCGGCTCGTCCATCTGGCCGTAGACCAGGGCGGTCTTGTCGATGACGCCGGACTCGGTCATCTCGGCGATCAGGTCGTTGCCCTCACGGGTGCGCTCACCCACGCCGGCGAAGACCGAGGTACCACCGAAGTTCCGGGCCACCCGGGTGATCATCTCCTGGATGAGCACCGTCTTGCCCACGCCGGCGCCACCGAACAGACCGATCTTGCCGCCCTTGACGTACGGAGCGAGCAGGTCGATCACCTTGATGCCGGTCTCCAGCATCTCGGTCTTCGGCTCCAGGTCGGCGAAGGCCGGGGCCTTGCGGTGGATGCCCCAGTGGTCGTCCGGCGTGAGCGTCTCGCCCTCGGTGAGGTTGAGCACCTCGCCGATCGCGTTGAACACGTGGCCCTTGACCGCGTCGCCCACCGGCACGGTGATCGGCGAGCCGGTGTCCCGCACCTCGGCGCCGCGGACCAGACCGTCGGTCGGCTGCATCGAGATGGCGCGGACCATGTTGTCACCCAGGTGCTGGGCGACCTCGAGGGTCAGCGTCTTCTCGCCGCCGGAGAGCGTCACGTCCACGTGCAGGGCGTTGAACAGGGCCGGCATGGCGTCGCGCGGGAACTCGGCGTCGACGACCGGGCCGATGACCCGGACCACGCGACCCGTGGCCGTGCTGGTCTCAGCTGGTCCACCAGCAACTGCGGATACAGTCATCACACTTCACTTCCCGACGCGGCGAGCGCGTTCGCGCCGCCGACGATCTCGCTGATCTCCTGGGTGATCCCGGCCTGGCGGGCCGTGTTCATCTCACGGGTGTACTTCTCGATCATCTCTTCGGCGTTGTCGGTGGCGCTCTTCATCGCACGCCGCCGGGCCGCCGACTCGCTGGCCGCCGACTCGAGCAACGCCGCGTAGATCCGCGTGTTGATGTACTTCGGCAGCAGCGCGTCGAGCAGCGCCTCGGCCTCCGGCTCGAACTCGTAGGCCGGCAGCAGGCCCAGGCCCTCGGACCGCGGCCGGTCCTCGACCTCCATCGGACCGATGATCTTCGTTACCGGGGTCTGGGTCATCAGGGACTTGAACTCGGTGTAGACGATGTGCAGCTCGTCGATCCCGAGCACCCCGTCCGCCCCGGCGTCGCCGTCCACGTCGTCCGCGCCGGCCGAGAACGCCTTGATCAGCGTCTCGCCCACCTCGCGGGCGTCGGAGAAGCCCGGCTGCTCGGAGAAGCCCGTCCAGCTCGCCGCGATCTCCCGGTTGCGGAACCGGTAGTACGTCACGCCCTTGCGGCCGACGACGTAGAGCACCGGCTCCTTGCCGTCGGCCTGCAGCCGGGCGATCAGCGACTCGGCGGTCCGGATCGCGTTGGTGCTGTAGCCACCGGCCAGGCCACGGTCGGCGGTGACGACCAGGACACCGGCCCGCCGCACCCGCTCGCGCGGGGTGAGCAGCGGGTGGTCGATCCGCGCGTTCGAGGCCAGCGCGGTGAGCACGCCGGTGATGGCCGTGGCGTACGGAAGCGAAGCCTCCACCCGGGCCTGGGCCTTGGCGATGCGGCTCGTCGCGACGAGCTCCATCGCCTTGGTGATCTTCTTCATCGACTTCGCCGAGCGGATCCGTTGACGAAGAACGCGAACCTGCGCGGCCATCGTCAGCTCTCAGCCGGGCGGTCGGTCGCGCTGTCCCGGAAGCGGGTCACCGTCTCGCGGGTCTGCTCGCCCTCGAGCGGCGCGGCCGGGGCCTCGTTGAGCCGGGTCTCGTCCTCCTTGCCCAGGAAGACCTTCTTGAACTCGGTGATGGCCGAGTCCAGCGAGCCGATGATGTCGTCGTCCCACTTGTTGTCGGCGATCCCGGCCAGGACACCCTCGTGCTTGTGCCGCAGGTACTGGAGGAACTCCGACTCGAAGCGCCGGACCTCGCCCACCGGGATGTCGTCGAGCTTGCCCTCGACGCCGGCCCAGACGGAGACGACCTCCTCCTGCACCGGGTACGGCGAGTAGTTCGGCTGCTTGAGCAACTCGACCAGGCGGGATCCGCGCTCCAGCTGGGCCCGGGAGGCCTTGTCCAGGTCGGAGGCGAAGGCGGCGAACGCCTCCAGCTCGCGGTACTGGGCCAGGTTGAGCCGCAGCGAGCCGGCGACCTTCCGCATCGGCTTCACCTGCGCGGCGCCACCGACCCGGGACACCGAGGTGCCGACGTTGATGGCCGGCCGCACGCCCTGGTTGAACAGGTCGGTCTCGAGGAAGATCTGACCGTCGGTGATGGAGATGACGTTGGTCGGGATGAAGGCCGAGATGTCGTTCGCCTTCGTCTCGATGATCGGCAGGCCGGTCATCGAGCCGCCGCCCAGCTCGTCGGAGAGCTTGGCGCACCGCTCCAGCAGCCGGGAGTGCAGGTAGAAGACGTCACCCGGGTAGGCCTCACGGCCCGGCGGGCGGCGCAGCAGCAGCGACACGGCCCGGTACGCCTCGGCCTGCTTGCTCAGGTCGTCGAAGACGATCAGCACGTGCTTGCCGCCGTACATCCAGTGCTGCCCGATGGACGAGCCGGTGTACGGGGCGATGTACTTGAAGCCGGCCGGGTCGGACGCCGGGGAGGCCACGATGGTGGTGTACTCCATCGCGCCCGCCTCTTCCAGCTGGCCCTTGATCGAGGCGATCGTGGAGGCCTTCTGGCCGATGGCGACGTAGATGCAGCGGACCTGCTTCTTCGGGTCGCCGGAGCGCCAGTTGTCGCGCTGGTTGAGGATGGCGTCCAGGGCGACCGTGGTCTTGCCGGTCTTCCGGTCACCGATGATCAGCTGCCGCTGGCCCCGGCCGATCGGCGTCATGGCGTCGATGGCCTTGATGCCGGTCTGCAGCGGCTCGAAGACCGACTGCCGGGACATCACGTTCGGAGCCTGGAGCTCCAGCTCGCGGTAGCCCTCGTCGGCGATGTCGCCGAGGCCGTCGATCGGCTGGCCGAGCGCGTTGACCACGCGGCCGAGGAACGCGTCGCCGACCGGCACGGAGAGCACCCGGTCGGTGCGCTTGACCCGCTGCCCCTCCTCCAGGTTGGCGGAGTCACCGAGAACGACGACACCGATCTCCCGGACGTCGAGGTTCAGCGCCACGCCGAGCGTGCCGTCCTCGAACTCCAGCAGCTCGTTGGTCTTGGTCGAGGGCAGCCCCTCGACGTGGGCGATGCCGTCACCGGTGTCGGCGACGGTGCCGACCTCCTCGCGGGAGACGTCGGCCGTGTAGGAGGAGACGTAGCGCTCCAGGGCGCCGCGGATCTCCTCCGTCGAGATGGTCAGCTCGGCCATCCTCTGCTTCCTTAAGTATCTCAGGGCCCGGGATACCTAGTACCGGCCGGTCCGATGGCGACGAATCAGGTCTGCTCAGCGCTTCGCGAGCGCGTTGCGAGTCTCGTTCAGGCGGCGCAGGACGGTGCCGTCGTACAGGTCGGAACCGACCCGGACACTCACCCCACCGAGCACGCCGGGGTCCACCGTCTGCTTGACGGAGACCTCTCGACCGTACATCTCCGAGAGGCGGGCACCGAGGCGTCGCTCCTCCGCGTCATCCAGCGGAGCCGCCACGGTCACGTACGCGACCCGGCGGTCCCGTCGCTCGGCGGCCAGCTCGACCAGCCGGGTGAGCGCTCCGGTGAAGGAGCGCCCGCCGAAGCCGGCGAGCGCGACCCCGACGAGGTAGCCGGTGATCGGCCGGGCCTTGTCGGCGAGCAGCTGGTCGGCCAGGGTGGCCCGCTGCGCGACCGGCGCCATCTGGTCGGAGAGCACGTTGGACAGCTCCGGGGAGCCGGCGACGACCTGCCCGAAACGGAACAGCTCGTCCTCCACCTCGCCCAGCTCGCCGGCCTTGTCCGCGCTCGCCAGGAGCGCCTCGACGCCCAGCCGCTCGGTGCCGTCGAGCAGTTCCGACGGAGCCGACCAGCGGCCGGAGACCAACGAGACGAGCAGGTCGAGCGCGTCGGCGCCGATCTTGCCGCGCAGCATCTCGCTGAGCAGGCCGGCCCGATCCGACCCGGATCGGGCCGGGTCGGAGAGCGCCCGGCGCAGCCGCGGCTCGCGCCGCAGCAGGGCGGCGACGGAGAGGATGTCGTCGGCGGTGGTGGACACCGCCGACGGCTCCGCGCCGCGGGCGTACGCGTCGAGGCGGTCCGCCGCGACCTTGTACGACTCCCGGCTGGCGGCCTGCATCAGCGGGCCCCCGCGCTCTCGAGACCGCTCAGGAACCGGTCCACGGTGCCCTTGCGCCGCGCCTCGTCGGCGAGCGACTCACCGACGATCCTGCTGGCCAGGTCCACCGCGATGGTGCCGACCTCGGTGCGCAGCTCGCGCACGATGGTGGCCCGCTCGGCGGCGAGCTGCTCCTTGCCGGCGGCGATGATCCGGTCGGACTCCTCGCGCGCCTTCGCGAGGATGTCCTGGCGGATGCCCTCGGCGTCGGCCCGGGCGTCGTCGCGGATCTTGGCGGCGTCGGTACGCGCCTCCGCGAGCTGGGCCCGGTACTGCTCGAGCAGCTGGTTGGCCTCGGCCTGGGCGGCCTCGGCGCGCTTGATGCCGCCCTCGATCGCGTCGACCCGGGCCTGGAACGTCTGCTCCATGCGCGGGAAGACGAACTTCATCAGCACGAACGCGAGCACGATGAAGGCGATCCCACCGACCACGATCTCCTGCCAGACAGGGATGATCGGGTTGTGGGTCGACTCACCACCCTCCGGTGCGGCGAGGAAGTACATGGGAAACCTCCCGGTCAGAAGGGCTGGATCAGGCGGTGCCGGCCCAGATGAAACCGAAGGCGATGCCCAGCAGCGCCAGGGCCTCGATGACGGCGAAGCCGATCCAGACGTACGGGAGGGTCATCCGGGACGACTCCGGCTGGCGGGCCGTCGACTGGATGTAGGCCGAGAAGACCAGGCCCACGCCGATGCCCGGGCCGATGGCGGCCAGGCCGTAACCGATGGCAGCGGTGCTGCCCGTTACCTCGGCAAGGATGCTCATTACGGTTCCTCCTGGTTATCACGCGTGACGGTCACGCGGGACGACAACGGTTGGTGCGAAAGAACGGATCAGTGCTCGTCGGCGAGCGCGCCCTGCACGTAGCTGGCGGTCAGCACCGTGAAGACGTACGCCTGCAGACAGATCACCAGGAACTCGAGGAAGGTCAGCGCGACCGTCATCAGCCACGACAGCACCGAGACCGGCGCCAGCCAGGCGTTGGCGTTGAGCATGGCGAAGCCGCCGAGCGTGAAGACCAGCAGGATCATGTGGCCGGCGAACATGTTCGCGAAGAGACGGACGGCGAGCGTGAACGGCCGGAAGAGGAAGGTCGAGGCGAACTCGATCGGGATCAGGATCGGCAGGATGAACCACGGCGCCGGCGGGACCAGCGAGTTCTTGAAGAACTTGCCGAAGCCGTGGTGCCGGATGCCGACCCAGATGAAGAGCACGTAGCTGATCACGGCGAGGAAGGCCGGGAAGGCGATGTGCGAGTTCGGCGAGATCTGGAAGAACGGGATGATCGCGAACGCGTTCGTCAGCAGGACGAAGCAGAAGAGCGTGGTGAAGTACGGCGCGAACCGCACACCCTGGTGGCCGATCATGTCCACCGCGATGTTGTTGCGCACGAAGCCGTAGATCGACTCGGCGAGCCACTGCTTCTTGGTGGGCACCAGCTGCGGCTTCCGGTAGCTGGCCAGGAAGTAGATGATCAGCACGCCGACGGCGATCCACACCATCGCAGTGATCTTCGTGAACCAGAACGAGTTCTCCGCACCCCAGGGCAGGATGCTGGGCAGGTAGAAGTCTCCCACGCCGGGTGGGAATTCCGCCTGGCCCTGAGCCAGGACGTTCGCCTGTCCGAACACCGCGTCCCTTCCTAAGTAGGCGTGCCCAGTCGGCGGACGACCAGGACGATCCCCCCAGCCATACCGAGCACGACCCCGACGCCGGTGGCGATACCGCCGGTGTCGAGCCAACGGTCGACCAGCCAGCCGATGAAGCCCCAGACCGCCATGCCCCCGATGAGGTACGAGAGCGCGGTCCAACCCTGACCGGCACCGGACGGAGAGTCGCCCGGGCCGCCAGTGTTGGGGGGTTTCTGGTCACCGGCCATGACGGGGCGAACGATATCAGTCGAGGAGACGAGGCTGTGCCTCACCCCCCGCACAACCTGGTTGTGTGGGACACGGGTGGGCGAAGTCGTCTCGAGGCACGCTACTCCCCCCTCGCCACTGAGAGAATGACCGATCGCGGACACACCGGCGCGCCGTCCGAAGGATGGGACGGTCAGTTGTGGACCCGGCGGGCGTGGACCGTGCTGAGCCACCAGACGTGCACCCCGGTCCAGACCACCACGCCCGCCGCGATGCCCAGGCAGAGGGGGATCAGACCCGACCAGCCGGTCGAGGCCACCAGCACCATCACCGCGCCGAGCAGGCTCATCTTGGCGACGTAGACGCCCACGCCGAACGGCAGCACCAGCTGCGGGTCGCGGGCGTCCGCCCAGGCCAGCACGACGGTGGTGAGGGTGTAGCTGGCCACGGTGAGGGCCACCCCGGCCGCCGCGCCCAGCGCGCCGGCCGGGCCGTGGGTCACCCCGCCGGCCACCGCGGCGAGCGCCGCCAGCACCGCCGACGCCACCAGCAGCACCGGCAGGTGTCGCAGCCGCCAGCCACGGTCCGCGGCCGCCTCCGCCGCGCGCGTCCCCGGCTCAGCCACGGGGGTACGCCGGAAAGGCGGTGACCAGCTCGGTCACCTCGGCGGCCACCCGGGTCAGCTCGTCGGCGCCGCCGGGGGACTCCGGATCGGTCCGGACCGCCCGGGCGATCAGCGCGGCGATCCGGCGCATCTCGCCCTCCCGCATGCCCTGGGTGGTGACGCTCGGGGTGCCCACCCGGATGCCGGAGGCGACCATCGGCTGCTGCGGGTCGTACGGGATGGCGTTCTTGTTGAGGGTGATCCCGGCGGCGTCGCAGCGCGCCTCGGCGGCCGCGCCGGTCACGCCCAGCTCGCGCAGGTCGATCAGGGCGAGGTGGGTGTCGGTGCCGCCGGAGACCGGCCGCATCCCCTCCTCGGTCAGCCCGGCGGCGAGCGCCTGCGCGTTGCTGACCACCTGGGCGGCGTACGTCCGGAACTCGGGCTGGGCGGCCTCGCGCAGGGCGACCGCCTTGGCCGCCACGGCGTGCATCAGCGGGCCGCCCTGGCTGAACGGGAAGACCGCCTTGTCGATCCGGGACGCCAGCGACTCCCGGCAGAGGATCATGCCGCCGCGCGGGCCGCGCAGCACCTTGTGGGTGGTGCAGGTGACGACGTCGGCGTACGGCACCGGGGAGGGCACGGCCCGGCCGGCGACCAGCCCGATGAAGTGCGCCGCGTCCACCATCAGGTACGCGTCGACCTCGTCGGCGATCTCCCGGAACCGGGCGAAGTCGATCAGCCGCGGGTACGCCGTCGCGCCGCAGATGATCATCTTTGGCCGGTGCGCCCGGGCCAGGTCCCGGACCTCGTCGTAGTCGATCAGCTCGGTGTCGGGCCGGACGGTGTAGCCGACCGGATGGAACCACTTGCCGGAGAAGTTCACCCGGCTGCCGTGGGTGAGGTGGCCGCCGTGCGGCAGGTCCATCGCCAGCACCGTGTCGCCCGGCTGCACCAGCGCCGCGTACGCGGCCAGGTTGGCGCTGGCCCCGGAGTGCGGCTGGAGGTTGGCGTGCTCGGCGCCGAAGAGTTCCGTCGCCCGGGCGATGCCGATCTCCTCGGCCCGGTCCACCTCGGCGCAACCGCCGTAGTAGCGCCGGCCCGGGTAGCCCTCGGCGTACTTGTTGGTCAGGGTGGAGCCCAGCGCGGCCAGCACCGCCGGCGAGGTGAGGTTCTCGCTGGCGATCAGTTGCAGGCCGCCGCGCAACCGCGCCAACTCCCCCAGCACCACCCCGGCGATCTCCGGATCCACGGTGCTGAGCTGCTGGAAGTCCGGCCCCCAGAAGGTTTCCCTCGCGTTCTCCACAACGAGGGAGTCTACGGAGCCGCACACTGGAGACCGTGAGATGCCTGGTCACCGGAGCCACCGGCTATATCGGCGGGCGGCTCGCGCCCCGGCTGCTCGCCGAGGGGCACACCGTACGCTGCCTGGCCCGCAAGGCGGGACGGCTGCGGGACGTGCCATGGGCCGGACAGGCCGAGATCGCCGAGGGCGACCTGCGGAAGCCGGCGACGCTGCCGGCCGCCTTCGCCGGCGTGGACGTGGCGTACTACCTGGTGCACTCGCTCGGCCAGGCCGGTTTCGAGGCGGCCGACCGGGAGGCGGCGACCAACTTCGCGGCGGCCGCCCGCGCGGCGGGCGTACGCCGGATCGTCTACCTGGGTGGGCCGGAGCCGGCGGCGGACCGCGGGGTGCCGTCGCCGCACCTGCGCTCGCGCGCCGAGGTCGGCCGGATCCTTCTCGGCAGCGGGGTGCCGACCGCGGTGCTCCGGGCCGCGGTGATCATCGGGTCCGGTTCCGCCTCGTTCGAGATGTTGCGCTACCTGACCGAGCGGCTGCCGGCGATGGTCACCCCGCGCTGGGTACGCAACCGGATCCAGCCGATCGCGGTCCGCGACGTGCTGCGCTACCTGGTCGCCTGCGCCGACCTGCCGGCCGAGGTGAACCGGGGCTTCGACATCGGCGGGCCGGACGTGCTCACCTTCCACGACATGATGCAGCGCTACGCGCGGGTGGCCGGGCTCCCCCGGCGGGTCATCCTGCCGGTGCGGCCGCTGACCCCGTCGCTCTCCTCGCTCTGGGTCGGGCTGATCACCCCGGTGCCCAACGCGATCGCCCGACCGCTGGTGGAGAGCCTGGTCCACGAGGCGGTCGCGCACGAACACGACATCGCCCGGTACGTGCCGGACCCGCCCGGCGGGCTGACCGACTTCGACCAGGCCGTCGCCCTGGCGCTGGCCAAGGTGCGCGACGCCCAGGTGGAGACCCGCTGGTCGACGGCGAGCGGGCCGGACGCCCCGGCCGAGCCGCTGCCCAGCGACCCCGCGTGGTCCGGCGGCAGCGCGTACACCGACCTGCGGGAGCGCGCGGTGGCGGCGCCGGTTGCGGCGCTCTGGCGGGTCATCGAGGGCGTCGGCGGCGAGCACGGCTGGTACTCGTTCCCGCTGGCCTGGTCGGTGCGCGGCTGGCTGGACCGGCTGGTCGGCGGGGTGGGGCTGCGCCGGGGCCGGCGCGACCCGCACCGCCTCCAGGTCGGCGAGGCGCTGGACTTCTGGCGGGTGGAGGAGATCATTCCCGGCGAGCTGCTGCGGCTGCGCGCCGAGATGCGGCTGCCCGGCCGGGCCTGGCTGGAGATGCGGGCCGAGCCGGACGGCGACGGCGGCAGCCGCTACGTGCAGCGCGCCGTCTTCCTCCCGCACGGCCTGGCCGGCCACCTCTACTGGAAGTCGGTCGCCCCGTTCCACGCGGTCGTCTTCGGCGGCATGGCCCGCAACATCGCCCGGGGCGCCACCCACCCCGGCTCCTGACCCGACTGCCGGCCCGGCGTCAGTCGCCGGCGCCCGCGCGGTCCGGCGCGGCGCCCCGGCGTCAGTCGCCGGTGCGCGGGGCGGTCGGGCGCGGCGCCCCGGGCGTCAGTCGCCGGTGCGCGGGGCGGTCTGGCGCAGCGCCACGCTCTGGCTGGGCGGCACGAAGTCCCGGACGGGCTCGTCGCGCAGGGCGTACCCGAGCAGGCGGCCCACCGCCTCGATCTGCCGGACCTGGACGCCCCCGCCCACCGCGTCCCGGGTGTCGTCCGGGTTCGCGGCGATGGTGGCGACGGCGAGCTGCGGGGTGAAGGCCACCACGGTCTCGGTGGCGTTCTGCTCGGAGCTGCCGGTCTTGCCGGCCACCGGGCGGCGCAGCCCGGGCGCCAGTTCCTCGGCGGTGCCGCCGTCGCAGCCCCGGTACATCGACTGCCCGCCCACCGGGCAGCGGGCCGCGTCGGCCGCCGCCCGGGCCACGTCGGTGTCGATCACCTGCCGGCAGTCCGGGCCACCGGCGGCCACCGTCCGACCCGAGCTGTCGGTGATCGAGGCGATCGGCGTGGGCCGGCACCAGGTGCCCTCGGCCGCCACCGTGGCGTACGCGTTGGCCAGGTCCAGCGGGGTGGTGGCCGCGACGCCCAGGGTGAACGCCCCCCAGTTCTTCGCGCCGTCGCGGGCCAGCCGGGCGTCGTCGGGGGCGCGCAGCACGATGCCGAGCCGCTGCGCCATCTCCACCACCCGGTCGGCGCCGACCCGCTCGGTGAGCCAGGCGAAGTAGGTGTTCACCGACCGGCCGAACGCGCTCCACATGGTGCGCCGCCCGTCCATCCAGGTGGGGTTGGCGTTGGCCGGGCACCAGTTGCCACCGCAGTTCGCCGGCCCGCCGTCGACCGGGTACTGGGTGACGTAGACGCTCGGCGCGTCGAAGTCGGTGGCCAGTGGCAGCCCGGACTCCAGCGCGGCCAGCATGGCGAAGAGCTTGAAGGTGGACCCGGCCTGGTAGCCGACGATGCCGTTGCCCCCGGCCACCAGCTGGTTGACGGTGTTCGGGTAGTTCTGCTGCCCGGCCGGGTTGGCCGCGACGCTGTAGTTGCGGTTCACCGCGAGGGCCAGCACCCGGCCGGTGCCGGGCTGCACCACCGCGGTCGGGGCGGCCCGCTCGTTGCTCTTCGGGTAGATCCGCAGCACCTGATCGATCGCCTCGGCCTGCACATCCGGATCGAGCGAGGAGACGATCTTCCAGCCGCCCCGGCGCAGGGTCCGCTGCCGCTCGTCGACCGAGGAGCCGAACGCGGGCTGGGCGTTCCACCACTGGGTGAACCAGTCGCAGAAGAAGCCCCAGTCGTTGTGCGCGGCGGGCACCGCGGTGCAGTCGTTCGGCGTGGCGCTCGGGGTGAGCCGCAACTGCTCGGCCTTCGCGGTGGCGGCGGTGGCCGCGTCCAGCTGCCCGGTCTCCGCCATCCGGTCCAGCACGTACGCCCGGCGGGCCAGCGCCGCGTCGGCGTCGCCGTTGATCGGGTCGTCGGTGTCGGGCGAGCGGACCAGCCCGGCCAGCAGCGCCGCCTGGGCCAGCGTGAGCTTGGCCGGCGTGGTGGAGAAGTAGCGCTTGCTGGCCGCCGCGATGCCGTACGCCCCGGCGCCGAAGTAGGCGATGTTCAGGTAGCGGCCGAGGATCTCGTCCTTGCTCAGCCGGCGCTCCAGGGCCAGCGCGTACCGCATCTCGCGGATCTTGCGACCGGCGCTGATCTCGGTGGCCCGGGCCCGCTGCGCCTCGGTCAGCCGGGGGTCACCGGCCAGCGCGTTGCGGACGTACTGCATGGTCAGCGTGGAGGCGCCCTGCCGGGTGCCGTCGCGCCGGTTGGCCGTGAAGGCCCGCACCACGCCGCGCACGTCGACGCCGTGGTGCTGGTAGAAGCGGACGTCCTCGGCGGCCACGATGGCCTGCCGCATCACCGGCGCCACCTCGTCGACCGGCACGTCCACCCGGTCCTCGACGTAGAACGAGGTGATCAGGGTGCGGCCGTCGCTGGCGTACAGGTTGGAGCGCTGGGCCGGTTCCGGCGCCTTCAGCGACTCCGGCAGCGCCGTGTAGGGCATCAGGTTCTTGAAGCCGATCCCGAAGACCAGCGCGGCCGGTAGGGCGGCCGCCGCGAGGGCCATTCCGGCGAGCACGCCGGCGAGCAGAACGGTGAACAGCTTGTTCAGGTGGGCCCGGTTCATCAGCTCTCCCCGCAGGAGCCGGCCGTACGGACCCGTCCAGAATGACCGCAATGAGGGCTTTCGCCGCCAAATGCGCAGGAAGTTCGCGAGAAAGGATGAACGTCAGGGCAACAGGGCGGCGGCCAGCGGCTGCACCGTCTCCTCGATCTCGTCGGCCACCCGGCTGAAGCACTGGTCGCCGCGCCCCCACGGATCGTCCAGGTCATCGGTGGGCAGCGTGCCGGCCCCCTCGCGGGCCGCGTCCGCCGCCGCCACCAGGGCCACGCCGCGGGCGTACACCCCCTCCGGGGTCGCCTCCGCCGGCGGCAGCCCGTCCGTCGCCAGCGCGCCCAGCAGCCGGCCGAACTCACCGAGCACGAAGGTGCGGGGGGCGGCGTCCGGGCGCAGCGCCACCACGTACTCCTGCTGGTCGGCGGTCGCCGTGAGGACCAGGTCGGCGGCGTCGATCAGGTCCGACCGGAGCTTGCGGGCGGCGAACCCGGCCACGTCGCCGCCGCGCGCGGTGACCTGCCGGGCCGCCGGCGGGTTCATCTCCTCGCCGGCGTGCCAGCCACCGGTGCCCGCGCTGTGGCTGTGCACCAGCGCGTCGGCGCCGCCCGCGTCGACCCCCAGCCGGCCCAGCCGTTCGCGGACGGCCAGCACCAGCAGCCGCTCGGCCATCGGGGAACGGCAGATGTTGCCCATGCAGACGTGCAGGACGGTGAACGGCGGCACTCAGACCCCCCGCTCGTCGAGGATGTCCGGCACCACGTCCCGCAGCTTCTCCAGCGACACCGCGCCCTGGCGCAGCACCCGGGGCACGTCGCCGGTGAGGTCGACGATGGTGCTCGGCACCGGATCCAGCGCCGGCCCGGCCTCCAGGTACGCCCGCACGCCGTAGCCGAGCTGGTCGCGGGCCTCCTCGGCGGTGAGCGCGGCCGGCTGGCCGACCTTGTTGGCCGAGGCCACCGCCATCGGGCCGGTCTCCCGGAGCACCTCCAGCGCCACCGGGTGCAGCGGCATCCGGACCGCCACCGTGCCGGACGAGTCGCCCAGGTCCCAGGCCAGGCTCGGGGAGTGCTCCACCACGATGGTCAGCGCGCCCGGCCAGAACGCCTCGACCAGCTCACGGGCCGAGCGGGGCAGCGAGAAGACCAGGCCGTCGAGGGTGTGCCGGGACCCGATCAGCACCGGGGGCGCCTGCCGGGTGCCCCCCTTGGCGTCCGCGAGCGCCTTCACCGCGTACGGGGTGAAGGCGTCGGCGCCGATGCCGTAGACCGTGTCGGTCGGCAGGACGACCAGCTCACCGTTCTTGACCGCCTCGATCGCAGCGGCGATGCCGCGGTCCCGGTCGGCGAGGGACCGACAGTCGTAGAGCATCACGAGGAGCCAGTCTGCCACGCCGGGGCGGGGTCGGCGTGCCGGCCGTCCGCCCGGCGGGACGCGGTGGCGAAACGTGCCCGGTCGGCCAGGTCGCGATGCTCCTCGACCCGCTCGTACCGGCCGTCGGCGGCGAGCAGCGCAGGCACCGTCGCGCCGTGCGTGTCGTCGTGCTCGACGCCGAGCGCGCCGCCCGGGCGCAGCAGCTCGGCCGCCCGGGCCAGCACCGGACGGATCACGGCCAGCCCGTCCGCCCCGCCGAAGACCGCCTCGTCGGGGTCGTGCCGGGCCACCTCGGGCGGGACGGCCACCGCGCGTGGCACGTACGGCGGGTTGCAGAGCAGCACGTCGACCCGGCCGACCAGGTCGGCGAGCAGGTCCGGTGCGGTGACGTCGGCCGCGACCACCTCGATCGGGGTGTCCCCCGCGGCGGCCCGGTCGGCGGCGTTGCGGCGCAGCCAGTCCAGCGCCGCCGGGGACCGCTCCACGGCCACCACCCGCGCCGCCGGCAGCTCCTGGGCGACGGCCAGGGCGATCGCGCCCGAGCCGCTGCACAGGTCCACGACCAGGGGCGCGGTCAGCGGCCCGGCCTGCTCGATCCCCCAGCCGGCGAGCAGCTCGGTCTCCGGGCGGGGCACGAAGACCCCCGGCCCGACCGCCAGCTCCAGATGCCGGAAGCCGGCCGTGCCGGTGAGATGCTGAAGGGGTTCCCGGGCGGCCCGCCGCTCGACCAGGGCGGCCAGCCGGTCGCGCTGCGCCGGGCTGAACCCGTCGGCCAGCGCCAGCCGGCCGCGCGGCACGTCCAGCACGTACGCGGCCAGCTGCTCGGCCTCGGCCCGGGGCGCCTCGACGCCGGCGGCGGCGAGTGCCCGGGCGGCCCGGGCGACCACCGATGAGGGACGCTCGCCTTCTGTCCCTTTGGACGGGTGTTGCGGGAGGGAGGTCACGACATAATCATGAAACGTCGCGGGTCACAGCACGAGCGGGTGCGGCCGGAGGCACACCGACAGGGAGGTCGCAGTGGGCTGGCTCGACCGGGTCGCTGACCAGGTTGACGCCCTCCGGCGGGCGCGCGCCTTGCAGGAGGCGAGCCGCTCCGCGGAGGCGTGCGTCCTGCTGGACCGGGTCATCCGCACCACCACCGACCCGTGCGCCCGGGCCGACGCGCTGGTCCAGCGCCTCTCCGCCCTGATCAACCTCGGCCGGACGGCCGAGTTCACCCGGGCCATCGAGGAGGCCTCCGCCGCCGTCCGGGACCTGTCCGAGCCCTACCTGCACGGGCATCTCAACGCGCTGGCCGCGCTCGCCGCGCACCACCAGGGGGCGCTGGACCGCTGCGTCACCCACCTGGTGAAGGCGGCCCGGGCGCTCACCGCCGACGACGACCCGGACCGGGACACCGCCTGGGGCTGGCACGACCTGGCGATGGCCTACTCCTACCTGAGCTTCCACGGGCACGCCCTCGGCGCGATCGAGCGGGCCCGCCAGGTCGGGCTCACCGCCGGCATCCCCGAGGAGACCTTCGCCGCGCCGGGCATCCGGCTGCGCAACGCGGTCGCCCTGGACCACAACGGCGACAGCGACGGCTGCCTGCGGGTGCTGCGCGACGTGGCCGGCGACCTGAGCCGCTTCCTGCGCGACGGGCGGGCCGGCAACCTGCGGCCCAGCAGCCTGGCCGCGTACGGGTACGCGGCCTCCCGGCGGGCCGCCCTGGGTGACCGGACGGAGTCCGGCACCGACGCCGACCCGGCCCGGCTGCTGGCCCACGGTGGCGACAGCGCCCGCGCCCGTGACCTGCGCCAGTTCGGCCAGGTCTGCCTGGCCGTGGCGGACGGCCGGCCGATCGAGGCGGTCGCCCGACTGGACACCATCCGGGTCTCCGAGGAGACGCTCGGTGCCGCCGAGGCGCCCCGGCTGCGCAGCATCGCGCTGGCCCGGGCCGGCGACCACGCCGCCGCGCACCGGGCCGACCGGCACGCGTTCCGGCTGGCGGCCCAGCGCAACGACCGGCTGCGCGACGTCTACATCGACGGCATCGCCGCCCGGATCGACCACGAGGAGATGCGCCGGGAGGCCGCCCGGTACGAGGGCGAGGCGCTGACCGACCCGCTGACCGGCCTGCCCAACCGGCGCCGGCTGGAGCGCTACATCGGCGCCGTGGTGGCCCGCGGCGACCGGGTGGTGATCGGCGTCTGCGACCTGGACGGCTTCAAGGCGGTCAACACCCGGCACGGCCACCACTCCGGCGACCTGGTGCTGCAGCGGATCGCCGGGGTGATCAACCGGGTGATGCGGCGCGGCGACTTCGTGTCCCGCTACGGCGGCGACGAGTTCGTGGTGGTGCTGCCCGAGACGGGCATGACGGAGGCGGCCGAGGTGGCCCGCCGGATCCAGGCCGCGGTGCGGACCGAGGACTGGGAGTCGCTGGTGCCCGGCACCCCGGTCGGGGTGAGCATCGGCTTCGCCGAGGTGAGCGGCGGCTCCGGGGTGAGCGTCCGGGAGGCGCTGGGCACCGCGTTCGAGCTGGCGGACCGGGAGATGCTGCGGGCCAAGGACCGCCTCCGCGCCAGCTGAGCGCGGGCCCGGGGCGGCGGCGTCCGCGCCGGCCGGGCGGCGGCCCCGGGTCAGCGGCGGGTCAGCTCCGTCTCGCCGGCCAGCCGGGCGGCGCGGTCGGCCTCGGACAGGGCGTCGAGCACGCCGTCCAGCTCACCGGCCAGGGCCAGATCCAGGTTGTACGCGGTGTAGCCGATCCGGTGATCGGTGATCCGGTTCTGCGGGAAGTTGTAGGTGCGGATCCGCTCGGACCGGTCCACCGTGCGCACCTGCGCCTTGCGGGCGTCCGAGGCGGCCGCGTCGGCCTGCTCCTGGGCCGCCGCGAGCAGCCGGGCCCGCAGGATCCGCAGGGCCTGCTCGCGGTTCTGCAGCTGGGACTTCTCGTTCTGGCAGGAGACCACGATCCCGGTCGGTACGTGGGTGATCCGGACCGCCGAGTCGGTGGTGTTGACCGACTGCCCGCCGGGTCCCGACGAGCGGAACACGTCGATCCGCAGGTCGTTCGGGTCGATGGTGACGTCGACGTCCTCGGCCTCGGGCAGCACCAGCACGCCGGCGGCGCTGGTGTGGATCCGGCCCTGCGACTCGGTGACCGGGACCCGCTGCACCCGGTGCACGCCGCCCTCCCACTTCAGCCGGGACCAGACGCCGTTGCCGGCCTCCGGCACCCCCTTGGTCTTGATCGCCAGGGAGACGTCCTTGACGCCGCCGAGGTCGGAGTCCTGGGCGTCGATCACCTCGGTGACCCAGCCGTGCCGTTCCGCGTACCGGGTGTACATCCGGAGCAGGTCGCCGGCGAAGAGCGCCGACTCCTCACCGCCCTCGCCGGCCTTGATCTCGACGATGACATCCTTGGCGTCGTGCGGGTCGCGGGGGATCAGCAGCTCCGCCAGCCGCTCCTCCAGCGCCGGCAGGGACGCCGCCAGCGCCTCCGCCTCGGTGGCGAACGCCGGGTCCTCGGCGGCCAGCTCCCGGGCCGCGGCCAGGTCGGCTCGGGCCTGCTCCAGCTCGCCGGCGGCCTTGTGCAGCGGGACCAGCTCGGCGTAGCGCCGGCCCACCCGCCGGGCGGTGCCCTGGTCGGCGTGGATGGCCGGGTCGGCCAGCCGCCGCTCCAGCTCGGCGTACTCGTCGAGAAGGGCGGCCAGGCGCTCACTGCTCATGCTGCGGGTGCTCCTTCGGCGACGCGGTGGACCGGAACAGGCGGGCGGAAACGGACGAACGCCCGTGCCCGGCAGGAGCCGGACACGGGCGTCGTCGACGGAGCTACTTGGCCTTCTTGGCCTGAACCTTGGCGTACTTCTGCTGGAACTTCGCGACCCGACCGGCGGTGTCCAGCACGCGCTGCTTACCGGTGTAGAACGGGTGGCAGGCGCTGCAGGTCTCGACGCTGATGGCGCCGCCCTTGGCGGTGCTGCGGGTCGTGAAGGAGTTACCGCAGGAGCAGCGGACCTCGGTGGTCACGTACTCCGGGTGGATGTTGGGCTTCATGTCGCCTCGGTCCTTTCGTCGGTGGTCGCCGGGTCGCCGTCGGGCGTCCCGTCGTGGTGCGACGGGACTCGGGCGTGAACCGGAACCGGTGGCCGATTGACCAGTGTGCCACGGGCGTCCGCCGACTCGACGAGCGGCCCACACAGCAGGTCCGGCAGGCGCAACGCTCACCTCCCGCCCCGCATTCCCGCCCGGCTCCCGGGCATTCGTCCGCCGGGGTGCCCGGCACGGGACGAACGGGAGGTGTGGCGTGTTCCGCCTGATCGCGACCCGGGGGCTGCCCGCACACCCGTCCGGCGGGCTCCTCCCCCAGGTCGAGGAGCCCGCCGGCGGGCGGGCCGGCCCCGGGGACGCGGGCGGCACCCTCCGCGTCACCGGGGCCGGGCGTCAGGCGGCGGGCGCCTCCGCCGCCGCCAGGGTCACCGTCGCCTGGGCGCGGACGCCGTTGACGGTGACCGCGAGCAGCACCTGGGCGCCGGGCCGCAGCGCGGTCAGCCGCCCGGTGGCCGGGTCGAAGCGGGCCACGTGCCAGGGCTTCACCCCGCCGGCGCCGCCGATGTACAGGTTGGGCGAGCCGGACCAGTCGGCGCTGACCGGCGCGGCCACCGGGACGGTCCGGCCGCTGGGCTGGGTGAGCGTCGCGGTGACCAGCGCCGGGGCACCGACCGTGACCTCGGCCGGCGCGGCCAGGTCGAGCCGGTCCAGGTGGGCGTGGAACTCGGCCGCCACCCACTCCGGTCCCTCGGCCAGCGGGTCCCGCCGGGCCCGCTCGGCCTCCTGCGGGCTCACCGGGTCCACGCCGAACTCCGTCCAGCCGGTGAAGCCGCCCAGCTGGGCCGGGGTGGACGGGTCCTTGCCGGAGTTGCCGTTGATCACGTACGGCACGCCGTCCACCCGGTCGGCGTGGAAGGTGCCGACGTGCCCGTTGACCATCAGCGCGCCCTTGCCGGTGCGGTGCTGGAAGTCGGCCAGCCACTGCTCCACCAGCGCCGCCTCCTTGCGGTCGAGGAGCTGGCTGGCCTTGGCCGGGCTGGGGTCGCGGGGCGGGTGGTGGAAGAGCACCGCCACCGAGCCCACGGCCGGGTCGACGGCCGCCGCGTCGAGCGTGGACCGCAGCAGTTCCACCTGGTCGAAGCCGCCACCGCGGAGCGAGCCGGTGGCCGTGCTCAGCGTGACGAACCGGGTGCCCCGGTGGTCGAAGACCCGGGAGGTGTCGCCGAAGACGGCCGCGAAGTTCCCGATCGGGGCGCCCATGATCTCGTGGTTGCCCGGCACGTAGTAGTACGGCAGCTGCCCGCCCAGTTCCTCGTCGAGGATCCGCTTGGCCAGCGCGAAGTCGGCCGGATAGGCGGTGTCCACGAAGTCCCCGTCGATCACCAGGAAGTCCGGCTTCGCCGCCTTGACCTCGCGGAGCGTACGGCGGGCCTGGGCGACCAGGTCGCTGTCCGGGTTCGCGGCCACGAACTGGGCGTCGGAGAGCACCGCGAAGCGCCACGGCGCGCCGTCCACCGTGCCGTCGCGGAGCACCACCCGGTCGGTGCGGTTCGCCTCCTCCGGCGCCTGGAGGGCCGGCGGGATCCGGGCCACCAGGTCGTCGATGACCACCTCGCTGCGGTACTGCTTGGCCGGATCGGTCTCGGCCACGTAGAACCGGCGCACCCGCACCGGGTACTGCACCCCGGCCGGGACGGCGAACTCGACGTAGCGCCAGCCGGTCCAGGTGAGGTACGGGCCGCGGAGCACGAACTGGGTGTCCTGGGCGTCGTGCAGGTGCAGGCTGGGCCACTCCCCCGTGCCGTTGCTCTTGATCCACATGCCGAACGCCTGCGGCTGGCCGGGCACGTCGATCCAGGCGGGCGGGTCGGCGTACGCGGCCCGGGTGCCGGTGGACTGGCTGAAGTCGTACGACATCTTCAGGCCGGTGCCGGTGTGGCCGTCCGCCGGGGCGACCGAGCCGGCGGCCCGGGCCTGGCTGAACGTCCAGGACGCCGCGTCGTCGAAGCCGGCCACCGGCACGTCGGTCAGCCCGACGGTCACCGGCAGCACCGTGGTGGTCCCGCCCACGGTCACCGTGACCAGGGCGGAGCCGCTGTCGACGCGGGCCCGCACGTCGAGGTTGCCGTCCGGCCGCGGGGTGATCTCGAGCAGGTCGTGGTCGTACGCCAGGCGCAGGTCGGCCGGCTCGATGGGCGCGGTGTTGCCCTCGGCGTCGTAGCCGACCACACCGAACAGGCCGCTGTCGCCGGCCTGGTTCAGGCCGAGCCGGTCCACGGTGGCGTCGATCCGCTCCAGCGGGCCGAGCACGGTCAGCGCGATGCTGCCGCGCGGCTTCCCCCGGGAGGCGGTGACGGTGGCGTGGCCGGGCCGGCCGGCCCGGAACACCCCGGCGTCGTCCACCCGGCCCTGGGCGGCCGGGGTGGCCCGCCAGTGCGGCGTGCCGGCGGCCGGCCCGTACGTCTCGTCGTAGCCGGCGGCGGTGAGCCGGCGGGTGAGGCCGGGGAAGACCCGGTCGGGCCGGCCGCCGCGCACCGGGGCGACGCCCGGCGCGGCGGTCGGATCGCTGGCGGTCTCCACCCAGAAGCCGGTGAGCCGGCCGCTGCCCTGCGGCGCGTAGATGGCCAGGCCGTTGGGGACCGGGCGTTCGGTGCCGTCGGACGGGCTGTTCTCCACCTGGACCGTGGCCGCGCCGGGCTCCCGGGCCAACAGGGTCGAGGAGCCGCCGCCGTCGAGGTTCAGCGCGTTCCACGCGCCGAGCTCCCGCATCATCCGGCCCATCTCGGTCTGGGTCACGCCCCGGCTGTCCACCTGCCGGCCGTCCACCGTCAGCATGATCATTTTCCGTCCGTCGGCGGAGAAGCCGACCGAGGTACGCGGCGCCAGGCTGGGG
Organism: Micromonospora sp. HK10; assembly: GCF_000982955.1. Classification (GTDB taxonomy): domain Bacteria; phylum Actinomycetota; class Actinomycetes; order Mycobacteriales; family Micromonosporaceae; genus Micromonospora. Next base: position 40,413 of record NZ_KQ058714.1, on the reverse strand, counting down.
TCGGCGACGTCCTGCACGACCCCGTCGCGGACCAGCACGCTGCCGCCGCCGACCGCGGCGCGCGGGCTGCTGCCGTCGGCGGCCTTCGGCCGCCAGGTCAGGTCCACCGGGTCGCCGGGGCGCAGCGCGGCGAGGGCGTCCGCCCCCGCCTCCCGGCCGAGCAGCACCGTGCTGCCGGCCGGGATCGGGCCCGTCCCGGCCGTGCCGGCCACGGTCGCGACCCGTCCGCCGGTCACCGTCACCTCGACCGTCCGGGCCGCGCCCTCCACCGCCCGCCCCCGGGAGTACGTCCCCCAGAGCGGCGTGAAGACGCCCACCCCGTCGCGCTGCACGATGTTGTTGAACTGAGTCAGCGGCACCGGGCCGGCCGGCAGGGCGGCGCTGCCCTCGAAGCCGATCTGGACGATCCGGCCCAGCCCTTCGGCACTGATCGCGGCGGCGTTGGTGTGGCCGGCGACCGGCGACTGGATCAGCTCGCCGGAGCGGATGCCGATGCCTTGCGCCGCACCGGAGGCGTTGATGTCGAAGAAGTCGCCGTTGACCGCGGCGACCGCCCGGGAGCGGTCCACCGCCGCCCGCAGCGGCTCGTCCCGGGTGACCGCGCCGGAGTTGACGTAGTCGACGGTGACGCCCCCGGAGAGGTCAGCGGTGAGCGCGTCGGCGCGCAGCCAGCCGGCGGCGTCGTACCGGTCGAAGGAGGTCAGTTCGAGGCCGGGGGCAACCGGGCGGGTGGCCTTCGCGGTCTCCAGGCCACCAGCCGGCTCGAGGCCGCCGGCGGTGGCGGTGGCGGCGGCGGCCGGGCTGGCCAGGGTGACCGCGGTGTCGGGTCGGGAGGAGGCGGCCGGCGCGTCCTCGGCCGGCGTGGCGGTACCGACCGGGGGCGCGGCGACGGCGGCCGGTACGGGTCCGGCCAGCGTGAGCACCGGTGTCAGCAGCAGGACGCCGGCGAGACGGGCGGTTCGACTGCGGGTACGCATGGACGACAGTCAACCGAGACTGAACAGAAGTTTCAATACCTCTCGGCTTAACCGAAGAAAAACTTCACCGGTCGGCAGCGTTGGGCCGGCGACGGTCGTGCGGGGGCGCCGGGCCGGCGACGGTCCCGGGACGCGACGAGGGGCACGGCCCGCAGGCCGTGCCCCTCGCGTCGGTCCGTCAGCTCACTCGCCCGGGGTGGACTTCGCGATCTGCATCAGGAACTCGATGTTCGTCCGGGACTGCTTGAGCCGGTCCAGCAGGAGGTCGAGCGCCGCCTGCGAGTCCAGCGAGTGCAGCACCTTCCGGAGCTTGTGGACGATCGCCAGCTCTTCCGGCGCGAGGAGGACCTCCTCCTTGCGGGTGCCGGACGGGTTGATGTCGATCGCCGGGAAGACCCGCTTGTCGGCGATCTTCCGGTCCAGCTTGAGCTCCGCGTTGCCGGTGCCCTTGAACTCCTCGAAGATGACCGTGTCCGCCATCGACCCGGTCTCCACCAGCGCGGTGGCGAGGATGGTCAGCGAGCCACCGTTCTCGATGTTCCGCGCCGCGCCCAGGAAGCGCTTTGGCGGGTAGAGCGCGGTGGAGTCGATACCACCCGACATGATCCGGCCGCTGGCCGGTGCCGCCAGGTTGTACGACCGGCCCAGCCGGGTCACCGAGTCCAGCAGCACGACCACGTCGTGGCCCAGCTCGACCAGGCGCTTGGCCCGCTCGATGGCCAGCTCCGCGACCGTGGTGTGGTCCTGCGGCGGACGGTCGAACGTGGCCGCGATGACCTCGCCCTTCACCGACCGCTGCATGTCGGTGACCTCTTCCGGCCGCTCGTCGACCAGCACCACCATCAGGTGGCACTCCGGGTTGTTGCGGGTGATCGCGTTCGCGATCGCCTGCAGCACCATGGTCTTGCCGGCCTTCGGCGGCGAGACGATCAGGGCACGCTGGCCCTTGCCGATCGGCATCACCAGGTCGATGACCCGGGTGGTCAGGATGTGCGGCTCGGTCTCCAGCCGCAGCCGCTCCTGCGGGTACAGCGGGGTGAGCTTGTAGAACTCCGGCCGGCGCCGGGCCTCCTCGGGCTCCATCCCGTTGATGGTGTCCAGCCGGACCAGCGGGTTGTACTTGTCGCGCCGCTGCTCGCCGTCCCGGGCGGCCCGCACGGCGCCGGTGATCGCGTCACCGCGGCGCAGGCCGTACTTCTTGATCTGGGACATCGAGACGTACACGTCGTTCGGGCCGGCCAGGTAGCCGGTGGTCCGCACGAAGGCGTAGTTGTCGAGCACGTCGATGATGCCGGCGACCGGGACGAGCACGTCGTCCTCGCCGACCTGCGGCTCGCGGCCGCCGGTCTCACCCTCGCCCCGCTCGCCACGGCCGCGCCGACGGTCGCGGAACCGGCTGCGCCGGCCGCGCCGGCCGCCGCCCTCGCCGTCGTCGTCGCCGTCGTGGTCCCGCTCGGCCCGCTGGCCACGGTCGTTGCGGTCACCCCGGTCACCCCGGTCGTTGCGGTCGCCCCGGTCGTTGCGCTCGCCCCGGTCACCGCGGTCGCCCCGCTCGTTGCGGTCCCCGCGCTCGGCCCGCTCGCCCCGCTCCGCACGGTCGCCCCGGTCGGTCCGCTCGGCACGGTCGGCACGGTCGGTCCGCTCGGCACGGTCGGTCCGCTCGGCACGGTCGCCCCGCTCGGCACGGTCGGTCCGCTCGCCCCGCTCGGCGCGGTCCCCGCGCTCGGCCCGTTCGTTGCGGTCCCCACGCTCGGCTCGCTCGGCACGGTCGCCGGTGCGCTCGGCGCGCTCCCGACCCCGACCCTCGCCGCGCTCGGTCCGCTCGCCGGTCTCGGCGGTGGCCTCCTCGGTGCGGGTCTCCGCCGCCCGTGCCTCACCACCGGCGGCCCGGCCCCGGCGGCTCCGGGTGCGACCCTCGGTCGCCTCGGCGGCCGGCGCCTGCTCGGCGGAGCGCCGCTCGGTCTCGGCGCGCTCCTCGCGCACCTCGGCGTGGACCTCCTCCCGAGCGGGAGCGGCCGCGGCCGCGACCTCGGCCCGCGGTCGAGGGGTGCCGGCGGCGGCACCGCCCTGCCGCTCGGTGATCGCGCTGATCAGCTCGCCCTTACGCATGCGAGCCGTACCGGAGATACCGAGCGACGCGGCGAGGCTCTGCAGCTCTGGCAGCAGCATCGCCGACAGGCCGGTACCGCTGCGCCGACGGCGCGTAGGGGCGGCGGCGGTGGTGGCATCGCCAGCGACGTTGGAAACATCCGACGTCACGTCGGTGGTGTCGCTCAATGGATTCCTTCCCTCGATAGGCCGGGACTGCCCGGAGTCGAGAACCAGGTGGCCGGGCGGCCTCGGTGCACCCGCTTCGCACGGACGCGGTGCGGGAGTCTGTGACACAGCAGCCGGTCGGTTTCCCGACTCACCGACGTGGTGAGCAGGTCTCGCCGTCTGCGGCGACCTGTGGAAACTGCGGTGCGGCGTGGGCCTTGGCAGGGGTGACGGGCTGACCGCCGAGAGCTTCGGGGGTGCGCCGACCCGCAGGAGATCGCATGCTTCGCGGCTGTGCTGAGTCTAGAGCGTAATCAACTCTTCCGACCTGCGGCAACAGGGTCCCGCTCGGCGTGTCCCAGTCTACCCCGGGTTACCCGGGCACCGCTGACGTCTATCGGCAACTCCCAGCGCCGCCAGTTTGTTCCCCCGGGGAAGGCCGGAGGAACCTCGCTGAGCGCCAGAACCGTCGGGCCCGCCCCACTGACCACGGCCGCCACACCCGCCGCACGCAGCGCGCCGACCAGGGCCGCCGTCGCCGGCATGCCGGGGGCACGATAGTCCTGGTGCAGGCGGTCGACGGTGGCCGGCAGCAGCAGCGCCGGCTCGGTGGTCAGCGCGTGCACCAGCAACGCCGCCCGCCCGGCGGTCAGCGCCGCGTCCGGGTGCGGCACGGTGGCCGGCAGCGCGGCCCGCGCCTCGGCGGTCAGGCCGCGCTCGTCGGGCACGAAGACGGTCGGCTGGACCGCCTCCGCCACCGGCAACGAGACGGCCCGGGCGCCGGACGGCTCCGTCCAGGCGATCGTGAACCCGCCGAGCAGGCAGGGCGCCACGTTGTCCGGATGGCCCTCCAGCTCGGAGGCCAGCCGCAACGCGGCGGCGTCGTCCAGCCGCTCGGCGCCGTCCGGGACCAACGCGCGGGCCAGCAGCACGCCGGCCACGATGGCCGCCGAGGAGGAACCCAGGCCCCGGGCCTGCGGGATCCGGTTGACGCATTCCAGGGCCAGCCCCGGCGGTTGTCCGCCGAGCACGTCGAAGGCGGCCCGCATGGCGGTGACCACCAGGTGCCGGTCGTCGGCTGGCAGGTCGCCGGCCCCCTCCCCGCTCACCGTCACCCGGACGCCGCCCGTGGTCACCTCCGCCGCCACGTCGTCGTGCAGGCCCAGGGCCAGCCCGAGCGCGTCGAAGCCCGGCCCCAGGTTCGCGCTGGTCGCGGGCACCCGGACGCGGACCGGCCCGGCGGTGAAAGTCATCGGCACCGGCTCATGCTAGGACCCCGCACCGACAGCGCGGCGGTTCGCCCGGACCGTGGGAATGGCGCCCGTCCACTAGCCTGACGCCGGTCCGCCACGATCGGGAGATGACGTGCGATACCTCGGCGCCACCGGCCTGCAGTTGCTCACCCAACTGCCGAACTTCCTCGTCCTGATCGCCGGGCTGGTGCTGGCGCTGGTCAACCGGCGGCTGCCGCGCGGCCCGCGCGGGCTGCTCCTCGGCGGGGTGGCGGTGCTGCTGATCGGTGCCACGGTCAGCCTGCTCTGGGCGCTGACGGTCAGCCGCTCCCTCGGCGAGGGCTGGAGCAGCAGCGAGCTGATCCGGCTCGGCACGCTCATCGGCCTGATCCAGCTCGTGCTGCATCCGCTGGGACTGGGCCTGGTGATCGCCGCCGCGCTGGCCGGCCGGCGCGCGACCGGCCCGGACGCCCCACCCCCGACGTGGGCCGGCTGGCCGCACCCGCCGGTGACTCCGCCCGCCGCCGGGGCCCCGTACCCGCCGTCGCCGCCGCACGAACCGGCCTGACCGGTCAGGACGCCGGGCTCGCCTCCGGCTGCTCCGCCGGGTCGGTCAGCGAGAGCCGGCGGGTGGCCAGCCGCCACCCCACCGCGTAGACCACGGTGACCAGGCCGCAGCCGGCCAGCACGGTCCGCTCGTCCACCCGGTCCACGACCAGGGCCACCACCAGCTGGCTGATCGAGATGGCCAGCGTCGCGAGCATCATGTCGGTGGCGAACACCCGCCCCCGCAGCCGGTCCGGCACCTCGCCCTGGAGGGCGTAGTTGGACATCACCCAGTTGCTGCCGCCACCCAGGTGGGCCAGGAAGACCAGCACCAGCACCAGCGGGAACCAGTCGACCACCGAGGCGCCGAGATAGGCCAGCCCGTAGAGGGACATGGAGAGCGCCAGCCCGGTGAGCAGCCAGGCCCGGTTGCTCAGCACCCGGCGCATCAGGATCGGGCCGACCAGGGCGCCGGCGCCACGGCTGGCGAAGAGCAGGCCGGTGCCCACCGACCCGACGCCGTACACCCCGGCGAGCAGCGGGAAGACGGTCAGCACGCCGTTGCCCAGGCCGACCGCCGACTTCACGGTGACCAGGGCGAGCACCCGCGGCCGGTGCGCGATGTAACGCAGCGCCTCGCGGATCGCCGGCCAGGTGCGCGGGGTGACCACCGCCGGGTCCCGGGGAGCCTGCAGCGGCCGGCGGATCAGCGCGGCCAGGCCCGCGGCCGCCGCCAGGGCGCCGGCCGCCACCCAGAAGCTGACGTACGGGCCGGCGGCGGCGCTGAGCATGCCGCCGAGCGAGGCGCCGACCACCGTCATGGTGCCCCAGGCGGAGCCGGCGATCGCGTTGCCCGCGGCCAGGTCCGCCGGGTCGAGCACGTTGGGCAGGGCGGCCTGGGCGGCCGGTGAGTAGAACGCCTTGGCCACCGCCACCGCCGCGATCGACACCAGCGCCAGCCAGGCCGTGCCGGCGCTGCGGACCCCGAGCAGCAGCAGGATGCCGGCGAGCGCGGCGAGGTTCGCCGCCATCATGATCTTCCGCCGGTCGAACCGGTCGGCGATGGTCCCGCTGTACGGCAGCAGCAGCGCGGTCGTGCCGGTGTCCACGGCGAGCACCAGCGCCCCCCACACCCCGCTGCCGGTCAGCTCCGGCAGGAGCACCAGCAGCGGCACCATGACGAACCAGTCGGCACCGAACACCACCAGCTCGGCCAGGAACAGGTTGCGGAAGTCGCGGTTGCGGACCAGGACCGAGAGGGTGGGTGACACGCCGGAACTTTATCCCCCGCTCAGCTGGCGGGCGCGCGCCGGAGCAGCTGGGAGACGGTGACGAAGGAGTACCCCCGGTCGCGCAGCCCGGTGATGATGTCGGGCAGGCCGCGGAGCGCCACCAGCCGCTTGTCGGTGCCGACGTCGTGTCCGAGCAGGATCGTGCCGGGCTGGACGTCGGCGACGATGCGCCGGGCGTGGCCCGCCGGGTCGTTCGGGAACTCGCCCTCGACCATCTGCAGGGTCCAGAGCACCAGCCGGTAGTTCAGCCGGGCGGCCGCGTGCAGCACCGCCCCGCCCAGGTGTCCCCACGGCGGGCGGAGCAGCCGGGGGGCCTGGCCGGTGGCCGTGGCGATCGCGTCGTGGCTGCGCCGCAGGTCGTCGTACGCGGTGTGCGCGTCCATCCGGGCCAGGTCGTGATGGCCCCAGCTGTGGTTGCCGACCTCGTGCCGGCCCAGCCGGCCGCGCAGCAGCGCCGCGTGCTGCCGTGCCCGCGCGCCGACCAGGAAGAAGGTGGCCGGCACCCGGTGCTGCTCCAGGGTGTCCAGCACCATCGGCGTCCACCGGGGCTGCGGACCGTCGTCGAAGGTCAGCGCGACCAGCCGTTCGGCGGTGGGCACCCCCCAGGCGACCTCGACCACCCCGGCGCCGACCTGCTGGTGGCGGCTGCCCAGGGTGGCGCTGGCCGGGCCACCCGCCAGCGGCAGCCGGCGGTCGGCGATCCAGGTGCTCTGCGAGGTGACGGCGGCGCCCAGGGCGGCGCCGCCCGCCAGCAGGGCGCTGCGGCGCAGCACGGTGCGCCGGCCCCACACCGCGCCCGCGCCGTCCGCCATGACCCCCGCTCCCGCTCCGGCCCGCGAGCCCGGCAACCGGGACGTCGGGGCACAGACAGTAGGTGGCAATTCACTCACGGTACAACCCGCGCGTTCCGCGCACCGCCCCCTTTCCGGGCCCGCACGGCACGATGGCCGCCCCGAGCGGGACGGCCATCGTGGCGGTGCGGTGCGCCCGGCACGGGCGCAGTGGGATCAGTCGGTGGGCGGCAGCGGGGAGCGGCGGCTCTTCGGCAGCCGGAGCACCTCGAACTGGTCGGTCCCGTCGAGCAGCGCGGCGGACGGGGCCCGCCGCGCGGGCGGCTCGGCGGTCGCCTCCGCCGGCGAACCGTCCGCCCCGACCAGCGCCGGGACCGGCTCGGGCGCCGACTCCTGCTCCGGCGCCGGCGGCACCGGCTCCGGCACGCCCCGGCGGCGGGCCCGCCGGTCGCGCAGCGACTCCTTGGTGCGCTCCACCATCGTGTAGAGGGTCGGCACCAGGATCAGGGTCAGCAGCGTCGAGCTGAGCAGGCCGCCGATCACCACGACCGCCAGCGGGCGGGAGATGAAACCGCCCTCACCGGTCAGGCCGAAGGCCATCGGCAGCAGCGCGAAGATCGTGGCCACGGCGGTCATCAGGATCGGTCGCAGCCGGCGCCGGCCGCCCTCGACCACCGCCTCGGCCACGCCCATACCCTGCCCCCGGTACTGGTTGATCAGGTCGAGCAGCACGATCGCGTTGGTCACCACGATGCCGACCAGCATGAGCACGCCGATCAGCGCCGGTACGCCCAGCGGCGTGCCGGTGACCAGCAGCAGCGCGATCGCGCCGGTGGCCGCGAACGGCACCGAGATGAGCAGGATCAGCGCCTGGGTCAGGCTCCGGAAGGTAGCCACCATGATCAGGAAGACGATCGCGATCGCGGCCAGCACGGCCAGCCCCAGGTCGGCGAAGGCGTCCTTCTGCTGGGCGCTCACCCCGCCGACGGTGAACGTGGCCCCCGGCACGTCCAGCGCGTCCAGTCGCCGCTGCAACTCCTGCGTGGTGGCGCCCAGGTTCGAGCCGGTGGCCGTACCGGTGATCGAGACGCTGCGCTCACCGTCGATCCGGGTCACCTGCTGCGGGCCGTCGACCTGGTTGACGTCGGCGATGTCGTCCAGCTTGACCCGGCCCAACGGCAGGGCGCGCAGCTCGTCCACGGTCATCGGCGGCCGGGCGCCGGTGCTGAGCAGCACGTCCTGCTGCCCACCGTCGAGGGTGACCCGGCCCAGCGGGGAGCCCCGGTACGCCTGCGCGACGAACTGCCCGACGGCCGCCTCGGTGAAGCCGGCCCGCGCCGCGGCGACCCGGTCGACGGTCACCTCGACCCGGGGCACCTGGGTGGCCAGGCTCGTGGTGACGTCCTCGACGCCCGGCGTACCGGCCAGCGCGCCCCGGGCGGCCTCGGCGGCCCGGGCCAGGGTGTCCTGGTCGGCGGCCTGGACGACCACCGCGAGCTGGCCGGCCGACGCGGCGTTCTGCCCGGCGCCGAAGCTCAGCTCACCGGCCTCGGCGCCGAGCGCGTCGAAGTCCGCGCGCAGGGTCTTGCGGACCGCCGCCGCGTCGGTGTCGTCGGTGAGCGCCACCGCGAAGGAGGCGGTGTTGTTGCCACCGCCGCCCGCCCACGGGTTGTCGTTGCCGCCGGCCGTGACCTGGTACGTCTTCACTCCCGGCGTACGCCGGAGGATCTCCTCGACCCGGGCCGCGGCCTGGTCGGTGGCGGCCAGGCCGGTGCCCGCCGGCAGCTTCTGGGTGATGGAGAGGGTGTCCTGACCGGAGTCGTCGAGGAAGTTGGTCTCCAGCTTCTGGGCCAGGCCGAAGGTGCCGAGCAGGAGCAGCAGGCCCAGCCCCACGGTGGCCCAGCGGGTGCCCCGCGACCGGGTGGCGAAGCCGATCACCGGCAGGTACGCCCGCTGCAACGGGCTGCGCAGCTCCTTCTCCTCGGCGCTGCGCCGGACCGCGCCGTCGGCGGCCGGCCGTGGCTTCAGGAACCAGTACGCCAGCACCGGGATCACCGTCAGCGACACCAGCAGCGAGGCGAGCAGGGCCACCGTCACGGTGATCGCGAAGGGCGCGAAGAGCTGGCCGACGAAGCCGCCGACCAGCGCGATCGGCGCGAAGACGGCGACGGTGGTGAGGGTGGAGGCGGTCACCGCGCCGGCCACCTCGCGGACCGCGCCGAGGATGGCGTCCCGCTTCGGTTCGCCGTACTCCAGGTGCCGTTTGATGTTCTCCAGCACCACGATGGAGTCGTCCACCACCCGGCCGACGGCGATGGTCAGCGCGCCCAGGGTGAGCAGGTTGAGCGAGTAGTCACCGGCCCAGAGCACGATCAGCGCGACCAGCACCGACAGCGGGATGGAGACCGCGGTGACCACGGTGGAGCGGACCGAGAGCAGGAAGACCAGGATCACCACGACCGCCATCAGCAGGCCGAGCAGGCCTTCGGTGGTGAGGCTCTCGATGGACCGCTCGACGAAGGGCGCCTGGTCGAAGACCACGGTCAGCTCGGCGCCGGAGGCGGCCGACAGCTCGTCGAGCCGGTCCCGGATGTCGTGCGAGATGCCGACCGCGTTGCCGTCCGGGCTGGCGGTGACCGCGATGCCCAGGCTGGGCTTGCCGTTGGTGCGGGTGATCGCGGTGGCCGGGGCGAGCTGCTGCTCCACCCGGGCCACGTCGCCGAGGCGTACCGGGGTGGCGGGTGCGGTGGCGAGCACGATGCCGCGCAGGTCCTCCAGCGTCCGGATCGGGGTGCCCACCTGCACCGGGAGCGACCGGCTACCGTCGGCCACCGCGCCGGCCGGCAGCGCGACGCCGTTGTCCCGCAACGCCGTGGCGACGGCGGTCGGGGCCAGCCGGGCCGCGGCCAGCTTGGCCGGATCCGGCGTGACCAGCACGACCTGGTCGCGGGTGCCGGTCACGTCGACCGTGCGGACCCCGTCGAGGCTCTCCAGCTCGGGTACGACGGTGCTGCGCAGCTTCTCGGCCAGGGCCTGCTCGTCGCCTCCGCCGCTGGCGGCCACCACCACGGCCGGCAGGTCGTCGGTGCTGCCGGCGATGACCTGCGGGTCCACGCCCTCGGGCAGTTGCGCGTCGATCCGGCCCAGCGCGGTCTGCATCTTGTTGACCACGTCGTCGAGGTCGGTGCCGAAGGCGTACTGCACCTGGACGGTGGCGGCGCCCTCTCGGGAGGTGGAGGTCACCTTCTCCAGGCCGGGGATGCCCTGGAGGCTGTTCTCGATCGGCTCGGCGACCTGCGCCTCGACGATCTCTGGCGCGGCGCCCGGGTACGGCGCCACGATGAAGGCGGCGGGGAACTCCAGCGACGGCAGCAGCTGCTGCTTGAGCGACGGCACGGCGAACGCCCCGAACGCCGTGGTCACCAGGGCGATGAGGGCAATCAGTCCCCGGTTGGCGAGGCTGAATCTGGCGAGCAGCGACATCTGCGTTACTCACTCCTGAGAAGGGGTCGGCGGGGTGCCCAGAGTCTCCCCCATCCGATCACGCTCCCCGTCACCCACCCCGCCCTCCCGCCACCACCTCCCGACCCGGACGGACCGGTCGACCTCCCGGCCCGGACGGACCGGTCGACCTCCCGGCCCGGACGGAGCGGTCGACCTCCCGGCCCGGACGGACCGGTCGACCTCGCCGCGCGACCGAATTGCTACCGGCACCGCAGCCTGAGGCCAGTTGCAGCGCTGCCGCAGGGCAGCGCAGGGCAGCCGGAGGGCAGTTGATCAAGGAGTTTGCGTCAGCCTTTGGCCTCCTCCCGCACCCAAACTCCTTGATCAACGTCGGGGGTGGGGGGTGGGTGGGGTGGGTGGGTGGGGTGGGGGGTTAGGCGAGGTCGAGGGAGCGGGCGGCGGCCAGGGGGTCGTTGGCGATGGTGATGGGGGCGGGGGCGGTGGAGATGGCCCACTCCGGGTCCTTGAGGCCGTGCCCGGTGACCGTGCAGACCACCGTGGCGCCGGCCGGTACGCCACCGGCGGCGGCCTGCTGGAGCAGGCCGGCCACGCTGGCCGCGCTGCCCAGCTCGACGAAGACGCCCACCTCGCGGGCCAGCAACCGGTACGCGGCCAGGATCTCCCGGTCGGTGACCGCGGCGATCAGGCCCGTCGAGGCGTCCCGGGCGTCGACCGCCTTCGTCCAGCTCGCCGGGTTGCCGATCCGGATCGCGGTGGCGATGGTGGACGGCTCCGGCACCACCTGACCGGTGACGATGGGTGCCGCGCCGGCCGCCTGGAAGCCGTACATCCGGGGGGCCCGGGTGGCGTTGCCGTCCCGCAGGTCCTCCGAGTAGCCCATCCAGTACGCCGAGATGTTGCCGGCGTTGCCGACCGGCAGGCAGTGGATGTCCGGCGCGTCGCCGAGCGCCTCGACGATCTCGAACGCCGCGGTCTTCTGGCCGTGCAGCCGGTCGATGTTGACCGAGTTGACCAGGGCGACCGGGTAGTCCTGGGCGAGCTTGCCGGCCAGCGCCAGGCAGTCGTCGAAGTTGCCCTGCACCTGGAGCAGCTTGGCGCCGTGCACGAGCGCCTGGGCCAGCTTGCCCAGCGCGATCTTGCCCTGCGGCACGAGCACCGCGCAGGTGATCCCGGCGCGCGCCGCGTACGCCGCGGCGGAGGCGCTGGTGTTGCCGGTGGAGGCGCAGATGATCGCCTTGTCGCCGGCCCCGACCGCCTTGGAGACGGCGACCGTCATGCCCCGGTCCTTGAACGAGCCGGTCGGGTTGGCCCCCTCGACCTTGAGCCAGACGTCGGCCCCGGTGCGGGCGGAGAGCACCGGCGCCGGCAGCAGCGGGGTGTTCCCCTCGTGCAGGGTGACGACGGGAGTGGCGTCGGTGACCGGCAGCCGGTCCCGGTACGTCTCGATCAGACCCCGCCACATGTCGCTCTCCTCGTCTCCCGCCCCGGCCGTGTCGGGGCCCTCACCAGCGTGGCGCAGCCTCCCGAACGGGCCGCCGGCACACCTTCCCCTAACCATCAGGCGGGACGGTGGCGTTACGCGCCACCCTCCACCCGGAGGACGCTGGTGACCGAGCGGACGATGTCCAGCCCGCGCAGCTGCCGCACGGTGGCGGCGAGCGCGGCGTCCGGCGCCACGTGGGTGACGATGACCAGTTCCGCGCCCGGGCCGGCGCCGGCCGGGGCCTGCCGCACGGTGGCGATGGAGACCTCGTGCCGGGCGAAGACCCCGGCCACCGCCTCCAGCACACCCGGCCGGTCCGCCACGTCGAGGCTGATGTGGTAGCGGGTGAGCGCCTCCCCCATCGGCCGGACCGGCAGGTCGGCGTAGGCGGACTCGCTGGCCGCGTGCACCCCGGCGAGCCGGTTACGGGCCACCGCCACCACGTCGCCGAGGACGGCGCTGGCGGTCGGCGCGCCGCCGGCGCCGCGGCCGTAGAACATCAGCTGCCCGGCCGCCTCGGCCTCGACGAAGACCGCGTTGAACGCGTCGCCGACACTGGCCAGCGGGTGGGTCAGCGGGATCATCGCCGGGTGCACCCGGACGCTGACCGTCTCCCGGCCGGCCGCGTCCGCGCCCCGGGTGGCGATGCAGAGCAGCTTGATGGTGCAGCCCATGGCCTTGGCGCTGGCCACGTCGGCGGCGCTCACCTCGGTGATGCCCTCCCGGTGCACGTCGGCGGCGGTGACCCGGGTGTGGAACGCCAGGGAGGCGAGGATGGCGGCCTTCGCGGCGGCGTCGAAGCCCTCCACGTCGGCGGTCGGGTCGGCCTCGGCGTAGCCCAGCTCAGTCGCCTCCTCCAGGGCCTCGGCGAAGCCGGCGCCGGTGGCGTCCATGGCGGAGAGGATGAAGTTGGTGGTGCCGTTGACGATGCCGGTGACCTGGTTGATCCGGTCGCCGTGCAGCGACTCGCGCAGCGGGCGCAGCAGCGGGATGGCCCCAGCGACGCTGGCCTCGTAGTAGAGGTCGGCGCCGCCCTCGGCGGCGGCGTCGTGCAGCGTGGCGCCGTCCTCGGCGAGCAGCGCCTTGTTGGCGGTGACCACGCTCTTGCCGGCGCGCAGCGCCTCGACCAGCCAGCTCCGGGCTGGCTCGATGCCGCCGACCACCTCGACCACCACGTCCACGTCGTCGCGTTTGATCAGCCCGAGCGCGTCGGTGGTGAACAGCGCCGGGTCGACCGGCAGGTCGCCGCGGTCCCGGCCGAGTCGGCGTACCGCGATGCCGGCGATCTCCAGCGGGGCGCCGATCCGGGCGGCGAGGTCGGCCGACTGCTCGTGCAGCAGCCGCACCACGTCGCTGCCGACCGTGCCACAGCCGAGCAGCGCCAAGCGAACCGGTGAGGTCATCCCACATCCAATGCGAGCAGGTCGTCTTCGGTCTCCCGGCGGACGATCAGCCGCGCCCGACCGTCGCGGACGGCGACCACCGGGGGCCGCGGGACATGGTTGTAGTTGCTGGCCATGCTCCGGCAGTAGGCCCCGGTGCCGGGCACCGCGACAAGATCTCCGGGCTGCACGTCGGCGGGCAGGAATTCATCCTTCACCACGATGTCCCCGGACTCACAATGCTTTCCCACCACGCGGGCGAGCATCGGCTCCGCCGAGGAGGCGCGATTGGCCACCGTCGCCGAGTACGACGCGTCGTAGAGCGCGGTGCGGATGTTGTCGCTCATCCCGCCGTCGACGCTCACATAGACCCGACCGTCCGCCGCGCCGCCACCGGCGCCGAGCGGCACGGACTTGACCGTGCCCACCTCGTAGAGGGTGAACACGGCCGGCCCGACGATGGCCCGGCCGGGCTCGATGGACAGGTGCGGCACCCGCAGCTGCTCCGCCGCGCACTCCCCGTCGACGATCTTGGCCAGCCGCTTGGCCAGGTCCTGCGGCGCGGCCGGGTCGTCCTGGGTGGTGTACGCGATACCGAAGCCGCCGCCCAGGTCCAACTCGGGCAGCTCCACGCCGCGGGCGTCGCGGATCTGCGCCTGCAGCGCGAGCACCCGGCGGGCGGAGACCTCGAAGCCGCTGGCGTCGAAGATCTGCGAGCCGATGTGCGAGTGCAGGCCGCGCAGCTCCAGCACGTCCTCGTCGAGGATCCGGAAGGCGGCCGCGGCGGCCGCGCCGCCCGCGAGGGAGAAGCCGAACTTCTGGTCCTCGTGCGCGGTGGCGATGAACTCGTGGGTGTGCGCCTCCACGCCGACGGTGACCCGGACCAGCACCCGAGGGCGGACCCCCCGCTCCCGGGCGAGCGCGGTGAGCCGGTCGATCTCGGCGAACGAGTCCACGATGATCCGGCCCACCCCGGCGTCCACCGCCCGGGTCAGCTCGGCCACCGACTTGTTGTTGCCGTGGAAGCCGATCCGCTCCGGTGGCATCCCGGCCGAGAGCGCGGTGGCCAACTCGCCGCCGGTGCAGACGTCGAGGAACAGCCCCTCCTCGGCGATCATGCGGACCACCGCGCGGCAGAGGAACGCCTTGCCGGCGTAGTACACGTCGGCGTCGGGGAAGGCCGCCCGGAACTCCCGGCAGCGCTCGCGCAGGTCGTCCTCGTCCAGCACGTACGCCGGGGTGCCGTACTCGGCGGCCAGCTCGCGGACGTCCAGGCCCGCGACGGTCAGCGCGCCGCCGTCGGCGCGGGCCACGTTGCGCGGCCACAGCTGCGGCACCAGGGCGTTGACATCGACCGGGGTACGCAGCCACGCCGGCCCCCGGTTGCCCAGATCGCCGTGCAGGGCACCGGCCTCATGCGCGCGCATGGGGCTACATCCTTTCCGGGGCGGAGACGCCGAGCAGGCGCAGGCCGTTGGCGATGACCACCCGGGTGGCGTCGTTGAGCCACAGCCGGGCCCGGTGCAGGTCGGTGACCTCCTCGTCGCCGCGCGGCAGGATCCGGCAGTTGTCGTAGAACCGGTGGTACGCCTGCGCCAGGTCCTCCAGGTAGTGCGAGAGCCGGTGCGGGGCGCGCAGCTCGGCCGCGGCGGCCACCACCGACGGGAACGCGGCCAGCTCCTTGAGCAGCTCGTTCTCCTTCTCGTGGGCGAGCAGCTCGGGCCGGAAGTCGGCGGCCTCGCCCCGGGTCAGCCCGACCTCGGCGGCGTTGCGGCCGACGCTGGCGGTCCGGGCCGCGACGTACTGCACGTAGTAGACCGGGTTGTCGCGGGTGGCCCGGGTCCACAGCTCCACGTCGATGTCGATCGGCGAGTCGCTGGAGTAGCGGGCCAGCGCGTACCGGGCGGCGTCCACGCCGATCGCGTCGACCAGGTCCTCCAGCGTCACCACGGTGCCGGCCCGCTTGCTCATCCGTACCGGCGCGCCGTCGCGCAGCAGGTTGACCAACTGGCCGATGAGGATCTCCAGGTTGCGGTCGGGATCGTCGCCGAAGCAGGCCGCCATGGCCTTCATCCGGCCGATGTAGCCGTGGTGGTCGGCGCCCAGCATGATCACCACGCGCTCGAAGCCGCGCTCCCGCTTGTCCAGGTAGTAGGCGCAGTCGGCGGCGAAGTAGGTCCACTCCCCGTTGGACTTGCGCAGCACCCGGTCCTTGTCGTCACCGAAGTCGGTGGTGCGCAGCCAGGTCGCGCCCTCGGACTCGTAGAGGTGGCCCTGCCCGCGCAGCCGCTCCAACGCCTGGTCCAGCTCGCCCCGCTCGTGCAGGTCCTTCTCGTTGAAGTAGGTGTCGAACTCGACGCCGAAGTCGCGCAGCGACGACCTGATCTCGGCGAACATCAGCTCGACGCCCTCGACCCGGAACACCTCCTGGGCCTCGGCGTCGGCGAGGTCCCGCACCTCGGGCCGGCGCCGCACCACCTCGCTGGCGATCTCGGCGATGTACGCGCCGCCGTAGCCGTCCTCCGGCGCCGGCTCGCCCCGGGCGGCGGCGAGCAGCGAGCGGGCGAACCGGTCGATCTGGGAGCCCGCGTCGTTGAAGTAGTACTCCGTGCCGACCTCCGCGCCGGTGGCCCGGAGCAGCCGGCTGAGCGCGTCGCCCACGGCGGCCCAGCGGACCCCGCCGATGTGCACCGGCCCGGTCGGGTTCGCCGAGACGAACTCCAGGTTGATCTTCTGACCGGCGAGGGCGTCGCTGCGGCCGTACTCCGGGCCGGCCTCGACGATGACCTTGGCGAGCTGCCCGGCGGCGGCGGCGTCGAGCCGGATGTTCAGGAAGCCCGGGCCGGCGATCTCCACCGACTTGACCCCCGGCGCCCGGCCGAGCTGCTCGGCCAGGGCGGTGGCCAGCTCCCGCGGGGGCACCCCCACCTTCTTGCTGAGTTGCAGCGCCAGCGTCGAGGCGTAGTCGCCGTGATCGGGGTTACGCGGCCGCTCGACGGCGGTCTGCGGGGGCAGCGCGGAGCGGTCCAGCCCTCGGTCCGCGAAGACGGCATGGGCTGCGGTGAGGACGACCTCGGCGAGTTCTGCGGGAGTCACCGAACCATGTTATCGGGGGTAGACTCGGTCCCCGCGGCGGCGACCAGCATCTGAACAGGCTCCGCGACTCCCCCTGACCGACCGACCTGACGAGGCACGATGAGCATCAGCACCCCGGGCGGCCCGGAGCGCCGTCCGACCGTGGTCAGCACCGGCAAGAAGCCGGCCGCCGGCCGACCGGCCGCTGGCGACAAGCCCGCCGGTGGTAAGTCCGGTGCCGGCAAGGGCGCCCCGCGGCCGACCGCCGGTGGCAAGGGCCGCAAGCCGGTCGCCCCGGTGAAGGTCAGCCAGGGCCGGGCCTGGGGTCCGATCGCGCTCTTCGTCGCCGTCGGCGTGCTGGCCGTGGGCATCATCGGCTGGGGCGCCTGGGCGGTTTACAAGGGCTCCAAGCCGTGGCAGGACCGGGCCGACGCGATCTCGGGCGTGGTCGACTTCCGCAAGAAGGACAAGGACCTGGTCCAGGGCGGCAAGCACCAGCAGGGCCCGATCAAGTACGACGTCCTCCCGCCGGTCGCCGGGCCGCACAACGCGTCCTGGCAGAACTGCATGGGCGACGTGTACGACGCGCCGATCGCCAACGAGCACGCGGTGCACAGCCTGGAGCACGGCACGGTCTGGATCACCTACCGCCCGGACCTGCCGGCCGACCAGGTCGCCAAGCTCAAGGAGAAGGTGCAGGGCAAGGAGAAGCTGATGCTCAGCCCGTTCGAAGGGTTGGACAAGCCGATCTCCCTGCAGGCCTGGGGCTTCCAGCTCAAGGTCGACAACGCCGATGACGGCCGGATCGACGAGTTCATCAAGACGCTGCGGGTGAACGCCTCCGTCGAGGGCCCGAACGCCAACTGCGCCCAGGGCGTCACCGCCACCGGCACCACCCCGCGTGACATGGGCAACCAGATGGACCAGCCGACGCAGTGAGGACGCCGCGATGACCGCTCCCGTGACCACGGACCCCGAGCTGGACGAGACGGCCGCCGACGACGGTCGTCCGGCCGCGCGCCGGTACGGCCTGCTGGCCGTGGCGCTCGCCGTCGTGGTCGGCCTGCTCCTCGGGTACGCGGGCGGCCTGCTCACCCCGACCCTCACCCGGCCGGGCGAGGGCTCGCCGGAGGCGGGCTTCGCCCGGGACATGACCACCCACCACGCCCAGGCGGTGGAGATGGGGCTGATGGCCTTCCAGCAGGGCGAGGACCCGGAGGTACGGCAGATCGGCGGCGATATCGCCACCGGTCAGCAGGGTGAGATCGGGACGATGCAGACCTGGCTGCGGTCGTGGAAGCTCGACCCGACCGGCGACCAGGCGCCGATGGCCTGGATGCCGGACGGCGCCCGGTCGGTGAAGAACGGCCTGATGCCGGGGATGGCCACGCCCGAGGAGATGGCGAAGCTGCGGTCCGCCAAGGGGCGCGAGTTCGACCTGCTGTTCCTGCAGATGATGATCAAGCACCACATCGGCGGGGTGCACATGCTCGACGCCGTGCTGAAGCAGGGGCACGACGACGACGTGCTCGCGGTCGCCCAGGTCATGAAGAACACCCAGCAGACCGACCTGACCAACCTGGTGGCGGCGCAGAAGCGACTGGGCGGCCAGCCCTAGGCACACCGCGTCCCGAACGAGCCCGCGCCGGTGTCGGCGCGGGCCCGTTCCGTATCCCCGAGGGCACCTTGTCCGTTATGCCGCTTTATAACGATTTGAGCACTCCGACCCATTGGATGTCTTGGAGACTTTTCTCCATACATATCGTGACCGGTTGCGATTCGGGCTCGTTGCGTAGGACGTGGGGGTTGCACTCAGAGACGCAGGGCGGTCGGTGACCAGCTGGTGCCGACGCCACACCATCGGCGGTGACGGGGCGGTGGCAGCCGTCCGTCGCGGACTGCGGCAGGGCGAGTCGGGCACGCTCAGCCGCGAACAGGAACTCGAACTGATCGACGTGCTGCGGGGCGTCCACCCCGACGAGTTCGGCCTGGACGAGGAGCTCTGGACGCGCCAGAGCCTGACCACCCTCATCGAGCGCCGGTTCGGCCTGGCGATGGACGCCGGCACCGTCGGGGCGTACCTGCGGGCCTGGGGGTTGGGTCCCCGCGAGCCCCGCGAGCGCGCCTGCGGGCTCTGCGTGGGCGCGGTCGAGCGGTGGGTACGCAGCGAGTACCCGGCCATCACCCGGGCCGCCCAGGAGCACACCGCCGAGGTCTACTGGATCGGCCGGGTCCGGCTGCGCGGCACCATGCCGGCCGCCGACGTGATCTCCGCGGTCTCGTCCCGCGGCCGGGTGCGCTTCATGATCACCACGCCGACCGTGGACCCGCCGCTCCCCCGCGACTTCGTGCTGCGGCTCAGCGGCGCCGAGGAACGCACCGTGCACCTCATCGTGGACGGCTCGTGGCCCCGCAACGAGTGGCCCCGCCGGCTTCCCCGCCGCATCGTCCTGCATCCGCTGCCCAGCTGCGGCCGCCCCGTCGCGGCCGCCTGACCCCGGGGAGCCGATTCGGCGATCGGGGAAGGGGTTTGCTACTCTTCTCGGGTCGCTGAGCCCCCGTAGCTCAGGGGATAGAGCACCGCCCTCCGGAGGCGGGGGCGCAGGTTCGAATCCTGCCGGGGGCACCAGACAGGAGCCACACGAAAGGCCGCCGACCAGGCAGAACCAGGTCGGCGGCCTTCATCGTGTGTCCGGCTGTGTCCGGCCGATTGCGGGTGTCCGTGCGCAGGGGTCCGGCACCCCGTCGCCCGGGCGACGGGGTGCCGCCCGGGCGACGGGGGTCAGAAGTCGATGAAGCCGTACAGCGCCAGGTGGTTGGACTTCGTGCTGCTCACCGTGTGGCCGATCGCGGAGGGCTGCACGGTACCGCGGACGAACAGGTAGTCGATCTTGCTGGATCCGGAGGTGGCCTTCGTGCCGTAGCCGGTCATGCCGTACCCGCTCAGCGTGCTCGCCGGGATGCCCGTGCGGTTGGCGTCGATGCCGACGATGCGGATCGTCGAGGCATTGAGCAGGCTGGTCGCGTCGGCACCGAGATGGATGCCGGTGCCGCCGATGCCCGTGTCGCCGTCACCGGCGCAGGCGTTCTGGCGGTTCTCCTGCGGCAGGTGCATGGTCGCGGCGAACACCGTCACGCCGGTGTCCTTGATGGTGAAACGCGCCGCGATGGCGCTGGTCCGCTTCCACTTGTACGCGTTGACCGTGCCGCTGTCGTTGTTCGGCGGCTTGTACAGCGTGCAGCCGGCCCCGCCGTTGTACGCCGTGCCCGGCTTGAGCCAGCCGGCGCTCCAGTACTTCGACACGTCGCCGCTGGCCAGGCTGAGTCGGCGGGTGTTGTAGATGATGGCGTTGGTCTGCCGCTTCTTCAGGTCACCGAGCGACTGCTGGCTGCAGTGGTGGGTGCTGCCCCACTCCTCGGGGTTGTCCCAGGCGACGATCGCCCGGTACGCGCCGGCCGCGTAGCCGAACTTCGCCGACAGCTGGTCGGCGTACGCCTGCGCCTGCCCGGTGCCGCGGACCTGCTGCACGATCAGCAGGTCCGGCGCCTGCACCCCGGACGTGCCGGTCCTGCCGTCGCTGTCGACCAGCATCGAGGTCAGGTGGTCGGGGCCGGAGATGCGGGTGCAGGTGCCGTCCGCGTTGTTCCGCACCAGGTTCTCGATGTTGTTGTTGTAGACCCGCAGCGTGCGGTCCCCGACCAGGGTGGTCGGGGAGCCGAGCGCCGGGGCCGGTACGAACGCGAAACCTGCCAACAGCGCCGACGTCGCCGCCACGCGTTTCCATGAAAATCCCTGCGTCATCGCCCCGTCCGATCTCTGCGGTTTCATGATTCGGCGCGAGTATAGGTCGACATCAGTACGGCGGAAGCCCCGCGACGGGGCGCGGCGGCACGGTGAGCCGCCGCGCGTACGCGTAGCTGGCGGTATCGACGTGCGCGATCGCGGCGAGCAGGCGGGCGGGGGTCGGGTCGCGGGCCGGTAGCCCGACCGTCCGATCCGGTCAGCCGGCCTCGCGGCGGGCCTTCGCCCGGCGCTTGCCCTCGTGCATCGCCTGCACCCGGGCCACCGGGATGGCCCGCCCCTCGGCCACCAGGTCCTCGGGCAGCCGCTGCGGGTCCGGCAGCGCCTCGGCCCACGGGTCCCGCTCGGCGACCAGCGCCGGCACCGTCCGGACGGTGAAGTCGGCGGGCGTCGCCGAGGCCAGGTCGGCCCAGCCGACCGGGTACGACACCGGCGTCCCGGGCCGGATGCGCGGGCTGTACGCGGCCACCACGGTCGCCCCGTACGCCCGGGTGGAGTCGACGAAGACCCGGCCGCCCCGGTCCTCGACGATGAACGCGGTGGTGGCCAGCGCCGGATCCAGCCGCTCGGCGCGCGCCGCGACGGCCCGGGTCGCGGCGGCCGCCTCCTCGGCGGTGGTGGCCGGGTCCACCGGCACGATCACGTGCAGCCCCTTCGCCCCGCTGGTCTTGACCGCGCCGGCCAGCCCGGCGTCGGCGAGCGCCTGGCGGACCAGCAGCGCCGCCCCGACCGCCATCGTGAACGAGTCCCCGGCCGGCGGATCCAGGTCGAGCACCAGGTGGGTGGGGTGCTCGGGGTGGCCCGCGGGGCTGAGCGTCGGGTGGTATTCGACGGCCCGCTGGTTGGCGAACCAGAGCAGGGTGCGCCGGTCGTCGCAGAGGGCGTACGAGATGCTCCGGCGGGACGCCTCGGCCCAGACCGAGGTGCGGCGCACCCAGTCGGGGGTGTACTTCGGCAGGTTCTTCTGCATGAACGGCTCCTGGCCGGGCCGCACCCGGACCACCGACAGTGGCCGGTCGCGCAGCCCCGGCAGCATCCACTCGTGGACGGCGTCGAGGTAGTCGACCAGGTCGCGCTTGGTCGCCCCGGCCCCGTCGAAGAGCGGCTGGTCCAGGTTGGTCAGCGACACGCCGTCCCGGGTCTCGTCAGCGGCAGCCATCCGCTCACCCTGCCGCCCGCGCGGCCACCGGGCAACCCGACGCGGCGGACCGGTCCGGATCCGAACCCCGCTGAGCCGGCACGGACCGCAGCGGACCGGTCCGGATCCGAACCCCGCTGAGCCGGCACGGACCGCGGCGGACCGGTCCGGATCCGAACCGCGCCGAGCCGGCACGGATCGCGGCGGGCGGGTCAGGAGCCGAACGGATCGGTGCCGGCGCGGATGGCGCCGAGCAGGTCGGCGACCCGGGCGCGGGCGGCCGCGTACAGGCCGGAGCCGTAGCTGACCCGGGCCACGCCGAGGGCGGCCAGTTCCGCCGGACCCGGGGCACCCGGCCGGGCCAGCACGTTCACCGGGGCGGCCAGCTCGGCGACGAGGTCGCGGATCTGCGCCGGCTCGGCCAGCATGATCGGGTAGACGCAGTCCGCGCCGGCCGCCAGGTAGCGCCGGGCCCGGCGGACCGCCTCGGCGAGCCGCTCCTCCGCCGGCCCGTACGCCCGCAGGTGCACGTCGACCCGGGCGTTGAGCACCAGGTCCACGCCGGCCTGCCGGGCCGCCGCCCGGATGCCGGCGAGCAGGTCGGCCTGCTCCTCGACGTCGGACAGCCGCTTGCTGCGCGGGTCGGAGTCCTCCAGGTTGGCGCCCACCGCGCCGGCCGCGAGCAGCCGCTCGACCAGTTCGGCCGGGCGCAGCCCGTACCCCCGCTCCAGGTCGGCGGTGACCGGGACCGGCACGGCGGCGGCGATCCGGCCGACCGCGGCGAACATCTCCTCGACCGGAAGGGCCTCGCCGTCGGCGTGCCCGAGTGCCTCGGCGACCGCGCCGCTGCTGGTGGCGACGGCCGGGAAGCCGGCCGCGACCACGGCACGGGCGGAGCCGGCGTCCCAGGCGTTGGGCAGGATCAGTGGATCTCCGGGGCGGTGCAGCGCGCGCAGCGCGGCGGCCTGGCGGTTCAGCTCGGTCATACCGGGATTCTCGGCCGGTCGTCGGTCCCGCATAAGAACAATGTCGTGCCGATTGACTGGGCCGATTTCGGCGTCGATCTGCCACCTGGGGCTGGACGTCACCGGCCCGGCTCCGGCGGCGCCGCGTCGCCGCCCCGTGCGGCTCACCGGTGTCGCGCGACGGTCGGGCGGCTGTCCGCCGCGGGCCGATGTGCCTTTGTCGACTACCGACGTGATGTCGTCAACGATTCAATCCCCGGGCAAGGGGAGCGGCGGCGGTCGGCGCGGCAGGAAGGCCGGGATCTGGCCGGCCCGATTCACTCACGACATCAGGTCGGTAGTCGGCCCAGGGCATCATGTGCGGCTGGTGCGCCTCGGCCAGCCCCCGACCGTCGACGTCGATCGTGCGCGGTGAGCAGGGCGATCAGGAGAGCGGCGGTGACCAGCGCGGCGGCCACCGCGAAGGCGGACCGGTAGCCCAGCGCCAGGGCGGCGACCGGTTCGGTGCCGGCGGCGCGCAGCGTACCGGTGCGGCTGGCCGCGAGGGTGGCGAGGACGGCCAGACCCAGTGCGCCGCCCACCTGCTGGGTGGTGTTGGCCAGCCCGGAGGCGAGCCCGGCGTCGGCCGGGTCGGCGCCGGCCATGGCGAGCGTGGTGACCGCGGGCAGGGTCAGGCCACCCGCGACGCCGAAGACCAGCATGGCCGGCAGCACGTCGGTGGCGTACCGGGCGTCCACCGGGAGGCGGGTCAGCAGCAGGAACCCGACCACGGCCAGCGTCAGCCCGCTCACCAGCACGGTCCGGGCGCCGTACCGGCCCACCAGCCGGCCGGCCAGGCCCAGCGAGACGGCGCCGATCACCAGCGGGGTGGGCAGGAAGGCGAAGCCGGTGGCCGCCGGGTCCAGGCCGAGGACGAGTTGCAGGTACAGGGCGAGCAGGAACTGGAAGCCGAAGTAGGCGGCCACCATGAGGAACTGGGTGGCGTTGGCGGCGACCAGGCCGGGCGCCCGCAGCACCCGCGGCGGCAGCAGCGGGGTGGCGGCGCGGCGCTGCCGGGCGGCGAATCCGGCGAGCAGCGCCACGGCCAGCCCGCCGGCGCCGAGCGTGCGTGGCGAGGCCCAGCCGTGCTCCCCCGCGCCGACGATGGCCAGCACGGCGGCCATCAACCCGGCCGTGGCCAGCACCGCGCCGAGCAGGTCCAGCCCGGCGCGCAGCCCGGCGCCGCGGTCCGGCGCGACGAGTCGGCGGGTGGCGGCCGCGATCACCGCGCCGATCGGCAGGTTGATCAGGAAGATCGACCGCCAGCCGGCCAGGTCGGTGAGGACCCCGCCGACCAGCAGGCCGAGCGAGGCGCCGGCCGCGCCGGTGAAGCTGAACACGGCGATGGCCCGGGCCCGCTCGGCCGCCTCCGGGAAGAGCCGGACGATCATGCCGAGGCTGACCGCGGTGGTGAGCGCCCCGCCGACGCCCTGGGCGAACCGGGCGGCGACCAGGGTGCCGGGCCCTTCGGCCAGGGCGCAGAGCAGCGAGGCGGCGCTGAACAGGAGCACCCCGGCCAGGAAGATTTGCCGCCGGCCGAGCAGGTCGCCGAGCCGGCCGGCGAGCAGGAGCAGGCCGCCGAAGGCGACCAGGTACGCGTTCACCACCCAGGCCAGCCCGGTGGCGGTGAAGCCGAGGTCGGCCTGGACCGCCGGCAGCGCCACGGCCACGATGCTGCCGTCCAGGATGATCATCAGGCTACCGGCGCAGAGCACCAGCAGCGCGGGCCAACGTGTCGCCCCCGTCATGGACATGCCTCCTTGGTGCACGGTTTGTTACCGAGGCCATCGTCTGTGACCATGAGGCGGAGCGGAAGGAGGCACTTCCATGTCCCAGGGGAACAGCTGTGTCACCGTGACGGCGAACCAGGCCCGCGCCTGCACCGTCCGGGAGGCGCTGGACCGGGTCGGCGGCAAGTGGAGCATCGGCATCCTGATCGCCGCCTCGCAGGGTCCGATCCGCTTCACCGAGCTGGAGCGCCAGGTCGAGGGGATCAGCCGGCGGATGCTCACGCTGACCCTGCGCAACCTGGAGCGGGACGGCCTGCTGCGCCGGCACGTCTACCCGACCGTCCCGCCCAAGGTCGAGTACACCGCCACCCCGGTGGCCATGGAGCTGTACGAGTCGCTGGTCGCGCTGACCGCGTGGGCCGAGCGGCACCGGGAGTCGATCGGGGCGGCCCGGGCCGCGTACGACCGGGAGCACGGGGCGCCGGCCGGCTGACCGGCGCTGTGGCGAAGACCACCGGATCGCCCTGACCGTTCGGTCAGCACCTGACCGATCGGTCAGGCATGCTGGGTGACATGGCACGAGCGGTTCCGGAGACGCACGCCGAGATCCTGACCGCGGCCGCCCGTCGCTTCGCGAGCACCGGCTACAAGGGCACCTCGCTGCAGGACATCGCCGGCGAGGTGGGCTGCTCGAAGGCGACCGTGCTCTACCACTTCGCCAGCAAGGAGGCGCTGCTCACCGAGCTGATGGCGCCCGCGATCGCGGTGCTGGTGGGGTTGGACGCCCGCATCGCCGAGCAGCAGCGCGGCGCCGACGCGCAGCGGGTCGCCGGGGAGGGCTTCGTCGACCTGGCGGTCCGCTTCCGCCGGGAGATCGCCCTGCTCCGCGGCGAGTTCACCGAGCTGCTCCAGCAGCCGGCCTTCGTGCACATCCGGCAGATCTCCGACCGGCTGATCGACGCGTTGGCCGGCCGCCCCGACCGCCCCTCGGCCCGCATCGCCGCGCTGGTGGTGCTCGCCGGCATCGCCGAGACCTGCGCCGAGTTCATCGACATCCCCGACGACGAGCTGCGGCCCGCCCTGCTGGCCGTGGTCCAGCGCGCGCTCGAACCCGTCACCTGACCCCGCAACCCAATCCGAGGACAAGGAAACCTGATGGCGACCCTGCTGTACCGGCTCGGCCGGGCATCGTTGCGCCGACGGCGACTCGTCGCCGTCGTCTGGCTCGTCGTACTCGTCGGCCTCGGCATCGCCGCGGCCACCCTGAGGGGCCCGACAGCGAGCAACTTCTCCATGCCGGGCACCGAGTCGCAGCGCGCGATCGACCTGCTCGCCGACCGGTTCCCGGCGGCCAGCGGGGCCACCGGCACCATCGCCGTCAAGGCGCCCCAGGACGGCCAGCTCCTCACCCCGCAGGGGCAGGCCGTGGTCGCGCAGGTCACCCAGGAGGCGGCCACCCTGCCCGGGGTGGTCGGCGCGGTCGACCCGTACCAGGCGAAGGCGCTCACCCAGGACGGCCGGTACGCGCTGATCCAGGTGCAGTTCGCCGGCCGGGCCGACGACGTCACCGACGACCAGCGCGACGCGTACGAGAAGGTCGGCGCGCAGGCCGAGGCGCAGGGCTGGCAGATCGCCCCCGGCGGTGAGGTGCTCAACGCCGAGCCGGAGGTCGGCTCCACCGAGGCGCTCGGCGTGCTGGTCGCCGCGATCGTCCTGGTCATCACCTTCGGCTCGCTGGTCGCGGCCGGGATGACCATGCTGAACGCGCTGATCGGCGTCGGGGTCGGCATGGCCGGCCTCTTCGCGCTCAGCGGCGCGATCGAGCTGACCAGCACGGCGCCGATCCTGGCCCTGATGCTCGGCCTGGCGGTCGGCATCGACTACTCGCTCTTCATCACCTCCCGGCACCGGCAGAACCTGCTCGACGGGCTCTCCCCCGAGGAGGCGGTGGGCCGCGCGGTCGGCACCGCCGGCTCCGCCGTGGTGTTCGCCGGTGCCACCGTGGTCATCGCGCTGGCCGGCCTCGCCGTGGTGGACATCCCGTTCCTCACCGTGATGGGTCTGGCCGCCGCCGGCACGGTCACCGTGGCCGTGCTGGTCGCGATCACCCTGGCCCCGGCCCTGCTCGGCTTCGCCGGCCGGAAGGTGCTGCCGCGCAAGCGGCGCGACCAGGCGGCGGTCGAGTCGGCCGCGACCGGCTCGGAGGACCGCTCCGGCTTCGGCTTCCGCTGGGCGCACTGGGTCACCAAGCTGCGCATCCCGGTGATCCTGGTCGGCCTGCTCGGCCTCGGTCTGCTCGCCCTGCCGGCCCAGGACATGCGGCTGGCGCTGCCGGACGCCTCCGCGGCCGCCGAGGGCACCCCGGCCCGGGTCAGCAACGACCTGATCCGGGAGGGCTTCGGTCCCGGCTTCACCGGGCGGCTCGCGGTGGTCGTCACGGCCGACTCGCCGCAGGCCACCCAGGCCGCCGTGCCGCAGGTCACCGCGCTGATCCAGAAGACCGACGGGGTGCTCGCGGTGGCTCCGCCGCAGCTCGACCCGAGCGGCCGGACCGCACTGCTCGGGGTGATCCCGAAGACCGGCCCGACCGACGAGAAGACCGAGGAGCTGGTGCACGACATCCGCGACCAGGTCGGCGGCATCCAGAACGCGGAGGTGATGCTCACCGGCGTCACCGCCATCGGCATCGACGTGTCGGAGAAGCTCTCCGACGCCCTCCCGGTCTACCTGCTGCTGGTGGTGGGTCTGTCCGTGCTGCTGCTGATGCTGGTGTTCCGCTCGATCCTGGTGCCGGCGAAGGCGGCGCTGGGCTTCCTGCTCACCGTGGCGGCCACCTTCGGCATCACGGTGGCGGTCTTCCAGCAGGGCCACCTGGCCGACCTGGTCGGGCTGGACACCCCGGGGCCGCTGGTCAGCTTCCTGCCGATCCTGCTCATCGGCATCCTGTTCGGCCTGGCCATGGACTACGAGGTCTTCCTGGTCTCCCGGATGCGGGAGGACTTCGTGCACGGCGACACCGCCCGGCAGGCCACCATCAACGGGATGGGGCACGGCGCCCGGGTGGTCACCGCCGCCGCACTGATCATGATCTCGGTCTTCGGCGGCTTCGTGTTCCTGGAAGACCCGATCATCAAGTCGATGGGCTTCGCGCTCGCTATCGGCGTCGCCATCGACGCCTTCGTGGTCCGGATGACCATCGTGCCCGCGGTGATGTCGCTGCTCAACAACGCCGCCTGGTGGCTACCCCGCTGGCTCAACAGGATCCTGCCCAACGTGGACGTCGAGGGCGAAGGCCTCCGCGCCCACCTGGCCGACCGCACCCCCACCCCCGTCTGACCCGCCCCCGCCCGTCCCGCTCGTCGATCATGGAGTGGTGGCACCAACACAGGCCGCAGACAGCGGACCAGCAAGGCGCCACAACGCCATGGTCGGCGCAGCAGGACGGGCGGCGGGGTCAGACGCCGGCGGGATAGGTTTCCATTTCGCCGGGGGTGGGCAGGGCCGGTAGGGGGTGCAGGGCGGTGGACTCGTCGCACCAGATGAAGGCGTCGTAGCGCTCACCGAGGCGGGTCGGCACGTAGTTGCCCCAGGACTCCAGGCTCGGGTCGTAGACCACCCCGATGGCCCGGTGGTCGGCGTCGTCGGTCACCCACCCCGGCTGGTCCGGCCCACCGAAGACCAGCACCGCGCGCTCCGGCAGCAGCTCGTGCAGCCGCCGCTCCACCGAGCCGTCCCGGGCCGGCGGCACCACCATCACCTCGGCCGGCGAGCCCCACCGGGGCGCCGCCACCACCGTGCCCCGGTAGCTGCCGAACCCCACGAGCGCCACCGCGTCCCGGCCGTGCCGCTCCCGGGCGAGCTGGCCGATGTTCACCATCCCGCCCGCCGTCATGTCGGTGGCCCGGGCGTCCCCCACGTGCGTGTTGTGCGCCCAGACGACGCCCCGGGAGCCCGGGCCGTACCGGTCCAGCAGCCGGTCCAGGGTGTCCGCCATGTGGGTGTCCCGGACGTTCCACGACTCCGGCCCGCCGCCCACCATGGCCCGGTAGTAGCGCTCCGCGCCGGCCACCACCTCCGCGTTCTGCCACGCCGAGAAGCGGTCCGGGCCGTCCGCGGCGGCCTGTTCCCGGGTACGCGCCAGCAGCCGGACCACCTCCTCCTCGCAGCGGGCGGAGACGAACCGGCTGGCCAGGCCGTACTCCTCGACCTGTCGGCCGTACGGCTCGAAGCAGCGGTACGCCTCCTGGGCCGCCTCCAGCGACGCCGGGTCCTCCTCGCCCAGGTAGTCGAAGATGGCCTGCATCGACTCCCAGAGGCTGTAGACGTCCAGCCCGTGGAAGCCGGCCCGCTCCCCCACCGGCCGGTCCAGGTTCCACGCGCGCAGCCACCGGCAGAAGCGGGCCACCTCGGCGTTCGCCCACATCCAGGTCGGCCAGCGTTCGAACCGTTCCAGCGCGACCCGTGGATCGGCCAGCCCGCCCGGGGCACCCACGACCGAGCAGTTCACCCGGTCGCAGTCCGGCCAGTCCCCCTCCACCGCCACGAAGTCGAAGCCCTGCTCGGCGATGAGCCGCCGGGTCAGTTGCTCGCGCAGCCGGTAGTAGTCGTAGCTGCCGTGCGTCGCCTCACCGATCATGACGATCCGGGCGTCCCGGACGCGTTCCAGCAACGGGTCGAAATCGCTCGGCGCGCCGAGCCGCTGAACCAGCATGCCCGCGGCTACCCGGGTCCCGCCCACACAAACCGCCGGCCCGCCCCGCCGGCCGGCATGCCCGGGACCGGAACGGGTAGCCGGTCGGCATGACGGTCAGCGGCGTGCAGTTGCAGGAGTACCTGGCCGGGCTCGACTACCCGGTCTCCCGCGAGGACCTGGTCCGCTGGTGCCAGGAGAACGGCGCCAGCACCGAGATGCTTCAGCTGCTCCGGGGGCTGCCGGTGGAGGAGTTCGACAACCCCGCGGAGCTGAGCGAAGCGCTGAACACGCTCGCCTGAGCCGGCCGGGACCGGCTCAGCCGCGACGCCGCCGCGGCCGGGCCGGGTCCACCGCGTGCAGCAGCCGGAACAGCACCAGCCACTGCTCGGGCCAGACCAGCCCGACCGGGGTGTCCGGCGCCAGCCGGGCGGCCCGCAGCGCGCCGTCGACCCGCGCGGCCGGATGAGCCGCGCGCAGCGAGGCCGCGAGCGAGCCGCCGACCCCGCCGAAGCCCAGCTCCACCATCCGCCGGTACGCGGGCAGCGCCGCCCGGGACAGCAGCGGCTCGGCCCGCCGCTCCAGCCGCAGGATGCCCCCGTCGGCGGCCGGCACCGGCCGGAACGCGGTGCGCGGCACCCGGCCGGCCAGCCGCCAGTGGTGCTCGGGCCAGGTGAGCACGGTGAGCCGGCTCCACCGGCCCCGGTCGCCGGTGCGCTTGCGGGCGTACTCGAGCTGGGTGAGCAGGGTCGCGGACCGCAGGTGGGGCGCGGCGAGGCACCACCGGACCACGCCGGCGGTGAGCGACCATGGGATGTTGCCGACCACCGAGAACGGCTCGTCGGGCGGCGCGGCGGCGAGGAAGTCGGCCGGCCGGACCCGGACCCGCGGCAGCGCCGCGCAGACCTCGGTCAGCTCGGCCAGGACGGCCGGGTCGACCTCGTACGCGATCAGCCGGCCGCACCGGGCGGCGAGCGGGCGGGTCAGTTGGCCCCGGCCGGCGCCCACCTCCAGCAACAGGTCGTCGGGGCCGGAGCGGGCCGCCCGGACCATCCGCGCGACGGCGGCCGGGTCGGCGAGGAAGTTCTGGGACAGCACGCGACGGGACCGGTCGCGGGCGGTGGTGCGGGATCGGCGGGGCGCCACGGGAATCGTCCTGTCTGTCGCCGGGCGGCGACGGATCCGGACAGGCGTGGGTGCGGGCCTGTCCGAGCGGATGGGACTCGGACGACCCTGGAGATCGGCGGGAGACGCGACCCGGCACGCCAACGGGGCAGGCGGCGGAGCGCGACCGGCAGCCGCGGCGGCCGGGCCCGGTCAGGGCACGGCGGCGCGGACGGTCAGGTCAGGCGCGGTGGGCGTCCCGGCCGGCCAGGGCCGGACGCCGGACCCGCGGGCGGGCGACCAGGAGGAGCCCCCGCGCGGCCGGCGTACCGACCACGGCGATCAGGGCATGCGTGAACATGCCGGACAGGTTAGCCACCGGCGGGTGGGGGCGCGACGGGTTTTCCGCGCCGCCTACAGCTCGACCGTGCGCCCCTCGGCGCGGGCGGTCTCGGCGGCCTCGAGCACCGCCACCACCTCGCGGCCGAACCGCACGTCGCAGCGGTGGTCCCGGGTGCCCGCCTCGATCTCCTCCAGCAGCTGGTCGATCGCCGTGCCGAACGCCTGGAGCACGCTGCCGTCGCCCGGCGGGACGGACTCGATGCCGTTGTCGCCGAAGAAGACGAAGTCCCGGGTGACCGCCTCGGCGGGCGCGTCCAGGGTGAGGGAGATGCTGCTGGTGGCGCCGCCGTCGTGGGTGAGCAGCAGGTGCACCAGCCCGCTCGGGCCGTTCATCGCGGCCACCCGGGTGACCCGGCCGAGCACCGGCAGGATCAGCGACAGCGCGTGCGGGCCGATGTCCCACAGCGCGCCGTGCTGCCGCCGCCACTGGGAGTCCCCGTACGGGCTGCCGGGCTGGAAGATCGAGGCGAACATGGTGCCCCGGGCGTGCTGCCAGCCGCCGGCCGCGGCCGTGGCGGCGAGGAAACCGGTGATGTTCGGGTGGAACCGCTGGGTGAAGAAGACCACCGAGGCCACCCCGGCGCCCTGCGCCGCGGCCACCACCCGGTCGGCCTCGGCGAGGCTCAACGCCAGCGGCTTGTCCAGCAGCAGGTGCCGCCCCGCGACGGCGGCCCGGACGGCGATCTCGGCCTGCACGTCCGGCGGCAGCGCCACGGCGATCGCGTCGCACGCGGCGAGCAGCGCGTCCACGTCGTCGAAGGCCGGTACGCCGTGCCGCGCGGCCAGCGCGCCCGCCTTCGCCGGGTCCCGCCCCCACACCCCGGCCAGGGTGGCCCGGGGGTGGGCGTCGATGGCCGCGGCGTGCGTCTCCGCCGCCCAGTGACCGGTGCCGAACAAGCCGAACCGCAGCACGCGTCCCCCCGCCGTCGTCGTCGCCACGGCGTACGCCGGTGGCCGTGATCCACGCTAGTCCTCCGCCGGCGCCGGTGCGCGCGGACCCCGTCGGCGAGGCGGGCGGCGGTGCCTACTACGGCGCTTAGTAGGCTGTGCCGGTGAACGGGACTGCGCTGACGACCAGCGCCGCGGCCGGCGGCTCGCCGGTGGACGGGATCCTCGCGACGGCCACGATCGTGCTGTCGCTCGTACTCGCCGGCTGGGCCCTGGTGGCGGCGCTGCGCCACCGGTCGCCGGACCGGACGCAGTTCGTCGGCCTGGCCGTGCTGGAACTGGCCCTGCTCGGGCTCGCCGTGGCGGCGCTGGTCGCGCTCGGGGGCGGGGAGCGGCCGGGCGAGCCGGGGGCCTTCTTCGGCTACCTGCTCACGCTGGTCTGCCTGCCGCCGCTGGCCTGGGTGCTGGCCCGGATGGAGCCGACCCGCTGGGGTTCGGCGATCGTCTGCGCGGTCTGCCTGGTCACCCCGGTTGTGGTGGTGCGCCTGCAACAGACCTGGGAGGTCCTCGGTGGTTGAGACGAGGGCGCCCGAGCGGGCCACCAACAAGGGGCCGGGCCGGCTGCTGATCGCGGTCTACATCATCTTCGCGATCGCCGCGACCTCGCGGGCCGGCCTGCAGATCGCCACGAAGTTCGACGAGGCGCCGGTGGCGTACCTGCTCTCCGCGCTGGCCGCGCTCATCTACATCGTGGCGGCGGTCGGGCTGGCCCGGGCCGGGCACACCGGCCGCCGGGTGGCGCTGGCCTGCTGCTCGGTGGAGCTGGTCGGGGTGGTCGGGGTCGGCATCCTGAGCCTGGCCGACCGCGCGCTCTTCCCGGACGAGACGGTCTGGTCCGGGTTCGGCAGCGGCTACGGCTACGTCCCGCTGGTGCTGCCGGTGCTCGGCCTGTACTGGCTCTGGCGCACCCGGCACGACGCCTGACGGCGCACCCGGCACGATGCCTGACGGCGCGTCGGGAGACGCCTGACGGCGCGTCCCGGCGCGGGCCGGGACGCGCCGCGCGGTCAGTCCTTGGGGCCGCCCGCCACGTAGATGACCTGGCCGGAGACGAAGGACGCGCCCTCGCTGGCCAGGAACGAGATGGTGTGCGCGACGTCCTCCGGCCGGCCGGTGCGGCGCACCGGGATCTCCGCGGCGGCGTGCTGCTGGAGCGCCTCGAAGTCGACCTTCATCCGGGCCGCGGTGGCGGCGGTCATGTCGGTGACGATGAAGCCCGGCGCGACCGCGTTCACGGTCACCCCGAACGGGCCCAGCTCGATGGCGAGGGTCTTGGTGAAGCCCTGCAGCCCGGCCTTGGCGGCGGAGTAGTTGGCCTGGCCCCGGTTGCCCAGCGCGGAGGTGCTGGAGAGGTTGACGATCCGGCCCCACTTCCGCTCGACCATGTGCTGCTGGGCGGCCTGGCTGAACAGGAACGCCCCGCGCAGGTGCACGCCCATGACCGTGTCCCAGTCGGCGTCGGTCATCTTGAACAGCAGGTTGTCCCGGAGCACGCCGGCGTTGTTGACCAGCACGGTCGGCGCGCCCAGTTCGGCGGCGACCCGCTCGACGGCGGCCGTCACCTGGGCCCGGTCGGCGACGTCGGCGCCCACACCGAGGGCCCGGCCACCGGCCGCGGCGATGGCGTCGACGGTCTCCTTGGTCGCCGACTCCTCGATGTCGACCACGGCGACGGCCATGCCGTCGGCGGCCAGCCGGCGGGCGGTGGCCGCGCCGATGCCGCGCGCGGCTCCGGTCACGATGGCGACGCGGGGCTCCTCCGACATGATTACCTCCCGGTAACTTGAGCTCGATCGAAGGAGCTTATCCCCGATCGCGCCCCTCAGAGGTGGTGGCCCCGGCAGATGCGGATCCAGCGGTAGCCGTAGCCGGAGAGCTTGAGCCGGTCCAGCTTGCCGACCTCCTCGTAGTTGCGGTCGGTGAACACGTCGATCGGCAGGTCGGCCTCCGGGGCCAGGATGCTCAGATCGACCTCCACGTCCTCGGTGCCGAGGTTGTGCAGGAAGACCATGGTCCCGGTCGCTCCGTCTGCCCGGTGCGCGAGCACCCCGGGCGGCATCGGCACGTCGATGTGGCTGGTCGAGCCCGAGCCGATCTCCGGGGCCTCCCGGAGGGTACGGATCATCCGCTCGAACCAACCCAGCAGCGAGCGCGGATCCCGGCGCTGGGCGGTCACGTTGACCTTCTGGTAGCCGTACTCGCCCTTGTCCACGACGGGGCGGACCAGCTTCTCCGGGTCGGCGCTGGAGAAGCCGCCGTTCTCCTTGTACGACCACTGCATCGGGGTGCGGATCGCCTCCCGACCGGGCAGCGACAGGTCCTCGCCCATCCCGATCTCCTCGCCGTAGCGCAGCACCGGCGTGCCGCGCAGCGAGAACTGCAGGGCGTACGCCAGCTCGATGCGCCGACGGTCGTTGCCGAGCATCGGGGCCAGCCGGCGGCGGATGCCCCGGCCGTAGAGGCGCATGTCCTCGTCGGGGCCGAACTGCTCGTACACCTGGTTGCGCTGTTCGGCGGTGAGCCGGGACAGGTCGATCTCGTCGTGGTTGCGCAGGAAGGTGGCCCACTGCCCGCCCTCCGGCAGCGCCGGGGTGTCCCGCAGCGCCTCGATCACCGGCTCCGGGTCCTGCCGGGCCAGGGCCAGCATCAGCCGCCCGTTCATCATGAAGTCGAAGAGCATGTGGATCCGGTTGGCCGAACCGCCGCTGTCTCCGAAGTAGATCGGCAGCTGGTCGGGCTCCACGTTCGCCTCGGCGAGCAGGACCGCGTCGCCGCGCCGCCACTGCACGTGCTGGCGCAGCTCGGTGAGGAAGTCCATGTCCTTGGGCGAGTCGGGGTTGCCCGGCTCGGTCCGCTCGATGATGAACGGCACCGCGTCCATCCGGAAGCCGGAGACGCCGAGCTGGAGCCAGAACGACATGATCTTCTTGATCTCGGCCCGGACCTTCGGGTTGGCCACGTTGAGGTCGGGCTGGAACTTGTAGAAGCGGTGGTAGTACCAGGCCTTCGCGGTGCGGTCGTAGCTCCAGGTCTCGTTCTGCTCGCCCGGGAAGACCATGCCCTGGTGGCGGTCGGGCGGCGCCTCGTCGCTCCACACGTACCAGTCCCGGTAGGGCGAGTCGGGCGAGGAGCGGGCGGACTGGAACCAGGGGTGCTCGTCCGAGGTGTGGTTGACCACCAGGTCGATGATCACGTGGATGCCCTTGTTCTTCGCCTGGTGCAGCAGTTCGGCGAAGTCGCCGAGAGTGCCCAGCTTCGGGCTCACGTTGTAGAAGTCGGTCACGTCGTAGCCGTCGTCGCGGTTGGGCGACGGATGGATCGGATGCAGCCAGAGGCAGGTCACGCCCAGCCGGGCGAGGTAGTCGAGCCGGCCGATCAGGCCCCGGAAGTCGCCCACCCCGTCGCCGTCGGAGTCCGCGAACGTGTCCACGTCGAGGCAGTAGACGACCGCCTCCTGATACCACCTGTCACCCATGCCCCGTCTACTTCTCCGGTTGCCGGCGGCGGCAAACCCACGGCCCGCCGCCGGACCGGTACGGTGCCGGGATGAGCGCCGAAACACACGCCCTCGACTGGTCCGCCGGCACCTGGCTGAACCCGCCGGAGCGGGCCGAGCCCACCGGTGCGGGGCTGCTGGTCGAGCCACGCGGCGGCAGCGACTTCTGGCGGCGGACCAGCTACGGCTTCGTGCACGACGACGGGTCGGCGCTGCTCGCCCCGTTCCCGCCGGACAGCGCCGTGGAGGTCAGCTTCCGGCTGGACTACACGGCTCAGTTCGACCAGGCGGGCGTGCTGGTCCGGGTGGACGAGCGACGCTGGACCAAGGCCGGGGTCGAGGTCAGCGACGGCGAGCCGCAGGTCGGCGCGGTGGTCACCGACGAGCTGTCGGACTGGTCGGTGGCCCCGGTGCCGGAGTGGTCGGGGCGCGAGGTGACCGTCCGGATCAGCCGGGCCGGGGACGCGCTGACCGTCCGGGCCCGGGTGGACGAGGAGCCGTGGCGGCTGGTCCGGGTCGCCCCGCTGGATCCGGCGGCGGTGGCGACGGCCGGGCCGTACTGCTGCTCGCCGACCCGGGGCGGGCTGCTGGTCCGCTTCACCGGGTGGCGGCGGGGGCCGGCGGACGCGGCGCTGCACCCGTAGGCCGGCGCCCGGCAGGTGTGACCGGCCGCCGTCGGGGTATCAGGTCCGGATCCCCGGCAGCACCACACGGAAGGACGCCCATGGCGCACGCCCAGAACGTCGACCCGAACCAGTTCACCGGGCTGACCGGCTGGGTGGCCGACGTCATCGGCTCGCTGGGCGCGGTCGGGGTGGCCCTGCTGGTCGCCCTGGAGAGCATCATCCCGCCGATCCCCAGCGAGGTGGTGCTGGCCATGGCCGGCTACCTGGCCGCCGAGGGCCGGTTCCCGGTGGTGCTCATCGTGCTGGCCGCGACGGCCGGCTCGCTGCTCGGCGCGCTGGTGCTCTACTGGCTCGGCGCGGCGCTCGGCGAGGAGCGGCTGAAGCGCTGGCTGGACCGCATCCCGCTGGTGGACCGGGAGGACCTGGAGAAGGCCGACCGCTGGTTCGAGCGGCACGGCCGGTGGGCGGTGCTGATCGGCCGGCTGGTGCCGGTGGTGCGCAGCCTGGTCTCCGTGCCGGCCGGGGCCGAACGGATGCCGCTCGGCGAGTTCGTGCTGCTCACCACGATCGGCAGCGGGGTGTGGAACGCGCTGATCGTCGGCCTCGGGTACGCCCTCGGCTCCCGCTGGCAGGAGGTCGACCGGTACAGCCACTGGTTCAACTACGCGATCCTGGCGGCGTTCGTGCTGATGACGGTGAGCTGGGTGGTCAAAAAGCTGCGCCGGCGGCGCGCCCGGCAGTCGGTGACCGCCGGGCGCTGACCGCGTCGCCGCCTCAGAACCCCGCGGTGATCGAGGTGAACTGCCAGGTGTTCTGGGCGATGCCGGAGCAGTTGGCGACCACTCCGCCGCCCGCGCAGGGCCGGTCCCGGTTGACCGACCAGAAGGTGAACCGGGCGAGCCCGCGGGCCTTGGCCCAGTCGCGGATCTGGGTCCAGGTGGCCGGCGAGGTCAGTTCCTGCTGGTCGGAGAGGCCGTTCATGCCGGAGATGCCCATGTGGGCGTACGCGGTGGCGTCGGACCAGCCGAACGCCGTCTTGAGCGCGTTCTTCAGCCCTTCGGCCGCGTTCACGGTGCTCTGGTACATGTTCGCGCCGCCGCCGAAGTCGAACGGCATGATGGTGAACACGTCGATGTTGGCGCCGAGCGCCGCGGCCTGGTTGATCAGCCGGGTGCCCCACCAGGACGGGCCACTGGTCGAGGTGCCGATGGTGACGATGGTCCGGATCCCCGGGTTGTTCTGCTTGACGATCTTGAGGGCGCCGAGGATGCGGTCCTGGACCACCTCGTTCTCGAACTCGTCGGTGTTCTCGATGTCGATGTCGATCGCCTTCAGCCCGTACGCGTTGATGACCTGCTGGTAGGCGCCGGCCAGCGCGCTGGCGGAGGAGCAGTTCGGGCCGAGCTTGTTGCCGCTCCAGCCGCCGAAGGAGGGGATCACGTCGCCGCCGGCGGCCCGGATCGCCGCGATGGTGTTGGCGTGCGCGCCGCCGGTGAGCGGGCCGCTGCCGTCCCAGGCCGGGGTGCAGCCGCCGCCGGAGAGCACGAACGCGATGGTGAACCACTTGATCCCGGTCGCGCTCATCACGGTCGACGGCGCGGGCGGGTCACCCCAGCCCGGGTAGAGGTAGGGCGCGGCGGCCATCGCCCCGCCGCCCCCGCCGGTGCAGCCGGTGGTGCTGCCGGACACCGCCGCCGACTTCGCCGACTCCCCACTGGCGTTGTACGCGGTCACCGTGTAGCTGTGCCCGCTGCACGTGGCCAGCCCGGAGACCGTGGTCGAGGTGCCGGTGACGGTCGCCTTCACGGTGCTGCCCTCGTACACCCGGTAGCCGCTGACCGTGCCGGAGACGGCGTTCCAGGCCAGCGAGATCGAGCTGTTGGTGGCGCCGGTGACCCGCAGGCCGCCCGGGGTGGCCGGCGCGGAGGGGTTGCCGCCCCCGCCGGTGCAGGAGCCGCCGTTGATCGTGCAGTTGGTCGGGTTGCCGGTGCCGTTGACGTTGAAGCCGAACGTGGTGCTGGCGCCCGGGGCGAGGCTGCCGTTCCAGGACTGGTTGACGGCGGTGACGTGCTGGCCGGAGGTGGTCAGCCGGGCGTCCCAGAACGACCCGAGGGTGCTGCCGGAGGGCAGGTCGAACTGGACGTTCCACGAGGTGATGCTGGTCGAGGTGTTGTTGGTGACGGTGAACTTGCCCTCGTACCCGGTGTCCCAGGTGGTGGTGCGGACGAAGGCGGCGGTGGCGGCGGAGGCCGGTGGCGCGGCCAGCACGGTGGCCGCCACCAGGGCGGTGGCGAGCGCGGCGGCGAAGGTGGCCGCGCGGGCGGGGCGGAGTCTCACGGCGTCCTCCAGGGGACGTTGGGGCTGCAGAGGCATTCACGACCGTCGACGTTGCCGCCCATTATTAAGACTGTTAACTGTTTCTGTCCAGAGGGCGGGCCGGGGGTCACCGGTGCGGACCCCCGGCCGCCCGCTCAGCGGCGGAAGGTGAACCAGTTGACGTTGACGAAGTCGGCCGGCTGGCCGCTGCTGAAGGTGAGGTAGACGCTGTGCCGCCCGGTCACCGCCGAGACGTTGCCCGGCACCGAGCGCCAGCTCTGCCACCCGCCGGTGTTGGCGAGCGCGAAGCTCCCGATCGGCGGGTTCGTCGGGCTGTCCACCCGCACCTCGACCAGGCCGCTCACCCCGGCCGGCGCGCCGGAGGCGACCCGGGCCACGAAGTCGCGCGGCGGGGTGCTGCCGAAGTCCACGTTGTCGTAGCGGGCCCAGTCGCCGTTGGCCAGCCAGCCGATGTCCTGGCCGCCCTCGGCACACGTCTCCACCTGCACGCCGCTCTGGCCGCTGAACGCCTCGGCCTGGATGGTCGAGTACGCGTCCACCGTCCCGCCGGGCGGCGGGGTGGTCGGCGTCGGCGACGGGTTGCCGCCACCGCCCCGGGTGTAGGCGGCCACGTAGTCGACCACCATCGGTCGGCCGGAGACGGTCGACGCGGTGGGCGTGGCGGAGCCGGCCACCCCGTCCGGGAACCCGCCGCCCATGGCCACGTTGAGCAGCAGGAAGTAGCCGGAATGGCTGGTCATCTGGCCCCAGTACGGGTCACCGACGCGGCTCTGGCTGACGCTGTGGAAGAGCTGGCCGTCGACGTACCAGCGCAGCTGTTGGGGGCTGACCGAGGCGTCCCACTCGAACCGGTAGGTGTGGAACGCCGACTGGCAGGTGCTGCCGGGGCAGGCCCGGGAGGCGCCGATGCCGTTGAACTCGTCGCACGGGCCGCCCGGGGCGACGCCGCAGTGCAGCACCCCCCACACCGAGTTGATCCCGTTGACGTTCTCCATCACGTCGAACTCACCGATGCCCGGCCAGTTCTGGTAGTTGCCCCGGTACGGCGAGCCGAGCGCCCAGAACGCCGGCCAGTAGCCGGCGGCCTGCGCGCCGGTCACGTTCGGCATCTGGATCCGCCCCTCCAGGGCGAGCACGCCGCCGGCGGGCGG
Source organism: Micromonospora sp. HK10 (assembly GCF_000982955.1). GTDB lineage: Bacteria > Actinomycetota > Actinomycetes > Mycobacteriales > Micromonosporaceae > Micromonospora. The sequence continues at coordinate 1,486 of NZ_KQ058714.1, read as the reverse complement.
CTTGAAGTTGGCGCGGACCGTCTCGATCCGGGCCGAGGTCCACCGCCCGGCGGAGTCCCGGACCGGGGTGATCCGCAGGTTGCCGGCGCCGTCCTGGGCCAGGTTGGCGGTGCTGTTGGTGTACGTCTGGATCTCGCCGGTGCCCCAGTTGGCCGGGCCGCCCGGGTAGCTCGTGCCGGTGTCGATGATCCAGTTGGCGGAGGAGGGCAGCGTGCCGGCCGCGCCGGTGAAGTCGTCGCTCCACACCAGACTCCAGCCGGACGGGGCGGGCGGCACGGCGGCGTTGGCGGCCATCGAGACGGTGGCCAGGGCGGTGGTGGCGGCGAGCACGCCCGCCGTGAGGGTGAGCCGCCGGCGCGATCGGCGCACGGCGGACGGGGCAGCCGGAGCCGCCGGGACAGGGTTCATCGGGGTGCCTCTCTGCGGGGACGGGTGCAAGAGAGCGCTCTCTTTGGCGTTTTCTACGCGCCCGCCCCCGCATTTGTCAATGCACGTCGATGGCTTCCGGCTGCGGACGACGCAGCACGGCCTGCTCCAGCGCCGTCCAGCCGGTCGTGGTGACCAGGTAGAGCACCGCCGCGAGCGGCACCACCAGCGCCACCAGCACCGTGCTGAACGGCAGCAGCGGCACCAACCGGCCCAGTACGGCCGCGCCCGGCCCCTCGGCCGGCGCACCGGCGATCGTGCCGGTGGCCGCCGCCGCGCGCCGGGCCCGCCGCGACGACCACCAGGCCAGCGCCACCAGGAGGGCGAGCAGCACCCCGAAGACGGCCAGCACCGGGCCGGAGAGGCCGTCGCCGAGATGCCAGCCCAGCGGCACCCCGAAAAGCTCCTCGCGCAGCAGCCCGGGATGGCCGTCGCCGGTGGCGAAGAGGCGGTACATGACCAGGAAGAACGGCGCCTGCAACAGCGCCGGCAGGCAGCCCGCGACCGGGCTGGCCCCGGCCCGCCGGTACAGCGCGAAGAGTTCGCTCTGCAGCCGGGCCGGATCGTCGGCGTACCGCCGCTGGAGCTCGCGGACCTCCGGGGCGAGCGCCGTGCGGCGCCGCTCGCCGCGGATCTGGGCCAGGGTGAGCGGCGAGATCAACAGCCGGACCCCGATGGTGAACAGGACGATCGCGGCGGCGGTCGCCGCACCGCCGGCCAGCGGGGCGAGCGCGTCGGCCAGCCAGGTGACGACGGTGGCGGCGGCCGAGGCCGCCGAGTGCAATGGTGCGAAGGCGAACATGGGAGACCCCTCGGTCCGATTCCGGCGCCCCGGCGGGGATGGCACCCACCCGCGGGACGGTTGACGGCGGAATCGGCCGCGCGGCGACGGAGACGAGCCCGGACCGGGCCCGGGAAGCGCGCAGCGCTACGCGGCCGAGGGGCGCAGCCCGGGAGCCCGGGGACGGGGCCGGCCGGGAGCGTCCGGATCGACCTGCCGGGGCACCCGCCGGCCGCGGGCCCGGGCCCGCAACGCGATCGCCCGCCGCCCGCCGGGCGG
>NZ_KQ058713.1 GCF_000982955.1 Micromonospora sp. HK10 | reverse complement strand
GCGGCGGCCACCGCCGCGCCCGCGAGCAGCGCCGCCGGCCGGTCAGCGGCCAGCGTGAGCTGGGCGAGGGCGTACGCCCACGCGCTCGTCACGGCCACCAGCACTCCCGGCACGCGCCCAGCCTAGAACCCGCTGTCACCCCCACCGCGCCGCTTGCCGCAACCGAGGGCCGGCGGAGCACGGCGATCGGGGCCGGGCCGCCGCGCCGCCGGGCCGGGCCGCCGGCGCTCCCGGTGCGACACGCCGCACCCCGCGTTTCCCCGCCCCGACACGGTGGGTAACAGGGCGTCGACGGCGCGGCACGGCGTCGCAAACGGATTCTTCACGGACGGTGGTGGCCGATGAGCGGTTCAGTGGCGGAACGGGAGCGGAGCGCCGCGCACGGCGGCACCGACCTCCGCACGGTCGGTGTCGAGGAGGAGTTCCTGCTGGTCGATCCGCACACGGGGGTCGCCGTACCCGCCGTCGACCTGGTCATGGAACAGGTGCCGGCCGAACTGCGCGGCCAGGTGGAGCGGGAGTTCCAGACCAGCCAGATCGAGATCGGCAGCCCGCCCGGGCTGGAGCTGTCCGCCATCCGGCACTCGCTGAGCGTGCTCCGCACCGAGCTGGCCGACGCCGCCGAGCGTGCCGGCGTACGGCTGTTGGCGATCGGCACCGGGCCGGTGGACGGGCCGGTCCCGCCGGTCGTGGACAAGCCCCGCTTCGACCGGATGATCGAACGGTTCCGGCTGCTCGTACCCGGCCCCGGCAACAACGGCATGCACGTGCACGTCGGGGTCCCCGACCCGGACACCGGGGTGCGGGTGCTCAACCACGTCCGCCCGTGGCTGCCGGTGCTGCACGCGGTGACCGCCAACTCGCCGTTCGCCCGGGGCACGGACACCGGGTACGCCAGCTGGCGCTCCGTCGAGTGGGAACGCTGGCCGTCGGTGGCGCCCACCCCCTACCTGGAGTCGCACGAGCACTACGAGCGGCTGATCCGGCAGCTCATCGCCAGCGGCGTGATGCTCGACGAGGGGATGCTCTACTGGTACGCCCGGCTCTCCGCCCGGTACCCGACCGTGGAGATCCGAATCGGTGACGTCTGCCCGTCGGTGGACGACGCGGTGCTGGTCGCCGCCCTGGTCCGGGCCCTGGTGGCGACCGCGCTCACGGAGATCGCCGAGGGCCGCGCGCCGATCAACACGGATCACCACCTGCTGGTCGCCGCGCACTGGCGGGCCGCCCACGACGGGCTGGAGGGCGAGGGTGTCGACCTGACCGACGGTGAGCTGCGCCCGGCCTGGGAACTGCTGGACCGGCTGGTCGACCACCTCCGCCCCGAACTGGATCGGCACGGCGACCTCGACGAGGTGACCGACCTGCTGGGCGGGCTGCGCCGGCACGGCAGCGGCGCGGCACGGCAGCGGGCCGTGTTCGCCCGGACCGGCAGGCTGCTCGACGTGGTCGAGGACGTGGCCCGGCAGACGCGCGGCTGAGCGCGCCCCACCGCCACGACCCGCGTGACACGATGGTGCTCGTGGCCGAACGGATGATCGTCATCGGCGGGGACGCCGCCGGGATGGCGGCGGCGTCCCAGGCCCGACGCCGCCGCCGGGACCGGACCGACCTGGAGATCACCGCTTTCGAGCGGGGGCACTTCACCTCCTACTCGTCGTGCGGCATCCCGTACTGGGTGAGCGGGCAGGTGCAGGAGCGGGACCAGCTGATCGCGCGCGATCCGGCGGCCTTCCGCGACAAGTTCGACATCGACGTCCGGGTGCGCCACGAGGTCACCGCCATCGACCTCGACCGCCGCGAGGTGGTCGCCCGGGACCTGGCCGGCGGCGGCGAGGTCCGCGCCGGCTTCGACACCCTGGTGTACGCCACCGGCGCGAGCCCGGTCAGGCCCGCCTGGGCCGGCGGCGGGGTGGCCGGCGTGTTCGGCGTGCAGACGCTCGACGACGGCACCGCCCTGATCGACTGGCTGGAGCACGAGCCGCGGCCCCGCCGCGCCGTGGTGGTCGGTGGCGGCTACATCGGCGTGGAGATGGCCGAGGCGCTGCTGGACCGCGGGCTCACGGTCGACCTCGTCGAGCAGGCCGACCAGCCGATGGCCACCGTGGACCCGGACATGGGCGAGCTGGTCGCCGAGGCGCTGCGCCAGACCGGCATCGGCATCCACACCGGGCTGCCGGTCGAGGGCCTGGCGGAACGGGACGGCCGGGTCAGCGCGGTGGTCACGGCCGAGGGGCCGATCCCGGCCGACGTGGTGGTGCTGGGTCTCGGCGTACGCCCCAACATCGCGCTCGCCGAGGCGGCCGGCCTGCCGATCGGCCCGAGCGGCGCGGTCCGCGTCGACCGCCGGATGCGGGTGCCCGGTGTGCCCGGGGTCTGGGCGGCCGGCGACTGCGTGGAGAGCCTGCACCGGGTCAGCGGCCTGCCCGTGCACATCCCGCTCGGCACCCACGCCAACAAGCAGGGCCGGGTCGCCGGGATCAACATCGGCGGCGGGTACGCCACCTTCCCCGGGGTGGTCGGCACCGCGGTGACCAAGGTCTGCGAGCTGGAGGTGGGGCGCACCGGCCTGCGCGAGCGGGACGCCGTCGCCGCCGGCTTCGAGTTCATCACCGTGCTCGCCGAGTCGACCAACCGGGCCGGCTACTTCCCCGGCGCCCGGCCGATGACCGTGAAGCTGATCGCCGAGCGGCCCAGCGGCCGGTTGCTCGGGGCGCAGATCGTCGGCTGGTCCGAGGCGGCCAAACGGATCGACGCGCTCGCCGTGGCGCTGTGGAACGGCATGACGGTGGACGAGATGACGGCGCTCGACCTGGGCTATGCCCCGCCGTACGCCCCGGTCTGGGATCCGGTGCTGATCGCCGCCCGGGAGGCCGTCGAGGCCCTCGCCCACACCGGCCGTTAGCTGTCGCCCGCGGGTGCGTTTGTTGTCGCTGGGGCGACAACAAACGCACCCACACCTCGTTGTCGGGGGCGCGGCTACCTTGTGCCACGCGCCCGCAGTCGGTTGGAATCGACGGGTGCGGATGCCGCGAGACGACGCGTCAGGGCTGGAGTGGCTGCTCTTCACGCAGTCGGGGGTGTTGACCTGGGCGCAGGCGACGGCCGAGCTGACCCCGGCCCGGGTCCGGCACCTGCTGGCCAGCGGCCGCTGGCAGCGGGTGTGCCGTGGGCTGCTGCGGGCGGCCCCGGACGGGCCGTTCGACCGGGAGCAGCAATGGTGGGTCGCGGTGCTCGCGGCGGGCCGGGGCGCGGTGCTCGCCGGGCTGGCCGCCGCACAGGCCGGTGGCCTGCGGGGCAACTGGCGGTACGAAACGGTGGACGTCCTCGTCCCGCACCGGCGACGCGCCGCCGACCTGCTGCGCCGGCTGCCCCTGGGCCTTCCCGCGGTACGGGTGCGCCGGGTCCGTGCCCTGCCCGCCGTCGACCGGCAGCGGGGCCGGCCGGACCGGACGAGCATGGCCCGGTCCCTGGTGGACGCGGCCCAGTGGGCGCGTACCGACGAGGAGGCGCAGCAGCTCCTGGCGGCCGGCTGCCAGCAGCGGCGGGTCACCCCGGCCGAGATCACTGCCGTGCTGGACCGGATGCCGCGCGCCCTGCGCAGGGGCTTGATCCGGGAGACGCTCCAGGACGTGGCCGGTGGCGCCCAGGCCCTGTCCGAGATCGACCTGGTCCGGCTCTGCCGCCGCCACGACCTGCCGGTTCCGGACGGTCAGGAACGCCGGCGCGACGCGCGCGGCCGGGTGCGCTACCTCGACGCGTACTGGCGGCGCTGGGGGCTGCACGTCGAGGTGGACGGCGCGCACCACCTGGACGTCCGGCAGTGGGCGGCGGACCTGCGCCGGCAGAACGACGTCTGGATCTCCGGCGACCGGATCCTGCGGTTCACCGCCTTCGACGTCCGGCACCGCCCCGACGAGGTGGTGGCCCAACTCCGGGCCGCCCTGGCGGCGGCCGGCTGGCGGCCGTAGCGCTCCTGTGGGTGCGTTTGTGGTCGCTGGGACGACAACAAACGCACCCACACCTCTTTGTCGGGGGGCGCGGTTACCTTGTGCGCGCTGTCGCCGGTTCCGGCCCTTTCCCTCGGAGGACCCCCATGTCGCAGGAGACGACCTACCTCGAACTGTCCGAAGTGGACGGTGCCGCGCACAAGTTCTACGAGGTGGTGGTGGAGGACACGGCGTTGACCGTGCGCTACGGCCGGATCGGCGACCAGGGCCAGGTGAAGACGAGCACCTTCCCGGACAACGCCCGGGCCCGGGCCGCCGCCGCGAAGAAGATCGGCGAGAAGATCCGCAAGGGGTACGCCCCGGCGGTGCGCGGCGTACGCCAGAAGCGCCCGGTGTCCCGCCGGCAGATCGTCAGCACCCGCTCCACCGCCCGCACCGCCCCGGTCCTCTGGCGGTACGCCTCCGGCGCGCCCGCGTTCGGCATCTTCATCGACGGGCAGAGCTGCCTGGTCGGAAACGAACACGGAGTGATCACCACGCTGGACCACGACGCCCGGGTGCTGAACCAGGTCCGGCTCCCCGACGGGGTGAAGTGCATCGTCGCCGACGACGCCTGGATCTACGCGGGCTGCGACGACGGCAACGTCTACGACCTCTCCGGCAAGGTGCCCCGGGTGGCGTACGCGATCGCCCCGGAGATCGACATCTACTGGCTGGACATCCACGACGGCGTGCTGGGGGTCTCCGACGCGGCCGGCGGGATCGCCGCCATCGACCACGAGGACGAGTTCCTCTGGCGCCGGCCGGGGCGGGGCCGGGCCGCCTGGATGGTGCGCTGTGATCGCGACGCCCTCTACCACGGCCACTCCCAGGGGGTCACCGGCTACGACTGGCGCAGCGGGCGGGAGCTGTGGCACACCCGCACCGGCTCGGTGCTCTTCGGCTGGCAGGAACGCGACGCGGTGTTCGCCGGCACCGGCACCCGCGAGGTGGTGCGGCTGCGCAAGGACGGTCGGGCCGACCGGACATACCGCTGCGACGCCCCGGTCTTCTCCTGCGCCACCGCCGAGGACGGCCGGTACGTCTTCGCCGGCGACAACCAGTCCTCGATCTACTGCTTCGACGCCGCCGGCAACCGGCTGTGGAAGCTCGGCACCGGCTGCGGCTCCGCCTACTCGATGCAGTACCACCAGGAACGGCTCTACCTGGTGACCACCGGCGGCTACCTGGCCTGCGTCGACGCCGGCGAGGCGGCGATCCGGGCGGCCGAGGCGGGCACCGTCCCCGAGGTGGTGGACGTCAAGGCGCCGGCCCGGCTGCCCGAGCCGGCCGCCTGGACCACGGTCGAGGTGACCACCGACGACCGCTCCGGCGTGGTGGTGCAGTGCGTCGAGCAGGGCGGCCGGATGCGCATCCACGTGCTCTCCGACGGCTACCGTCGGGACTGGTCGGTGCAGTTCCCCAAGGGCATCCGCGAGCCGGGCGCACGCTACCTGGTCACGGAGGTCCGGGAGTCCGGCCGGGGCGGTTTCTACCGGGCGTACGGGGACATCCGCCGGCTGCGCTGAACGGCTCCGGTCCTCCGGGGGTGGTGCCGGACCACCCTCGGACCGGTCCCCGGCAGGTCCAGCGCGGCGCCGGCACGCGGGTGATGAAGTACTCGACGTGTTCCTGGTCTGCTGCGTCCGGCATCCGGCCGCCCCGTGGGGTTCGCACTTCCGGACGGCACCGCGCCGGAAACGGTTTGTAGGCGACTGCCACCGGACCTCAGGATGGTCGGATGTCTCTGGAGATCCCCGAAGGGCTGCGCTGGACCGGGCGGTACCCGGCCGGCCGGGCCTGGCTCGCCGGCCTGCCGGACCGGCTGGCCGAGTGCGTCGAGCGCTGGCAGCTGCGGGTCGGTACGCCGTTCGGCTCCGCCTTCGCGTCGCTGGCGCTGCCGGCGGAACTGCCAGACGGCACCCTGGCGGTGCTGAAGCTCCAGTACCCGGACGAGGACAGCGTGCACGAGGCGACCGCGCTGACGCACTGGGCGGGGCGCGGCGCGATCCGGCTGCTCGCCCACGACGCCGGGCGGCGCGCGCTGCTGGTCGAGCGCTGCCTGCCCGGCACCCCGCTGCACGCGCTGCCGCCCGAGGCGGCCCTCGACGTGATGGTCGCGCTGCTGCCCCGGCTCGGCGTGCCGGCCGGACCGCCGTTCACCCCGCTCGCCGAGGAGGCCGCCGGCTGGACCGAGCGGATGCCGGCCAAGTGGGAGCGGCTGAACCGGCCGTTCGAGCGGCGGCTGCTGGACGCCGCCCTCGGGCTGCTCGCCGACCTGGTGCCGAGCCAGGGTGAGCAGGTGCTGGTCAACCAGGACCTGCACGCCGGCAACGTGCTGGCGGCCGGCCGCGAGCCGTGGCTGGTCATCGACCCGAAACCGCTGGTCGGCGAGCGCGAGTTCGCCGCGGTGCCGATGGTGCGCGGCCCGGAGCTGGGGCACTCCCCCGCCGAGGTCCGGCACCGGCTGGACCGGCTCAGCACCGAGCTGGGGCTGGACCGGGAGCGGGTACGCGGCTGGGCGGTCGCGCACACCCTGGCCTGGAGCCTCGGCGACGACCAGGTCTTCCCGAGCCAGGTCGAGACGGTCCGCTGGCTGCTCGACCAGGCGTGAACCGTCGGGACCGTCTCGCGGGCGGCCCGGCGGCACCCGGCCCCGGCGGTACCGAACGGCCCGGCGACGCCCGGCCCCGGCGGTACCGAACGGCCCGGCGACGCCCGGCCCCGGCGGTACCGAACGGCCCGGCGACGCCGGGCCGTTCAGCCGGCTTGGCAGGTGGCGCACCAGTAGAGGTTGCGGCCGGCCAGTGTGCCCCGGCTGACCGCGGTGCGGCAGACGTGGCAGGGCGCGCCAGGGCGGCGGTAGACGTACACCTCGCCGCCGTGCCGGTCGACGCGCGGTGACCGGCCCATCGCCTCCGGCAGGTGCTCGTCGCGGACGGTGTCGATGCGGCCCGCGGCGACGGCGCGGGTCATCAGGTGGACCAGGTCGGCCCAGATCCGGTCCCAGCCCGCGGGGTCCAGCGCCCGGCCGGGCAGCGTGGGCGGCAGGCCGGCCCGGAACAGCGCCTCGGTCACGAAGATCAACCCGGTGCCGGCCACCACCGACTGGTCCAGCAGCAGCGCGGCCAGCGGGGTGGGGCTGCGCCGGATGCGGGCGTACGCCCGGTCCGGGTCGGCGTCGGTGCGCAGCGGGTCCGGGCCGAGCCGGGCCCGCAGCGCATCCACCTCGGCCGGGGTGAGCAGCTCGCAGGCGGCCGGCCCGCGCAGGTCCAGCCAGTGCGCATCGCTGGTGAGCCGCAGCCGCACCTGCCCGACCGGGGCCGGGGGCTGGCCCGGGCCGCCGGCGAACCTCCCGTAGAGCCCGAGGTGCACGTGCAGGGTCAGCTCGCCCGCGTGGTGGTGCAGCAGGTGCTTGCCGTACGCCTCGGTGCCGTCGAGGACGGTGCCGCTGAGCCGGGCCGCGCCCTCGGCGAAGCGGCCCTGCGGGCTGGTGGCGTACACCTTGTCGCCGGCGAAGAGCTCGGCGTGCCGGGCCGCCAGGCGATGGATGGTGTGTCCCTCTGGCACGGGAGCCAAGGGTAGTCAACCGCTCTCGCATCTCCCGCGTGACCTGTCGAACAGCGCTGTCACCCACCGAGCCTCGGGGCCCGCACGGATGCTGGTGGCGGCCCCGGGTGCGGTACTTCGCGTCACGACCACCGACCGCCGTTGCGGGCAGCCTTGGCCTCGTCGAGCAGGTGAGCCAGCCGGTACCGCAGTACCCGCGCCTGGCTGATCGACAGAAGCAGGGTGGCGGCGGCGCCGCCCGCCACGCTGGTGAGGTTCACCATCGGCTCGGCGGCCGGGTGCAACGCCCGCACCAGCCGCACGTCGACGATGAACGTCTCCGGGCGGTTGGTACCGACGTGGCGGGCGCGGGAACGGTGCTGACCCCGGCGCTCGCACCCGTCCCGGTCGCACCAGCGCGGGTGGCCCGGACCCTCCCCGGTGGCCAGCCTCCCGGTGGCATAGACGTGCAGGTAGCCGCACGGCCGGTCCACGTCCGGCGCCAGGCCGACCGGGTGGGCGTCCAGCCCGGCGCGGCCGACCACGGCGGTGGCCTGGGCCGCATGCGCGGCGCAGGTGTACGCGCAGCCGTCCAGGGAGTCGGCGGTGTACAGCTCGATGCGGACCGTCGCGGGTTCTCCGCAGACAGGCAGCGTGGGTAGGGTGCTCACGGGTCGCCTCCTTGCAGGCGATCAAGGCCCTCGGCCAGCGCGCAATCGCTGGTCGGGGGCCGCCTTTTTGCGGGCCGCATAAACGTACAGCCGATGTACGTCTAGACACTAGACGTCTAGTGGCTGCACATCCCCGAATACGTACAGATCATGCGCGTGTCTACGCTGCCGCCCATGACGAGCCCGCTGAACAACGTGCCGCTCTACCGGCAGTTGGCGGACCTGCTCGCCAAAGAGATCGAAGAGGGCAAGCTGCGCCCCGGGCAGCCGCTTCCGAGCGAACTGCACCTGCAGCAGACCTACGGCGTAGCGCGGGGCACCGTGCGAATGGCCATGCGAGAGCTACGCGAGCGCGGCTTGGTCGTCACGGTTCACGCTCGAGGAACGTTCGTCTCCGAGCGGTCGTAGCTCGTACGCGCGCGGCGCACCGCGATCAGTGCACCGGCAGCGCCGAAGGACCTGCACCCTTCACGCTTCGCCGCAGCAGGTCGTACGACCAGACGAAGCAGCGGACCTGCCGGTCGCCGCGCGCCCACGCGGCCGCCGAGGGCAGCCCGTACAGGCTGCTGGTCCGGTACGGCAGCAGCCGGTCGACCGGCAGCTTCGCGTAGCCGGCGATCACTGTGCGGCAGGCGGCGTGGATCCGGTCCTCGTCGGCGGCCAGCGCGGTGAAGGGCACCTCCGGGGCGGTCCACGTGCCGGCGTACTCGATCCGGTGCTCGCCCGCGCACGGCACCTGGAGCAGCCCGCCGACCACCTGCTCCACGCACCGGTACGCCAGCGGCGACGCCGGGTCCCGGAGCGCGTCGCGGAGGGTGCCGGCGTGCTGGGTGGGCCAGTCGGAGTCGTTGTCGCCGCCGATCTCCACCGCACTGACCTCGAAGAGGTCGCAGCGGAACCAGCGGCTGCCGCCCGCCCAACCGTTCGGCGACGGCGGCGCGACCTGCACCACCAGGCGGGCACCGTGCCAGTCCCCGCCCAGGAACGCGCGGGCCCGGGTGTCGCACTCGGCGTACGCCGGCCGCAGCACCGCCGAGCCCACCTTCGGCGGGGTGGGTCGGGCAGCCAGCGCGTCGCCGAACCGGCCGACGTGGAACGTCTCGGCCAGGTGCGGTCGGTCGCAGTCCACCGGCTGGTAGCTGCTCAGGTAGCTGGTGGGGTCACCGATGAGGTGGCAGTCGCCCACCTTCGGGCTGAACTGCTCGACCGCACTGATCGGACGCCAGTCGTCGGTCAGGTCGCCGTCCGTGCCGGCCGGCGAGGTGCAGCCGGCCAGCAGCATCAGGACCACGGCCGCCAACGCTGTCCCGCCGCGCCGCTGTCGCATACCCATCTCTCCTTCGGCCCCCGGGCAACCGCGCGCAGCATACGGGTCGCCGCGGGCCCTCGGTGCGGCGGTGACGGGGAGTCGGGCGGTCGACGGGTGTCATTGTCCCGCCGCCTGGGTACCTCATCCTCACGCGTGTGCCGGTAGTGCGCTTCCGCGGCCGCCGCGCCGGAGATCAGCAGGAGGTGTCGAGATGAAGATTCTGTCCCGCCGGAACGGTCCGGCGCGTACTGAGGACGTGAACGGCGACGGCGTGGTCGACGCCCGCGACGAGGCCGCCGACCGGGACGGTGACGGCGTCGCCGACCGCGAGGTGGTCGCCGCCCGGGACCGCGTCACCGACCGGGACCGCGTCACCGCCCGGGACATGGTCGCCGACCGGGACGGTGACGGCGTCGCCGACCGCGACGAGGTCGCCGACCGCGCCGGGCGCACCGCCCGCGACGGCGGACCGGTGGTCACCGACCGGGACGCCGAACAGACGACGTACCGCAGCGGCGCCACCGCCGGCGACGGCGACCGGGCCGCCGACGCGGAACGGCGGGCGGCCGACCGGGCCGCCGACGCGGAACGGCGGGCGGCCGACCGGGCCGCGGCGGCGCGGGCCGCCACCGGTCGCCCGCTCGGCGCGGGCACCACCCGCACCGTGCCGCCGGTCGACGGCTCCGCCCGTTCCGTGGCGCCGGTCGACGACGACCGCACCCGGCCGTCCGCCGACGACGCCACCCGCACCGACCGGCAGCTCGACCCGGCTGCGGAGCGCACCGTCGACCTGGACCGGGACGGCCGACCGGACCACCGGGAGCGGGTCGAGGACCAGGCGGTCCCGGTGAAGAAGCCGCGGGCCAGCCTGCTCGCCACCCTCGGCCTGATCGTCTCGGTGGTCGGCGCGCTCTTCGTGCTCACCGGCACCCTGGCCGGTTACGGCATCGGGCTCGGCGCGGTCGGCGCGGTGCTCGCGGTGCTCGGCCTGATGGCCACCCGCCGCCGGCACGTGGCCGGCAAGACCGACGCGCTGATCGGCGTGGTCGTCGGCCTGGCCGCCGTGGTGCTGGGCATCGTGGCGATGACCGGCCAGTTCGACTGGCCGACCACCGACGGCGACTGGGTGGGCCGGTTCCGCGAGTGGCTTGATTCACAGTTTGCCAACTGGTTCTGACGGGCACTGTCCCGGTCGCCGGCGCAGCTCCGGCGGTCCGACCAGCTCTGGTGGTTCACCAGCCGGACACACACCTCCTTCGGGGGCGGCGGTTCGCCGCCCCCGAAGTGCGTCCGGGGCCGGGCCCCGGTGGGCGGCTTGCTCCCGGGGGCAGCTCCACCCCCGCGTGAACGCAACGATCCGCCGCAGCCAGGTCGCCAGACGCAACGATCCGACGGCGTACGCAACTTCTCGCGGTGGATGTCGCCGGCCCGGGCCGCATACCGTTGGACCACGGCGCCAGCCCGTGGGCCACGGTGGCCGGGCGCGCCCGACCCCTGGGAGCAGGACATGACGATGGACGCGACCCGCCAGCGCTTTCTGATGTGCCGGCCGACGTACTTCGCCGTCGACTACGCGATCAACCCGTGGATGGACCCCACCGCCCCGGTCGACGCCGACCTGGCGATCGAGCAGTGGGAGCAGCTCCGCCGGACGTACGTCGACCTGGGCCACGAGGTCGAGCTGATCGACCCGGTGGCCGGCCTGCCGGACATGGTCTTCGCCGCCAACGGCGGCACGGTGATCGACGGCAAGGCGATGGCGGTGCAGTTCCGCGACCCGCAGCGGGCCGACGAGGCCCCCGCCTACCGCGCCTGGTTCGAGGCCGCCGGCTTCGAGATGTACGACCCGAAGCACGTCAACGAGGGCGAGGGCGACGTCCTGCTGGCCGGCGACCACCTGCTCGCCGGCACCGGGTTCCGCACTGCGCACGCCTCGCACGCCCAGCTCCAGGAGTTCTTCGGCTACCCGGTGATCACCATGCAGCTGGTCGACCCGCGCTTCTACCACCTGGACACCGCGCTCACCGTGCTCGACGAGCGGACCGTGGCGTACCTGCCGGAGGCGTTCTCGCCGGGCAGCCGGGCCGTGCTGCGCCGGCTCTTCCCGGACGCCATCCACGCGACCATGGCCGACGCCGAGGTGCTGGGGCTGAACGCGGTCAGCGACGGCCGGCACGTGGTGCTGCCGGCGCAGGCCACCGACCTCGCCGCGAAGCTGCGCGACCGGGGCTACGAGACCATCGGGATCGACCTGTCCGAGCTGCGCAAGGCCGGCGGCGGACCGAAGTGCTGCACGTTGCGACTCCGTCAGGGAAAGGCGAGCAAGTGATCATCGACGACATGCTGCGGACTCCGGCCGCGGTCCGGGACGCGGAGCGGCACACGGCGCACAACTACCACCCGCTGCCCGTGGTGATCTCGTCGGCCGAGGGCGCCTGGCTGACCGACGTGGACGGCCGCCGCTACCTGGACTGCCTGGCCGGCTACTCGGCGTTGAACTTCGGCCACCGGCACCCGAAGCTGATCGAGGCCGCGCACGCCCAGCTGGACCGGCTCACCCTCACCAGCCGGGCGTTCATCCACGACCAGTTCGCCGACTTCTGCCGGGAGCTGGCCGCACTCTGCGGCAAGGACCTGGTGCTGCCGATGAACACCGGCGCCGAGGCGGTGGAGACCGGCATCAAGGTCGCCCGCAAGTGGGGCTACCAGGTCAAGGGCGTCACCCCCGGCCAGGCCAACATCGTGGTGGCGGAGGGCAACTTCCACGGGCGTACCACCACGATCGTCAGCTTCTCCACCGACGAGGACGCGCGCGCCGACTTCGGGCCGTACACCCCGGGCTTCACGGTCGTCCCCTACGGCGACCTGGCCGCGCTGACCGCCGCGATCGACGAGAACACCGTGGCCGTGCTGCTCGAGCCGATCCAGGGCGAGCAGGGCGTCGTGGTGCCGCCGGAGGGCTACCTGCCGGGCGTCCGCCAGCTCTGCACCGAGCGGAACGTGCTCTTCATCGCCGACGAGATCCAGTCCGGCCTGGGCCGCACCGGCGCCACCTTCGCCTGCGAGCACGAGGGTGTCGTCCCGGACATGTACCTGCTGGGCAAGGCGCTCGGCGGCGGCATCGTGCCGGTCTCCGCGGTGGCCGCGAACGCCGACGTGCTCGGCGTGCTCCAGCCCGGCCAGCACGGCTCGACCTTCGGCGGCAACCCGTTGGCCTGCGCCGTCGCCACCGAGGTGGTCCGGCTGCTGGCCACCGGCGAGTTCCAGCGGCGCTCCGCCGAGCTGGGCGAGCGGCTGCACGCCGGGCTGCGCGGCCTGATCGGCAAGGGCCTGGTCGCGGTCCGGGGCCGGGGCCTCTGGGCCGGCCTGGACATCGACCCGGCGCTGATGACCGGCCGGCAGGCCTGCGAGCGGCTGATGGAGCGGGGCGTCCTGGCCAAGGACACCCACGGCTCCACCATCCGGCTCGCCCCGCCGCTGGTGATCACGGAGGAGGAGATCGACCACGCGGTGGCCCAGCTCGCCGCCGTGCTGGCCGGCTGACCCCGTACCCGACAGGGCGCCGGGACCGTCGCGGTCCCGGCGCCCTTCGCGCGTCCCCCGGGTCAGACCCGCGGCAGCCGCATCGCCATGGTGGGCGCCTCGGCCATCACCGAGGTGGGGCTGAACTTCGCGTCGCTGGGCAACTCGTCGGCGCGGCCGACGTGCACGCCCGGGTAGAGCTCGATCACGTCCCCCTCGGCCAGCACCCGGGACTGCTGCGGGGCCAGCGCGATCCGGTCCGCCTCGACCATCGAGCCGCCCGGCCGCACGCCCGAGCCGTTGGTGCTGGTGTCCGTCACGATCACCTCACCCACCCTCAGCTCGAACCGGACGTGGCTGCGGCTGATCCAGCGCCGCGCCTCGTCGTTGAGCCACTGGCCGAGGACGATCCCGTCGGCCGGATCCGGCGCCCGCCCGACCAGCACCGGCTGCGCCTCGGTGAGCGCGAACCGGCGGCGCACCAGCCCACCGATCCGCACCGCCAGCACCTCCGTACGCGGGCGCGGCCCGGCGTCGCCGAGCCGGGCCCCGTGCCGGGGACAGGTCGGCACCCCGTTGCGCAACGCCGGTGGCGGCTGACCGGCCGGCGCCCGGTCCACCCGGGCCAGGTCGGCGAAGGCGCCGCCGCCCCCACCGCCGCCGAAGAGCGCGCACCCCGGCTCCGGGCAGCGCCACTGCCGGGCCAGCAGCTTCGCCCCGACCGGTGAGCGGCCCCCGACCGCCGGGCGCTGCCCACCGCCGACGTGGGCGATGAAGACCGGGCCACCGGCACCGGGCACCGGGGCGAGCACCCGCCCGGCCTGCCCGAGCCACGGGAACCGCCCCTGCCGGCCGTCGAAGCGGACCCGGCTGAGCACCGGCAGGCCGAGCAGGTCGGCCACCTCCAGCACCCGGTCGCCGGGCTGGTCGAGGACCTCGACGAGGCCGTCGTCGGCCCAGCGCCGGACCACCATCCGCTCATTGGAGGTGAGGTCCGCGTCGGAGAGCAGGGCCCGGTGCACGATCGCGTACACCGGGACGCTGTCCTCCTCCAACTGCCGGGCCAGGGCATCGATCACCATGCCGAGCCGCAGCAGGCTGGCCGGCCGGCCGCCGTCCAGGTCCTGCCAGCGGATCACCTCGGCCAGGTCCACCACGGCGCGCGCCAACGCCGGGTCGGTGCAGACCCGACCCTCGATGGCGTCCAGCACCTTGCTGATCTCGAATCTCATCGGGCGCTCCCGGTCCGCCGGGCCGGCCACCGCCGCGCCGGCTCGTCCCGTACCGCCTCCACGGTGAGCACGTCTGCCATGGCCCCGACCCTACCGGGGCGGCCCGGACCGCCCCGGCCGCGGCACGGCCCCGACCGCCCGGGTCAGCCGCGCCGCAGCGGCCTCCCGACCTCGTGCAGGTGCGCCAGCCCCTGCCGGTACGACTCGATCAGCCCGGTCTCCGCGTACGGCAGGCCCTGCTCGGCGCAGAACGCCTGGACGATCGGCCGGGCCCGGCGCAGGTTGGCCCGGGGCATGTTCGGGAAGAGGTGGTGCTCGATCTGGTAGTTGAGCGCGCCGAGCGCCACGTCCACGAACCGGCCGCCCCGCACGTTGCGCGAGGTGAGCACCTGCTTACGCAGATAGTCCAGGTCGTCCTCGGCGGTCGGCATCGGCATGCCCTTGTGGTTGGGGGCGAACGCGCACCCCATGTACAACCCCCACAGCCCCTGGTGGACGACGACGAAGAGCAGGGCCTTCGCCGGCGACATCACCGCGAACAGCAGCCCCAGGTAGCCGGCGGCGTGCGCGACGAGCAGCGCCGCCTCGGCGGCCCGGTGCCGGACCGGGGTACGCCAGCGGCCGTCCGCCCGGCCGGTCACCGCCCGCACGCTCGCCACGTGCAGCGCCAACCCCTCCAGCAGCAGCATCGGGAAGAAGAGCCACGCCTGCCGGCGGGCCAACCAGCGGCTGAACCCCTGGGTCGCGGCCGCCTGCTCGGGCGTCCAGACCAGCGCGCCCGCGCCGACGTCCGGGTCCTCGTCGGCGTGGTTCGGGTTGGCGTGGTGGCGGTTGTGCTTCTCCACCCACCAGCCGTAGCTCAGCCCGACGGCGAGGTTGCCGGCGAGCAGCCCGACCAGCTCGCTCGGGCCGCGCCGGCGGAACATCTGCCGGTGCCCGGCGTCGTGCCCGAGGAACGACACCTGGGTGGTGGCCACCGCCAGCACGACGGCCAGGGCCAGTTGCGCCCAGGAGTCGCCGACCGCCACCACCAGCGCCCAACCGGCCAGGAACCCGCCCAGGGTGAGGCCGATCCGCAGCGCGTACCAGGCCGGCCGGCGGGCGAACAGCCCGGCCTCGGCGACCCGGCGGGACAGCCGGGCGTAGTCGCTGCCCCGCCGTACCGCCGGTGCCGTCACCGTCGATGAGGTCATCCGATCCCCCGTTCTCGTCCACGGAACGCGCCGGGCCGGCGCGACTTTCCGTGATCGAGTCTGGTCGGGACGGTTGCGCACGGTAATCCCGGCAACCCCCCAGTCGGGGGTGGTGTTGTCCCTACCTCATCCCGCCGACCGCGGCGCGGAGCCGGACCACGTCCCGGCGCCGCCGCTCGTACGTGGCGGCCAGTGCGATCAGCGCCAGCCCGCCCAGCCCCAGGAAGATCCAGCGGGGCAGCAGGTCCCAACCCCGGGCCAGCTCGTGCAGCGCGAGCGGCACCAGCGCGGCCGCGCCCAGCACCACGGGCGCCTGCCAGCGCCGGGCCGCGCCGCCGAGCACCGCGCCGAGGGCGACGACGCCGAGCGCCAGCCGCCGCCACGGTTGCGGCTCGGGCGCCACCAGCACCGATACCAGGCCGGGCAGCAGCACCGCCGCCAGCCCTGGGCCGAGCGCCAGCCAGCTGTTCAGGCCGGGCCGGCTGCGCAGCGCCACCAGGCCGGCGCCGAGGGCCAGCGCCGCCGCCGGCACGGTGTACGCCTCCAGCAGCGTCACCCGGCTGGCCAGCAGTTGCAGCCAGCCGCCGAGCAGCACGCTGCCGCCCGCCACGCCGGCGAGGGCCCACCGCCGCACGCGCGACTCGCCCCGGCGCAGCACCCGCAGCGCCACCGCCACGCCCCATAGGGTGCAGACCGTCGACGCCGGGCGCAACGCGCCGACGGTGAGCAGCAGGGCGAGCAGGGCCACCGCCTGCGCGGCGGCCTCCAGCGCCACCGCCGGATCCCCCACCCCGGCACGTCCCGCCACCCGACCGCCACGGTCCGCCGGCACCGGACCAACAGGGCCCGCCGGCACCGGACCGGCGGCGGCCGGCGGCACCGGACCAACGGCGCCCGGCGGCACCGGACCGGCGGCGGCCGGCGGTGTCGCCTGGCCCGGGCCGGCCGGTGGCACGGGACCGGCGGCGGCCGGCGGCA
>NZ_KQ058712.1 GCF_000982955.1 Micromonospora sp. HK10 | reverse complement strand
CGGCACCGGCCTGGCCGCTCCGGCGGACTACGCCGCCGCCCTCGGCGACCGCGACCCGAGCCGCCCCGTGGTGCTCCTCGCCCACCAGCCGGTGGCCGCCCACGAAGCCGCGAAATTCGGCGTGGACCTGCAGCTCTCCGGGCACACCCACGGGGGTCAGATGGCGCCGTTCAACCTGCTCGTCGGGTTGCAGCAGCCGGTGGTCTCCGGGCTGGGCGAGGTGGACGGCACCACGGTCTACGTGACCAACGGCGCCGGCTTCTGGGGCCCGCCGGTCCGGGTCGGCGCCCCACCCGAGGTGACCCTCGTCGAGCTGCGCGCCCCATAGCGCGCGGCGGCCACGCAGTCCAGCACCGCATTGCTCAGGTCACCCGTACGCGTGGCGACGGGCGGGCGGGGGACCGGGCGTGACAGGATGCGGCGTGCCTCCGTTCAGCGCCGCACCCCCCGGTGGCCTCCCGCCATTCGTCGCGGATCTGCACATCCACTCGAAGTACTCGCGCGCGTGCAGCCGTGACCTGACCCTGCCGAACCTCGGTTGGTGGGCCCGGCGCAAGGGCGTCGGCGTTCTCGGCACCGGTGACTTCACCCATCCCGCCTGGTACGACCACCTGCGGGAGACGCTGCACCCGGCCGAGCCCGGCCTCTACCGGCTCAGCCCGGAGGCGGAGCGGGACATCGCCCGCCGGCTGCCACCGCGGCTGGCCGCCGGGGCGGAGGCGGACCCGGTGCGGTTCATGCTCAGCGTGGAGATCTCCACGATCTACAAGCGCGACGACCGGACCCGCAAGGTGCACCATCTGATCTACCTGCCCGATCTGGCCGCGGTGGCCCGGTTCAACGCCGCGTTGGGCCGGATCGGCAACCTCGGCTCCGACGGCCGCCCGATCCTCGGCCTCGACTCCCGGGACCTGCTGGAGATCACCCTGGAGGCCAGCCCGGACGGCTACCTGGTGCCGGCGCACATCTGGACGCCCTGGTTCTCCGCGCTCGGCTCCAAGTCCGGCTTCGACGCCATCGCCGACTGCTATGCCGACCTGGCCGGGCACGTCTTCGCGGTGGAGACCGGGCTCTCCTCCGACCCGGAGATGAACTGGCGGGTCGGCAGCCTCGACCGCTACCAGCTGGTTTCGAACTCGGACGCGCACTCGCCGCCCGCGCTGGCCCGCGAGGCCACCGTGTTCCACTCGGCCCGCGACTACTTCGCGATCCGGGAGGCGCTGCGCACCGGGGACGGCCTGGCCGGCACCATCGAGTTCTTCCCGGAGGAGGGCAAGTACCACGCCGACGGGCACCGGCTCTGCGGGGTGAACTGGTCCCCGGAGCGGACCCGGCAGGCCGGCGGTCGCTGCCCGGAGTGCGGCAAGCCGCTGACGGTGGGCGTACTCAGCCGGGTCGAGGAGTTGGCCGACCGGCCCGCGGGGCACCGGCCGGGGCACGCCCGCGCGGTGACCCATCTGGTGCCGCTGGCGGAGCTCCTCGGTGAGATCAACAAGGTGGGTGCCCGCTCGAAGAAGGTCGAGGGCCGGCTCAACGAGCTGGTCGCCGCGCTCGGCCCGGAGCTGGAGATCCTGACCAGCACCCCGCTGGACGAGATCGGCCGGGTCGGTGGCGAGCTGCTCGCCGAGGGCATCGGCCGGCTACGCCGCGGTGAGGTGCGCCGGATCCCCGGCTACGACGGCGAGTACGGCGTCATCACCCTCTTCGACCCGGCCGAGCTGGGCGGCGCCGGGGGCGGCGCGTCGGGTGGGCAGGAGACCCTCTTCGACGTACCCGTGCCCGCGCAGCGGAAGCCCGCGGAGCCGGCGGCCAGGCCGAAGGCCCGGCGCGCGGCGGCGGTCAAGGCGGAGCCGAAGCGCAAGCCGGCCCCGCCGCCGGCGCCACCGATCGCGCCGGCGCCGTCCCCGCACGAGCCGTTCGAGCCGATGCTGGCCGGCATGGAGGAGGTCGGCACCGGCCTGCTGGACCGGCTCGACGCGATGCAGCGGGTGGCCGCGTCCGCGCCGGGCGGTCCGCTGCTCATCGTGGCCGGTCCGGGCACCGGCAAGACCCGGACGCTGACCCACCGGATCGCGTACCTCTGTGCCGAGCTGAACGTCTTCCCCGAACAGTGCCTGGCGATCACCTTCACCCGCCGGGCCGCCGAGGAGTTGCGGCACCGCCTCGACGGGCTGCTCGGCCCGGTGGCCGAGGACGTCACGGTGGGCACGTTCCACTCGCTGGGCCTGACCATCCTGCGGGAGAACGCCGCGGCCGCCGGCCTGCCGGCGGACTTCCGGATCGCCGACGACACCGACCGGGCCGCCACGCGCGCGGAGGCCGGTGCGGACGACGAGCGGTACACCGCGTTGCTGCGCAAGCACGACCTGGTCGACCTCGACGAGCTGCTCACCGTGCCGGTGGCGCTGCTGAAGGCGGACCGGAAGCTGGTCCGCGAGTACCGCGACCGCTGGAAGTGGATCTTCGTCGACGAGTACCAGGACGTGGACGCGGTCCAGTACGAGCTGCTGCGCCTGCTCAGCCCCGCCGACGGCAACCTCTGCGCGATCGGCGACCCGGACCAGGCGATCTACTCGTTCCGGGGCGCCGACGTCGGCTACTTCCTGCGCTTCTCCCAGGACTTCACCGACGCTCGGCTGGTCCGGCTGAACCGCAACTACCGCTCGTCGGCGCCGATCCTGGCCGCCGCCGTGCAGGCCATCGCGCCCTCGTCGCTGGTGCGCGGCCGCCGGCTCGACCCGGCCCGGCTGGACCCGGAGGCGCCGCTGGTCGGTCGCTACGCGGCGGCCTCCGTCGCGGACGAGGCCGATTTCGTGGTACGCACCATCGACGAACTTGTCGGTGGCCTGTCCCACCGCTCGCTCGACTCGGGACGCATCGACGGCCGGTCGACCTCGCTGTCGTTCTCCGACATCGCGGTGCTCTACCGCACCGACTCGCAGGCGGCACCGGTCGTGGACGCGCTGGCCCGGGCCAACATCCCGGTGCAGAAGCGCTCACACGACCGGCTCCGGGACCGGCCGGGCGTGCCGGCCATCGCCCGCGAGCTGCGGCACGCCGGGCTGGACGGCTCACTGCCGGCCCGGGTCCGGCTGGCCGGGCAGGTGCTGGCGGAACGTTTCGCCGTGCCGACCCTCGACGGCTCCGGCGCGGTACGCCCCGAGGACGTCCGCACGGCGGTGGACCTGCTCACCCCGCTGGCCCGGCGCTGCGGCGACGACCTCGGGCTGTTCCTCTCCCAGCTCGCCACCGGCGCCGAGGTGGACGCCCTCGACCCGCGGGCCGAGGCGGTCACCCTGCTCACCCTGCACGCGGCCAAGGGCCTGGAGTTTCCGGTGGTCTTCCTGGTCGGCGCCGAGGACGGACTCCTCCCGCTGCGCTGGCCCGGCCAGGAGCCGGGCGAGGACGCGGTCGCCGAGGAGCGCCGGCTCTTCTTCGTCGGGCTCACCCGCGCCCAGGACCGGCTGTACGTCAGCCACGCGGCGCGCCGCAGCCGGCACGGCACCGAACGGGACTGCCGCCCCTCGCCCTTCCTCGACGTGATCGACCCGGGCCTGTTCGAACGGTTCGGTGAGGCCGAGACCCGCCGGCCCCGGGACCGCCAGCTGCGGCTGATCTGACCGCGAGGTCGGCCTGGGCTTGTGCGCGGTCCTCGCGTGCGGTCGCGCACCTCGCGCTCGCGTGCGGTCGCGGTGAATCGGCCCGGGCAGGGTAGCCCGGTCCGGCCGGGCAGACTCGGGCAGCGCATCCGACCGCGCGATGCCAGGGCAGCGGGCCCGACCGCGCGATGCCAGGGCAGCGGGCCCGACCGCGCGATGCCAGGGCGGTGGGCTCCGGCGCGCAGGCAACGGCAGCTGGCGATGCCGGGTGAGCGCCAAAGAGGGCCTTGCCACCCGGCCGACCACTTGGAAGCGATATGCCTCAGCGGCATAAAGATGCCTGTGCGGCATATTCATCACGAGCATCGCCTTTCCCCGAGGGTCGGCGGCGCGGCCGGACGGGCGGCGCGCCGGACAGGCAACGCGCCGAACGGGCAACGCGCCGAACGGGCAACGCGCCGGACAGGCAACGCGCCGAACGGGCAACGCGCCGAACGGGCAACGCGCCGGACAGGCAACGCGCCGGATGGGCACCCACCCGCCGCGCAGACGCATCGGCCCGCCAACGCACCCGCCGGGCAACGCACCCGCCGCGCACCTGCCGTCCGGTCAGGCCAGCAGCACCGCCAGCCACGCACCCACGAGGATCGCCGGGCCGAACGGCAGGGCGGTGTCCCGGCGTACCCGGCGGGTGGCCAGCAGGGCGAGCACGACAACGCCGTTGAGCAGGTGCGGCAGGATCAGCCCGAGGCCCAGCGCCGACCAGCCCAGCCAGCCGAGCGGTAGGCCGAGCGCGGCGGCGAGCTTCACGTCGCCGAAGCCGAGCCGGGAGCCGGGCAGCACGGCCAGCAGCGCGTAACAGCCGAACGAGAGCGCGGCGCCGGCCAGCGCGGCCAGCAGCCCGCCGGCGGCCCCGGTGACCAGCGCCGCGACGAACACGCCGAGCGCACCGCACCCGGCGGCGAGTGCCACGAGAGGATCGGGCAGGCGCAGGCAGGCCAGGTCCACCAGCGCGAGCACCAGCCCGATCGCCCCGACCAGCAGGTACGCCGGCAACGCGGGATCGCCGTCCCGGGCGGCGGCGAGGCCGCCGAACACCACCGCCCCGACGGCGGTCAAGGTGACCCGTCCAGGTGTCCGCCCCGGTCCTCCGGTCCGGACGGCCGCCCCGACCGCGGACGACGACGGCACGGGCACCGACGGCGACGGCGACGGCACGGGCACCGACGGCGACGGCGACGGCGACGGCGGCACGAGCGATGTAGCGGGGGTGGAGGCGCGGGGCAGGTAGCGGCCGGCGAGCGGGACGGCGAGCCAGCCGGCCAGCGCGCCGAGCAGCGCAACCCCTGTCACCGCCCCGGCGGACACGAGCCTGGAGGCTACCGGCGCGAATGCTCGGCGGCTGCCCCGTCGACCGGTCGGCGGGGCCGCTCGGTGCTTACCACCACCGCCACCCCGGCGACGATGACCGCCCCGCCGAGCAGCACCTGCGCGGTGACCGGCTCGGCGACGAACAGCGCACCGAGCGCCACCGCGACCGCCGGGTTCACGTACGCGTAGGTGGCGACCAGGGAGATGGGCGCGTGGTGCAGCAGCCAGACGTACGCGGTGAAGGCCACCAGGGAGCCGGCCACCATCAGGTACGCCAACGCGGCCCAGGAGCGTCCGGTCACCTGGCCGGGGGAGAAGCCGCGCAGCTCGCCCCGGCCGACGGCGATCGCGGCGAGCACCACCGCGCCGGCCACCATCTCGTAGACGGTGGCCACGAACGGGTCGGCGGGCATCCGGATCTTGCCGGAGAGGTACGAGCCGACCGACCAGGAGAGAGCGGCGGCGACCACGGTGAGCGCGCCGACCACCGGTACGGTCCCGGATCCGCCGCTGGGCAGCACCAGCAGGACGAGCCCGACGAAGCCGAGCCCCACCCCGGCGAACGTCCAGAGCCGGGGACGGTCGCCGCCCAGCGTACGCAGCAGCACCACCAGCAGCGGGACGGTCGCCACCAGCAGCGCGGCGATGCCGGAGGGCACCGCCTTCCCGGCCGGGCCGGACTCGGCGAGCACAACCAGCCCGTTGCCCCCGGCGAGCAGGAGCACCCCGACCAGGGCGGCGGACCGGAGCTGTCGCCGGTCCACCCGGAGTGAGCCCGGGCCCCGCCGCAGCCGCAGCACCAGCGCGAGCACGGCGGCGGCGACGGCGAACCGGGCCGCCGCCGAGGTGAGCGGCGGCAGCGACTCCACGGCCACCCGGATGCCCAGGTAGGTGGAGCCCCAGAGCAGATAGACGACGATCAGCGCGGTCCAGATCAGCGCCGGTCGCGCGGTGGATGGTGCGGGGTGGGCGAGCGGTGTCGCACTCGCGGGGCGTGAGCTCATCGGTGGACCACGCTACGGTGACCACGGCGTCGGCGTCTCCGGTTGGTGGCCGGCCTCTCAGCACTGGTGGACCAGGAGGGCGATCCATGTCGAACGTCGGCGGCGCACCGGACCCGTGGGAGGGGCGACCGGGGGACCGCTACCGCCCGCCCGCCGGGCCCCGCCCCGACCCCGGCCCGCCCGGACCCGCCGGCTGGGACGACCGACCGGGCGGCTGGGACGACCGGCCCGGCGGCTGGAACGACCGACCGGGCGGCTGGGACGACCGACCCCGGGCCCCGTACCAGTCCGCGGAGAACCCGTACCAGCCCACCGACGATCCGTACCCGCCGGCTGGTACCCCGTACCAGCCCGCCGGCAGCCCGTACGAGCCGCCGACGCAGCGGTACGAGCACGGCGGCTGGGACGGCGGTCCGCCCACCTACCCGGCGGCGCAGCCCGGTCCGGGCGGGTACGGGCAGCAGCCGTACCCGGAGCCGGAGCCGAAGCGCGGCCGGGGTCCGCTGATCGCGGTGCTGGCCGTGCTGGCGGTGCTGGTGCTCGGTGGCGCGGCGGCGTACTGGGTGTCCGGCCGGGACGAGCCGGGCGCGGGCGGGACAGCCACCGGGGCGTCCGCCGACCCGACGGCCGAGGCGAGCGAACCCGGCGACCCGGTGGCCACCACCCCGGCCCCGGCCTCCTCGACCGACCCCCGGTTCGTGCAGGCCGGCCAGTGCGTCCGCAACGAGGGGGGCACCGGCCAGCCGAAGCTGGTGATCAGTGAGTGCGGTGCGAAGACGTACCAGGTGCTGCGCCGGATCGACGGCGCGACCAGCGGCAAGAAGGATGCCGAGGCGAAGTGTGCGAAGGTGGCCGGCTACACCGACTGGTACTTCTTCGACAGCGACCTGGACACCCTGGACTTCGTGCTCTGCCTGAAGCAGCGCTGACCCGCCCCACGCAGCGCCGACCTCGCCGCGCCGGGCTGACCACGCCACGCACCGACCTCGTCGTAGCTAAAACTAGGGCTGTCTAGCTCAGACGCTAGACAGCCCTAGTTTTGTCTCGACGGTGCCCGACACGCCGGTAGCCCCATCTACGCATGTCTAGCCTCCCCGCTAGACAGCCCGATACTCTGCGATTCGTGGATCCGGTCCGCAACCCGTACGCCCCCGGCGCCGGCCAGCGCCCGCCCGAACTCGCCGGGCGGGGGCGGGAGCTGGACGTCTTCGACGTCGTGCTGGAGCGGGTCGCCCGGGGTCGCCCCGAGCGCAGCCTGATGCTCACCGGCCTGCGCGGCGTCGGCAAGACGGTGCTGCTCAATACCCTCCGCTCGGAGGCGATCACCCACCTCTGGGGCACCGGCAAGATCGAGGCCCGGCCGGACCAGTCGCTGCGCCGGCCGATCGCCGCCGCGCTGCACATGGCGGTCCGTGAGCTGGCCCCCCGGCACCGCGCTCCGGACCGGATCGACGCCTTCCTCGGCGTACTCAAGGCGTTCGTCCAGCGCTCCGCGCCCGCCGGTCGCAGTGCCGCCGCACCGAAGCTGCGCGACCGGTGGCAGCCCGGCATCGACGTACCGGCCAGCAGCGGCCGGGCCGACTCCGGGGACATCGAGATCGACCTGGTGGAGCTGCTGACCGACGCGGCGGCGGTCGCCACCGACGTGGGCACCGGCATCGCGATCTTCATCGACGAGATGCAGGACCTCGGCGCGGAGGACGTCTCCGCGCTCTGCGCCGCCTGCCACGAACTGTCCCAACTCGGCGCGCCGCTCATCGTGGTGGGCGCCGGGCTGCCGCACCTGCCCGCCGTGCTCAGCGCCGCGAAGTCGTACTCCGAACGGCTCTTCCGCTACCAGCGCATCGACCGGCTCGACCGGATCGCCGCCGACCAGGCGCTCTGCGCGCCGGCCGAGCGGGAGGAGGTCGAGTACGAGCAGAAGGCACTCGACCTGCTCTACGACAAGTCCGGCGGCTACCCGTACTTCGTCCAGGCGTACGGGAAGGCCACCTGGGACCATGCCCCGCGCTCACCGATCACCGCGGCCGACGTCCGGGTCGCGGCCCCCGAGGCGGAGGCCGAACTGGCGGTCGGCTTCTTCGGCTCCCGCTTCGAGCGGGCCACCCCCGCGGAACGCGAGTACATGCGGGCGATGGCGACGCTGTCCCTGGTGGAGGGGGAGCAGAGCGGCCGGGACGACATGGACGCGGCGGTGCCGACCGCCGAGATCGCCCGCGCGCTCGGCCGCAAGCCGGCCAGCCTCTCGCCGGCCCGGGACGCGCTGATCAAGAAGGGCCTCATCTACTCGGGCGAGCGGGGCACGGTGGCCTTCACCGTCCCGCACTTCGGCCGCTACCTGCGCACCCAGCCGGCCTGACGGCCGCCGGGCCCTGCCCAGCTGTCAACACCGGAGCGAGCCCGCCGGGACGGTGCGAGGGCTCAGACTTTCGACCAGGGGGCGGGGAAGAGGACCTCACCGGTGGGCGGCCCCGGCTCGTCGCTGGTGGATGGTGGCAGGACCAGCGCCTGCCAGGGCTCGCCGAGCCCGGACCAGGGGCTGGTCAACCCGAGCCGGTCGGCGGGGCCGAAGCCGAAGCGCCGGTAGAACGCCGGGTCGCCGAGCACCACCACGAGCCGCTCCCCCAGCTCGGTCCCGGCGTCCAGGGCGGCCTGCACCACGGCGGTGCCGTGCCCGACCCGTTGCCGGTGTGGGGCGACCGCCACCGGGCCCAGCGCCAACGCCGGGTACGAGTCGCCGTCGGTCCGCACCCGGACCCGGGTCAGCAGCGCGTAGCCGACGACCTCACCGCCGTACTCGGCGACCATGGACAGCTCGGGAATCCAGGCGTCACCGCGCCGGAGCTCGTCGACCAGGGTCACCTCGGGCGGGGGCGTGGCCACGTCGGGGCGCGCGAAGGCGGCGGCCAGCACCCGGGCGACCGGCCCCTCGTCCGCCGGATCCTCGGGTCGGAGTCGCAGGGTCGTCACGCGCGCGACCTTACCCGGCATCGCCGGTCCATCCGCGACGGTCGCTGAAATCGGTGCGTCGACGGACGTCCACGTCGGCCGATCCCTTTCGGGTGTTGCAGGGGTGGCGATCTCCGTGACGGGGTATGACTGAGCTATGAAGCCCGTGCGTTCCCTCGCCCGCGTCATGTTGAGCGGCATTTTCGTGGTCAGCGGCGCCCGCAATCTGCGCAACCCGGGGCGGTTGGTCCCCGCCGCGCAGCCGATCACCGACAAGGTCACGCCGCTGCTCCAGAACATCAACCCCCGCATCCCCACCGACACCGCGACGCTGGTCCGGGCGAACTCGGCCACCCAGCTCGTCGCCGGTCTGATGCTGGCGACCGGGCGGTTCACCCGGCCCGCCGCGCTCGTCCTGGCCGCCACCCTGGTGCCGACCACCGCGGCCGGTCATCCCTTCTGGAACACCGAGGACCCGGCCGCGCGCAACAACAACCAGATCCACTTCCTGAAGAACCTCGGGCTCTTCGGTGGTCTCCTCCTCGCCGCCGCGGACACCGAGGGCAAGCCGGGACTGCGCTGGCGCGCCGGCCATCGGATCGACCACTCGCGCCGCTCGGTGCAGCGGGCGGTCCGGACCGCCCGCCGGGAGGCGAAGATCGCCGTACGCTCGGCGGCCACCGCCCGCCGGATACCCGGCTGACCTGCATCAATACGGCCACCACCCCCCGCATGGCCACGTAATCACCTGAACCGTCCGAGACCCGTTAACGCGGTGGAAATGTCAAAAACATGTGTGGGATCGGACACGGTCGCATAACGCGGGAGGCTGCAACGTGAGGCGCCGTTCTAGGCTCCGGTCTGGACCTGGACGGGTAGGACGATCTTGGTACGGGGGTGGCCACGCCATGCCGACGACAGTCGGTGGACGGATGGACCGCCTCGCCCCACTCCAGCGCGCGGCCCGCGGGATCGATCGCCGGACAGTCGTCCGGGCCGGCATCGTGGCCGCCGTCGCCTACGCCGCGTGGCTGGCGATCGGCGCGTTCGGGCGGCCGTACACCTTCTTCGACATGAAGATCTACCACGGTGCCGTGGTGTGGTGGGCGAGCGGCAACGAGCTGTACGACTTCATCGCCCCGTCGACCACCCTGGGCTTCACCTACCCACCGTTCGCCGGCCTGGTCATGCTGCCCATGTCGTGGCTGCCGGTCGACGCCGCCGGCTGGCTCAACGCGCTGGCCAGCATCGGCGCGCTCGCGGTCGTGCTGGCCGCGCTGCTGCGCCCGATCGTCGACCGGCTCGGCTGGTCGCTCTGGTTCACCGTCGGCATCGCCACGCCGATGGCGGTGGCGATCGAACCGTCCCGGGAGACGCTCGGCTACGGCCAGGTCAACCTGCTGCTCTTCGCGCTGATCATGGCGGACCTGGTGGGGCTGCGCTGGCGGGCCAAGCGGGGCACCCACCTCGACCCGGCCGGCTCGGCGCTGACCCGTTTCGTCTACGGCGGCGCCTGGGCCGGCGTCGGCATCGGCCTGGCCACCGCCGTGAAGCTGACCCCGGCGCTCTTCGTCGGGTACCTCGTGCTGACCCGCCAGTGGCGGGCGGCGCTGACCGCGGTGGGCACCACCGTCGCGGTGACCGTCGGCACGTTCGCGCTGGTCGGCGAGGAGTCGCGGGCCTACTTCGGCGGCGTGCTCTGGCAGACCGAGCGGGTCGGCGCGGCGGACATGACCGCCAACCAGTCGCTCGCCGGCCTGCTGGCCCGGCTGTACGACTCGATCGAGACGCCGGGCCTGCTCTGGTTCGCCTTCTCCGTGCTGGTGCTCGCGCTGGGGTTGTCCCGGGCCGCCAGCGCCCGCGCCGACGGCGACGAGCTGACGGCGTTCACCCTGGTCGGGCTGACCGCCAACGTGATCAGCCCGATCTCCTGGTCACACCACCTGGTCTGGGTCATCCCTGCGGTCATCGTGCTGGCCGACGCCGCGGTACGTCGCCGCGAGGCCAGCCGCGGACTGCCCCCCCGGATTACCGGCGCCGCACCGGCCAACGGGGTGCCGGCGCTGCGGCCACCGATCTGGTACCCGACGCTGACCGGCCTGCGGCACGGGCTCGGCGCGCTCGGGCTCTACCTGCTCTTCCTGATCTCGCCGATCTGGCCGTACGAGCACC
Source organism: Micromonospora sp. HK10 (assembly GCF_000982955.1). Taxonomy (GTDB): domain Bacteria; phylum Actinomycetota; class Actinomycetes; order Mycobacteriales; family Micromonosporaceae; genus Micromonospora. Next base: position 27,312 of record NZ_KQ058712.1, on the reverse strand, counting down.
AACTCCCGGAGGTGTCGCACTACCAGGACGGCCTGTTCGGCGCGCTGATGGAGAACTCCCTGGCGATCGCCCTGATCGTGCTGGTCGCGGCGCTGCCCTGGCGCCCGGGCGCGGAGCCGGCGTTCTACCACGACCGGCTGTCCCGGTCGGCGCAGCTCAGCGCCCGACGCTGACCGTCAGGGGCAGTTCACCCACTCCTCGGTGCCGTCGTCGAAGACCTGCCGCTTCCAGATCGGCAGCCGCGCCTTGACCTCGTCGACCAGCCGGGCGCAGGCCGCGAAGGCGGCCGCCCGGTGCGCGGTGCTGACCGCCGCCACCAGGGCCACGTCGCCGATCTCCAGCCGGCCGATCCGGTGCGACACCGCCACCGCGTGGACCTCGGGGTCGGCGGCGATCTCGGCGGCCACCTCGCGCAGCACCGTCTCGGCGGCCGGGTGGCCCTCGTACTCCAGCAGGGTGACCAGCCGGCCGTGGTCGTGGTCGCGGACCACGCCCTGGAACGACACGACCGCGCCGGCCCGCCGGTCGGCGACCGCCGCCTCGTGCGCGGCCAGGTCGAGTGGCTGGTCGGTCACCACGCCGACGGTGACCCCCTCGACCGGGCTCACCATGCCCGCTCCCCGGCGGTCAGCGGCAGCGGCACGACCGGCACCCGCGCCCCCGCCTCGCCGCTGGTGCCCGGCCGGATCAGCGCGAAGCCGTCCGCGCCGGCCAGGCCGCGCAGCATCGCCGAGCCGACGTGCCGCAGCGGGTGGAGGGTGCCGGCGGCCCGGTCCCACCGCACCAGGGCGAGGTGGGTGTAGTCGCCGCGGCCGGGGATCGGCTCGGCCAGGACCGCCTGCGGCAGCACCGGCATCGGCCGGCCGGCCAGGCCGGCGAGCAGCGGTACGACCAACGAGACCAGCGCGACGATGGCGGACTGCGGATTGCCCGGCAGCCCGGCCACGAAGCGGACCCGGCCGTCGTCGCCGACCAGCCGGGCCAGCAGCATCGGGAAGCCGGGGCGGACCGCGACGGTGTTGACCACGTAGTCGGCACCGAGCGCCGCCAGGGTGGGATGCAGGTGGTCGACCGGACCGCGCATGGTGCCGCCGGTGGTGCAGACGACGTCGGCGGTGGCGAGCGCGCCGCGCACCGCGGCCACGTGGGCCGGCAGGGTGTCGGCCACCGGGCCGATCACGTCGGCCGGGCGCACCTGGCAGCCGTACCGGCGGAGCCAGGCCGGCACCGCCGGGCCGAGCGCGTCGCGGACCCGGCCGGCGCCGGGCGGACCCGAGGTCAGCAGCTCGTCGCCGAAGACCAGCAGCGCGGCCCGGGGCAGCCGGCGCACCCGCAGGCGGTCCCGGCCGCAGGAGGCGGCCAGCCCGATCACTGCCGGGTCGACCGGCGTGCCGGCGGGCAACAGCTCCTCCCCGGCGTACGCCTCCTCGCCCGGGTTCCGCCACTCCGGGGCCGGCCGCGGCGTGCCCTGGACGCGACCGTCGGCCGTCCGGGTCGACTCCTCGATCCGCAGGATGGCCGTGGTCCCCTCGGGCACCATCGCGCCGGTGGCGATCTCCGTAGTGGTGCCGTCGTCGGTCAGCGGGGACGGGCTCTGCCCGGCCAGCACCCGGCCGACGACCCGCCACGGGCCGTCCCCGCGCACCGCCCAGCCGTCCACGCTGGCGGTGGGGAACGCCGGCAGGTCGGTACCCGTGGTGAGCGCCTCGGCGAGGGTGTGCCCGTCGGCGTCGGCGAGCGGGCGGTCCACCGCGGGCAGCGCGGCGGCGAGGCCCACCGCGTACGCCCGGGAGCGGGCCTCCTCCCAGCCGGCCGGCGGCGCCGCGGCGACCTCGGCCGCGGCGGCTGCAGCGGTTTCCGTGCTCATCCGGTGAGCCTATCGCCGGACCGGCGGCCGGGGGTTCCCCGGCGCTGCGCGGTCCCGGGCCGGTTCAGTGGTCACCACCGTGCAGCTGGTCGACGGCGTGCCGCAGGATCGGGCCGAGCACGGCCAACCCGTCCTTCGCCCCGCCCCGCGACCCGGGCAGGTTGACCACCAGCATCCGCCCGGTCACCCCGGCGAGGCCCCGGGAGAGCGCGGCGGTGGGCACCGCGTCGCGGCTGTGTGCCCGGATCGCCTCGGCGATGCCGGGGATCTCGTAGTCGAGCAGGGCCCGGGTCACCTCGGGGGTGCGGTCGGTCGGGGTGATGCCGGTGCCGCCACTGGTGAGCACCACGTCGACGCCCTCGTCGCGGGCCGCCCGCAGGGCCGCGCCGACCGGCTCGCCGTCGGGGACCACCACCGGCTCGTCGACCTCGCAGCCCAGCTCGCGCAGGCCGGCCACCAGGAGCGGGCCGCTGGTGTCGGCGTACACCCCGGCGGCGGCCCGGTTGGACGCCACGATCACCCGGGCGCGGATCACGGCCGGTCCTCCGGCCGCACCCACTCGCCGGTCTTGCCGCCCTCCTTGCGCAGCACCCGCACCGCGTCCACCGAGGCGGCCGGGTCGACGGCCTTGACCATGTCGACCAGGGCCAGGCCGGCCACCGCCACCGCGGTGAGGGCCTCCATCTCGACGCCGGTCCGGTCCGCGGTCCGCGCACTGGCGGTGATCTCCACCGTGTCCTCGGTGAGCCGCAGGTCGACGCTGACGGCGTGCAGGGCGATCGGGTGGCAGAGCGGGATCAGGTCGGGGGTCCGCTTGGCCCCCATGATCCCGGCCAGCCGGCCGACCGCGAGCGCGTCGCCCTTGGGCAGCCCGTCGCGGCGCAGCAGCTCGACGACCTCCGCGGTGGTGCGGAGCCGGCCGGCGGCGACCGCGAGCCGGCCGGAGACCGGCTTGGCGGAGACGTCGACCATCCGGGCCGCGCCGGCCGGATCGACGTGGGTGAGCTGGGCGGGTTCGGTCACGGCGCGAGCCTATCCCTCGGGTACGACGGACCACCGGTGTCGGTGGGGAGGAGCGCCACGCACGGCTGCCGCGGTCGCGTCAGCGGCGCTCCTCCCGCACCTGCCCGCCGTCCAGTCGCTGGGGGGAACCTGCCGGCGGGTGCCTCGTCGACGATGCCCTCCCCGTGCAGGGCCTTCCCCGTGCGTCAACGTGACCGGACGGTAGCGAGCGCCGCGATAAGAACTCGATAAGCCGCCCGGGCTGCTCACTCCTCGCTCTCGGCGAGCCGTCGGCGTACCTGGTGCTGCTCGGGAACCCGCATCCGTTCGAAGATCGCCAGCGCGCGCCGCCAGTACCGTCGCGCCTCGCCGGCATCCACGGCGACCAGGTGCTCGGCCAGCCCGGTGAGGGCCCGCCCCTGCTCGTAGGGGTGCGCGATCCGGGTGGCGATGTCGAGCGCCTCGCGGTACATGGCCGCGGACTCATCGTGGCGTCCCATCGTCCACAGGGTCAGTGCCAGCTCGTTGCGCGCCTCGGCCTGAACGTGGCGTTCGCCGGCGCTGGCGGCCGCCTCCACCGCGGCCCGGTGCTGCTTCAACGCCTCGTCATACCGGCCGAGTTGGCGGTAGGTCGCGGCAAGGTCGCTGAGGGTCTCCGCCCTGGCGTATTCGTGGCCGGTCCGGTCCCGCAGCGCCAGCGCGGCCCGGAGCAGGCGTTCCGCCTGTGCACCCTGTCCCATGCGGTACCGGACGCCGCCCACGTGGCCCAGCGCGTTGCACAGCTGAAAGGGTTCCCCCCGGAGGCGGGCGATGAAGAGGTGCCGTCGGTGCACGGCCAGGGACTCCTCGTACCGGCCCAGGATCCGCAGCACGAGCCCGACGTTGGCCAGGATCGGCAGGCTGTCCAGAGCGCCTGCTCGCAGCGCCGACTGATTGATCTCCAAGGCCTCCTGGAGGCGCCCGGTGAGCCAGTAGAGGACGCCGAGGTTCACCCGGGCCCGGTCGGTACCCTCGGGATCACCGAGCTCGGCGCGGATCGCCACGACCTGGTTCAAATGTCCGAGCGCTTCCTGGTACGCGGCGGTACGGACGCAGGCCGAGGCGAGGTAGTTGTGCATGAGTGCGATCGCGTGACGGTCGCCTGACCGGTTTGCGGCGGCCAGCCCTTCCCGGTGGGTCGTGGAGATGTCGTCGAAGTAGCTGCGCAGGTAGTAGAAGCGCCACCCGGCGCGGGCCAGCCGCCAGGCGTACCAGTCGTGGCCTTCCCGCGCGGCCTGCCGCACCAGCGCACCCAGGTTGGATCGCTGCCCTTCCAGCCACTCCAGGTCGCCGGCCCGGCGCAGGGCCAGGAGGTCCGGGCGCCGCGGGGCCGACAGCCGAAGTTGTCGGGTGACCAGCCGGGGCTCCTCGACCGGTTCACAGACCGTGACGACGGAATGCACGAGATGGTCCAGGAGCTCCCCGACCGCCGCCGCGCGGGCGTCTTCCGGATCCTTCTGCACGCCCAGCTCATGGGCGTACTGCCGCATCAGGTCGTGGAGGCGGTACCGGGTGTCGTTCAGTTCCTCCACCAGATGCCGGTCGACGAGTTCGTCGATCACGTCCGCCGTCTCGTCCAGCGACAGGCCCGAGAGCGCGGCGAGCATGGGAGGGTCGAGATGGTCGCCCCCGACCAGACCGAACGACCGGAACACCCTCTTGGCGGGCTCACCGAGCGGCTCGTACGACTCCGCGAAGGCCTCCACCACCGTCCGTGCCTCGGCCTGCAGCTGCGGGAGGAACGTCGGCTTCCGCGCCAACCGGCGCACCATGTCAGACATCTGCCACGCCGGTCGGTGTGCGAGCCGGGTGCCGGCCAGCCGGATGGCCAGCGGCAGCAGCCCGCAAAGCCGGACCACCTCCGCCGCGTTCACGGTATCCGCCCGTACCCGATCCTCGCCCACCAGCGCTTCGAGCAGGCTCAGCCCTTCCTGCTCGGAGAGCACCGGAAGCGACACCGGCGGCCGCTCGCTGAGGGCGAGTAGGCGGCGCCGGCTGGTCACGAAGATCACCGCCCGGCCCGAGGTCGGCAGGAGCGGCTCGACCTGCGCGGTGTCCGCGGCGTTGTCGAGTACGACGACGACTCGACGGAGCGCCAGTTCCCGCCGCCACATCTCGACCCGCTCCGGCAACTCGTCAGGAATGCGGCCCGCCGGCACGCCCAGTTGACGAAGCAGGGTGACCAGCGCGGCGGCGGATGGGACGGGTCCGCCCACGGACTGGCCGTGCAGGTCGATGTAGAGCTGACCGTCTGGGCACCGGTCGGCCAGAAGCGCCGCCAGGTGCACCACGAGAGTGGTCTTGCCGCAGCCGGCCATGCCGTCGATGATCCGGATGGCGGGGCGGTCCACCCCGGCGGCGTCGATCTCATCGAGGATTCGCCGGACGACCTCCCGCCGCCCGACGAAGTCCGGTACGACGCGTGGCAACGCATTGACCGCTGGTCCGGGTCGGTCGGGCCGGACGGACGGCCCGCCCTCGACCGGGCCTTCCACGCCGGCTCGCCGGCTCGCCGACCGGGACCGGACGGCCGACCGACGAAGCCGCTCCAACTCGGCCCCGGGCGCCACCCCCAACTGATCGGCGAGCGCGTCCCGGGCGGCCTCGTAGACGGCGAGCGCCCCGCTCAAGTCGTCCTTTTCGATGAGGGCACGCATGAGCAGTGCCTGGGCGGATTCCCGCACCGGATGCTGCGCTGCGGGTCCCTGCAGCAGCGCAACCGCGAGGTCCGCCCGACCGGTGTCGAGGTGCAGGTGGGCCAGCTGCTCGACCACAGCCTGCCGCTCGCGATCCACCGACTCGGCCTGGGCCCGCAAGGACGGGCCGAGTGGAAGCCCGGCGAGCAGCGGACCGGACCACTTGTCGATCACGCCGGTCAGCAGGGCGACCGCCTGACGCACGTTGCCCGCCGCGGCCGCCTGCCGTGCCTGTCGGCACTGCGCCCTCAGCCGGTGAAGATCGATGCGGGCCTCGTCCGTCCGGATGCGGTAGCCGCCCTGCTCGCGAACGAGGGCGATCAGGCCGCCAGGCACCTTGGACAGCAGCCGACGCAGGTTGGCGGCGTAGGTACGGGCGTTGGGGATGGCCGACCGGGGCGGATCGTCCGGCCACAACTCGTCCACCAGTTGGTCCACCGTGACCAGCCGGCCGACGTCGAGAGCGAGCATCGCAAGGACAAGCTGCTGCTTGGGTGTGCCGAGATGAAGCCGCTCGCCTTCGGCGCTTACGACAAGGCCACCCAGCACCTCAATTTCCACGATGGCCGGCTCCGGTTTTCCACGCGAATCGTTCTCTCGCAATTTACCGTGACCGCTGGACGGCGCGGTCCTGCCCGGGGTTGGCGGGGGCCACGACTGGATGGGTCGGAAGACCAATCCGAAGCGACGTTGATAAGCGCTCCGCGAGTGGCCAGGCTGAAAGTACGGATACCCGTGCCGCTCGGCTCATAGCGCTACGCCATCATGTGGGCACAGGCCGATCCGACGACACTGCGCTCCGCATAGTAGCCATGGACAGAACGTCATATACCCACACTCCCTTGGCTAATATTGCGCATAGCGACATTTATGCCTTCTGGCTGGGCATATATCCCCTCTACGCTGCTCCCAAGAGTTCGAAGAACTCCGGAATGACCGGGAGACGGCGCGGAAGGGAGTCCAGCGATGCGCGGCACCGAGTGGCAGTGAAAACCGAGACTTCACCCAGTAAAACCCCGCGGAGTATGCTCCCGGCATCGGGGGCGCCGACGAGAGTCGATTCGGGTCTCAGCCGCCGAGCCAACGGAGCTGAATGAGTCACACCGACGGACGACGAGTTGCGGGGACCGATCGGCGCTTGGTGGCCGTCATCGGTCTCCTCGCACTCCTCGCCTCGGGGGTCGTCGCTTTCGCGGTCATCTCCCTGGTCCGGCACCCGCCCGGTTCGGTACGGGACGTCGGAACCTTCCTCACCCTGACCTTCATGATCGCGGTCGGGGCAATCGTCAAGACGTCCGTCCGGATCCGCTCGACAAGGCTCGCGATCGCGTGGGTGGAAACGGCCATCGTGATCGGGGTCGCGATCGCGCCCGGCTCGTGGGTCGTCATCAGCACCGGCGCCGCCGTCGCGGCGGTCTACGTGATATCCCGACTACCAGCGATCAAAACGGTTTTCAGTATCGCCAAGAACGTGCTGATCGCCGCGGCCGCCGTCGCCGTCGCCCAGGCCCTGAACTGGCCGGCAGCATCGATCGGCAACCTGGTCGGGATGCTCGGAGTCGTCTACCTCGTCGCCGCGTTGCTGGACGACGTGCTCGCGATCCCAGTGATCGCACTCGCCTCCGGCACGCCCGTCCTCCGGCAGTTCCGCACCGACCTGGACATGCGGATCGCCGGATTCGCCATCCGATTCGTGGTGGCCGCCTGCACCCTGCTCATTCTCCGGGCCGACCCTCGGTTGCTGCTCGCCGTGCCGCCGCTGGTGCTCAGCCTCCACCTGGTGTACTCGAGCCGGATCCGCACCCGCACCGAGCAGCAGGCCTGGCAGCGGCTCGCCCGCACCACCGACGCGCTCAACGTGGTCAACCTCGACCAGGTGCTCACCACCGCCGTCACCCAGGCCGCCGAGCTTTTCTCCGCCGACGAGGTCGAAATCGAGCTGCGCGACGGACGCCGCACGGTCCGCGGCAGTGCCGGCGCCATCGGGTACGACGGGGAGGCTCCCGAACCCAGCCGGGTGGACGGCACCGTGCTGCCGATCGCACTGGAGGGACACGACCGGGACGTCGACCTCGGCGTGCTCCGGCTCCGCTTCGCCGGCCGCGTGCAGCTCTCCGAGCGGGAGCAGTACACCCTGCGCACCTTCGCCTCCGCCCTCTGCACCGCGGTCCGCAACGCCCAGGCGTACGCCGAGCTGGCCCGGATCGCCGAGGAGCACGCGTACGCCGCGACCCACGACGCCCTGACCGGGCTCTCCAACCGGCGGCACCTGCTCGACGAGGGCACCGAGCAGCTCACCAACCGGCACGCCGACGGCGTCACCGCCCTGGTGCTGATCGACCTCAACCACTTCAAGGAGGTCAACGACACCCTCGGGCACGCCGCCGGCGACCGGGTGCTCACGCAGGTGGCCGACCGGCTGCGCGCCGCGGCCCGCCCCGACGACCTGGTGGCCCGGCTCGGCGGCGACGAGTTCGCCGTCCTGCTGCGCGGCCTGCCCGCCCCGGCGGTGGCCGCGCACCGGGCCGAGTCGCTGCTCGGCGCCCTGCACGAACCACTCGACCTGGACGGCATGCGGATCAGCGTGGAAGCCAGCGGCGGGATCGCCGTGGCACCCGCCAGCGGCGGCATGCCCGAACTGCTGCGCCGCGCCGACGTCGCGATGTACCAGGCCAAACGGGCCGGCCAGCGGATCTCCACGTACGCCCCGACCCGGGACACCGCCGACCTGGGCCGGCTCACCCTCGGCGGCGAGTTGCCCCGCGCGGTCGCCGACCACGAGTTCACCGTCACCTTCCAGCCGATCGTCGACCTCGGCACCGGCACGGCCATCGGCGCCGAGGCGCTGGCCCGCTGGCACCACCCGACGCACGGCATGATCGACCCGCTGCGCTTCCTCGAGGCGGTGGAACGCTCCGGGCTGCTGCCCGCGTTCGCCGAGGCCATCCTCGACCAGGCGCTGATCGCCGCCGGCACCTGGCGGGCCGCCGGGTTCGACCTGCCGGTCTCGGTGAACGTGTCGCCGCGCAGCCTGCTCGACCCCCGCTTCCCCGGCGCGGTCCTGGCCCGGCTGCGGGCGCACGACCTGCCGCCGGACCGGCTGGTGCTGGAACTGACCGAGACCCTGACCCTCAGCCAGCTCGACGTGGTCGACCAGGTGCTCAGCCGGCTCCGCGACTCCGGCGTCCGGCTCGCCCTCGACGACTTCGGCACCGGCTACTCGTCGCTCTCCCTGCTCTCCCGCATCCCGGTGCACGAGCTCAAGATCGACCGCAGCTTCGTCACCGCGATGGAGACCTCCACCGAGGCGGCCGCCGTGATCCGCTCCACCCTCGACCTCGGCCGCAGCCTCAACCTCACCGTGGTCGCCGAGGGCGTGGAGAGCGAACCGCAGCGACGGGCGCTCTGGGAGCTGGGCTGCGCCGCCGGCCAGGGCCACCTGTTCGCCCGGCCGCTGCCGGCCGGCGCGCTGCTCGCCGCCCTGCACCGCGGCGCCGGCGGGCGACCCGGCGCCCTGGCACCGCCGCTGCACGACGAGGGCGCGGTGATCCGCCTGCCCGGCCGCCGCACCGGCGCCCGCAACCGCACCACCGGCACGCCGGCCGCGGGCCGCACCGGCGAACCCGGCGGACGCTGACCCCCCAACCGGCACCGGCCCAGGTGCACGCTGACGCGCCAACCGGCACCGGATCCGGGCCCGCAACCACGGCCCGTCCCGGCCCGCCGAACGCGGCACGGCCGCCCGGGTGGCGTCTGCCAGACTTGCCGGCGTGATCGCCGACGCCGAGCCGACCGCCCCCGCCGCCCGCCGCTGGCGGGCCGTGGACAGCGCGGCCGGAGGGCTCGCCCTCGACCTCGGCCTCTACGCCGCCGCCGCGCTCTTCGCCGCGATCACCGCCGCCACCTCCACCCTCGCCCCGCACCGCGCCTGGGGGGTACCCGCCACGATCGGTTACCTGCTGGCGACCCTCCTGGTCACCGGCCAGCTTCTCGCCCGCCGGCGCCGGCCCGACGCGCCCCTGGCCGGGCTGCCCGCCCGCTGGGCGGTCACCGGGCTCACCTGGGCCGGCACCACGCTGCTGCCGATCGTGACGCAGAGCGTGCAGCGCGCGGCGGGCCGCACCGACCGGGCCCAGGAGGAGGTGCTCGTCGTCGAGCGGGCCGGCACCCGGCTCGCCGAGCACGGCACCCCCTACCTCGGGCACGACGCGATCGCCGCGCTGCCGCCCGGCGAGCAGCTCCTCGGCTACACCCCGTACCAGCCGGGGATGGCGCTGTTCGGGCTGCCCCGGGCCGCCACCGACGCCTGGTGGACCGACGCGCGGGTCTGGCTCGCCCTGGTCACCGCCGTGGTGCTGGCCGCCGCCGTGGCCACCCTGCGCGGCACGTCCGCCCCGACCGGACCCCACCGCGCCGCCGCCCTGCTGCGCGCCGTACAGGCGGTCACCGTGCTGCCGATCTGCGCGCTCACCCTGGCCACCGGCGGCGACGACCTGCCCGTACTCGCGCTCTGCGTGCTCGCCGTGGCCCTGGCCGCCGCCGGCCGGCCCGGACGCGCCGGCCTGGCGGTCGGGGTGGCCGGCACCCTCAAGCTCTTCGCCTGGCCGGTGGCGGTCGTTTTGGTCTGCTGGGCCGCGACCCGCCGGGCCGGCCGACGCACCGCCCTCGGCGCCCTCGGCCTGCCCGTGCTCGCCCTGCTCCCCGCCCTGTTCGTCGACCGCGACGCGCTGGTGGAGAACGTGCTGCGCTTCCCGCTCGGCCACGGCCTGGTGACCAGCCCCGCGCAGTCCCCGTTCCCCGGTCACCTGATCGCCACCACCCTGCCCGCCGGCCGGATCGTCGCCGCCGCGCTGCTGGTCGCGGTCGGGGCGGCCATCGCCCTCCGGCTGCTGCGCCGCCCGCCGCGCAGCGCCGCCGGCACCGCACTGATCTGCGGGTACGGGCTGCTCGCCGCGATCCTGTTGATGCCCTCGACCCGGTTCGGTTACCTGCTCTACCCGGTCGCCCTGCTCACCCTGGCCCCGGCGGTCACCCTCGCCGAACACCGCCACCACCCCACCGGCTGACCGGCATTCCGGGCAACTGCCCGGCGCATCCGGCCGGCGGGGCGTACACCTGAGGACATGACCAGCTACCGCGACCGGGCCGAGGCGGGCCGGATGCTCGCCGACCAGCTCACCGACCTCGCCGGACGGCCGGACGTCGTCGTCCTCGGACTCGTCCGCGGCGGCGTACCCGTCGCCCGAGTGATCGCCGACCGGATCGGCGCACCGCTGGACGTGCTGGTGGTCCGCAAACTCGGCGTGCCCTGGGCCCCCGAGGTGGCCTACGGGGCGCTCGGGCCGGGCGGCGTGCAGGTACGCAACGAGATGGTCGCCGACCGGATCGACCCCGCCGACCGCGCCCAGGTCCGCGAACGCGAACAGGTTGAACTGGACCGTCGGGAGCAGCGGTACCGGGCCGGGCGCCCCCCACTCGACCTGGCCGGACGCACCGCCGTCATCGTCGACGACGGGCTGGCCACCGGCGCCACCGCGCGGGCCGCCGTCCAGGTCGCCCGTCAACTGGGCGCCGTCCGGGTGGTGGTGGCCGTGCCGGTCGGCTCCGACCAGGCGTACGACATGCTCGCCGCCGAGGCCGACGAGGTGCTCTGCCTCCAGGTGCCGGCCGACTTCGCCGCCGTGGGCGCCTACTACGACGACTTCCACGAGGTCTCCGACGACGAGGTGACGCGGGCGCTCACCGCCACCGCATGACCGCAGCAGGTACCGTCGGTTCCATGCAGCTCACCTGCCCCAAATGTCACGGAGAAATGCGTCAGTACGAGCGCAGCGGAGTGGTGATCGACCAGTGCGGCGAGTGCCGCGGCATCTTCCTCGACCGCGGCGAGCTCGAGAAGCTGTTCGAGGCCGAGGCGAACTGGAACCGGCAGCACGCCGGGCCGCAGGCCGCCGGCTACACCCCGCCGCCGCCACCGCCCGCCGCCCCGCAGCAGCCCGGCTACGGCGCCGTGCCCCCGCCGCCGCCGCCACCGCCGCCCGGCCACGGCTACGCCCAGCCCGCGTACGGCCAGCAGCACTACGGCTACCACGGCCACTACAAGCGCAAGAAGCGGCACGGCTTCCTCGGCGAACTCTTCGACTGACGCACCGCCCCGGCCGGCCGGCCCCGTGTCGGCCGGCCCCGTGTCGGCCGGCCCCGTGTCGGCCGGCCCCGTGTCGGCCGGCCCCGTGTCGGCCGGCCGGCCGGCGCCGTGCCGGCGGACCCCGACCGTGGCAGTCTGCACCTCATGACTCCGAGCGGGCAGCACATCGCCCTGGCGCAGGCCTACGACGGCATCACCCGGGTGGTCGCCGATCTCGACGACGCCGACCTGCAACGACCGACCGGCTGCCGCGGGTGGCTCGTCGCCGACCTGCTCTTCCACGTGCTCTGTGACGCGCAGCGGGCGTTGGTCGCGCTGGCCAGCCCGGCGCCCGGCCCGGCCGACGTGGACCAGGTCAGCTACTGGCGGTCCTTCCCGCCCGGCGGTGACGCCGGCGGTGACCGGCACGCCTGGTGGGCCCGCCGCTCGGCCTCGGCGTTCGAACGCCCGAGCGGCGTGGTACGCCTCTGGTCCGACACCGCGCCCGCCGCCGTCCGCGCGGCCGGCGCCGCCGTGCACGACGGCGATCCCGACCGCTGCGTCACCACCCAGGGGCACGTCATCCGGGTCCCCGATCTGCTGGCCACCCTGACCACCGAGGCGGTGCTGCACCACCTCGACCTGATCGTCGACCTGCCGGACGCGCCCCGGCCGGGCGCCGTCGCCGTCGCGGTCACCCGCGCCACGCTGGACGGTCTACGCGCCGACGCGCCCCGGCCGGCCGGCTGGGACGAGGAGGACTACCTGCTCAAGGCCACCGGCCGACGGCCCCTCACCGACGACGACCGGCGCGAGCTGGGCCCGGCCGCGGAACGGTTCCCGCTGCTCGGCTAGTACGACGCCCGCCGTTTGCGATGCTGCTGCTCAGGTGGGGTGGCGGCGGAGGCGCGGCTGCCGTATTAGCTACCCGGTGGTACGCGTCCTTCTCGTAGCGTCGCCGGACTTCTCGGTGCCGGTCCCGGAGGCAAGGGCGAGGAACACGCCCCACGCGGCGACCAGTACCGCGACCAACGAGTTCCACCAGTTCGGTGCCAGCCAGGGGAAGGAGCCGACGAGGAATGCGGCTGCGGCAACGATGCCCACAACTCGCCCGATCAGCCCGGCACGCGTCGACCAGTTGAGCGCGATCGCGGCGACGGCGAACCCCAGGAACGCCAGGTGCAGGGCGCCGAACGTCGAGCTGACGACCAGGGCGACAACCTCGGCTGACGACTGAATCTCAAACACCGGGTAGACCAGCCGCCCCACCGCGAGCAGTACGACGAAAAGCGCGGCAAGGGCGATGGTGAGAGCGGTCCCGCCCACATTGATCCGCACCGACGGTCCGGCCTGGCGCGCGCCGAGGAGACCGCGAGCGCCGGCTCCCCAGCAGATGACCGCGAAGAACAGCAGCTCGTCGCTCCACAACAGTAACGAGTGACCGCGTTCGACCCACCCCGCCATCGCGACCGCCTCGGCAGGCGGGTCAGGGAGAAGCGACAGCAGCAGAAGGGCGACGGCGGTGAGGAGCGCCCCGACGATCATCAGCCAGCGGTGCACCCGCAGGTCGACCGCGGGCGTCGTGGGTCGTACCACCGGACCGGCTGTCGTACCCGTCATCCCGTGATCGTGCCGGGCGTTCGGCGCTCCTCGCAAATGACCAGGTCGAGCAGTGCTGATGTCGCGCGTCGGGAAGCTTCAGCCACGATCCTGAACGGCGGCCGCCATGCTCACAGTCAGACGATGGCCATGTCGACGAAGCGGGACAGGTGCAGCTGGGCGGCCACGGTCACCGTGTCGGTCGGGCCATTCCGATGCTTGGCGATTATGAAATCCGCCTCGCCGGCGCGCGGCGACTCCTTGTCGTAGTAGTCGTCGCGGTGCAGCAGGATGACAACGTCCGCATCTTGCTCAATTGACCCAGACTCGCGCAAATCGGACAGCTGCGGTCTCTTGTCCGTGCGCTGCTCGGGGCCACGGTTCAGCTGGCTGACCGCGATCACCGGGCATTCGACCTCCTTGGCCAGCAGCTTCAGGCCTCGGGACAGGTCCGCGACCTCCTGCTGCCGGCTCTCGGTGCGCTTCGGTGAGGTCATCAGCTGGAGGTAGTCGACCACGATCAGCTTGAGGTCGTGCTTCTGCTTGAGCCGCCGCGCCTTCGACCGGATCTCCATGAGGTTCATGCTCGGCGTGTCGTCGACGAAAAGCGGCGCCTCGCTGATCTCGCCCATGCACCGGGCCAGCTTGGTCCAGTCGTCGTCGGAGAGCTGGCCGCTGCGCAGCACGTGCAGCGGCACCCGAGCCTCGGCCGAGAGGAGTCGCATGACGATCTCGACCTTGCTCATTTCCAGCGAGAAGATCGCCGACGCGTGGTTGGCGCGGATCGCGGCGTTCCGCGCGAAGTCCATGCTCGCGGTGCTGTTGTGCGTCGGGATCATGGACCGACCGGCCAGGTAGAGGTGGTCGGGGTTGTCGACCGTCACGCACCGGACCGGGACGCTGGGCACCGGCCGGACGTCCACGATGAAGCGGGACGTCGTCCGGACATCTGACGAGGTCCGCCGCCGAGCCGCGTGCGCGCTGCGCTTCCGCGCCAGGCGGAAGACCGGGTCGGGCGTGGAGAAGTTCAGGGTGTAGGCGGTCGAGGACTCCTCCGTCCGGCCGCGGACCCGCTTCTCGTTGACCGTGCACCGGTAGCCGAGGCTGACCACCAGCTCGCGGACGTCCTCGATCAGCCGCTTCGAGGTAGACGTGTACTGGAGGTTGCCTGCCGGCGCCACCGTGCCGTCGGTGTCCATCAAACCGGCGAGCAGCGCCCGCCGTTGCGCCTGCGAGGCGCGAAGGTAGGCCTGCGGGATGTGCTTCCGGTGTGCCACGCCGGCTCGCCGGAGCAGCGCCAGGAACGAGCCGTTCCGGTCGTGGCAGACCGCGCAGCGGCGGGTCGCCGGGTTCTCTCGCAGCGCCCTGGTGGAGCAGCCGCAGTCGACGCAGGTGCGGTCCGGCGTCGCAGCGGCGGCCGGCAGCACGATGGTGAAGGCCATCGGTCCGCTGGGGCGCACCACGAAGCCGTCCTGCGCGACCAGATCGACCAGCTCGGTGTCCGCGGTGGTGAACCGGCTGGCTCCGGTGTGCCCGTCGCCGAGCCACACCCCGAGGGTGTACGGGGGAACGACGAGCTCCCGCGCCGGCAGCTGGAGCGGCGCGCAGTTCTCGACCGCGTGGTTCAGCCGGCGGTCGCCGGTCCCGGTGCGCAGCGTGGCGGCGATCTGCGCGGTGGTGACAACCCCGTCGTGGTGCGTCCGAGCACCGGCGTTGATCTGCCGTTCGGCCCGTTCACGCAGGCCGCTCAGCAGCGCGCCCGCCGGGTAGCCGGGGGCCGTCCAGTTCCGTACCTTGCCGGCCCGGGTGATCGGGCGGCTGACCCGGCCGTTGGCGCCCACCTGGCGGGCGACGGTGTGCAGCACGTTGCGGAACTCGGGCCCGACCTGTTCGAGGGTCTGTGCGAGCGTGACCAGGCGGTGCGGCTCGGTGCCGACGGTCGCCTCGGCCGTCCGGATCCGGGCGAGCGAGGCGTCCGACCAGTAGTGGCTCGGGCGCGCCGCCGGCTGTCGGCGGCTGGCCCGGGTCGTGGTCTTCCACAGGTGCTCGGCGTCGGCCACGATCACGGAGCCGTCGGAGAACTCCACCTCGTAGCACGGCCGGCCGTACAGCACGTCGAACACGTTGGTGACGGTGGTCGGCGTGCCGTCCGCCGCGAGCAGCTTGGCCCCGACGGTCACCGCACCCATCGTGGTCCAGCCCTCGGGAGTGGGCAGCGGAGTGTCGAGGGCGAGTGCCTTACCGAGACCCGGCCGGCCGGCCACGATGATGAGCTGGCCCGGGTGCAGGCCGTTGAGCAGCCGGTCGAGGTCGCTGAAGCCGGTCGGCACCCCGGTCATCACGCCGCCCTGCGCCCCCACCGCCTCGATCTCGTCGAGGGTCGGCTGGAGCATGTCGGCCAGGACGGCGAAGTCCTCGCTGACCCGCTTCTCGGTGACCTCGTAGACGGCCTGCTGGGCGAGGTCGACGACATCGTCGACGTCCCGGCTGCCGCCCTGGCCGGTGCCGTACCCGAGCTGGACGATGCGGGTGCCCGCCTCGACCAGCCGGCGCAGCACCGCCCGTTCGCCGACGATGCGCGCGTAGTAGGCGGCGTTCGCGGCGGTGGGCACGCTGGCGATCAGCGTGTGCAGGTAGGGCGCGCCGCCGATCCGGGCGAGGTCGCCGGAGTCGGCCAGGGCGGCCGCCACGGTGATCGGGTCGGCCGGCTCACCCCGGCCGTAGATGTCGAGGATCGCGTCGAAGATGGTGGCGTGCACCGGCCGGTAGAAGTCGTTGGACTTGAGGATCTCGACGACGTCGGCGATGGCGTCCTTGGAGAGCAGCATGCCGCCGAGGACGCACTGCTCGGCGGCGACGTCCTGGGGCGGGGTCTTCTCGAACTGCGCGTCGCGTTGGGCCGGCATCGGCGGTTGCCCGCCGGTCCCGTCCGCCCGCGTGTCGTCCGTGACCGACACGGGTCCCCCCTTGCTGCGTCGGATCGGTTCCAGCTGTACCGCCGGGGTGTGACAACTTCGACGACCCTCCGGTCGATCGGGGGCCACCGCCCGGACGGTCGGGGGACCACGATACGGAACCCGAGGTCAGACCCTCAACAATGCCGGTGGACGAGCCTCGGGACAACCTGTGGACGCCGGGCGCAGAAATGTGCGCAGCGTGTGCACAGGGTGTGGACAAGTAATGGGGAATTCCTCGCTACAGCGCTCTGACCAGCGGTTATGCAATCCCCACCCTGTGGACGGAAGATTTCGGGTGGAGCTTCGCGGCCGTTCGTCCCGTACTATCTCTGCGAACGGCTACACCTGGACAGCGGATTGCGATTTCGGTTGAGAAGGGTCACGCTCCGGCCGTGAGTTACCGGGACTGGGCAAGCGGGGAGGGCAGCCCGCGCGAGCGGCCGCCGGTCACCTCGTGGGACGACCCCGCCGAGCGGTTCCCGGCCACTTCCGACCGTCCCCGTTCGGCCCGCCGCGAGCTGGAGGCGTCACCCTACGAGTCCGGGCGGTACGGCACCCCGAGCCGCCGCCGGGCGATCGAACGCGGGCAGGACGAGCCGGTCGAGACGTACCTGCCCCGGTGGGCGTTGGAGTCGGGGATCCGCCGCGCGGACGGCGGGGGTCGGCACGCCGCCCCGGACGACGAGGACGAGGTCGAGCCGCCGTACCCGGAAAGCGGCTGGCGTGGCGGCGCGGAGAGCGGGTGGCGCGAGTTGCGGGCGATCGGTGCCGGGCCGGCCGTCGAGCACACCGCCGAGTGGACCTTCGACGCCCCGCAGGACCGGGGGTACGTGGGGAGCCGGCGCGCCGAGTCCATGGAGGACGAGCCGGTGTCGGGGCCGGCGCCGCTGAGCCGGCCGCGACGTGCCCCGACGCGGCGACCACAGGTGATCTGGTCCGGCGTGGAGGAGACCGGTTCCGCCCCCGGTGGGGAGGTCGAACGTTGGGCGGGCGGCCCCGGTGAGCGGCGGGCGGCGGATGCCTGGTCCCGCCCGGCGGCGGATGCCTGGTCGCGGCCGGCGGCGGATGCCCGGTCCCGTCCCGGGGCGGATGCCTGGTCGCGGCCGGCGGCGGATGCCCGGTCCCGTCCCGCGGCGGATGCCTGGTCGCGGCCGGCGGCCGAGCCGTGGGCCCGGGGCCGGGCGGCCGAACCGGAGCCGGTGCCGCCGGCGGTCGACCCGTGGGACGCGTCCGGGGTGCACGCCTGGCAGCGCCCGGATGCCGGGGAGCGGTGGGACCGGTCGGACGGCCCGGCCCACTGGGACCGGATGGAGCACACCGGTGAGTTGGGCCGGGTCACGGACACCGGCCAGTGGGACTCGCACCCCGACCCCGGCGGGCCGGACCGGTACGCGGGCGGCTGGGACCGGTACGCGGAGGCCGACCGGTGGGACCGGACGGTGCCGCCGGCGCCGGTCCGGGAGGGCTGGGCGTCGCCGGAGCGGGCCGAGAGCTTCTGGTCGGGGACGCGGCTGGCCGGGGACGATCCGCGGTGGGTGGAGACCCCGCCGTCGGCGCCGCGGTCGCCCATGGTGGGTTATCCGGACGCCCGGGCGGGCGCGGTGCCCCGGCGCCGCCCGATGCCGGCGGTGGACGCCGGGCGGGGTGGGGCGGCGGCGTTGCGCCGGCGCGTGGAGACGGTGGGCGGCGGGACGTGGGGTCGCCGGCTGGAGGACGACCTGCTCGATCCGGACCCGGGTGGGCCGTTGCGGTCGCTGGTCTACACCGCCGCGTGTTACCTGGTGCCGGCGGTGCTGCTGCTGGCCGGGTTGCTGTTCCTGGACGGCCAGCCGCCAGCGGGCTGCGTCACGGACATCACCGGTGGTGGCTGCGACTCGCCGCGTACGCACGCGCTGGCCTCGTTGATCGACGGCGCGCCGCGGTTCGGCTTGGCGCTGGTGAGCAGCCTGGTCGTGGCGGTGGTGTTGCGCCGGGTCGGCTCGGCCTGGCGGTCGGCGACGGTGGCGCTCGCGGCGGCGGTGGTCGGCGGGGGCCTGTCGACGGTGCTGATCAGTGCGGTGACCGGCCAGCCGATCGGCTGAGCGGTGGCGGGGCCGGGACTGGCCCCGGAGCAGACGAAAGGGCCCGCACCGGCAGTCCGGTGCGGGCCCTTTCGTGGTGCTGCGGGTGTCAGCCCTTGACGACGTTCAGGTCGAACTTGGCGGTCACCTCGGGGTGCAGCCTGATGCTGACCGGGTACGACCCGAGCGCCTTGATGTGTCCGGGCGTCTCCAGCCGGCGGCGGTCCAGGGTCGGACCGCCGGCCGACTTGACGGCGTCGACGATCTCGGCCGGGGTGACCGAGCCGAAGAGCCGTCCGCCGTCGCCGGCGCGGGCCTTCAGGTTCACCTTCAGACCCTCGATCTGGGCCTTGACCTCGTTGGCGTGGTCGAGGTCGCGGATCTCGCGGGCCGAGCGGGCCCGCTTGATGACCGTGACCTGCTTCTCCGCGCCCTTGGTCCAGGCGATCGCGAAGCCCTGCGGCAGCAGGTAGTTACGGCCGTAGCCGTCCTTGACCTCGACGATGTCGCCCGGGGCACCGAGGCCGGACACCTCCTGAGTCAGGATGATCTTCATGTCGGTGCCTCCTCTCAGCGGGCCGTAGCCGTGTACGGCAGGAGCGCCATCTCGCGGGCGTTCTTGACCGCTCGGGCGATCTGCCGCTGCTGCTGCGAGGTCACGCCGGTCACCCGCCGAGCGCGGATCTTGCCGCGGTCGGAGATGAACTTGCGCAGCAGCGCGGTGTCCTTGTAGTCGATGTAGGTGATCCCGTCCTTGTCGAGCGGGTTCACCTTCTTCTTCGGCTTGCGCAGTGCCGCAGCCTTGGCCATTGCTCTTGCTCCTGGTTTGCGATCGCGGGCGCTCGGCGCCATTAGAACGGGGGCTCCTCGTCGAAGTTTCCGCCGCCCGAACCACCGCGGGAGGGGGCCGGGGCAGCCGAGGCCCAGGGGTCGTCGAAGTTGCCTCCGCCGCCGCCCTGGCCACCACCACCGCCGAAGCCGCCGCCACCGCCGCCCGAGCGGGACATCTTCTGCACCTTCGCCGTGGCGTAGCGCAGAGACGGGCCGATCTCGTCGACCTCCAGCTCGATGACGGTGCGCTTCTCACCCTCGCGGGTCTCGTACGACCGCTGACGCAGCCGGCCGGACACGATCACCCGGGCGCCGCGCTGCAGCGACTCGGCGACGTTCTCGGCGGCCTGCCGCCAGACCGTGCACGAGAGGAAGAGCGGCTCGCCGTCCTTCCACTCGCCGGACGCCTTGTCCATGAAGCGGGGCGTCGAGGCGACCCGGAACTTGGCGACCGCCGCCCCGGAGGGGGTGAATCGCAACTCGGGGTCATCGGTCAGGTTGCCGATGACCGTGATGGTGGTGTCTCCTGCCATGACCATCTCCTCGCGCACTCATCGTTTCGCCCTCACAGGCTCTCAGAGCCCTCCGACAGCGTCGATGAGGCTTGATCCGGACGTGCCGGGTCTAGATGCTCAGCGCATCTCCGGGCGGATGACCTTGGTGCGCAGCACCGACTCGTTGAGTCGGAGCTGACGGTCCAGCTCAGCCACGGCCTCCGGCGACGCCTGGAGGTCGATGACGGCGTAGATGCCCTCGGCCTTCTTGTTGATCTCGTACGCGAGGCGCCGGCGGCCCCACACGTCGGTCTTCTCGACCGAGCCACCCGCGGTCCGGATCACGTTCAGGTACGTGTCGAGCGACGGGGCGACGGTGCGCTCCTCGAGGCTGGGGTCGAGGATCACCATGACTTCGTAGTGACGCAAGACGTGCTCACCTCCTGTGGGCTAAGCGGCCACGGTCCTTCCGTGGCAGGAGGTCGTGCGTCGTGGCCCGTGCCGGTGCGGGGGAACCCGTCCGGACGCGGACAACCGGACCAGGATACCCGGTCCGGACGATCATGGCCGGGCCGGTCGGGCGGACGGTCCCGGGCGCGGTGACCGGCGTCCGCCCCCGGACGCGGTGACAGGGGTCCACCCTCGGCACCGGGTGCCGGTGGTGGACCCCTGTCCACGGGGCCGCGGGGCGTCCCGTCCGCATTCCTTGGGTGGGACCTGGGGAGGAACGACCACACCGATGAGGTTGGATCGAGGACGCCCCGCGGAGCTTTATCGTGTTGTCACCTGGTCTGACCATACAACGGCTCTCGTCACCTCTTGGGGTAAATGGAGGAATTTGCCCCAGCACCCCTGGTCGCGGAATGCCCATATGCCGAGCGGGTCCCGCCCCGTCGTGCCGGGACCGCACGGCGGGGCGTCCCGTTGGCGGAGGTCTCCCCCTCGCCCGGACGCGCTGTGGACCGCGCCGGGCGGAGCGTCGACCATCGATCCCACCTCCACCAACGAGCGCGGGACCCGCTGGTGACGCTGCCGTTCCGCCACCGCCGCCCGGCCGACCCGTCGAGCCGGGGGCGGCACGGTCACCCCGCGTGTCACCAGTGCGACGTAGGCTGCCGTGCATGCGAATCGGAGCCCACGTCGATCCGACCGACCCGCTGGCCGAGGCGACCGCCCGGGACGCCGAAGCCGTCCAGTTCTTCCTCGCCGATCCCCAGGGATGGAAGGCCCCGAAGCCCCGGGAGGACGCCGAGCGGCTGCGCGGGGCCGACGTCGATCTCTACGTCCACGCGCCGTACGTCATCAACGTGGCCACCCTGAACAACCGGATCCGCATCCCCAGCCGCAAGCTGCTGATCGCCCACGCGAACGCCGCGGCCGCCGTCGGCGCCAAGGGCCTGATCGTGCACGGCGGCCACGTGAGCGCCGGTGACGACCTGGCCGTCGGCTTCGACAACTGGCGCAAGACCTTCGCGTACGCGGCGGACTCCGGCGGCTTCCCGCTCCCGGTCCTGATCGAGAACACCGCCGGCGGGGACAACGCCTGTGCCCGGCACCTCGACGCGCTGGCCCGGCTCTGGGACGCCCTCGGCGACTACGAGGTCGGCTTCTGCCTCGACACCTGCCACGCCTTCGCCGGCGGCGAGGAACTGCTGGGCGTGGTCGACCGGGTCAAGGCGATCACCGGCCGGATCGACCTGATCCACGCCAACAACTCCAAGGGCGCGTTCAACTCCGGCCAGGACCGGCACGACAACCTCACCGGCGGCGCCATCGACCCGGAGCTGGTGGTGGCGGTCATCCGGGCGGCCGGCGCGCCGGTCATCGTGGAGACCCCTGGCGGCGTCAAGGGACAGGCGGCGGACATCGCCTTCCTGCGCGGTCAGCTGGGTACGGTCGCATGACCACCGAGCAGTCCGACGCCACCGGCCCGGCGGGCGAGGTCGGACCGGGGCGCGGCGCCGCCGGCCCGAGGACCGCCGCCGGCGACGCCAGCACGGTAGAGACCGACGCCGGCACCGCCAAGGCCGGCGCCGCGACCGATGCCGACACCGCGAAGCCCGACGCCAGCGGTGCGGAGCCCGAGGTCGACACCGCGAAGCCCGACACCGATACCGCGAACGCCGACACCGGCAGCGCAAAGACCGACGCCGACACCGCGAAGCCGGACACCGGCACCGCGAACGCCGACGCCAGCAGCGCAAAGACCGGTGCCGGCACCGCGAAGCCCGACACCGGCACCGCAAACGCCGACAGCGCAAAGACCGACGCCGATACCGCGAACGCCGACGCCGGCAGCGCAAAGACCGACGCCGGCACCGCGAACGCCGACGCGGACACCGCGAAGGCGGCGGCCGGGACCAGCGCCGAGGGCGAGGACGGCGCGGGCGGCGAGACCGAGCCGGCGGACCCCTTCTCGGCCTTCGGTCCCGCGCCGGCCCCGGTGCTCACCCGTACCCGCCGGGTGGGCCGTGCGGTCGGCCGGTTCCTGATCCACGAGTGGACCCTCGCCACCGCCGGCGCCCTGCTGCTCGCCGTGCTGATGACCTGGCCCACCCTGCGCTACCCGGGTTACACCCTGCCGCAGGACTACTGGGACCCGAGCCTGCAGTCGTGGCAGATGGCGTGGTCGGGGCACATCCTGCTGACCGACCCGGGGCAGCTGTGGAACGCCAACACGTTCTTCCCCGACCGGTGGAGCTTCGCCTTCTCCGACACCCTGCTCGGGTACGCGCCGGCCGGCATGCTCGGGCACGGGCCCGAGGCCGCCGTGCTGCGCTACAACATCATGTTCGTGCTGGCGCACGCGCTCGCCACGCTCGGGGCGTACGCGCTGGCCCGCCAGCTGGGGTCGGGCCGGATCGGGGCCGCCGTGGCCGGGGCCGCCTACACGTACGCCCCGTGGCTGCTGGCCCAGGCCGGGCACCTGCACATCGTCTCCAACGGCGGGATCCCGCTGGCGCTGGCCATGCTCGCCCGCGGCCACGGCTGGTCCCTGCGGTACGGCTACCGCCCGGCCCGGCGCCGTCCCGGCTGGGCGTTCGCCGGGTGGCTGGTGGCGGCGTGGCAGCTCAGCCTCGGCTTCGGCATCGGTCTGCCGTTCGCGTACCTGCTGGCCGGCATCGTGCTGGTCGCCGCCGGGATCTGGTTCGCCCGGCGCTGGCTGGTCCGGCGCGTGAAGCGCCCGTTCGGCCGCCGGCTGTTCCTCGCCGACGTGCTCGGCGCGCTCCTCTTCGCCGCGGTGGGGGCGCTGCTGGCGATTCCGTACTTCAAGGTCGCCGAGTTGCACCCGAACGCGGCACGGACGCTCGGTGACGTCACCGCCTACTCGCCGCCGATGAGCGGGTTCTTCACCGCCCCGGCCGAGTCCCGGGTGTGGGGTTCGCTGCACGAGGGCGCGCGCAACGCCCTGCCGTGGCACCCGGAGATGACCCTGCTGCCGGGCTTCGTGCTCTACGCCCTGGCCGCCGGCGGGCTGTTCTTCTCCGTGTGGCGGGTCCGGCACCGGCTGTTCCTGCTCGCCGGAGTGCTGGTCACCATGATCCTGGCGATGGGCACCCGGTTCTTCCACGGCACCGTCACCTACGTCCCGCTCTTCGAGTACCTGCCCGGCTGGAACGGCCTGCGTACCCCCGGGCGGATGATGCTCTGGGCCACCCTGCTGCTCGGCCTGCTGGCCGCCGGCGCGGTGACGGCGTTCTGCGCCCGGGTACGCGAACTCGCCGCGGAGCGGGTCCCGCCGTGGCCCGGCCCGTGGCTGCGGCTGGCCACCCTGCTGCCGCTGCTGCTGGTGGTCGTGGAGGGCCTGAACGCCACCCCGCACCCGGTGGTGCCGCCGCAGCCGGTGGCGATGCGGACCCTCGACGGGCCGATGCTGGTGCTGCCCACCAGCCAGAACCTGGACCAGCCGGTGATGCTCTGGTCGACCAGCCGGTTCCAGGACGTGGTCAACGGCGGCAGCGGCTTCACCCCGGAGAGCCAGGCCAAGGTCCGCGACGTCAGCGTCGGCTTCCCCGACCTGCGTAGCATCGACTACCTGCGCCAGCTCGGGGTGAAGAACGTGGTGGTGCTCCGCGACCGGCTCGGCGGCACGCCCTGGGAGGGGATGCTGGACCGGCCCTCCGACGGGTTGGGAGTGACCCGCGAGGAGGTGGGTGACGCGGTGGTGTTCCGGCTGTAGTGGTCCTTGCGGTGAGTCCTGCCGTCCGGGTCAGGCGGGGAGAGGTTCGGTGGGGTGCGGGTCGGGCCGTTGGCGTAGCCGGCGCAGCCACGAGGCGTCCTCGGCGCCGTCGAGGACGCCGCCGTCCGGGTCGTCGGCGTACGTGCCGCGCACCGCGTCCCGCTCGGGGCGGAGGATGTCCCGGATCACGAAGCCGCAGAGCACCACGACGGTGATCAGTCGGAAGCTGGCGGCGAGCACGAAGACGCCCTCGGGGAACACCGGACGGCTGGTGGCCGTGCCGAGCAACTCCCCGTAGAACGCCACGAAGTAGCCCACCTCGGCCAGCTGCCAGGCCAGGAAGGCGCCCCACCGGGGCCGGGCCAGCACCGCGAGCGGGAGCAGCCAGAGCACGAACTGCTGGGACCAGACCTTGCTGAAGATCAGGAAGGCGGCGACCACCAGGAAGGCGAGCTGGCCGAGGCGGGGCCGGCGCGGGGCGAACAGCGCCAGCGCGGCCACTCCGAGGCAGGCCAGTCCGAAGAGGAGGTACGACACCCAGTTCAGGGTGGGGATGTGCGCGTTCAGCCACTCGAAGGGCCCGAGGTCACCGGGGCTGGACGGGTTGATCCGGCCGTCCAGGTAGCGGCCGATGTACCAGAGGGTGCCCCAGTCGATCGGCCGGGTGCTGTTCAGCTCGAAGAACCGGCCCCAGTTGTCCCGGTAGGGGATCGCCACCGGCAGGTTCACCGCCACCACCGTCACCGCGGCGGAGAGGACGGCGAGCACGGCGGCCCGGATCCGGCCGGCGCGGACCGCGAGCACCACGATCGGCCCGAGCAGGAACAGCGGCCAGAGCTTCGCGGCGCCACCGAGCCCGAGCAGCACCCCGGAGAGCGCGGCCAGCACGATGCCGCCCGGGCCGGATCTGGTCCGCGCCCAGGCCAGCAGCCCGAACGCGGCCAGCCCGACGGCCAGCAGGTCCCAGTTGACGGTGGCGGTGAGCAGCAGTGCCGGGGCGAGCGCGAAGAGCGCGGCGTCCCAGGGCCGACGGCGGCGCAGGGCGAGGATCACCGCCACTGTCGTCACCGCCAGCCCGCCGAGCACCAGCGCGGTGATGTTGTAGAACCACTGCCCCTGGTTGATGGACGGGTCGTCGACGCCGAGCGCGTGCACCGGCAGCCCGATCGCCCCCATGAAGTAGCCGGTCAGCACCGGGTACTCGACGGGGTGGTCGGCGTAGGGCACCTTGCCCTCGTTGAGCCCTTCGGCGTAGTAGAGCGCCAGCACGTCGGTGTAGCACATCCGCGTGTACTGGCTGTTGTTCTGCCAGGCGCCGTCCTGGCAGGGCGACTTCTGCACCCAGTGCAGGGCGAGGGTGAGGCACACCAGCGCCAGCACGATCCGGGCGGCGGTCCAGAACCGCCGGTCGCGACCGGCCGGCCGGTCCAGGGCGACCGCGTGGTCGCCGAGCGGGCCGCCGATCAGCTCGGAGGCGCCGCGGACGAACCCGTCCGAGCGGGACGGGTGGTCGGTGGTCCCGGGGTCGTCGTAGCCGGCCGTCGACTGGGTGCTCATGAAGACGCATCCTGCCGTACGTCGGGCCTCCACGTCCCGTCCCGAGCGCTAATTTCCGGTACCCGGGAACGCCGACGGCGGCCGGGCCGGGGCCCGACCGCCGTCGATGGCGCTGTCGTCAGTAGGTTTGCCGTGGTGCGGTGCTCGGTAGTAGTCCGCCGCCACCACCGCCACCACCGCCGCCGCCACCTGGTCGGCCGGGGAAGTCCGGCAGGTTGGGATCGCCACCACCACCAGGGGTGCCGCCACCACCGGGGTTACCGCCGCCAGGGTTGCCGCCACCGTTGGGCCCGCCGGGGCAGAACAGGCCGAGCGGGTCACAGTTGGGCTGCTCGGGCGGCGGGGCCTCGCCGTTGCCGGTGTCGTCCTTGCCGACGTGCGCGGCGGGCGGGAAGTCCACCTTGTCCTTGCCCTTCAGCGCGTCGCTCATGAAGCGCTGGAAGACGGCGCCCGGGATGCTCGAGCCGCTGATGTTCTTGCCGTTCTTGTCCTTGATCGCCTTGCGATTGCCCTTGTTGCCGACCCAGACCGCGGTGGCGAGCTGCGGCGTGTAGCCGACCATCCAGGCGTCACCGTTGGCCAAGGGCTGCTTCGGGTCGCCGAGTTCCCAGGTACCGGTCTTCTCGGCGGCCTTGCGGCCGTTGTCGAGCCGGCGGTTGACGGCGGCCGGGTATTCCTCCAGCACCGAGGTGACGTCCGCGACGACATCCTTCTTGATGCGCTGCTGGCCCTTCAGCTTGGGGGACCCCACCAGGTCCCACTTGCCGGTCACCGGGTTCTGCTTCTCCACCTTCCGGACGAAGTGCGCCTTGAAGTAGACGCCCTGGTTGGCGAAGGTGGCGACGCCATTGGCGTGGTCCAGCACGGTGATCGGGTACTGGCCGTAGCCGAGCACGTGGTAGAAGGGCGCGGGGGCCAGCTTCTTCGGGTCGCTCTTGGTGAGGTCGTAGCTCTTCACCGGGTTGTCGCTCCACATCATGCTGACACCGGCCCTCTTGGCCACGTCGAGCACCTTGTCCGGGCCGATCTGCTCGGTGATGTAGTAGAACGGCACGTTGAGTGACTTCAGGGTCGACTGCTCAAGGGTGCAGGAGTTGCCGCAACTGGCGTCGTGGCCGGCGTTGCTGATCGGGTTCTCGAAGCCCTCTGGCTTGAACGACTTGCCCTTCCAGCGCGACTTGATGGAGATGTCGTTCTCCAGCGCCGCGGCCAGTGTGTAGATCTTGAAACTCGAGCCCGGCGGATGGCCGCCGCTGATGACGCCGTTCTGGTCGTAGTTCTTGCCGGCGAAGTCCGTACCGGTGCCGTTGTCACCGCCGTAGTAGGCGCGCACCTCGCCGTTGCTGGGATCGATGGACACCAGGGCCGCCATCAGGGTCTTGGGCTGGTCGGAGAGTTCGGAGCCCTTGGTGGCCGGACGGACCGCCGCGAGGGCCTTCTCCTGCAGGCTCCGGTCGATGGTGGTGGTGATCCGGTAGCCACCCTTGCTGAGCGCCTGCCGGCATTCCGGCATCTCCGCGGTGACGGCGGCCTCGTTGTCGGTGCAGAGCTTCATGTCGCGCATCTCCTGGGCGACATAGTTGATCACGTTGCCGTACGGCGTGTTGACGCCGAAGGCGGCGTTGCCCTTCGGGTTGTACTTCTTGAGGGTCTTGGTCGGGTACTCGGTGGGGTGCTTCGGCTTGCCGGGCGCGTCGAGCCAGCCCTCGGTGATCATGCCCTGCACGACGTAGTTCCACCGCTCCAGCGCGGCCTGCTGGTTGATCGCCGGGTCGTAGCCCTTGTGCGTGGCGCTCGGCTCGGGCTGCTTGATCAGCGCAGCGAGCACCGCAGCCTCCGCCACGCTGAGCTGCTTGGTGGACTTGCCGAAGTAGGTCTGCGCCGCCGCCTCGATGCCGTACGCGCC
>NZ_KQ058711.1 GCF_000982955.1 Micromonospora sp. HK10 | reverse complement strand
CTTGCGGTGGGCGGCTCGGCGGCGGGGCGCTCGGCGGCGGGGAGCACCTTGCGGTGGGTCGCTCGGCGTCGGGGCGCGCCTCGCGGCGGGTCTTTTCCGCGGCGTGCGCGGGCCGCTTGGAGACTCCCGCCATGGACGCCGCTGTGCTTTAATCTGGTTACGTCGATGTTATCGATAACATCCCTGCCGAGACGCCACCACCGCAGGCATTCCGGCAGCCTGGCCCGCCAGGACTCACCGGTCCTCCGGGTGTCGTCGGCATGAGCTCCGGCCGCGGATGTTAACGCATCCATCGGCGACCATCACCCGGCCGCGCCACCGGCGCGGAGCCAAGGTATCCGAGGAGCCGTCATGGTGGTCTCTCCCGCCCGGCCCGTCCCGTCCACAGTGTCGCGTCCGCTGCGGTGGGCCCTGGCGCTCGTCCTCGTCGTCGGCGGCCTGGCCCTGGTGGCCCGGACCAACGCGGCCGTCGCCGCCGCCGGTCCCGGCTCGATCGTCGGGGTGCAGTCCGGCCGCTGCGTCGACGTGCCGAACGGCAGCACCACCAACGGCACACAGGTTCAGCTCTACGATTGTTGGGGCGGTGCCGGACAGACCTGGACGTACACGACGGCGCGCCAGTTCACCGGCAACGGTGGCACCTGCCTGGACGCCAACGGTCAGGGCACCAGCCCGGGCACCCAGGTGATCATCTGGGCCTGCAACGGCCAGTCCAACCAGCAGTGGAACGTCAACGCGGACGGCACCATCACCGGCGTCCAGTCCGGACTCTGCCTGGACGCCAACGGCGCCGGCACCGCCAACGGCACCAAGATCATCCTCTGGACCTGCAACGGCCAGGCCAACCAACGGTGGACCACCTCGACGACCCCGTCGTCCCCGCCGCCCACCTCGCCGCCACCGGCCGGCGGCCGGCCGTGCGACATCTACGCCGCCGGCGGCACGCCCTGCGTCGCCGCGCACAGCACCACCCGGGCGCTGTTCTCGGCGTACGCCGGCAACCTCTACCAGGTCCGCCGCTCCTCGGACAGCGCGACGCGGGACATCGGCGTGCTGAGCACCGGTGGCTACGCCAACGCGGCGACCCAGGACAGCTTCTGCGCCGGCACCACCTGCGTCATCACCGTCGTCTACGACCAGTCCGGGCGCGGCAACCACCTGTGGTACCAGGGCTCGCCGCAGGTCCCCGGCTCCAGCTCCAGCCGGCCGGCCACCGCCACCAGTGAGTCACTGACCGTCGGTGGCGCCAAGGCCTACTCGCTCTACATCAACCCCGGCAACAGCTACTGGCGGGACGGGCACACCACCGGCATCCCCACCGGCAGCGCGCCGGAGGGCATGTACATGGTCACCAGCGGCACCCACGTCAACAGCGGCTGCTGCTTCGACTACGGCAACAGCGAGACCACCCGGTCCGCCGACGCCGCCGGGGCGATGGACGCGATCAACTTCAGCACCAGCTGCTGGTTCGGCGGTTGCTCCGGCAGCGGCCCCTGGGTCCAGGCGGACCTGGAGTGGGGGCTCTACCCGGGCGGCAGCCAGTCCTGGAACCCCAACCAGCGCGCCTTCACCAGCAAGTTCGTCACCGCCACGCTGAAGAACAACGGCACCTCACGGTTCGCCATCAAGGGCAGCAACGCCCAGTCCGGCAGCCTCTACACCCTGTACGACGGGGCGCTGCCGGCCGGCTACAGCCCGATGAAGAAGCAGGGCGCCATCATCCTGGGCAGCGGCGGCGACTGCTGCAAGCCCGGCGGGGGCGCCAACCTCAGCGCCGGCACCTTCTACGAGGGCGCCATGGTGGCGGGCTACCCGTCCGACGCGACCGAGAACGCGGTCCAGAGCAACGTCGTCGCGGCCGGCTACCGCTGACCAGCGGCACAGCCCGGTGCCGCCTCGCCCGCAACGGCGGCGGCACCGGCAACAGCACCCCGATCGTCCTTGCCAACCGCACCGGCAACAACACCCCGATCGTCCTTACCAACTGCACCGGCGGCAACGACCCGAAGTGGAGCCGGAGCTGAGGCCCGGACCGTCCACCCGCCGACTCTTGCGAAAGGTGACAACCATGCCACTGTCCTTTGCGTCCGGCCGGCGCGGACCGCGCCGCGCGGCGCGACCCGCCGGCGTACCGGTGGAGCGCGGCCGGCCTGCGCCGCCGGCGCGCGGCAACCGCCGGACCCGGCGGGTGATGGCCCTGGCCGTGAGCCTGCTGACGGTGTTGGGACTGTTGCCGGGCATCGCCCGCGCGGACAACCCGATCGTGCAGACGATCTACACGGCCGACCCGGCACCGCTGGTGCACAACGGCCGGGTGTACCTCTACACCGGCCATGACGAGGACAACTCGACCTGGTTCACGATGAAGGAGTGGCGGGTCTGGTCCTCCGACGACATGGTGAACTGGACCGACCACGGTTCGCCGCTCAACCTCGCCAGCTTCAGCTGGGCCAGCGCCGACGCCTGGGCGGGGCAGGCGATCCAGCGCAACGGCAAGTTCTACTGGTACGTACCCATGACGGTCCGCGCGACCGGCCGGATGGGGATCGGCGTGGCGGTCGCCGACAGCCCCACCGGGCCGTTCCGGGACGCCATCGGGCGTCCGCTGGTGAGCAACGGGGAGATCGACCCGACGGTCTTCATCGACGACGACGGCCAGGCGTACCTCTACTGGGGCAATCCGAACCTGTGGTACGTGAAGCTGAACGCCGACATGATCTCGTACTCGGGCAGCCCGACCCAGATCCCGTTGACCACGGCCGGGTTCGGCACGCGGAGCGGGGACGCGAGCCGGCCGACGCTGTTCGAGGAAGGGCCGTGGGTGTACAAGCGCAACGGCCTCTACTACCTGGTCTACGCGGCCAAGTGCTGCTCGGAGTTCATCGCCTACTCGACCGCGCCGGGCCCGCTGGGGCCGTGGACCTACCGCGGCACGATCATGCCGACCCAGGGCAGCAGCTTCACCAACCATCCCGGGATCGTCGACTTCAACGGCGGATCGTACTTTTTCTACCACAACGGGGCACTGCCGGGCGGCGGCGGTTTCACCCGGTCCGTGGCGGTGGAGAAGTTCAGCTACGGCACGAACGGCACGATCCCCACGATCACCATGACGACCACGGGCGCACCACAGGTCAAGACGCTGGATCCGTACGTCCGGCAGGAGGCCGAGACGATCGCCTGGGAGTCGGGAGTGGAGACCGAGCCGAGCTCCGAGGGCGGGATGAACGTCGGCTGGATCGAGAACGGTGACTACATCAAGGTCAAGGGGGTGGGCTTCGGCACCGGCGCCGCCTCGTTCACGGCCCGGGTGGCGTCGGGCGGCAGCGGGGGCAGCATCGAGCTGCGCCTGGACAGCGTCAGCGGCCCGCTGGTAGGGACCTGCCGGGTGACCGGCACCGGTGGCTGGCAGAACTGGACCGACACCACCTGCCCGGTCAGCGGAGCCACCGGCACCCATGACCTGTACCTGCGGTTCACCGGCGGCAGCAGCTACCTGTTCAATGTCAATCACTGGCGGTTCACCGGCGGCGCCGGGCCGACCCCCAGCGACCCGCCGCCGACCAGCCCGTCGGCCACCCAGATCGTGGGCGTGCAGTCCGGCCGGTGCCTGGACGTGCCCAGCACCACCAACGGCACCCAGGCGCAGCTCTACGACTGCTCGGGCAGCGCCCAGCAGCGCTGGACGTACACCTCGGGCAAGCAGTTGCAGCTGTCCGGCGGCAAGTGTCTGGACGCGGAGAGCGCCGGCACGGCGAACAACACCCGCGTGATCATCTGGGACTGCACCAGCGGGGCCAACCAGCAGTGGAACGTCAACTCGAACGGCACCATCAGCGGCGTTCAGTCCGGGCGCTGCCTGGACGCGGCCAACCGGGGCACCACCAACGGGACCAAGATCGTCCTCTGGGACTGCCACGGCGACACCAACCAGCAGTGGAGCCTGCGCGGCTGACCGCCCGCGTGCGGAGTGGCCGGGCGGCCCGCGGTCGCCCGGCCACGTCACGCGGCTGCCACCCGTGCGCGGTGTTCGGCTGGCCCGCGGTCGAAGCCGAGCGCGGCCGGGGAGCTGTCGACGCCGCCGGCCCGGTGCGCCGCCCGTCGCGGTCGGGCCCCGGACCACGGTCGGTAGGCTTCGCGCGTGGCCCAGCCGGTACCCGCACCCACCGCCCGGCCCGTGGTCGCGTTCTTCGGGCTGGTCTTCGCCCTCAGCGGCGCGTTCTACCTGCTGGGCCCGCTGATCGGGAACCTGTCCCGCTGGACCCGGGCGGACGTGCCGGCCAGCGCCCTGATGTTCGTCTGCCCGGCGACCGCAGCGGTCGTGCTGATGTACCGGCGCCGTGGACGCCGAGGACTGGGCGTCTGGGCGCGCGGCATGGTGCGCCGGCCGCGCACCACCCAGCTGCTCTGGTACCTCCCGGCGCTGCTGCTGCCACCCCTGGTCCTGGGGGCGTCATACCTCGTGCTGCGCTGGACCGGCGCGCCACTTCCGGACCCGGCCATCGCCTGGTCGGCGCTGCTACCGCTGGCCGCCATCTACCTGGTCAGCGCGCTGGCCGAGGAAATCGGTTGGAGCGGCTACGCCACCAGCCCGTTGCAGCAGCGATGGGGACCTTTGGCCGCGGCGCTCGTCATCGGCGCGGTCTGGGCGGCCTGGCACATCGTGCCGCACCTGCAGACCGGTCGCTCCGCGTCTTGGATCGCCGGGCAGTGCGCGTTCACCGTCCTGTTCCGCGTCGTGCTGGTCTGGCTGTACGACAACGCCGGCGGCGGCATTGCCGCGCCGGCCCTCTGCCACGCCTCCTACAACGTGGCCTGGTCGTCGTTTCCGCACGCCGGGTCCCACTACCACCCTTCGCTCACCGCCGTCATCATGGCGGTGGTCGTCGCGGGCATCATCGCGTCCTGGCCGGCGTCGGCCCGGGCGTCGAAGCCGCTTCGCCGCCCCGACCGGGCTGCCCACCCGACGCCCGACCACGCCTCGCGACGGCCCGCGCGCGGCGATGTCCCGGTGCTCCCCGGACGGGAGCACCGGGACACCCGGTCAGCGGATCGAATCGGTGCCCGCCCGGAGGACGGCGGGACCCCGGCCCGCTAACCGACCCGGACGAGCTGCCACTGCTGGTTGGTGCCGTTCCAGTCGCTGTACTGCACGACGTTGGCGCCGTCGGTGGTGGCGGCGCCCTGTACCTCGACGGCCTTGCCGCTGTTGCGGCTGATCAGTCGCAGGTAGCCGCCGGAGTCGGCGAGTTGGAACTGCTGGTTGCCGGCGTTGTTGTCGGTCCACTGGATGATGGCGGCGCCGTCGGCGGTGGACGCGCCGTTGACGTCGAGCACCTTGCCGGAGTTGCGGGACTTGAGGCGGTAGTAGCCGCCGCCGGAGTCGACGAACTGCCACTGCTGGTTGCTGCCGTCGTTGCGGGTCCACTGGCTGATCCGGGCGCCGTCGGCGGTGGACTTGCCGTACACGTCGAGGGCCTTGCCGCTGTTGCGGTTCACCAGCACGTACCAGGCACCGGTGTCGACCTGACCCGGCGGCGGCGTGGTGCCGCCACCGGCGTTGAGGGCGTTCAGCACGGCGGTGTAGGCGGCCTTCTTGTTGCCGTTGGCGTCGAAGAGCAGCGGGTTGTCGCCGCCGCGCCAGGAGTCGCTGTCGCGCACCCCCCAGGTGGTGATGCCGGTGCAGCGGGTGACGGCGAGGCAGGCCCGGGTGACGGCCGCGTACATGTTGGCCTGGTTCGAGCCCTGGGTGATGTCGAGCTCGGTGATCTGCACGTCGACGCCGAGGTCGGCGAAGCGCTGCAGGTTGGCCTGGTAGTCGCCGGGCATCGTGGTGCCGAGGTGGGACTGGAAGCCGACGCAGTCGATCGGTACGCCGCGCGACCTGAAGTCACGGACCATGTTGTAGATGCCCGTCGACTTCGCGTTGATGCCGTCGGTGTTGTAGTCGTTGTAGCAGAGCTTGGCGCCCGGGTCGGCGGCGCGCGCGGTGCGGAACGCCACCTCGATCCAGTCGTTGCCGGTGCGTTGCAGGTTGGAGTCGCGGCGTCCGCCGCTGCCGCCGTCGGCGAAGGCCTCGTTGACGACGTCCCAGGCGTAGATCTTGCCCCGGTAGTGGGCGGCCACCTGGGTGACGTGGTTCATGGCGGCGTTGCGCAGCGTGCTGCCGGACATGCTCTGCGCCCACGGGGGCTGCTGGGCGTGCCAGAGCAGGGTGTGACCACGGACCTTCATGCCGTGCGCCTGGGCGTGGCTGACGATCTGGTCGCCGCCGGTGTAGCGGAACTGGTTCTGGGACGGCTCGGTGGCGTCCCACTTCATCTCGTTCTCGGGGGTGATCGCGTTGAACTCGCGGTCCAGGATGCCGGTGAACTGGCCGTCGGACAGCTTGAACGCGGGCACGGCGGCGCCGAAGTAGCGGCCCTTCTCGGCGGCCGAGGCGCCCAGGGTGGTGCCGGCGTCGGCGGAGCCGGCCGTCAGCAGCGGGGCGCCGGCCGCGAGCAGCGCGGCGGTCAGCAGGGTCAGGATCGCCCGTAGCCGCTGCGGGAGCCGTCCCTGCGGCGGGCGGGGAGGTTGTCTCATCTGCGTACCTTCCGGGGTTTCTGGTGGTGGTGGCGCCGGGTCACGGGGTGCTCATGTCGAAGCTGCGGACGGTGACGGCACCGCCGAGGGCCCGGGTCGCGTAGTTGAAGATCGCGTAGCGGTAGCCCATGAAGAACTGCCAGGCGTTGTTGAGGGTGAAG
The DNA here is from genome assembly GCF_000982955.1 of Micromonospora sp. HK10. GTDB lineage: Bacteria > Actinomycetota > Actinomycetes > Mycobacteriales > Micromonosporaceae > Micromonospora. The sequence goes on along the minus strand of NZ_KQ058711.1, from coordinate 3,358 downwards.
GCCGGGCCCAGGGCGGTGAAGGTGACCCCGTCGGTGCTGTAGGAGAAGCGGGCCTGCCGTCCACTGCCGGGCCGGATGTCGGCGCTGGCCCGCAACCAGATCCGGCCGCCGGAGACCGCGGCGGAGGCCGCCTCGGTGCCCGTCCCGGTGGTGTTCCAGTTGCCGTCCATGGTCAGGCCGTTGACCAGGGTGACCCGGGTGGCGCCGTTGTCGCGTTTGACGCCGATCCAGGCCGAGGAGTCACGCAGCATCGCCAGCCCGGAGCGGTCGCCGTCGGCCATGGTCGAGTAGTCCAGCTCGATGGTCGCCGTGGACGTCGGCCCCTGGATCCGGTGGGTCAGCGTGTTGCGGGCCGCGTACAGGTCGTTGGTGACCGTGGCCGTCTGCAGGCGCAGGCCGCTGCCGGTGGACCACTTCGTGTTGTCCGGGTTGTGGTTCCACTCCCAGCGTGGGCCGAGCCCGCTGCCGGTGAAGGTGTCCGGGCCGGTCATCGGCTGCACCGTCTTCGACGAGGCGGGGATGTTCGGCGCCGGGTAGCTCGCGCCCCATCCGCCGTTCACCGTCTGGACCTGCGGCCAGCCGTCACCGGTCCAGGTGATCGGCGCCAGCGCGGGCACCCGGCCACCGGGGTACGCGTCGACGAAGGCCATGTAGTACCAGTCGCCGTTCTGGGTCTGCACGAGGCCGCCCTGGTGCGGCACGCCGCCGCCGGAGATCGGGCCGGGCATGTTGAGCAGCACCTGGCGCATCTCGTACGGGCCGAACGGGCTGGTGGACCGCAGCACGTACTGGCCGTTGGCGGGGCGGGTGAGCCAGATGTAGTAGTAGCCGTTGCGCTTGTAGAAGCGCGACCCTTCGAGCGTGCCGACGCTCGACGGGGTGCTGAACACCTGCTGGGACCGGACCTGGCTCAGCCCGTCGGCCGACAGCTGCGCCACGCTGATGTTCGTGTTGCCGTACGCCACGTACATGGTGTCGTTGTCGTCGACCAGCAGCCCGGCGTCGTAGTAGCAGTTGTTGATCTGCGAACGCTTCTGCCAGGTGCCGTCGACGGAGGTCGAGGTGTACACGTAGGTGCGGTTGAACTCGACGCAGCCGATCCAGTAGTATGTGCTGTTGCTCTTGCGGTAGTTGAAGGCCGACGCCCAGATGCCCTTGACGTACGCGCGCCCGCCGTTGAGGTTGTACGCGTTGGAGCCGAAGTCGAGGCTCGGCACGGAGTGCCCGGCGTACTCCCAGTGCACCAGGTCGTAGGAGCGCAGGATCGGCGCGCCGGGGGAGTAGTGCATGGTCGACGCCGAGTAGTAGTAGGCGTCGCCGACGCGGATGATGTCACCGTCGGCGAAGTCCTGCCACACCACGGGATTCGTGTACGACGTACCGGACGGCGGTGGCGTGGTGGGGGTCGGGTCGGTGCCGTCGACCCGGGCGAGTTGCCACTGCTGGTTGGTGCCGTTCCAGTCGCTGTACTGCACGACGTTGGCGCCGTCGGTGGTGGCGGCGTTCTGGACCTCCACGGCCTTGCCGCTGTTGCGGTTGAGGAGACGGACGTAGCCGTCGGTGGAGTCGGCCAGCCGGAACTGCTGGTTGGTGCCGTTGTGGTCGCTCCACTGCACGACGGCCGCGCCGTCGGCGGTGGACGCGCCGTTGACGTCGAGGACCTTACCGGAGTTGCGGGACTTGAGGCGGTAGTAGCCGCCGCCGGAGTCGACGAACTGCCATTGCTGGTTGGTGCCGTTGTTGCGGGTCCACTGGGTGATGCGGGCGCCGTCGGCGGTGGAGGCGCCGTAGACGTCGAGGGCCTTGCCGCTGTTGCGGTTGACCAGGACGTACCAGGCATTGGTGTCGACCGACGCCGCGGCCGCCTCGGTGACGTTGACCGCCACGGCGGCCATGCTGGCCAGCAGGGTCACGACGGCCGCGGCGGCCAGGCCCGGACGCCGGCGGCGCCGGCCTGGGGCGGCCGGTGGGGGCGCGTGGTCGATGGGCATGGGCATGTTCCCTCCACTCGGAGTCGACGCCACGCTGTTAGCGCTAACAACTCTCGGTAGGCGTCGGGTCGTAAACGGTGGTAGTGCTGGGGGTCCCGAGGTGTGCAGGCCCTACGCCCACTGCACAGACATCGAGGTCGCCAACGTTGCCAGAATGTTTCGCGGCATTCAAGAGCTAGGCGCTGATCGATGTATTCGACCACCGTGCGGCCGGCTGTCGACTCGCCATCGCCGCGACCGATAACACTTTTTGGTACGTCCATTTGCCGCCCCGGACCCGGCCCTCTTCTTGACGGGGTGGTCGGTCGTCGGCGACAGTCAACCACCACCGGCCACCGGCTCCGGCCGCCACCACTGATCACCCGCCCCGATCGAACTGTGTGACTGCGACGTGAGGATGCGAGCTACCGGCAGGAACGAGACGGACCTCGTGGTCGCGGCCCAGGCAGGCGACCGGCGGGCCCTGGACGAGTTGCTGTCCCGCGGCCTGCCGCTGGTCTACAGCCTCGTGCACCGCGCGCTGAACGGGCACCCGGACACCGACGACGTCGTCCAGGACGCCATGCTGCGGGCCGTCCGCCGGCTTCCGGAACTGCGTACCCCCGAGAGCTTCCGGCCGTGGCTGGCCGCCATCGCGCTGCGCCAGCTCGGTACCCACCTGCACCGCCGGCGGGCGGCTGCCCGCCGGACCGCGCCGCTGGACGAGGCGGCCGGGCTGCCGGATGTCGACGCCGCCGTCGAGGACGTCACGACCCTGCGCGTGGAGCTCTCCCGGCAGCGTCGCCAGACCGTCCGGGCGAGCCGCTGGCTCGACCCGGACGACCAGGCCCTGCTCTCCCTGTGGTGGCTGGAGGTGGCGGGCGAACTGACCCGGGCCGAGTTCGCGGCGGCCCTGGGGGTCAGCGTCGCGCACGCGGCCGTCCGGGTGCAGCGCATGCGCCACCAACTCGACCTGTGCCGGGAGCTGGTGGCCGCGCTGGAGGCCCGGCCGAGGTGCCCCGAGCTCGACGGCGCGGCGGCCGCCTGGGACGGCGTGCCGAGCCCGTTGTGGCGCAAGCGGCTGGTCCGGCACACCAGGTCCTGCCCGCGTTGCGCGCGGGCCGCCGACGGCCTGATCGGTGCGGAGCGGCTGCTCCTCGGGCTCGGCCTGCTCCCGGTACCGGTCGGCCTCGCCGCCGTGCTGGTCGCCCGGGGAGCGCTCGGCACGGCGGCCGGCTCGGCCGCCGCCCTGCCCGGCACGCTCAGCTCGGCGTCCGGCGGCGCGGGCGGCGCGGGCGTCAAGGCGGCGGTCCTCGGCCCGCTGCTTCAGCCGGTCGTGGCACACCCCGTCGCCGCCACCGTGGTTGCCGCGGCCCTCGCCGCCGGCG
>NZ_KQ058710.1 GCF_000982955.1 Micromonospora sp. HK10 | reverse complement strand
GCCGCCGCCCGGCCCCGGGCGGCCGCGCGGCCGGCCGGGACGGTGGGGACGGTCGCGGTGCTCAGGAGGACGGCGGCGGCGACGGCCAGGGCCCGAACTCTCATGACCACGCAGACTAACCCGCAAGATCGCCGACCGGTGGCAGCGGCCGGCCCCCGCCACGCCGCGTCCACCGGCCGACCGCGCACCGTGCCGTGGAAGGCCGCGAAACCCCGCTGCCGCCGGGCGCCGCGACCGGAGCCGGCCGGGAGCGCGAGGGCTGCGAACGCGCGGGGCGGAGGCCTGCCGGCTCGCGCGCGTCCACCCGCTGGCCGGCAACCCGGCCGGCCGGGTTCTACCGGGGCCGCTGCCCGGACCCGCCCGGCACCCGGCGCAGCCACCGCCGCTGCCAGGGGGTCTCCACCGCGCCCGGATGGTGGTGGGCGCGCACCCAGGCCACCGCCCGCTCCGGCGTCAGTCCGTCGAGGATGGCCAGCGCGGCCAGCGCGGTGCCGGTCCGGCCGACGCCGCCGCGGCAGGCCACCTCCACCCGCTGCCCGGCGTAGGCCCGCCGCCACGCCTCCCGCAGGGCGTCCAGCGCGTCCGCCGGATCTCGCGGCACCCAGAAGTCGGGCCAACGGAGCCGCCGGTACGGCCAGGCCGGGACCGGCCCGGGCGCCAGCAGGAGGGCGAAGTCGGCGGGTGCGGGCGGCGGTACGCCGATCCGCCGGCCGCGCACCAGGGCGCCGCCGGGCAGCAGCACGAGGCCGGTCCGCTCGGCCCAACCCGCTGCCACGCCCACCCCGCCATTGTGCGGTGCCGGCCGGTCGCGGCGCACCCCGCCCGGACGCGAGGGTGCCCGGACGCGAGGGTGCCCGCCGGACGGTTCGTCCGGCGGGCACCTACTCCGACATCCGGGCCCTGCCCGGCGTGGCTCCGGTCAGCGCGAGCCCAGCCCGAACCGGTCGCGGCGCCGCCAGGCCAGGGAGAGCAGCACGAGCACCGCGCCCGCGCCGGCCAGGCCGCCGCCGACCTTCATCGGCGTGCTGAGGCTGCTGCCGGTGACCGGCAGGTTGCCGCCCCCGTGCGGCGGTGGGCCCACCCGCGGCGGCCGGACCGTGAGCACGGCGTCGTCGGAACGCCCCGTCGTCAGGCCAGTGGCCGTGAAGGTGTGCACGCCGACCCGGGTGGGCCGGTAGTCCACGGTGAAGTTTCCGGCGCCGTCGGCGACCACGGTGAACTCGGTGGGCGCGGGCTGGGGGGCCTGCGCGTACGAGACGGTGGACAGGTTGACCGAGGTGCCGTCGCTGAGCCGCGCGGGTGCCGCCTGAGGCAGCGCCCGGATGGCGACCGTGATGCGCACGGTCTCGCCCGGGCCGAAGCCGCTGCCACGCAGGGTTGCGGTCTCCCCCAGCCGGATGCTGGTCGGGTCGACCGTCAGCTGCGCGGTCTGCGGCACGTACGGTGGCTGCGGTGTGCTGGCCGACGGTTGAGGCTGCGGCTGCGCCGCCCCCGCCGCGGTCGGCACGGCCGCCACGGCCACACCGACCGTGAGCGCCATGATCATGCGGGATAGCCGCATAGTGGATTCCCTCCTACTGTTCACAGCTTGGTGCGGAAACAACTTGGGTGGTCCATGGGGTGACGGTGGGGGTGGTCACCAGCTCGGCCGTACCGGCGCTGGTCGTCTGGGTGAGCAGCGTGACGTCGAGGGTCCGGGTCCCGCCGGGCCGGACCTCGACGGTCGCCACGGTGACCTGGCGGCGACGGTCCATCCCGCTGCCCATCGCCGTGGCCTTTCCGTCCAGCCGGCCGCCGAGCACCGACCCGCCGGCGGGGCTGTACACCGACACGAAGGTGCGGGCGGTGTACGGATCCCCGGAGAGGGCGAGGCCGGTGACCGACTCGCTCAGGCCGGACCGCGGCACGGTGGAGTGCACCACCAGCCGCAGCCGCAGCTCCCGGCGCCCGTCCGGCTGGCAGTCGCCGACCGTCAGGGTGGCCGAGAACCTGAGGTAGTAGCCGAGCTTCGCGCCGCTGCCGTCGTTGAGGAACACGCCGACGGTCGGCACGGTGTCCTTCTCGGGGAGCTGCCCGGCCAACCGGCTGTCGGCCAGGACGCGCTGCTCCTCGGGACGGGCACTCCAGAACAATATCCGACGTTCAGTGATGGAACGGCTTAAAACGGATAAAACAGCCCTTGGATTCACACTCCTGGTGAAGAGCGCGTCGAAGACCCCCGAGGCGGCCGCCGCGAAGAACTCGTCCTGGCCCGGGCCGTTCAGCTCCCGATAGGAGTCGCTGAGCAGCGTGCGGACCGCGGTGCTGCCGGCCAACGCGGGCTGGCCGGGCACCGAGACCGGGCCGATGACCCCGAGCAGGTACGACAACACCACCGGGTCGACGGCGAGGACGCCGTCCACGGTCGTGCCGGTGCGCCGCCGCACCATCTCCCGGTAGAGCGTCGCCGCGGTCGGGAAGTCCGGGCTGAGGTTCACGTCCGCCGGGTAGATCCCGGGCAGGTCGTGCCAGAGCCGGCGCAGTTCCGAGCCGACCCGCAACGGCGGGTTGAACTGGCCCAGGCTGGAACTCGATCCCTGGGCGGTCATCCTGACCCGACCCCGCTCGGCGCGCAGCACCGCGTACGCGCCGACCATGCCGCCGGTGGCGCGCAGCTCGGCCGGGTTCTGCGAGACGAGCAGGTAGCTGCGGGCGCCGTCGGCACCCAGCAGCGGTGGGAGCAACCGGGCCCCCCGGTCGGCGGCCGACGTCAACTCGCCGAGCCGGTCCAGTTCCGCCCGCAACCCCACCAGCGCCGTACGGACCTGACCGACGAGGTCCCCGGTCGACACCGCCGCCAACCGGGTGGTCGTCTCCCGGACCGCGCGGTCGGCGGCGGCGACCTCGCCGGAGACCGACCGCAGTCGGGCCAGGTCCAGCCGCCCCTCCCGGGGCACCAGCGAGGCCAGGTCGATCCGGAGCAGGGTCGGGAAGGCGAGCCGGGCCAGGTCGTCCACGGCCACCGCGATCTGCCGCACCGCGGTGAGGTCGTCACCGATGTACGGGGTCCGGCGGCCGACCCACCAGCCGGGGTCGTCGGTGGCGCTCCGGGCGGCCCCGGCCTGCTCCTGGAGCGCGGCCAGCGTACGGCGGGCCCGGTCGGCGTCCCCGCCGACCACCTCGGTGCTGAGTTCCTTGGCCAGGCCGGCCGCGTTGAGCAGGTGCGTCCGCGCCTGCCAACCGCGGAAGGCGACCCAGCCGCCGGTGGTCAGCAGCAGCGAGACGACCACCAGTGCGGTCAGGAGCATCCGCCGTACGCGGGCCCGACGCTGTCGTCGGGAACCACGCCGCCGGCGGGGCACGCCGCTCTCCGTCACACCACTCTCCCCGGGCTGAATCGGACACTAAACCTATTGATCGCTTTCTAGCATGAAACAGACGGAGGGGTGGCGAGTATGACGTATTACGCGCCCCTCGTCTCCTCGGCGAACCCGGTCCGCCGGGGCGCTCCGGCGGCGCCCCGCGTCACCTCGACGAGTAGCTGTTCGATCCGGTCCACGCCGGCACGCTGCGACATCTCGCGCAGGTAGGCGTCCCGCCCGCGCCGGCCCATCTCCGCCCGGGCCGGCGGCGGGATCGCCGAGGCCAACCAGAAGCGGTCGGCGAGCGCCGCCCAGTCCTCCGGTGGGCAGGACAGCCCTGCCCGGGCCCGCTCGACCAGCTCCGTCGTGTCGCCGCCCGCCGCGGCGATCACCGGTGCCGCGCAGGAGAGCGCGGCCTGGAGCTTGCCGGGCACGGTCCCGCGCAGCTCCGGCAGGTTCCGCAGCATGACCAGCTGGTAGTCGGCCGCGGCGTACAGCTCGGGCATGTCCAGCGGTGAGCGCCGGTCGACGAACCGGACGTTCTCCGCCCGCAGCTCGGCGGCGAGCCCCCGCACCCGCCGCTCCTCGGCTCCCGAGCCCACCAGGACCAGGTCCATCCGGTTGTCCAGCGCGGCCGCCGCGCGCACCGCGGTCTCCAGCCCCTGGCGGACCCCGATGGTGCCGGCGTGCATGACCACGCACCGGCCGTTCCGGCGGATCAGCCGCTGCGCGGCCGGGCTCGGCTCGGTGGGCCGGAAGATCCGCTCGTCGGTCCAGTTGAGCACCACCCGCACCCGCCGCGGATCGGCGCCGCCCGCGACCACCAGGTCGCGCATCGACGGCGCGGCGACCGCGATGGCCCCGGCCTCCCGGTAGATCCGGCGCGTGGTGGCGTCGAGCCGCCCGGACCAACGCCGGGCCTCGCCGGCCCGGTCCGCCTCGGCCCACACGTCCTGCACGTGCAGCACGCTGGGCACCCGGCCGAGCAGCCGGAGCAGGCCGGCGGCGGCGAAGGTGACCGCCGGGAGCTGGAAGACGTAGAGGGCGTCGACGTCGCCGAGGAACCAGCGGCCGGTCAGCGCCGCGCTGCCGGCGAAGGAGAGCCAGCTCGCCATCCGCGCGCCCGCGGACCGGTCGCCGCCGGCGTACCGGGGCACCCGCCGGACGGTCAGCCGCTCGCTGTGCGTCTGGTGCCGCCAGCGCTGCCGCCAGCCCGGATAGACCTGCCCGCCGGGATAGTCCGGGAAGCCGGTGAGCACCCGCACCTCGTGGCCCCGGGCGGCCAGTTCCTCGGCCAGGCTGCCGGGGATGAACGCCGGCTCCGGCGGAAAGTGGTACGACAGGATTCCGATCTTCATGCGCGCGCTCCCGGCGCGGCATCGCCCCCGGCGGCCACGGCCACCCCGTACGATGCCGGCATCCCCTCCACGTCCGCCCACACCGGCCGGACGAGACTTCTCGCGGCGCAGCGCGCCGCGATTCTGACGAGAGGGGTGCAGGTGCTCGACGAGGTGCTCTTCGTCTGCCACGCCAACATGTGCCGGTCGCCGATGGCGGAGTTCATCGCGCGCCGGCTGTTCGCCGACCGCCCCGTCACCGTGGCCAGCGCGGGCACGGACGCCCTCGACGGGGCGCCCATGCACCCGTACGCGGTCGAGGCAGCCGCCGGGACCGGCGCGGACGCGGCGGCGTTCCGCACCCGCCGGCTGCGCGCCGAGCACCTGGCCGGGGCCGGCCTGGTGCTGACCGCGACCCGGCGGCAGCGCTCCGTCTGCACCGCGCTGGCCCCGGCCGCGCTGCACCGCACCTTCACGCTCCGCCAGTTCGCCCGGCTGGCCGCCGCCGCCGAGCCCGCACCGGCCGGCGCCAAATCCCCGCTGCGGGCCGCGGTCGAGGCGGCCGCCCGCGCCCGGGCGGGGCTGCAACCCGCCGCACCGGACGCGGACGACCTGCGCGACCCGATCGGTGGCTCGCCCGCCGACTTCCGGCGCTGCGCCGAGGAGATCGAGCGGTCGATCCGGCCCGTGCTCGCCCTCATCGGGACAGCCGGGTGAGTTCCTGGGTACGGTCGCCGACACCGTCGGCGGCATGCCCGCCGCGGCGGACACCGGCCCGGTCGGTCGGCACCGCCGGCGCCGGCGGCACGACCACCTTGTACGCCTCGTACTGGTAGGCGTCCGCCTTGGCCACCTTGGCCATGTTGAGCACGCAGCCGAGCAGCCGCACCGAGACGGAGTGCAGGGCGCGGGCCGCCGCCGCCACCTGGCTGCGGGAGGTACGCCCCTGCTGGGTGACCAGCAGCGCGCCGTCGGCCTGCACGGCCACCACCACGCCATCGGTGACCGCGAGCAGCGGGGCGGTGTCGATGACCACGATGTCCGCCGACTCGCGCAGCGCCACCAGCAGGTCGGCCATCGCCTTCGAGCCGAGCAGCTCACTCGGGTTGGGCGGGGCGGACCCGCTCGGCAGCACCAGCAGCGACTTGTCGCCCCAGCGCTGCACCACGTCGCCGACCTGGACGTCGCCGACCAGCACGTCGGTGAGGCCGACCCCGCCGTCCAGGCCCAGGTAGTCGGCCACCTTCGGCCGGCGCAGGTCGGCGTCGATGAGCAGCACCCGCCAGCCGGCCTCGGCCAGCGCGATGGCGGTGTTGCAGGCCATGGTGGTCTTCCCCTCGCCCTGCAGGGCGCTGGTGACCGCGATGACCCGGGCCGGCTCGTGCACGTCGACGAAGCGCAGGTTGGTCCGGAGCTTGCGGACCGCCTCGGCGCGGGGCGAGTTGGCCGCCTCGCCGACGATCAGCGGGGCCGACTTCGCGCCGGCCTCGAACGGGATCTCGCCGAGCAGCGGGCTGCCGGTCACCCGTTGCAACCCGGCCGCGTCGCGCATCCGCACGTCCGCCAGCCCGCGCAGCACGGCCAGCCCCGCGCCGAGCAGCAGGCCCAGCAGCGCACCGATGATCAGGTTCCGGACCGGCTGGGGCGAGACCGGGCTGGAGCTGACCCGGGGCCCGCTGACCAGTTCGAGCTTGATCGGGGGCGCCTTGCCGTCCGGCGGCGTCTCCACCTTCTGCACCAGCTCGACGAACTTGGCCGAGAGCGTCTCGGTGGTCTTCAGCGCCCGGGTCTGGTCGGTGTCGGTGAAGGTGGCCCGCAGCAGCACCGTACCGGCCTCGGTGGTGGTGCTGATCCGGCGCTGCACCTGGTCGGCGGTGAGCCCGAGCGGGTTCTCCGCCACCACGCTCTGCGCCAGCCGGTCGCTGCTGAGCAGGTCCGCGTAGGACTTGACCCGCTGCTGGAGGAAGAGTCCGCCCTGGTAGGCGTCGGTGACGCCCTGGCTCGGCGTGGTGACGAAGAAGGTCACCGAGGCCTCGTAGCGGGGCGCGGTCCGGACCGTGATCACGGCGGCGGTGCCGAGCGCCGCCATCAGCGTCACCAGCACGATCCACCAGTGGCGCCGGACGAGGCGCAGGTAGCCGAGAACGTCCATCAGGACCTCCGTCGCGTCGGGCCCGTTGGCCGATCGAACTGCACGTAAACCCCCTAGGAACGAGCAAAGCCTGATTCGTGTATCAAACAGTCATAAGTCACTCGAAAATGACTTAGTGACTGTAGACGATCCGCACTTCGCCGAAGGCGCAAACCGCTAGGTGGGTGCCGAACCGCCCGCACCCCCCCGTCTCGGATAACGCCCGACCGCCCGGTGTGATGCGAGGTTCGGTCCCTTTGACCCGGGAACCGGCCGTACGGAGGAGCGCCGGCCCAGGTCACGGCAGGATCCGGCGACGTCGCCACCTGATCGGGCCCGGGATAGGGTTGATCGCGGTGTGCCGGGAAGTCTGGTCGGCGATCAATTCGCCGACCCCGGACCCCGAGGTGGACACCGCATGACCGACCCTGCCCCGCGCACGCCGCCGCCGTACCGCCTGCTCTCCCGCCGCTCCTGGCCGGAGGCCCGCTTCCTGGCCGACGTGCTGCGCACCGAGACCGTCGGCGGCGGCCTGCTGCTGCTCGGCGCGGTGGTCGCGCTGGTCTGGGCGAACTCGCCCTGGCGGTCGGCCTACGCCGAACTCGGCGGGTGGGTGCCCTGGCCCGGTGGGCACGCCCTGCACCTCGACCTGGACCTGGCGACCTGGGCCGCCGACGGGCTGCTGGCGATCTTCTTCTTCGTGGTGGGGCTGGAACTCAAGCGCGAGTTCGTCGCCGGGGACCTGCGCGACCCGCGCCGGGCCGTGCTGCCCGTGGTGGCCGCCCTGGGCGGCGCGCTGCTGCCGGCGCTGTGCTACCTGGCGGTGACCCTGACGGCCGGCGGCGCCGGCCTGCGGGGCTGGGCCATCCCCACGGCCACCGACATCGCCTTCGCGCTGGCCGTGCTCGCCGTGGTCAGCTCCCACCTGCCGCAGGGCCTACGCGCCTTCCTGCTCACCCTCGCGGTGGTGGACGACCTGTTCGCCATCCTCATCATCGCGGTCTTCTACACCGCCAGCTTCCACCCGCTGCCGCTGCTCGGCGCGCTCGTCGCGGTCGCCGCGTTCGCCCTGCTGGTGCAGCGGCGGCGGACCTGGTGGTGGGCGCTGATCCCGCTGGCCGTGACGGCCTGGGCGCTGGTGCACGCCTCCGGCGTGCACGCCACCGTCGCCGGGGTGCTCCTCGGCTTCACCGTGCCGGTGCTGCCCTCGCGCACCGGCGCGGCCGGACTGGCCGAACGCCTGGAGCACCGGTGGCGCCCCATCTCCGCCGGCCTGGCGGTGCCGGTCTTCGCGTTCTTCGCCGCCGGCGTCTCGCTGGTCGACGCGGACCTCGCCGGCCTGCTCACCGACCCGGTGGTGATCGGCGTGGCCGCCGGGCTCGTGGTGGGCAAGACGGTCGGGGTGTTCGGCTCGACCTACCTGCTCGCCCGCTTCACCCGGGCCGAACTGGACGAGGAGATCACCTGGTCGGACCTGTTCGGCCTGGCGGTGCTGGCCGGCATCGGGTTCACCGTCTCGCTGCTCATCGGCGAGCTGGCCTTCGGGGCCGGCAGCGTCGAGAACGAGCGGGTCAAGGCGGCCGTCCTGATCGGCTCGCTGGTCGCGGCCGGTCTCGCCACCGCCGTGCTGACCCGGCGCAACCGGGCCTACCGCCGGATCTCCGAACGGGAGAGCCGGGACAGCGACGGCGACGGCGTGCCCGACGTCTACCAGGAGGAGACCGCCTGAGCGGGCCACCCGCGCCGTCAGCGCAGCCGTTCGGCGCGCTCCTCCTCGGTGCCGTCGGTCTCCTCCTCCAGCGCGTCCGCGAACGGCTCGGTGAGGTCGTCGCCCGGCACCCCGATCTCCTCGGCCCGGTCGCGCTCGTCCGCACGGCCGCCGGCCGGCGGCTCGGGAGCGGTGCCGCCTCCGGCGAAGCCGTACTCGTTGGGCTCGTCGTGCCTGCTCATGCGCTGGACCTCCGGTCTGACGGATTCCTCTGGTGGCTCACGCTAGGCGCTGCCGGGCAGCCGCCGCAGCGTCGCCCGGATGTTCATACCCAGGGAACCCGACCCTCGATCATCCCGGCCGGTCCCGCCGCCGTGTCCCTGCGACACGGCGGCCGGACCGGCCGCCCGGCTCAGGTCAGCTCGGTGAGCGCCTCGAAGATCAGCCAGAGGCCGCAGATGGCGAAGAGCACGGCCGCGCCGTACCGGATGGCCCTCTCCGGCAGGTGCCGGCCGAGCAGCCGGCCGACCATGATGGCGAGCGCGTCGGCGGCGACCATGCCGAGCGTCGAGCCCAGCCAGGTGCCGAACCAGCCGTACTTGGTGGCCAGGGTGATGGTGGCGAGCATCGTCTTGTCGCCCAGCTCGGCCAGGAAGAACGCGACACCGACCGCCAGCACGGCGCTGCGGCCGCTCTTCTCCGCCTTGCGCTTCTCCTCCTCGGTCAGCTTGTCGCCCCGCAGGGTCCACGCGCCGAAGCCCAGGAACGCCAGACCGGCGACGAGCGAGATCCACCCGGTGGGCAACGCCGCGTTGAGGCCGTACCCGATCGCCACGGACGCCAGGTGCACGATCGCGGTGGCCACGGTGATGCCGATCAACACCGGCAGCGGCCGGAACCGGGTGGCGAACGTCAGTGCCATGAGCTGGGACTTGTCGCCCAGCTCGGCGACGAAGATGACGCCGAAGCTGATCACCAGCGCGACGAGGAAACCGTCCATGTGAACCTTCCCGATCAAGCCGGGAGGAGGAACGGGGACGCCCTCGACCCGGCTGCGACAGCCTGAGTCGAAGGTCTCGCCCGCCCCGGCAGGACCGGGGCCGCGTGGCCGGACGCGGAACGCGTCAGTATGTCGACCACGACATTGGGGGCTACTCCCCTTCGCGCCGCCCAGCGTAGCCGATCAACCCGGCGCGGCCCGCCGCGGGTGAACCGCCGCACCGCCACCGCCCCCCTGGCGGCTCAGTCGGCCCGGGCGAGGGTGACCCCGAAGAGCCCGTCCGGGTCGGTCCAGAACGCCTCCCGGGCGAACCCGGCGTCGGCCAGTTCCGCCGCGATGCCCTCGGGACGGAACTTCGCGGACACCTCGGTACGCAGCTCCTCACCGGCGGCGAACTCGACGTCCAGGTCCAGCACGTGCACCCGGACCGGCCGCTCGGCGCGCAGCCGCATCTCGATCCACTCGTGCTCCGGGTCCCAGACCGCCACGTGGGCGAACGCCTCCGGGTCGAAGTCCGCCCCCAGTTCCCGGTTGATCACCCGCAGCACATTGCGGTTGAAGTCGGCGGTCACCCCGGCCGCGTCGTCGTACGCCGGCACGATCACCCCCGGGTCCTTGACCAGGTCGGTGCCGATCAGCAGCCAGTCACCGGCCTCCAGGGCGGCGCGCATCGCGGTGAGGAACTCGGCCCGCTCCACCGGGAGCAGGTTGCCGACCGTACCGCCGAGGAACACCACCAGCCGCCGGCCGCCGGTGGGCAGCCGGTCGAGCTGCCGGGTGAAGTCGCCGACGATGCCGCGCACCCGCAGCGCCGGATACTCGGCGGCGATCTGCCGGGTGGACTGGCGCAGCGCGCTGGCCGAGACGTCCAGCGGGACGAAGGTGCCCAGGTCGCCGTGGCGGGTGAGGGCGTCCAGCAGCAGGCGGGTCTTCTCCGACGAGCCGGAGCCGAGCTCGATCAGCGTCTTCGCGCCGGTCACCGCCGCGATGTCGGCGGCGTGCGCGGCCAGTACGGCCCGCTCCGCCCGGGTCGGGTAGTACTCCGGAAGGCGGGTGATCTCCTCGAACAGCTCGCTGCCCCGGCTGTCGTAGAACCACTTCGGGGGCAGCCACTTCGGCGTGGCGGTCAGCCCGAACCGGACGTCCTCGCAGAGGCTGCGCCGGACGTCCCGGTCCTCCAGGTAGATCTCCAACGGCTCCGCGCCCATGTCCCACCCCTTCCTGTCCCACCTGCCCGGACGTCGATGTCAGGCGGCCGCCAGCGCCCGGGTGCGCAGCCCGGACGCGGTCGCCACCACCAGCTGCCCGTCCGGCACCGCCTGCCAGCCGGGGTCGTCGTCGAAGGGCTCGGAGGCCAGCAGCACCGAGTCCCGGTCGCGGCGCACCGACAGGGCGTGGCCGGCCACGCTCGCCACCACCGTGGCCCCGTCGGTGAGCAGCAGGTTCAGCCGCGAGCCCGGTGCCGCGGCGAGGACCTCGGCGACCGTGCCGGCGACCGCGTCGGCCGGCTCGGCCCCGGCCCGCAGCCGGTCCCGGACCAGGGCCCAGAGCACCGCCGAGTCGGTCGGCACGTCCAGGGTGATCAGGTCGCGGACCGGCAGTCGGGCGGCCAGCGGCACCAGCGCGTCGGGCCAGCCGCGCACCACGCCGTTGTGACTGAACAACCAGCGCCCCTCCGCGAACGGGGCGGCGGCGGTCTCGTGCAGCGGCATGCCCACCGTGGCGGACCGGACCGCCGCCAGCACCGCGCCGGCCGTGGTGACCGCCGCCAGCTCGGGCAGCGTGGTGTCGCTCCACATCGGCTGCGCCCGGCGGTAGCGCACCGGCTCGCCGCCGGCCGGGTACCAGCCGACGCCGAAGCCGTCGGCGTTGACGGTGCCGCCGCCGCGCATGTCGCGCGGCGCCCAGGACTGGCGCAACAGCCCGTACGGCGGGTCGTAGAGCAGGCTGCGCAGGGTGACCGGTGGCCCCAGGTAGGCCAGATGACGGCACATCAGGCCGGCACACCGGGGGTCCCGGACCGACCGGTCACGCCGCCGCCTCCTCGGGGTCGGCGTCGCGGGCGCAGCGGAAGCCGCTGAAGATCTGCCGCCGGATCGGGTAGTCCCAGTTGCGGAAGGTGCCCCGGCAGGCGGCCCGGTCGGTGCCGAACGAGCCACCGCGCAGCACCCGGTGGTCGGCGCCGAAGAAGACCTCCGAGTACTCCCGGTAGGGGAACGCCACGAAGCCCGGATGGCCGCGGAACGTGCTCGACGTCCACTCCCAGACGTCACCGATGAGCTGGTGCACGCCCAGCGGCGAGGCGCCCGCCGGGTACGCCCCCACCGGCGCCGGCCACAGGTGCCGCTGCCCGAGGTTGGCGTGCTCGGTGGTCGGGTCCGTGTCGCCCCACGGATAGCGGCGGGACCGGCCGGACCCCGGGTCCCAGCGGGCCGCCTTCTCCCACTCCGCCTCGGTGGGCAGCCGCTTGCCCGCCCAGGCCGCGTACGCCTCCGCCTCGTACCAGCAGACGTGCACGACCGGCTCGTCGTCGCGCACCGGCGACCAGCGGCCGAACCGCCGGTACGCCCAGCCGTCGCCGTCGCGGCGCCAGTGCATCGGGGCGCTCAGCCCGGCCTCGACCCGGTGCCGCCAGCCCGCCGCGCTCCACCAGCGCGGCTCGTCGTACCCGCCGTCGGCGATGAAGGCCCGGTACCGGCCGTTGGTGACCGGGGCCGCGTCGATGGCGTACGCCGGCAGGTCGACGGTGTGCGCGGGACGCTCGTTGTCCAGCGCCCACGGGTCGGTAGAGGTGCCCATGGTGAACGGCCCGGCCGGCACCAGCACCTCGCCACCGACCCGGACGCGCGGCTCGGGCGGCGCGGGCGCGGCCAGCGCGGGGGCCCCGGCGCGCAGCTGGTGGGTGGCGAGCATGGTCTCGTCGTGCTGCTGTTCGTGCTGGACGATCATCCCGAACGCGAAGCCGTCCTCGACCAGCGGGCGGTCGGTGAACCGGATGCCGTCGAGCAGGTCGTACACCTTGGCACGGACCGTACTCAGGTAGGCGCGGGCCTCGGCCGGGCGCAGCAGGGGCAGGGCGGGGCGGTCCCTGCGGGGCTGCTTGAACGCGTCGTACAGGTCGTCGATGTCCCGGCGCACCGGCTCGCGGCCGCCGACGTCGCGGACCAGCCAGAGCTCCTCCTGGTTGCCCACGTGCGCGAGGTCCCAGACCAGCGGAGACATCAGGGTGGAGTGCTGGCGCATCAGGTCGTCGTCGTCCACCGCGTCGGTCAGCTGCGCGGTCCGGGCCCGGGTGCGTTCCAGCTCCGCCGCGATCAGGCTGCGCAGCCGCTCACTCCCGGTCCCCGGGCGCTCGATCGTGGTCACCGGTGCCTCCTCTCGGCGGCGGCGCGGCGCCGCCGGATCTCTCGGCTCGTCTCGTGGTGCGTCCCGGGCGGCAGGTCCAGCCGGGGCAGGGCCGCCAGGGCCAGGTCGAACAGGGTGCTCGCGGTGGTGGCCAGGGGCCGGTCGGCCAGCCCGTGCCGGGCGGCGACGGTCCACCGGTCGGCGACCGGCGCCGCGACCGCGAGCGCGGCGGCGGTGGTGGCCGGGTCGGCGAAGAGCGCGGCGAGCACCACGAGCGGCAGCGTCCAGTCCCGGCCCGGCTGCGCGTCCAGGTAGCGCAGCTCCAGGTAGCCGCGCGGGCGTACCGGCGGGAAGAGGGTGCTGAGGTGGTACTCCAGGTCGTCGGTGGTGGGCGGGCGGGGCAGCGCGCCGGCCAGCCAGTCGGCGAAGGTGACCCCGGGGGGCGGCGTCCAGTCCGGCCCGTCGTTGCGCACGCAGAGCAGCGGCGCGGCGAGCGCGTACGCGGTCCAGGCGGTGACCGGCTCGCGGTCGGGCCGGTCCGGGGACCAGGCCGGCCGGGTCCGCGCCGGGTCGATGGCGAGCCAGGCCGCCATCCGGGCCGAGGCCCATCCGGTACGCCGGCCGGCGTGCCGCCCCGCGGTGGCGAACGCGGCCAGCAGCGGCGGCCCGACCGCGTGGGCGGCGGCCCACCGTTCCGCCTGCCGGGGCGGTTCTCCGGCGTCCAGGCACACCTGCAGGCCGGCGGTGCTGTCCATCATGATGCGACCGGCCGGGCCGTGCCGGTCGAAGACCCGGCGCATGGCCTGGTAGCGCGGGGTTTCCACGACCGGGCGGGGTGCCCGCCAGGGGTCGATGCCGGATCGGCCGAGGGCCAGACCGGCCGCCTCGAGCAACTCGGTGAGCTGGGCGATCTCGGCTTCGGTGGCCAGGATCAGGGCGCCGACCGAGGGTTGCGGCGCGGTGGAGATCTCCACCTGCCCGCCCGGCTCGACGGTCACGGCGCCGCCGTGCCGGAGCCCCTGGGCGGGGCTGGTCGGATCGATGGTGACGGGGCTGTGCCGCCCCAGGGCCCGGCGCAGCCGTTCACGGTCCACCGGGCGGGTCGGGTCGCCGGCGTCGTGCACGGTCCATTCCAGCTCGACACCGGTGAGCGTGGGCGGGCCGGTCTTGAAGCAGATCCTGCCGATGTGCCGGGCGGCCCCGGCCTCGTCCCGAAGGACGGTGGTCCGGTCCAGCTCCGGTGACATCACCAAGAGACGGCTCCTCTCCCCCGCCGGCGGCCGAGCGCGGCGTCGTCCGGCCCCAGCGTCCGCCGGGCGGACGCGCCCCGGTCGCACCATCCTCTGTCTAGCAGAAGGAAACCGCACCTCCGGGAGAGATGAACTTTTGTCCGGATCCGGGCTGCGCCGGGGCGTCGGCGTCAGCTGCCGGCGGCCAGCGGGTCGGTCGGCGCGTCGGCCGCCGGCCCGCCGCCAGGCCCGGTCGACCGGTGCCCACGGACGCCCGGCGAGGCCTTCGGGCCGGCCTCCGGCGAGGCTTTCGGGCCGGCCTTCGGCGAGGCCTTCGGGCCGGGGTCGGGTGAGCCCTTCGGGCCCGGTTCCGGAACCAGCCGGGTGCAGTACGCGGTCACCTGGTCGGCCCCGCCCGCGGCGACCACCAACCTGGCGAAGGCCGGTGTCTCCAGCGCCTTGGCCCGCTGCCCCGCCGGCTTGGCCAGGTACGCCCGGCACAGGCCGGTGAGTTGCGGGTCCTTCGCCGGCCGGCCGGGCAGGCCGGTGCCGGTCGGCGCGGCGGTGGCCGGTGCCGGGCTGCCGGCGGTCGGGTCGGCGCTGCCGGGCCGGGTCGGCCCGACCGGGCCACCGGTCGAGGCCGTGCTCGGCAGCGGCGCCGGCGCCGGCGCCCGGTCGAGGCGTACGGCGGCGAAGGCGACCCCGGCGGTGGCGGTGGCGGCGAGCCCCGCCGCCCAGGCCGCCGCGCCGAGACGCAGCCGGCGCCGGGACGCCCGTGCGGGCGCGGGCGCCGGCTCTTCGCGGGCCGCCCGGAAGGCGGCGAGCGCCTGTTCCTCGCCGCGGAGTTCACCGGGCTCGGCCGGGGCGGCAGCCGCGGCGAGCAGGCGGGCCAGCGGATCGGCGGCCGGGCCCGGGGGACGGCCGGCGCGGGCCGCGTCGAGGAGGCGGTCGGACTCCGCCCGGTCGGCCGGTCCCTCCCCGTGGTGGAAGCTCATCCAGGTTCCCCCCATGTCATCCGTCCGCCGGTTCGGCCGTCGGCGTGCCCGGCGCCGGCCGTTCCCGGCCGCCGCGCGGACGCGGCGCCGGCGTCTCGTGCGCCGCCGGCTGCCCCGCCTCGGAGCGTTCCAGCAGCGCGGCCAGGCGACGCAGCCCGCGGTGCGCGGCGGTCCGGACGGCACCGGCCCGGCGGCCGAGCACCCGGCCGGCGGTCTCGGCGTCCAACCCGATCACGGCGCGCAGCAGCACCGCCTCGGCCTCCCGCGGCGGCAGGGTGGCGATCAGCGCCAACGCGCTCTCGGTGGCGATCGTCTCGCCGGCCCGTTCGGCGGTGTCCGCGTCACCGGCCAGTTCGCTGAGCGCCTGCACGGGAACCGGCAGGGAGGGTCGCCGTCGCTGCCGGCGGAGGTGGTCCATGGCGCGGTTGCGGGCGATGGTGACGGTCCAGGCGCGGAACTCACCACCGGTGAAGTTGGGCAGATCGCGGGAGATCTGCAACCAGGTCTCGGAGGCCACGTCCTCGGCGTCGGCCCCCACCAGCGCGGTCAGGTAGCGCAGCAGCCCGGGTTGCAGGCTGCGGTAGAGGAACCGGAAGGCCGCCTCGTCGCCCGCCTGCGCGGCGACCACCGCCTCGCTCAGCTCACCGGTCATGGGTGTGCCGTTCCCACGATCTTCCCGCGCCGGTGCCCCGGCTGACGTCCGTCGGGCCGGCTGGCCGGTACCTCACCCGCACCATCAGCCCCCCACTGCCCTGTTCCCCTGCGCCGGACGCCGGAGCGGGCGCGCCCCTGTGCACGTGTGCCGCCGGGCACGGCCGTCGGCGCGACCTACCGTACCGGCGTCCTGGGGCGTCCCGGAGCCGGGCCAACGCTAGGAGCGGCCGATCAGCCGGGCAAGCCGCCGCCCGGGCGGAAAAAAGTGACGATTGTCTACCGGCGAGCACGGCGAGTCGGTGTAACGGAGAACACCGTCGAGACGCTCGGGCCGGTCACGCGCCGAAACCGCCATCCGGAAACCGGACATACGAACCCTGGGGCGCACGTTGTTCGCCGATCGTACCGGGCCCGTCACCGTCGGCCGATCAGCACCGGGCCCGCTGACCGATCGGCGGAGCCGGGCCAGCCGCACGCCGGTCCCGACGGGAGATATCGCGGGAAATACTTCGCGCCTGCTCTGGGTACGGTATTGGCGTGTTGTCTTCGGAGGTCGTGCTCAGCGGTCGGTACCGCCTGGATGACCGTGTCGCCACCGGCGGCATGGGGGACGTCTGGCGCGCCACCGACCTGGTGCTGGGGCGGCAGGTCGCGGTGAAGGTCCTCCTTCCCGCGCTCGTCTCCGACCCCGACTTCATCGCCCGCTTCCGCTCCGAGGCGCGGATCATGGCGTCGCTGCGCAGTCCCGGCATCGTCCAGGTCTTCGACTGCGGCGAGGACCAGCTCGCCGACGGGAGCCGGGCCGACTACCTGGTGATGGAGTTCGTCGACGGCGAGCCGCTGTCGAAGCGGATCGAGGCCGCCGGCCGGCTCGAGGTCGCCGAGACGATGTCGATCGTCGCGCAGGTGGCGCAGGCGCTGCACGCCGCCCACGCCCGGGGCATCGTGCACCGCGACGTCAAGCCGAGCAACCTGCTGGTGCAGGCGGACGGCACCGTGGTGCTCGTCGACTTCGGGGTGGCCCGCTCGACGAACGTCACCAGCATCACCAGCACGAACGCGGTGCCCGGCACCGCCCTCTACATGGCCCCCGAGCAGGCCGCCGGCCGTCCCGTCTCGGGCGCGACCGACATCTATGCGCTCGGCGCGGTGGCCTACTGCTGCCTCACCGGCACGCCACCGTTCACCGGCGACAGCCCGTTGCAGGTGGCCGTGCGGCATCTCGACGACGAGCCGCCGGACCTGCCGGCGGAGATCCCGCCCGCGGTCCGCCAGCTGGTGGCCCGGGCGCTGGCCAAGGACCCGGCCGACCGCTTCCCGACCGGCGGGGCGATGGCCCACGCCGCCCGGGCGGCGGTCGCCGAGTCGAGCACCGCCCTGGTGCCGGTGGCGCTGCGCGGCGCGGCCGGCCCGGCCATGACCGGCACCCGGGACGACCTCACCCCCGCGGCGGCGCTCAGCCACCCGGCCGGCCGGCGCCGCCGGCACGGAACCCTGGTCGGCGCGCTCGCCGCCGTCCTGGTGGCGCTGGCCGCGCTCGGGGCCGCGCTCGGCGCGGCGAAGAGCGCGGGCGAGCCGGCGACCACCATCGCCACGACGCCCCCGGCGGCGGCGCCCAGCGGCTCGGTCGCCGACACCGCCGAGACCGTGGCGCCGCCCACCGACTCCCGCGGTCGGCCCAGCCGGCCGGCCGGTCCGGCGCGGCCGTCCGGGTCGACGTCCGGAACGCCCACCCCGTCGCCGAGCGCCCCCGCGCAGACGACGTCGCCGGCGGAGCCACCCGGCAGCCCGAGCGCACCGGCCAGCACCGCGCCCGATTCGCCCGCGCCGACGCAGTCCTCCGAGCCCGCCGAGACGCCCAGCACGCCGGGGCCGATCGGTGGTGGCGACGGCGCAAAGCCGCTCGGCCCGCGCGACTGACCCACCCCCCGACCCGCACCGGCGCGGTCACTCCCCACCGAGGGCGGCCACCACCGGGCGGGACAGGGCCCGGGGGGCCGGCAGCACCGAGGCGGTCAGCGCCGCCCCGGCCGCGACCGCGACGACCAGGCCGAGCCGGCCCCACGGCAGGACCAGGGTGAAATCGCCACCGATCCGGGCCAGCACCGCCATCGCCGCGGCCGCGACCCCGGTGCCCAGCACGACGCCGAGCACCGTGCCGACCAGCGCGGTGAGGAGCGCCTCGACCGCGAGTACGGCCCGCATCCCGCCCCGGGTGAGGCCGACCGCCCGCAGCACCGCGTTCTCCCGGGCGCGCTCCACCACCGACAGGCTCAGCGTGTTGGCCACGCCGACCAGCGAGATCACCACCGCCAGGCCGAGCAACGCGGTGACGAAGGCCAGTACCAGGTCCACCGTGCCGGTGAGCATCCGCTTGTACGCGTCCTGATCCAGCAGGTTGGCCGTCGGGTAGTCGGCGAGCACCGACGCGAGGACCGCACGGGCCGCGGCCGGGGAGACGCCCTCGGCGGGCTCCACCTCGGCCAGGTGACCCCGCTCGGCCGGGAAGAGCCGCCCGAAATCGGCGTCGACCAGGTCCACCGCGTGCCCGGCCGGCACCGGGCCGGTGGCCCGGGCCGGCTCCTGCGCCGCGACCACCGCCGCCACCCGGAACGGGTGACCGGCCAGCGTGACCGTGCTGCCGACCCGCCAGCCCCGGGCGGCGGCCAGTTCCCGGTGCACCAGCACCGATCCCGGCGCCAGCCCGGCCGGGTCACCGGCGTCGACCGCGGTGAGCGTCCGGCGGACCAGGGCCGGATGGGCGGCGCGCAGCTCGATCCCGTCGACCACCCGGCTGCGCTGCTCGTGCACCACGCCCAGCTCGGGGCGGGCGGCCAGCTCGGCCACCAGCGGGGCGGGCAGGTCGACGCCGATCCCGGTGACCAGGAAGTCCACCCCGAGTTCCCGGTCCACCGCGGCCTCGATGCCGGCCTTGGCGCTGCCGGCGCCCACCACGAAGGCGGAGACCAGGCCGATCCCGATCACCATGGCGGTGGCGGTCGCCGCGACCCGCCGCGGGTTGCGCACCGCGTTGGCCACCGCGAGCGCGGCGGTCACGCCGAGCAGCCGCCGAGCCGGCCGGCCGAACAGCCGGATCAGCGCCGGCACCAGCACCGGACCGAACAGCACGACGCCCAGGAAGGCCAGCACGCCGCCCAGCGCGACCAGGGGCACCTGCGCGGTGGGGCCGGCGCCGGCCAGCGCCGCCACCCCGGTGGCGAGCACCAGGGCGCCGGCCACGAGCCGGAGCCGACCGGCCGGGCGGGCGGGCCGCACGGCGGCGTCGGTGAGCGCGGCGACCGGCGCGATCCGGGTGCCCTGCCAGGCAGGCAGCGCGGCGGCGAGCACGGTCAGCGCGGTGCCGAGACCGAGGCAGAGCAGCACCGTGCCGGCGGTCACGGTGAGCGTGCCGGCGACCGGCACGCCCAGGGCGGGCAGCAACGCGCCGAGGCCGGCGGCCAGCCCGACGCCGGCCAGCACGCCCACCGCCGAGGCCACCAGCCCGGTCAGCGCCGCCTCCCCGAGGGCGGCCCGGAAGACCTGGCCGCGGGTCGCGCCCACCAGCCGCAGCAGCGCGGTCCGCCGGGCCCGCTGGGCGAGCACGATGGCGAAGGTGTTGGCGATCACGAAGCCGGCCACCACCACGGCCACCGCGGCGAAGGTCAGCAGGAACAGCCCGAACTGCCGGCCGTCGCGAACCGCGTCCTCGACCGCCTCGGCCAGGATCACCCGCCGGTCCTTGACCGGCGCATCCGGGCCGACCACCGCCCGGACCCGCTCGGCCAGCGCCTGCCGGTCCACCCCGGGGCCCGCCGCCACCATGATCCGGTCGTACCCGGTCACGCCGGCGACCCGCAGCGCGTCCGCGCCGACCAGTCCGAGGTACGGCCCACCGACGTCCCGGGTCGAGCCGGCCACGTCGACGGTGCCGACCAGGGTGTACGGTCGCGCCGCCGCCGTGGTGCCGCCGACCCGGACCGGGTCACCCAGGCCGAAGCCCTGCGCGGCGGCGGTGGGCGCGTCGAGCACCAGTTCGCCGGGGCGCTCCGGCAGCCGCCCGGCGACCACGTCGTACGACCGCAGGGCCGGGTCGGTGGGGACGGCGGCCAGCACCGCGTAGCCGAGCACCGGCCGTCCGTCGGCGCCGACCAGCCCGGCGGTGCCGATCAGCTCCCCCTCGGCGGCGGCCACCCCGTCGACCGCGCGGACCCGCTCGACCAGCGCGGGCGGCAACGGCGTCGACCCGGCGTACGCGGCCAGGTCGGTGTGCCGGTCGAAGGCCCCGGCCCGCTCCTCCGCGCCCGCCCGGATGCCGTCGGTGAAGATCAGGGTGCCGGCCACGAAGGCGACCCCGAGGACGACGGCCAGCGTGGACAGGAGCAGGCGCAGCCCGTCCGAGCGGACCTGGCGCAGGGTGAGGCGCAGCATCCCGGTCACCGCCCCGCCGCCGGCGCCGGCTCGAGCCGGGCGAGCGTGTCGAGGACCTGCCCGGCGGTCGGCGTACGCAGCTCGTCGACCAGCCGGCCGTCGGCCATGAAGATCACCCGGTCGGCGTGCGCGGCGGCCCCAGGATCGTGGGTCGCCATGACCACCGTCTGGCCGAGGTCGACGCCGGGGAGGGCGACGACCGGTTGGGGCCCGGCGCCGTACTCCCGGCGTAGCTCGCGGGCGCTGACGGCGACGCCGGTGGTCGGGACTGCGGACACGGTGGTGCTCCTGTCGGGCGGGTCAACGGACCTTTCCGACGCTAGGCGCGGCACCGGCGAGTCGATCTCCACCTGGGCGCTCGACCTCGGTACGCCCCGGGTCGCCCCCGACCGGGTGGACCCGTACGACCCAGGTCGTACCCGGCGGTCAGCCGCCGGGGGTGACCAGCCCGCTCTCGTACGCCAGCACCACCGCCTGCACCCGGTCGCGGAGCTGGAGCTTGGCCAGGATCCGGCCGACGTGCGTCTTCACGGTCGCCTCGGCCACGTGCACCCGGGCGGCGATCTCGGCGTTGGACAGGCCCTGCGCGACCAGCAGCAGCACCTCCCGCTCCCGCTCGGTGAGCTGCGCCAACCGGGGGTCCTCGGCGGAGCCGGGACCGAGCTGACCGGCGAACCGGTCCAGCAGCCGCCGGGTGATCGACGGGGCCACCACCGAGTCGCCCTCGGCGACCACCCGGATGGCGGCGAGCAGTTCCTCCGGTGGCACGTTCTTGAGCAGGAAGCCGCTGGCGCCGACGCGCAGCGCGGCGAACGCGTCGGCCTCGGTGTCGAAGGTGGTCAGGACCAGCACCCGGGGGCGCCGGTCGGCCGGGCGGCCGACGATGCGGCGGGTCGCCTCCACCCCGTCCATGGTCGGCATGCGCAGGTCCATCACGACCACGTCGGCCGCCACCCGGTCCAGCACCCGGAGCGCGTCGGCGCCGTCGATGGCCTCGCCGACCACCTCCAGGTCGGGCTGCGAGTCGAGCACCATCCGGAACCCGGCGCGGACCAGCGCCTGGTCGTCGACGATCACCACACGGACGGTCATGCGGCCTTCTCCTCCGTCTCCGGTGCCGACGGCAGCGGCAGCCGCACCTCGACCCGCCAGCCGCCGGCGAGGGTGGGGCCGGCGGTGAGGCTCCCGTCGTACACCCCGACGCGTTCGCGCATGCCGACCAGGCCGTGACCGCCGGAGGGCGCGGGCCGGACCGCGGGGCGGCCGCGCCCGTCGTCGACGGCCCGGACCACGACGGCGTCCGGGGTCCAGCGCAGGTCCAGCTCGACCGAGGCGCCCACCCCGGCGTGCTTGAGCACGTTGGTCAGCGACTCCTGCACCACCCGGTAGAGGGTCAGCTCCAGCCCGGGCGGCAGGGCCGACGGCCGGCCGGTCGTGGCGCAGCCGACGGTGAGACCGGCCGCCCGGAACCGGTCCAGCAGTTCGGGCAGCTCGACCAGCGCGGGCCGCCGGTGCGCCGGCTCGGCGGAGAGCCCGTCGTCGGGCCCGGCCGCCGGCTCGGGCCGGCTCGGCTCCCGCAGTACGCCCACCAGCCGGCGCATCTCCTCCAACGCCTGCCGCCCGGTGTCGGCCACCACCTTGGCCGCCTCGCGGGCGGTCGCCGGGTCCCGGTCGATGGTGAACCGCACCCCGTCGGCCTGCACGATCATCACGGCCATGCTGTGCGCCACCACGTCGTGCAGCTCGCGGGCGATCCGGGTGCGCTCCTCGGCGACCGCGGCCCGGGCCTCGGCCTCGCGCTCCCGTTCCAGGGTGGCGGCCCGCTCCTCCAGGCTGAGCACGTAGAGCCGGCGGGTCCGCACGTTCAGCCCGACCAGCCAGACCGCGCCGGTGATGGTGCCGAACCAGATCGCGCTGGCCCACCAGGTGGCCGGTCCGGGCACCTGGAACGCGGCCAGCACCACCCCGACCCCGGCCACCCCGCCGGCGATCACCCCGTCCCGCAGCCGGTCGGCGTACTTGACCACGCTGTAGAGGGCGATCAGCACGGCGATGTCGTAGCCGAGCGGGCCCCAGCCGGCGAGCACCTGGGTCAGGGCGAGCGCGGCCACCAGGGCGGCGACGGCCGACGGGTGGGTCCGCCGGAAGAGCAGGGTCAGCCCCATCAGCAGCCCGACGCTGGTGGCCGGCCAGCCGCCGGGCTGGGCCACCACCCCGGCGACGGCGAAGAGCGCCACCAGCCCGGCGACGGCGACGTCGAAGGCGACGCTGCGCAACGGCCGGCCGAAGATCATGCGCTCCACGGTCACCCAGCGTACGGGGTGCCGGGTCTGTCGCCGCCGGCCCGGACGGCGCCGGGTCAGGAGGACGGGACCAGCTCGGCGAGCCGGCCGATCTCCACGGTCTGCTCGGCGGCGACCGAGTTGGCGAACTCCTGCATGGTCTGGTCCACGCCGACCTTGAGCAGGTCGGTGGCCATGGCGACGGCGCCCTGGTGGTGGTCGGTCATCATCCGCACGAAGCGCCGGTCGAACTCGGCCCCCCGGGCGGTGGCGAGCTGCCGCATCGCCTCGGCGGACTGCATGCCGCGCATCGTGCCGTGGTCGTGGCCGGGGACCTCGGCGGGCAGGCCACGGGTGGTGAGCCAGGCCCGCATGACGCCGATCTCGGGCTGTTGGGCGGCCCGGATCCGGTCGGCGACGGCACGGACCCGGGGGTCGGCGGCCCGGTCGGGGGCGAGCGCGGCCATCTCCAGGGCCTGCTGGTGGTGCGGGATCATCATCCGGACGAACCAGACGTCGAGGCTGTTGTAGCGGGGCGGCGCGGCCTCGCGGACCTCCGCCCCGGCGCGCAGGCCGGCGGGCTCCCCCGGCCGGCCCGGCACGATCACCGGTGGCGCGGCGCCGTCCGCGGTGCCGGGGGTGGGGGTGGGGGTGGGGGTGACGGTGGCCGGTCGGGCCAGCGGCGTCGCCGGCTCGGCACGCCGGGCCAGCGCGATGCCCAGCACGAGCAGGAGTGCGGCGGTCACTGTGACGGCGGCCCACGTCCGCGCCTGCCGGATGGTCATACGCCACTCCCTCCGGTCGAGGTCGCAGCGATCCTATCCATAGATGACCGTCCTTCAGTGTGACGCAGAACACATTGATGTGCGTCAGCAGCCGGTAAGGTGTGGGCAATCGTCATCCCCTTTCGAAGGGTGTCGCCGATGCACCGATCTCCCACGTCCCGCATCCGGATCGTCAGCCTGGCCGCCGCCGCCCTGCTCGTCGCCGGCGTGGCCGCCGCCCCACCCAGCAGCGCCCAGCAGACCTCCCGGCTGAGCGCCGAGCCGACCACCGTGGACGCCGGCCTCGGCGTCGACGAGATCTCCAGCAGCCCGAACCTCCGACAGATCGCCAGCCTGCCCAAACAGGCGCCGTTCGACACCGAGTCGGCGTACGGCACGGACATGGCCTTCCAGGGCCGGTACGCCTTCGTCGGCAACTACAACGGCTTCGTCATCTACGACATCGCCCGGCCGAGCGCGCCGTCGATCCTGTCCCAGGTGCTCTGCCCGGGATCGCAGAACGACATCTCGGTCCACGGCAACCTGCTCTTCCTCTCCACCGACTCCTCGCGCAGCGACGACTCCTGCGCCAGCGTCGGGCAGCCCGCGACGGTCAAGGAGTCCTGGGAGGGCATCAAGATCTTCGACATCTCCGACAAGCGGAACCCGCGCTACATCAAGTCGGTGGAGACCGCCTGCGGCTCACACACCCACACCCTGGTGCCGGGCAAGGACCGCCGGACCGTCTACCTGTACGTCTCGTCGTACAGCCCGCGGGCCGAGTTCCCGGACTGCCAGCCGCCGCACGACTCGATCTCCATCGTGAAGGTGCCGCTGAACAAGCCGACCACGGCCGCCGTGGTGGCCACGCCGAACCTCTTCCCCGACGGCGGGTACGAGGGCCGGCCCGGCGGCTCCGCCACCACCGGCTGCCACGACATCACCGCCTACCCGGCGCGCGACCTCGCGGCCGGCGCCTGCATGGGTGACGGCGTGCTGATGGACATCGCCAACCGGGAGGCGCCCCGGGTGATCAACCGCGTCCGGGACACCGCCAACTTCGCCTTCTGGCACTCGGCGACGTTCAACAACGCCGGGACCAAGGTGGTCTTCACCGACGAGCTGGGCGGCGGCGGCGCGGCGACCTGCAACGAGGCCACCGGCCCGCAGCGTGGCGCGGACGCCATCTACGACATCACCGGCCGGGGCAACGCCCGCACGCTGACCTTCGGCAGCTACTACAAGATTCCCC
This sequence comes from Micromonospora sp. HK10, assembly GCF_000982955.1. Taxonomy (GTDB): domain Bacteria; phylum Actinomycetota; class Actinomycetes; order Mycobacteriales; family Micromonosporaceae; genus Micromonospora. The sequence goes on along the minus strand of NZ_KQ058710.1, from coordinate 8,968 downwards.
GGGCCAACGCCGACACCGAGAACTGCGTGGCGCACAACGGCTCGCTGATCCCGGTGCTCGGCCGCGACATCATGGTGCAGGCCTGGTACCAGGGCGGCGTGTCGGTCTGGGACTTCACCGACTCGCGGCACCCGGTGGAGATTGGTTACTGGGAGCGTGGCCCGCTCTCGGACGCCACCCTCACCCTGGGCGGCTCCTGGTCCGCGTACTGGTACAACGGCCACATCTACTCCAGCGACATCCAGAAGGGGCTGGACGTGCTGGAGCTGAAGGACCCGCGGACCTGGACGGCCAAGCTCACCCGGGTCTCCGAGCTGAACGTGCAGACCCAGGCGGGCTACCTGAGCTGGTGACCGCCCGGTCCGGGCCCGGCCGCCACCGCCACGGACCGGGCCCGGCCCACCTCGGACCGAGCCCGGCCCACCACGGACCGGGCCCGGCCCACCTCGGACCGGGCCCGGGCCACCACGGACCGGGCCCGGCCGCCACCACCACGGGCCGGGCCGGCCCACCACGGGCCGGGCCCGGGCCGCGGCGCGCCCGCTCAACCGGGCGGCAGGCGGGCCAGCTGGGCGTCGATCGCCGCCGGTGTGAGAGCGGGCCGGCCCCCGGGGTGGCCCACCGTCGCGCCGGCCGCGGCGACCGCGTAGCGGGCGGCCCGGAGGTACGGCTCGCCGCGCAGCAACCCGGCGGTGAGGGCGGCGACGAACGCGTCCCCGGCACCCGTGCTGTCCACCGTGGGCGTCTCGGTCAACGGCACGAAGACCGCGCCGTCCGGCCAGACGACCGCGTTGCCCTGCCCCGCCACCTCGACCACGACCAGCGCCGGGCCCCGCGCCCGCAGCTCCCGGCCCGCCCGCAGGCCCGCCTCGGCGTCGGCCGGCCGGCCGCCCACCATCCGCTCCGCCTCCCGGGCGTCCACTCGCAGCACGTCGGCCAGGGCGAACAGCTCCACCCCGCCGGCCGGGTCGGCCGGCGCCCCGTCGAGCACCACCAGCCGGCCGGCGTCGCGGGCGCAGCGGGCCGCCGCGAGCGCCGCCGGCAGCGGCTGCTGCAACTGGACCACCACGGCGCGGGCGGCCCGCAGCATCGCCGCGGCCCCGGCCACGTCCGCCTCGGAGAGCAGGGTCGCCTCGGGAATGTCCTCCAGGTAACGCCAGCGCCCCCCGGCGTCGACCACGTCGACGATCAGCGCGCTGGGCGTGCCGGCCCGGCGCAGCACCGGGGCCACGTCGATGCCGTCGCTGCGGGCCTGACCCAGCAGCCGGTCGGCGACCTCGTCCTCACCGACCACCCCGAGCAGCCCGACCCGGGCGCCGAGCTGGGCGAGACCGACGGCCTGGTTGGCGCCCTTGCCGCCGAGCAGCTCCCGCCGGCGGCGCACCGGCACGGCGCCGGACGGGCCGGGCACCTCGTCCACCAGCAGCACCAGGTCCCGCGCCACCTGCCCGACCACGATCGCGTCCAGTCCGGCCATGCCGGGTGATACCCCGGCCGCCGCCGCTCACGCCCGCACCACGGCGAACATGAAGCAGCCGTACACCACGTTGCGGCTGTGCAGCTGCGCCACCACGGGGTCGGCGAGCAGCTCGGCGAGCACCGCCTCCGGGTCGTCGCCGTCGTGCTGCCGGCCGCCGACGATCCGCCCCGCGCCGTCGTACGCCCGCAGCACCTGGGGCCGGCCCCGCCAGTCGGCCGGGTAGCCGCCCGGCGCCGCCGGGCCCGGACAGTCGGCGTCGTGGGCGAAGACCGGCCCCAGCTCGCGGTACGGGCCGGGCGGGATCGGTGGGGCGTAGCCGAACAGCAGCAGCGGCTCGCCCGGCGTGGCGTCGCGCAGGCAGCAGCGCAGCGGCTCGCCGCCCTCGGCGCGGCGGCGCTCGACCGGCTGGCCGGCGGCGTCGAGACCGCTGCGCCGCACCCCGGCCAGCAGCGGAGCGGGCAGGGGTCGGATCAGGTACCGGGTCCGGGTCGTCGTCATGTCCCCAGCCTGGCGCGCGGCGGCGCCGTCGGCTGGCGGTGATCGGACGTCGCGGTGCGCCCGGAGCCGGGCCGCGGCTCCGGCACCCCCCTGGTGGTCGTCAGGTGCCGGTTTCGAGCAGGAACGTGGTCAGTGCCGCGGCAACCTCGGCCTCGCCCCGGTGGTGGGGCCCGAAATGGTCCAGTTTCGGGAAGGTGTGCACCCGCGACGAGGGAAGCACCTCGGCGAGCCGGGTCGTGGCCGGACCGACGTGCGCCAGGTCGCTCCGGCCGCCGGTCATCAGCAGCACGTCGGCGGAGACCGTGCGGTAGTGGGGGTAGCTGCCGTCGAGCCGGCCGACCTCCGCGTGCTCGCGCAGGGCCGGTTCGAGCAGCTCGACGACCTTCGCCCGCTTCTCGCCCCGGAAGGCCAGCCGCAGGATGGCGGCCATCAGCCAGCGGGGGTTGCGCCGCGCCGCGCGCGGCCCGGTGGCGGTGGAGAACGCCGCGAACGCGTCGATCGGCCGACCCTGCGCCAGGAACCGGCGGGCCGGCGGGATCCAGTCGGTCGGGATGAGGCCGTCGACGCTGACGCCGGGCTCGTAGACGGCCAGTTTCGCGATGTGCCGGTCCCGGCGGGCCGCCTCGAGCGCCACCAGGCCGCCGAAGCTGTGCCCGAACACGTACCGCGCGCCGGTGGCCGCCCGCACCGCCGCCAGGTCGGCGCACTCGACCTCCATGCCGTACCCGGGTCCCAGCGGGCCGCTGCCCCGGCGGCCGCGCCGCTGCACGGTGTGCACGGTGAAGCTGCCGGCGAGCGCCTCGGCCAGCCCGGTGAAGTCGGCGGCGTCGCTGAGCGCGCCCGGCACGATCAGCAGGTCGGGGCCGGCGCCCGTGGTGTGGTAGGCGATGGTGGTGCCGTCGGCGGAGCGGACGGTCCGCACGGCGGAGGTCGTCGACATGGGAACTCCTCATGGTGATCCGGGTGGGGCGCGTCCGGCGGTGTCTCAGCCGCCCAGGGCGGCGTTCAACCGTCGGGTGTACGCGAGGTAGGTGTCGAACGGCACGCCGCTGGACTCGACCAGCTCGGTCAGCCGTCCGATCAGTTCGGTGCCCGCCCGCTCGACCAGTTGCCGGCCGGCGTCGGTGAGGGCGATCCGGCGCCGGTTGCCGCCGGCCGGGTCCGGGGTCACGGTGAGCAGCCCGGTGCCGGCGAGGGCGGCGACCATCCGGCTGATCGAGGGCTCGGTGACCGCCAGGCTGTCGGCCAGCGCCCGCTGGGTGCACGCGCCCAGTTGGCCGACCGTGACCAGGACCATGAACCGGCGGTAGGAGAGGCCGTGACCGGCGCGCAGGATGCGGTCGCCGGCCCGCTCCAGGCGGGACACGAGCGTGTGCAGCTCCAGCCCGAGGTTGTTCGGATGGTTCATGGGAGCTATCTTAGAGCCCTAAGTTAGAAGTGCAAGTCTCTGGTTCGGGAGGGCCGCCGGATGGCTGGTCTCGTACTGCGCCCCGCGCAACCCGGTGACGTCGAGGCGATCGCCGTGCTCTGGCACGCGGGCTGGCGGGACGGGCACGCCGGCCACGTCCCCGCCGAGCTGCACCGGCACCGGCGGCTCGCCGACTTCCGCGACCGGGTACCGCCCCGCCTGTCCGCCACCACGCTCGGCACGCGGGACGGCCGGCTCGTCGGGTTCGTCACCGTCCGCGAGGACGAGGTCGAGCAGGTGTACGTCGCCGGGCCGGCCCGCGGCACCGGGGTGGCCGGCGCGCTGCTCGCCGCCGCCGAGCGGGCCGTCGCCGCCCGGTTCGACACGGCCTGGCTCGCGGTCGCGGTCGGCAACAGCCGGGCCCGCCGGTGCTACGCCCGCAACGGCTGGCGCGACGCGGCGGCCCTGGACTACCCCGCCGAGGCCGGCACCACCCCGGTCGTCGTCGCCTGCCGGCGTTACGAGAAACGCGTCCGGTGAACCCGACGTCGCACTCGGCCGGGCTGCACGAGCGGGCCCGCCCGCACCACCCGCTCAGCCCGGCAGCGGCGCCCCGTCCCCGCCCCGGGTCCGGCGCGGGCCGACCAACCGGCGGACCATCGGCACGGCGTTCCACTTCGCCGCGCCGACCAGGTCCCGGGCGTGCTCCAGCACCGTGTAGTCGGGACGGGCCAGCCCGTCGGCGATCGCCCGGTCCAGGTCGTTGCCGCAACGGGTGAGCACGCTGTCGAAGTCACGGCGGACCGGTTCGAGCAGGTCGTAGCCGAAGGAGCGGTGCAGCCGGGCGAAGAGCGGCCGGTACAGGCGGGCCCGCTCGTGCAGCCCGGACGAGTACGACATCGGGTTCTTCGGGCGCCGGCGGACGTAGTCGGGCAGCACGTCGGCGAAGGCCCGCCGGACGATCCACTTCTCCTGCCCGTCGCGCACCTTGAGGTCGAGCGGCAGCCGCATGGCCAGCTCCACCAGGCTCAGGTCGAGGAAGGGAACCCGGGCCTCCACCCGGTGCGCCATGCTCACCCGGTCGACCCGCTGCAACTCGGTACGGCACAGGTTGCGGATCTTGTGCAGGAAGAGCCGGCGGGACCGGCCCGGCCCGGCCCGGTGATACATCGGGTAGCCGCCGAACAGCTCGTCCGAGCCGTCCCCGGTGAGCACCACCTTGACGCCCAGCTCGCGCAGCCGGCGGAAGAGGGGCACCGAGACGACCGCGTTGATGATGTCGCCGTACTCGGTCAGCTCGGAGATCCGGATCGCCTCCCGGACGTCGGCCAGCCGGATGTCGCGCGGGCGCAGCTCGACGACCTCGTGCGGCACGCCGAGGTCGGCGGCGAGCCGCCGCGCGTACGCCACGTCGGGGCTGTCCGGCACGCCGACGGTGACCGCCACGCAGTCCGGGTGCAGCTGCCGGGTGTGCAGCAGCGCCAGCGAACTGTCCAGGCCGCCGGAGAGGATCACCCCGACGGTCAGGTCGGTGTCCAGCCGCACCCGGATGCTGTCGGTGAGCGCGGCCCGGACGAGCAGGGCGGCCTCGTCCGGGTCGTCGATCACCGGCCGCCCCGCGCCGAGGGCGAGCAGGTCCACGTGGGGACGCAACCGGACCCGACCGTCGGGGTCGGCCCAGCCGTGGTGGCCGGGCGGCACCTCGCTGATCGGCGCGCCGTGCCCGACCAGCGCCTTCACCTCCGAGGCGAGGTGCAGGCAGCCCGGGCCGCGGGACCAGTAGAGGGGCTTGACCCCGAGCGGGTCGCGGGCCAGGTACGCCCGCCCGCTGGCCCGCTCCACCACGACGAAGGCGTACTCGCCGCGCAGCCGGTGCACCGCCTCCTCGCCCCACTGCCGGAAGGCGGCCAGCACCACCTCGGTGTCGCTGGCGCTGCGGAACGGGTACCCGAGCCGCGTCAGCTCCGCGCGCAGCTCGTGGTGGTTGAAGATCTCGCCGTTGTAGCAGAGCAGGTGCCGCTCGTCGGGCGAGAGCCACGGCTGGCCCGCCCGGTCCGGGTCCACCACCCGCAGCCGGCGTACGCCGGCCAGCAGGCCGTTCTCCTGCCGGGTCTCGGTGACCTCGCCGCGCGGCGCGAGGACGGCGAGCATCCGGCGGAAGGTCGCCGGGTCGGCCTCGGGACCGAGGCTGAGCGCGATGCCGCACATCGCCTCACACCCCCATCTCGGCCTCGTACGCCCGGCGGAACCGGCGGCGCGCGTCGGGCGCGAGACAGATGTGCCAGGCCTGGCCCTCGTCGACAACGTTGATCTCGCCGGCCTCCTGCCGGGCCAGCAGCAGCCCGGTGAGCGTGTCCCGGGCACCGAACCGCTGGTACCACGCCACCTCCACGTCGGCGGCCCAGCCCAGGCAGTGCCCGCTGGGCACCATGGCGGCGTACCCGAGGCGGCGCAGCCGGTACTGGTGCTCGGCGCTGCGGGCCAGGCTGGTGACCCAGAGCGGCGGCGTGCCGGGCGGGCAGGCCAGGGCGAACTGCCGGCCGATGTCGTTGAGCAGGGCGACGATCTCGCGCCGGGCCCGGCGGAACCGCAGCCCGGCGGTACGGGGGGTGGCGCCGGGCCGCAGCCGCCGGCCGACCGCCCGCAGCCCCCGGCCGACCACGCCGACCGGCTGCTCCTGGTAGCGGAAGGCGAGCAGGCCGCGCCGGCGCAGCCACTCCAGGTCGACCAGGTCGGTGCTGGTGTCGACCTGACTGTCGGTGAGCAGCGTCGGGGTGTCCCGCCACCACATCACGTCGATGCGGGACAGCAGGTAGATCCGGACCAGGGCGGTGAGGTCCTGCGCCGAACTGCGGGCGTTGGGCTGGTAGCGGGCCATCTCCAGCAGCAGCGTCTCGCGGGCACCCACGTACCCCTGCGGGGTGGCGTCGAGGACCGCGGCGATGGCCGGCTCCCGCAGACGCTGGTCCAGCAGCACCTGCCGGGCGGTGGTCGACGGGGCACCGGCGAGGGCGCCCACCTCGACCAGCAGCTCGGCCACCGCCGCCCGGTACGCGGCCAGGTCCGGCCGCCGCCCGGGGGCGGGACGGCGGCCGGTGGTGGGCGGCAGGCGGCGGGCGGGAGCGGCGGGGGCGACGGCGGGCCCGGGCTGCTGCCCGGGGCTTCGGCTGGGCACTCGCATGGTCGGGTCCCCTCTCCGGGCATCACGCGGCGTGATCGAACCTGCAACACACCGTAATCGCAGCACGAGGGCGATCCCCGAACAATCCTCCTATTACCTCTTAAGAGCGACGAGTAGCTGAATTCGGCACGGACAGCTCAGCGACCCAGTCATAGGCCGGCACGTCCGGCAGGTCGGCCTCCCGGTCCGCCCGGGCCGCCTCCGCCAGGTGCAGCGCCGCGCCGAGGGCGGCCCGGAACAGCAGGGACCCGGTGCTGACCCGGGCCACCCCGAGCCGGCCCAGGGCGGCCATGCCCGGCCCGCCGGGCCGGTACAGCACGTTCAGCGGTAGCCCGGCGTGCGCCACCAGCCGGGGCACGAGATCGTCCGGCACGGCCGGCGCGAAGAAGCCGTCGGCCCCGGCCTCCCGGTACACCCGGGCCCGGTCCAGCGCCTCCGGCAGCGGCTCGGGCACACCCAGCCACCAGGCGTCGGTACGGGCGTTGACGAACACCTCCGGCGCGGCGGCCCGGACGGAGGCAATCTTGGCGGCCATCAGGTCGGGAGGTGCCAGGGTGCCGTCCGGACGGCCGTCCTCCAGGTTCACCCCCGCCACGCCGAGCGCGGCCAGCTCCGCGACGTGCTCGGCCACCGCCGCCGGGTCGTCGCTGCCCCCGCCCTCGATGTCCACGCTGAGCAGTGCCGGCAGGTCCCGCAGCCGCCGGGCCAGCGCGACATTCTCGGCCCGGATGGCGCCGGCGGCGTCCGGCTTGCCGGCGGCCGCGGCGACACCCAGACTGGTGGTGCCGACGGCCGGGTGGCCCCGGGCCGCGAGGGCCGCCGCGGAGGCGTGGTCCCAGGCGTTCGGCAGCAGCAGCGGCCGGCCGGGCCGGTGCAGGTCACGGAAGGCGACCCGGGCGTTCATCGGACGCTCACCTCGATCCGGGTCGGGACGCGCAGGGTGGGATGCGGCTCGTGGGCCACCGAGCCGTCCGTGGTGGCGGTGCACCGGCGGCGTACCTCTTCGACGACGCCCTCGGCCAGGGCCAGCGCGTGCCGCTCCCCCGGGCAGCCGCGCGGCCCGGCGCCGAAGGTCAATGACCCGCGGCCCGGCCGGAACCGGTCCGGCTCCGGATGCGCCGCCGGGTCCCGGTTGGCCGCGTCGAAGCGCAGCAGCAGCGGGATGTCCGGGCCGATCGTCCGGCCGCCGAGACGCAGCGCCCCGGTGGTGACCCGGCGGGTGGCCCGCACCGGCGGGTCCAGACGCAGCACCTCGGCCAGCAGGTCGGCGGTGGGCACAGCCGCCGGCGCCGCGAGCCCCCACCGGACGGCGGAGCCGATCAGGCCGGCGGTCGCGTCGCAGGCCTGCACCAGCAGCCCGATCCGGTTCGCGGCCACCTCGGGCGGGGCCGGCGGCGACAGCGCCACCAGCGCGGCCACCGCCCGGTCGGCGGCGGCCACCGCCGCCGCGTCCGCGCCCGGGTGGTACGCGGCCGCCACCGCCGCCACCGCCGGCGCGGCCACCGCCGGATCCGCCAGGCCGAGCCCGGCCGCCAGCACCTCCACCGGTACGCGCCGGGCCAGCAACGCCATCACGTCGACCCGCCCCGCGCCGGGCTCGCCACCCGCCCCGCCGGTGAGCGGCGACCGCATACCGGTCCCTGCCACCGGCACACCTGCACCAGCCCCGCCGGCGCCCGCCCGGCCGGACAACATCGCCGCGTGCGGCACCACGGTGGTTGACGCGTCAGCGCCCGCCCGGCCGGACAGCATCGCCGCGTGCGGCGGCACGGTGGTTGACGCGTCGGCGCCCGCCCGGCCCGACCGCATCGCCGCGTGCCGCGACACGGCGATGTCGGCGCCCGCCGAGCCGGGCAGCATCGCTGTGTGCGGCGCCAGGGTGTGGGGCGCAGCGGTGGTGCTGCCGGCCGCGGCGGCCACCTCGTCGAGCAGCGCGGCGGTGACCCGGGCAGCGGTCGTGCGCAGCTCGTCCGGGTCCAGGTCGGCCAGCGCCGCGACCCCGACCGCACGGCGGGCGGCATGCTGCTCGGGCGGACTGAACCGGCTGACGGCGCCGCGCAGCCAGGCCAGGGTGCCGTCCGCCGCACCGGGGGCGGCGGCGGGCACCACGCACCGCGGGTCGGTCAGCACGGCGAGCACGTCGGCATGCCGGGTGACGATCCACCCGTCGGGGCCGGGAGTGGGCGGTCCGCAGGGTGGCGTACCGGGGGCGGGGGCGATGATCGACCAGCTCATGCTCCGACCGTAGGTGCCTGACCGTTCGGCCCGGACCGAACGATTCCCCGCCTCCCCCGGCCCCGGGCCCATCCGGCCGGTGGAACGGCATGGGTGTCTCCGAGGTGCGGACACACCCATGACGTTCCACTCAGTGGCTTGTCCGGCCAGCGGGACGCGGCGTGAG
>NZ_KQ058709.1:5700-41178 GCF_000982955.1 Micromonospora sp. HK10 | reverse complement strand
CGCGAGGCCGCGAGGCCGCGAGATCTTGGAACGAAACGGCCCTCCTGGGGGCCGTTCCGTTCCAAGATCTTCGCTCTCCCAGCCACCTCCTCCCCCTCACCCCTTGATCAAGGAGTTGGGGCGGGGTGCGTGACACAAACTCCTTGATCAACGTGTGGCGGCCAGCCGGGGCAAGGGGAGCCAGGCGACGGCCAGCCGGGGCGACGGGAGCCGGGATGGCGGCCAGCCGGGGGCAAGGGGAGCCGGGATGGCGGCCAGCCAGGGCAAAGGGAGCCAGGGCGGCGGCCAGCCAGGGCGGGGAGCCGAGGTGGGATGACGAACGGCCCGCCTCGCGGGGCGAGGCGGGCCGTTCGTGGGTGTAGCCCCGACCGGATTCGAACCGGCGCTACCGCCTTGAGAGGGCGGCGTCCTGGGCCGCTAGACGACGGGGCCAGGCACTTTTCCTGCTTCACCGCCCTGACGAGCGGTGCGGCAGTAGTCTAGCGGCATCGCGTCCGGCACCGTCGAGGGGGGCGCCCGCCGAGGAGGTCACTCGCCGAGGGGGTCGCCCGCCGAGGAGGTCACTCGCCGAGGGGGTCACTCGCCGAGGATGGGCCGGACAGCAGAAAGCCCGCCCCGGACAACGGGACGGGCTGCCAGCACTGTAGCCCCGACCGGATTCGAACCGGCGCTACCGCCTTGAGAGGGCGGCGTCCTGGGCCGCTAGACGACGGGGCCAGAACCTTCATTGCACTCCGTCAGCGTGAGCTGCCGGAATCCAGCGACCGGGGCTCTTGCGAACCCGGGCTGCGCTGGGGTACCAGGACTCGAACCTAGACTAACTGAACCAGAATCAGTCGGGCTGCCAATTACCCCATACCCCATTGGCCCCTTGCGGCGCCGGGAATGAACTTTACCCTCCCGCTGCCGACAGGCCAAATCCAACCCCTCGTACCGCAGGTGACCTGCGAAAACGAGGCATCGGACGCATCAGGCGACCGGCACCACCGGGTTGGTGAGCTCGCCGATCCCCTCGATCCGCACGGAGACCGTATCCCCGTCGGTGAGCGGGCTAACCCCCGCCGGCGTGCCGGTCAGCACCACGTCGCCGGGGAGCAGCGTCATCACGTGCGAGATGTACGACACCAGCCCCGGAACGTCGAACACCATGTCCTTGGTCCGGCCGAGCTGGCGTACCTCCATCTCCTCCGGGTTGCGGCCCACCTCACAGCGGATCTCCAGGTCGGAGACGTCCAGCCCGGTGGTGATCCACGGGCCGATCGGGCAGAACGAGTCGAACCCCTTGGCCCGCGTCCACTGCCCGTCGGAGCGCTGCAGATCCCGCGCGGTGACGTCGTTGGCGCAGGTGTAGCCGAAGATTGCCCGCTCGGCGGCGGCCCGGTCCGCGCGCCGCGCTCCCGGCGCGCCGATCACGACGGCCAGCTCGGCCTCGTGCTCGACCTGCTTGGAAAAGATCGGCAGGCGGATCGCGTCCCGCGGGCCGATCACCGAGGTGGACGGCTTGAGGAAGAGCAGCGGCTCCTTCGGCACCTCGCTGCCGTGCTCGGCGGCGTGCTCGGCGTAGTTGCGGCCGACGCAGACCACCTTGCTGGGCAGGATCGGTGAGAGCAGTCGCACGTCGGAGAGCGCCCAGCGGGCGCCGGAGAACTGGATCTGGCCGAACGGGTGTCCCTCGATCTCGGCGATGGTCAGGCCCTGCGGCCCGGCCTCCGGCTCGCCCTCGACGACCCCGAACGACATTCCCTTGGCATGAGCAAAACGAGCGATACGCACCCGGCCAATCTATCCCCGCGCGGCGCCAGGCCGGGCCGGGCGCCGCAGGCCGGGCCGGGCGCCGCAGGCCGGACCGGGCGCCGCAGGCCGGACCGGGCCGGCCCCGCAGGCGGGTACGGCGACGACCGGTCGCGGGCCGGCGCGCCAGGGTACGCGTACCGGCGTCGGCCGGGGCGGGAATGACGGCTTCGTACCCGCCCGGCGGGCCGGGACCCATAGCTTCGGGTCCGGAGGTTCGTTCGTATGCCTGCATCGAGACGACACCACAGGGCCCTGGCCGTGATCGTGAACTGCCTCGGCGTCCTCGCCGCCCTACCGACGCTCGCCCCGGCGACGCCCGGCGCGGCAGCGACACCGAGCGCGGCAGCCACGGCGACACCGGGCGCGACAGCAGCAACAGCGGCACCGGGCGCGGCAGCAGCCACGGCGACACCGGGCGCGGCACCAGCCACGGCGGCACCGGGCGCGGCAGCAGCAACGCCGACACCGGGCGCGGCGGTCGCGTCCGCGCAACCGGTGGCCGGGCCTGGGCAACCGGCGGCGGCACCCGCGCCGGCGGAACGGGCCACGCCGATCCCGACCGGGATGCCGGCGGCGCCGCCCGCGGTGGCGCCGACCAGACCGGCGCCGATCCAGCTGTCGAAACCGCCGGTCACCGTGGCGGTGACCCCCGCCGGCACCGCGACGCCGAGATACCAGATCCAGGTACGCAACGCCGGCAACACGATGGTCGAGACCACGGTCCGGCAGGAGGTGCCGACCGGCGCGACGACCACCGGAGTGACCGGCGGCGGCCAGACCACCGGCACCATCGGGTCGGCCGGCGCCCGCGAGGTGACCTGGCGGCTGCGGCTGCCGGCGCAGAGCACCACCACGCTGAACACCGCGTTCAGCGGCACCCCCGGAGGCGGGTCGGTGACCGCGCCCACCTGCGTCTACGGCTCCGACGGCACCCGCCCGTACGACTGCACGACGGCGACCTGGACCGGCCCCGCCGCCGCGGTTCCGGCGGCGCAGGTGACCGCGGCGCCGGCCTGGCGGCGTCCTCCGGTGCTGCTGGCCGCGCTGGCCGCGCTCCTGGTGGTCACCGGCGGCGCGCTCTGGTGGGGCTGGCAGCGGCGTCGGCGGCGCTCCGGGGTGCGGCCGGGCGGTCCGGCGCCGGCTGACGCCGGGATCCCGCCCGTGGTGGGCGGCGCCACCGGCCCGGCGGCACGCGGCACGCTGCATCCCCGCCCGGCCACGCCCAGGGTGGGAGCGCGGCGGCGTACCCCGCCGATCTGGCTGGTCGTGGGCGTCGCGGCGGCGGTGCTGGCCGGCGTCGTCGGTGCGGCCGCGTGGACGGCCACCCAGCGGGTCGCCGCGATCGACACCGCCAAGCAGCCGACCAGCGGCGCGTGGCTGGGCAGCAGCGTCACCGGCCCGGTCGGGATGCCGCTGCGGGAGTCCGCGTTCGAGTTCACCGTCTACCGGATGGCCTGCGGCGTCGGGGAGCTGCCCTCGGCGCGGCAGGGCCGGCAGTGCCTGGCCACGATCGGGGTGCGCAACCTCACCCCGGACGAACAGACCTGGCACGGGCAGCTGCAGCGGGCGTACCTGCCGGGCGGCAGCTGGGTGGCCGCCGACGAGGACGCCACCCGGGTGGCCAACCTCGGCCGGGACGTGTTCGCGCAACCGGTCGCCGCGGGCAGCCGGGTACTCCTGCCGCTGGTCTTCACGCTCCAGGGCAACCAGCCGCCGAAACAGCTGGAGCTGCGCAGCGGGGTGTTCTCCGCCGGCGTCCGGGTGGACGTGGCCTGACCGGGGGCGGGGCGGCGGTCGTACCCTGGGGGCCGTGACCGCCGCCCTCGCCCCCGCCGCCGCGCTCGACGCGGCCGACTGGCAGGCCCGGCGTCGCGCCCACGAGGAGCGGGTCGACGCCTGGCTGGCGCCGCACCTGGCCCGCCGCCGCAGCGGGGTGAAACACCCGGTGGAGGACTTCCTCTTCACCTACTACTCGCACCGCCCGGCGCAGCTGCGCCGCTGGCACCCGGGCGCGGGGGTGGTGCTGCGGGACGCGGACCCGGCGGAGTTCGGGCCGGACTACCACGCCGGCGCCGCCGGGCTCACCCTCGACACCGAGCGGGTACGCGCCCGGCGCGCCGAGTCGATCTCCTGGATCCGGACGCTGCTCGCGGCGACCGCCGGCCGCCCCGCCCAGCTGGGCTGCTTCGGCATGCACGAGTGGGCGATGGTCTACCGGCAGACCCAGGACGAGGTACGCCACAACGCCTGGCCGCTGCGGCTCAGCCCGGCGGCGACCGCCGCGGTGGTCGAGGAGCGGGGTGTGCGGTGCAGCCACTTCGACGCGTTCCGGTTCTTTACCGCGCCGGCCCGGCCACTGAACGTGCTCACCCCGACCCGGGAGAGCCAGCACGCGCTGGAGCAGCCCGGCTGCCTGCACGCCAACATGGATCTCTACAAGTGGGCCTACAAGCTCTCGCCCCTGGTCTGCTCGGAACTGGTCGCCGACTGCTTCGCGTTGGCGCGGGAGATCCGCACGCTGGACATGCGCGCCTCCCCGTACGACCTGGCCGAGCTGGGCTACCCGCCGGTGCGGGTGGAGACCATGGCCGGCCGGCAGGAGTATGCGCAGGCCCAGCGCTCCTTCGCCGAAGGGGCCGCCCCGCTGCGCCAGCGCCTGCTGGCCGAGTGCGACCGGCTCCTCGCCGCCGCACCCGACTGACCGCCGCCGCGCCGGCGCGTCCGGGTCCGGCCGGCATGCGTGAAGGCCAGATTGCGCCACAGTGTGGCTTCCGAGCGCCGGGAGACCACACCTTTCCGCAAACCGTGCGCCGGCCGCGCCGCCAGCGGCGGCGCGGCCGGGCCCGGGCGGGGCGTCAGCCGGCGGTGCAGGTCAACGGCACCATGATCGGGCTGCCGTCGGCCAGGAATCCCCAGCTGGTCTGCGCGGCCGGGGCCAGGGTGCCGTTCCAGCCGGTGTTGCGGGCGGTCACCGTGGTGCCGGTCTGGGTCAGCTCGGCGCCCCAGGCCTGGATGATCCGCTGACCGGCGGGAAGCGTGAAGCGCACCGTCCAGCCGCCGATCGGGGCGCTACCGGGGTTGGCCACGGTGACCTCTCCCTGGAAGCCGCCGGGCCACTGCCCGGCGGTCCGGTAGGTGGCCGCGCAGCCGCCGGTCGGGGTGGTTGTCGGGCCACCGGACGGGCTCGTCGTCGGCGTGGGGCCGCCGGACGGGCTTCGTCGGTGTCGGGGTGCTGCGGCGCAGCGCGGCGGTGAGCGCCGGGTACCAGCCGTCGGACATTTTCTGGTCGCCGGCGGCGTTCGGGTGCACCCCGTCGTAGGTGTCGGTGGCGGTGTTGAAGCCGGTCCACTGGTCGACGACCACGACCGGGGACGCCGCCGTGGTCCTGCCGGCGGCCCAGCCGTCGATGGCGGCGTTCAAGGCGACCACCCGTTGGCCGCACTCCGCGCAGGTCGGCGGGTTCATCGGGATGATCTTCGCGACCAGCACGACCATGCCCGGGTTGCTGGCCCGCATCTGGTCCACCAGCTTCGAGTACGCGGCCAGGATGGTGGCCGGCGCGATGTTGCTCCACACGTCGTTGGTGCCGAAGTGCATGAGCACCACGTCGGGGCGGGTCGCGGTGAGCCAGCCGGGCAGCAGGTTCTGGTTGGCGACGTTGGTCGCCAGGTAGCCGCCGTGTCCCTCGTTGTCCCCGTCGTACGGCACCGAACAGCCCTGCGGGCCGAGCGTGCCGACGAAGTCGACGTCGGGGTAGCCGGTGCTCTGCAGGCGGTTCCAGAGGAGCGCCCGCCAGCAGCCCGGCGACCCGGTGATCGAGTCACCGAGCGGCATGACGCGGACCGGGGTCGCGGCCGCCGCGGCCGGCGGTGCCGCCGAGACGAGGGCCAGCCCGAGGGCGAGCGCGGGAAGGAGGGCGGCGAGCGCGACGAGCGCGGCGCGCAGCGGGGTACGGGGCATGGGCACGGTTCTCCTGTCACGTGACGAGGTGGTCGGTGACGGCCCTGATGCTCCCGTGGGTATTGAAGCGGTTCGACGCCCGCCGCTCAACCCGGTCCCGTCTGCCGGGCTCAGCCCTCGGGGTGGCCCCGGTGCCGCGCCCACTCCGGAGCGAGGATCGACATCACCGTGGCGTCCACCCAGCCGTCGCCGTCCCGGAGCACCTGCCGCAGCGTGCCCTCGGCCACGAAACCGATCTTCTCGTACACCCGGCGGGCGCGCGGGTTGAACGCGAACACCTCCAGCGAGATCCGGTGCAGGTCGAGCCGCTCGAAGCCGTACCCGACGATCAGCCGGACCGCCTCGGTGCCGAGCCCTCGGCCCTGGCCGGCCGCCCCGATCAGGGTGCGGAAGTTCGCGGCCCGGTTGCCCGGGTCCCACTCGTTGAGCACCACCTCACCGACGCAGGCACCGCTCTCCCGGTCCACCACGGCCAGGTCGAGCCGGTCGGGCTGCGCGCCACGGCTGCCGTACCAGTCGCGGAGCCGGTCCAGGTCGAACTCGCGCTGCGGGCTGCCGGTCAGCCGGATCACCTCCGGGTCGGCGAGAATGGCCTGGAAGGTGGCGGCGTCGTCGGCGGTCAGCGGGCGCAGCAGCACCCGCTCGCCGGTCAGGACGGGCTTGGTGGCGAAGTCGGTCGGCACCGGCGGATTCTCGGCGCCGGCCGCCCACCACGGCAAATCGTTTCCGCCCCGCCGGCGACCACCGCCGGCGGTCACGGACTACGACGACCAGCGGCGACCACGGACGACGACGACCAGCGGCGGTCACGAACGGCGACCACCAGCGGCGACCACGGACGGCGACGACCAGCGGCGGTCACGGACTTCGACCACTGGTGGCGACCACGGACGGCGACCGCCGGGGGCCACGGGTACGGCCCGCGGGCGGCGGCGGTCGTGCGGCGGGTCAGTCGCCGTCCACCCGGCGGTCGCGTTTGCGCTGGGACTGGCGCTTCTTCTCGGCCAGCCGGCGTTCCTTCGCGCCCCGGGACGGCCGGGTGGGGCGGCGCGGCTTCGGCGGCGGGGCGACGGCCTCGCGCAGCAGGGCGGCCAGCCGCTCCCGGGCGGCCTCCCGGTTGGCCAGCTGCGCCCGGTGCTCGCTGGCGGCCACGGTGAGCACGCCGTCGACCAGCCGGCCGGCGAGCCGGTCCAGGGCGCGGGCCCGTAGCGGCTCGGGCAGGCTGGGCGAACGGGCCAGGTCGAAGCTCAGCTCCACCCGGGAGTCGGTGGTGTTGACCCCCTGCCCGCCCGGCCCGGAGGACCGGGAGAAGCGCTCCCGCAGCTCGTTGTCGGGGATCACGAGCCGGTCCGTCACCCGCAGTCCGCCGTCCACGCCTCCGAGGCTAGCGCCCCGGGCGGTGCACCGGGGTGTGGGTCACGGTCGGGGTGGGGGTGGGGGTGGGGCCGGGACCGGCCCGTTCGTGATCGTTCCCGGCGGCCGCGTACGCCGCCGCACCGACCAGCAGCAACGCGATCACACCGATCTTGGTGATCGCCGCGCGGGTGGCCACCCAGGCGGTGCGCCGCGCGCCGGGCACGCTGGTCCGGATCGTCCGGTAGTCCTTCCAGCCCCGCTTCGCGCGGGCGTACGCCGCGCCGACACCGGCGCCGATGACCAGGCCCACCACGAGGAGGGCCGCGATGACAGCTGGCTCCACCCACGCCAGTATCCATACTCAGCGTAATATTTCCATGGCCCGATGCTCCCGCGTTGGATATCCGACACTTCCGCCGGCGACATCCACCCAGCTCAGGGCCGCGGCGGGCGGTCAGCCGCCCCGTCCGATGATGGTGTCCGCGGTATGCTGGACCTGGTCGATCGGGATGGCGAAGCCGATGCCGATCGAGCCGTTGCCGTCGATGGTGGCGATGGCGGTGTTCACCCCGACCACCTCACCGCGGGCGTTGACCAGCGGGCCGCCGGAGTTGCCGGGGTTGATGGACGCGTCGGTCTGCACCGCGGTGTGCCGGCCGCTGCCGATGCGTACCTGGCGGTTGAGCGCGCTGACGATACCGGCGGTGACCGTGCCGGCCAGGCCGAGCGGCGAGCCGACCGCCAGCACCGGCTCGCCCACCCGGGTCGAGTTCGGCTTGGCCAGCGGCAGCGGCGACAGCCCGGCCGCCGCGGGCACCTTGAGCACCGCCAGGTCGCTGGCCGGCTCCCGCCCCACCACCTCGGCGGTGAACCGGCGGCCGTCCGAGGTCTCCACGGTGACCGGCCCGGAGCCACCGCGGGCCAGGATGTGGTCGTTGGTGACGATGTGCTGCTCCCGGTCGATGGCGAAACCGGAGCCGCTGGCCGAGGAGCCGGAGGCCCCGCCGACCATCACCGAGACCACGCCCGGCACGGTCTTCTCGGCGGCGGTGACCAGCTCCGCCGGGACCGGCGCCGCCGAGGCCGCCGCCGGTCCGGGTACGTCCCGGTCGGCCGCCCAGGTGCCGGCCGCCGCCCCGGAGACCGTGGACAGGGCCACCACGGCCATGGCGCTGAGCAGCCGGCCGCGCCAGCCCGGCCGTCCCCCGCCCCGCTCCGAGCCGGGTACGTCCCACCGTCCGCGCCCGTCCGGGTCCAGCTCCGGCGAGACGAACCATGGTCCGCGCGGCTCGCCGAGTCCGGTCTGCACTGCCATACCTGGCTCCTCACGTGTCCAGCGTGCTGCGTCGCAGGTGGTGCCGATCAGGGCAGGCGGGAGAACCACCGCAGCGATCCGGCGGCCGCGCCCATGGCGAGCACCAGGCCCAGGCCGATGAAGCGGGCGGAGATGTCCTGCCGTTCCTTGCGGTAGCCGACCGACGTGCCGATGTCCTCGTAGACGGCACGCAGCTCGGCGCTGGTGGAGGCCTCGTGGAAGCCGCCGCCGGTCTCCTCGGCGACCGCCCGGAGGGTCTGCCCGTCAACCGGCACCTGGATCGCCCGCCCGCCCCGGTCGACGAACCCGGACGGGGTACCGAAGGAGATGGTGTGCACCGGCACCTTCGCCGCCACCGCCTGCGCGGCCGCCTCCATCGGATCCATCCCGGAGGTGTTCGCCCCGTCGGAGAGGATGATGATGCGGGCCGGCGGCGGGTTCTTCGCGGCCGAGGCGTCCAGGCTCTTCACCGCGCCGAGCGAGGTGCTGATCGCCTCCCCGATGGCGGTGCCCTGCACGCCGGTGGCCCCCTCCGCGAGCCGTTCGATTCCCTCGTGCAGGGCGTCCCGGTCGGTGCCCGGCGGCACCAGCACCGCCGCGCTGCCGGCGAAGGCGACCAGGCCGACGTTGAACTCGTCGGGCAGGCCGTCGGCGAACCGACGGGCGGCCTGCTTGGCGGCGGTCAGCCGGTCCGGGTCGACGTCGCCGGCGAGCATCGAGGTGGAGACGTCCACCGCCACCATCACGGTGGCCCGCTCGCGGGGCACCCGTACCTCGGCGCTGGGCCGCGCGAAGCCGACCACCAGCAACGCCAGCATGGCCAGGAAGAGACCCGCGGGTACGTGCCGCCGCCAGGCCGGCCGCTGCGGCACCACCCGGTCCAGCAGCCGCAGGTTGGTGAAGCGGACCGCGTACCGGCTCTGCCGGCGCTGCATCACCAGGTAGCCGGCGACGAGGGCGGCGACGCCGAGCAGGAGCCAGAGCCGCGCCGGTGACTGCCAGGTCATCCGCGACCTCCGCGGGATGCGGCCGGCGCGGTGGCCAGCCGGCGCTGGGTGTGCACGTGCCGCACGATGTCGGCGCTCCAGTCCCGGTCGGTGCGCAGCGCCAGGTGGGTCGCCCCGGACCGGCGCAGCGCCTGACGTAGCTGGTCCCGCTGGGCGGTGGCGGCCTGCGCGTACCGCTCCCGCAGGGTGGGGTCCCCGGTCCAGACCTCGCGGCGCCGGCCGGTCTCCGGGTCGACCAGGGTGACCAGGCCGACGTCGGGCAGTTCCAGCTCGCGCGGGTCGGTCACCTCGACGGCGAGCACCTGGTGCCGGACGGCGAGCCGGCGCAGCGCGGCCTCCCAGGGCGGGGCGGCGTCCGGGTCGTCCG
The DNA here is from genome assembly GCF_000982955.1 of Micromonospora sp. HK10. GTDB lineage: Bacteria > Actinomycetota > Actinomycetes > Mycobacteriales > Micromonosporaceae > Micromonospora. The sequence continues at coordinate 31,379 of NZ_KQ058709.1, read as the reverse complement.
GCAGCCCGTCCAGGAAGTCGGATACGACCACCACGAGCCCGCGCCGGGTCGCCATCCGCTGCACGCCGGCCAGGCCGTCGACCAGCGTGGGCGGGTCGGCCCGCGTCCCCGGCCGGTCCACGTCGTAACCGCCGTGCCGGGGCGCGGCCAGCAGGGCCCGGAGCAGGCCGAGCAGGTGGGTACGCCCGTTGCGGGCCGGGAACCGGCGGAGGCCGTCGGGCGCGAGCACCTGGGCGCCGAGGCGGTTGCCGACGCCGGCGGTGAGGAAGCCGACCGCCGCCACGGCGGCCACCGCGAGTTCCCGCTTGTCCAGGGCGGCCGTGCCGTACTCCATGCTCGGGCTGGCGTCGACCAGCAGCCAGGTGGTCAGCTCGCGGTCGGCGTCGACCTCGCGGACATGCGGCACAGTGGTCCGGGCGGTGACCGCCCAGTCCATCCGGCGCACCTCGTCCTCGCCGGGCCGGTACTCGCGGCTGCCGGCCACCTCGCTGCCGGGGCCGGGCAGCAGCCCTCGGTACTGCCCGTGCAGCAGCCCGTCCAGCCGGCGGGAGACGGTCAGCTCGAGCCGGCGCAGCCGCTGGTCCGGGGCCAGGTCGGCCAGGCCCGGCTCGGGCAGGGTCGCGGCGGGCCGGCGCCTCATGCCGCCGCCAGGTCGGCCGCCACCTCGGCCTGCCCGGCGACCACCCGGGGCGGCGGCACCGCCTCGACCAGCCGGCGGACCACCGACTCGGCGGAGACGCCGTCGGCCACCGCGTCGAAGGAGAGCACCAGCCGGTGGGCGAGGACGTCGACGGCGAGTTCGCGGACGTCCTCGGGCAGGACGTACTCCCGTCCCCGGATCAGGGCCTGCGCGCGGGCCGCGGCGACCAGGCCGAGGGTGGCCCGCGGGCTGGCCCCGTACGCCAGCAACGGGGCGACCTCCGCCAGCCCGAACCGGCCCGGGTCGCGGGTGGCCAGGATGAGCCGGACCACGTACTCGGCGAGGGCGTGGTGCACGAAGACGTCGGCGGCCCGGCGCTGAAGCGCGCGCAGCCGGACCGGGTCGAGGACCTGCCGGGGGGTGGGTCGGCCGGTGCTCATCCGGTAGAGGATGGCGAGTTCGTCGGCGTCGGTCGGGTAGTCGACGACGACCTTCATGAGGAACCGGTCCCGCTGCGCCTCGGGAAGCTGGTAGACGCCCTCCGACTCGATCGGGTTCTGGGTGGCCAGCACCAGGAACGGTTCCGGGACCGGCCAGCTCCGCCCGCCGATCGAGACCTGCCGCTCGGCCATCGCCTCCAGCAGCGCCGACTGCACCTTGGCCGGGGCGCGGTTGATCTCGTCGGCGAGGACCAGGTTCGCCATGATGGGGCCCAGTTCGACGTCGAAGCTCTCGGTGGAGGCCCGGTAGATGCGGGTGCCGACGATGTCCGACGGGACCAGGTCGGGGGTGAACTGGACTCGGGAGAAGGTGCCGCCGACCACGGTGGCGAGGGTCTGCGCGGCCAGCGTCTTCGCCACTCCGGGTACGCCCTCCAGCAGGCAGTGCCCGTCGGCCACCAGTGCGGTGAGCAGCCGTTCGACGAGCCGATCCTGCCCGACGATCACGCGTTTGACCTCGAGGAGAGTCTGTTCCAGCTCGACGCCGCTAGCGTCGGCCTCGACCGGGCTGGGCACGCTGGCCAGGGTGTCCGAGATGTCCGTCACGGTGCTTGCTTCCCGGGCCGGAGGTCGGACAAACGTCGGATTTTCCGCCCGTGACCGCCCCTTCCCGGCCCGGATCGGGATGACTCCCCCGACCGGGCCGCAACGGTGCGGGCGGCGCCGGAGGGCGCAGCCGGGAGCGGACTGGTCCGAAACGGTGCCGGCCCCCGCCGTCGGCGGGGGCCGGCACCTCGACGCGGGTCAGTTGTGGATGGCCAGGTGGAACGACCGGTCCGCGGCGTTCCCCGACGAGCTGCGGGTCTGCACGAAGACGGCGTTCGGGGTCAGGTAGCGGGGCGCGACCGCGACCTCGCCCGCCGGCGGGACGTTGGCCGGGTCGTTGGTCCCGATGGTGGCCGTGAACGCCTTCAGGTGCACGTCGTAGTCGAGGACGACCTCGTACTGCCCCGCACCGCAGCAGGTGAAGCGCTGGGCGGAGACCACGTTCGCGGAGTGCTGGAGCAGCACGCCGTTGGGGCTCACGACCGCCCACGCGGTGCTGCCGGCGGCCGGCGGCGCCAGGGTGGCGCTCAGCGCCGCCCGCGCGTGCCGGGCGGCGGCCGCGGTCACCGGCGGCTGGCTACCGGTGCCGGGCTGGCGGGCACCGGGCTGGACGGAGCCGGCCGGGGCCTTGGCGCTGGGCTGGGCCGCGACGGCGATGCCGCCACCGGCCAGGGTGAGGGTCAGGACGGCGAGGGCCACCACCGTCGCCTTGGGTCTGAAGAATGTCGCCATGACAGGTCTCCCTATTCGTGACCGTGGTGATCCGACCCGACCCGCTACCGGGCCGGGCGGCTGTGGCGAGCACCGGGCGCAGCCTTGGGCAGATCATCGGAAATCTGCTTTCAGCGCACCGTCATTATCGGCCGAGCCGACATTCTGCACCCGGTTTGAACTGGGGATACTACGGAGAGTCGCGACGTCTCAACCAGGTGGAACCTAGCACCGGAAAATGCGTACGGTCAATAGCCCGCATTAGCGGGTCACGCATCCGAATACCATTCGGCGAAATTGTGAAAAGCGAACGGAATGCCATTCACGAATTGATCGGGCCGGGCCGGTGGGCAGCCCGGCAGACCCGCCGGCCGGTACGGTGACGCGGTGAGCGCCGTGACCCGTACCGGACGGACCTCCACCCGGGCGCGCCGGGCCACGACGGTCGGCTGCTGGCTCGCCGTGCTGCCGACGGCAACCTGGTCGGTGCTCCGCCTCGCCGGCCTGGAGCGCGGGCCGCTGGTACAGGCGGTCGCCTTCACCCCGTACGTCGCCGCCGGCGCCCTGCTGCCGCTGGCGCTGGCGCTCGCCCTGCGCCGGACCGCCGCGGCGGTGGTCGCGGGGCTCGCCGCGCTGGCGCTGGTCGCCGCCGGCTGAGCCGGCCGCGGACCAGCGTCAGCGTCCCCGCCCGACCAGCGGCGCCACCGTCCGGCGACCCTGGAACCGGGCCCGCTCTCAGACCCGGGCCCGGTCCAGCCCGTAGCTGAGCGCGTCCACGAGGGCGTGCCAGCTCGCCTCGACCACGTTGGGGTGCACCCCCACGGTGGTCCAGTCCCGACCGGCGCCGGCGGTCTCCACCAGCACCCGGGTGACCGCGCCGGTGCCGTGGCTGCCCTCCAGGATGCGTACCTTGTAGTCGGCCAGCTCGAAGTCGCGCAGCTCCGGGTAGTGCCGGGCGAGCGCCACCCGCAGCGCCTCGTCCAGCGCGTTGACCGGGCCGTTGCCCTCGGCGGTGGCGATCACCCGCTCGCCGCGTACCCGGATCTTCACGGTGGCCTCGGAGACCACAGCGCCGTCCTCGCGGTGCTCGACCAGCACCCGGTACGACTCCAGGGCGAACGGGCGCGGCACGGCCCGGTCCGGCAGCTCGGCGCGGACCAGCAGCTCGAAGGAGGCGTCGGCGGCCTCGAACGACCAGCCGCCGGCCTCCAGCTCCTTGACCCGTTTGGTGACCGTGGCGAGCGCCTCCGGATGGCCGGCCAGATCCACACCCAGCTCGCGGCTCTTGAGCTCGATGCTGGCCCGGCCGGCCATCTCGGTCACCAGGATCCGCATGTCGTTGCCCACCACCGCCGGGTCGACGTGGTTGTAGAGCAACGGGTCGACCTTGATAGCGCTCGCGTGCAGCCCCGCCTTGTGGGCGAAGGCGGCGGCCCCGACGTACGCCTGGTGGGTGTCGGGGGCGATGTTGGCGATCTCGGCGATGGCGTGCGAGACCCGCACCATCTGTTCCAGGCAGCCCTCCGGTAGGACGGGCATGCCGAGCTTGAGCTGGAGGTTGGCCACGATCGCGAAGAGGTCCGCGTTGCCGGGGCGCTCGCCGTACCCGTTGGCGGTGCCCTGGACGTGCCGGACGCCGGCCTCGACCGCGGCGATCGTGTTGGCCACCGCGCACGCGGTGTCGTTCTGGGCGTGCATGCCGAGCCGGGCCGGGTCGATCGCGGTCCGCGCGGTGAGGTCGGTGATCGCGGCGGTGACCTGCGACGGCAGCATGCCGCCGTTGGTGTCGCAGAGGACGAACCGCTCGGCGCCGGCGGCGAGCGCGGTCTCCGCCACGGCGGCGGTGTACGCCGGGTCGTGCCGGAAGCCGTCGAAGAAGTGCTCCCCGTCGACGAAGACCCGCCGGCCCTGTGCCACCAGGTACGCGACCGTGTCGCGGATCATGGCCAGGTTCTCCTCGGCTGTGGTGCGCAGCGCCCGCTCGACGTGGCGCAGGTCCGCCTTGGCGACCAGCGCCACGGCCGGGGTCTCCGCGTCGAGCAGCCCGCGCACCTGTGGGTCGGCGTCGACCGCGAGGCCGGCCTTGCGGGTGGCCCCGAAGGCGACCAGGACGGCGTGCTTCAGGTCCAGCTCGGTGCGGGCCCGCCGGAAGAACTCGGTGTCCTTCGGTACGGCGCCCGGCCAGCCGCCCTCGATGAAGCCGACCCCGAGGTCGTCGAGCAGGCGGGCCACCGCGAGCTTGTCGACGACCGAGTAGCTGAGCCCTTCGCGCTGCGCGCCGTCGCGCAACGTCGTGTCGTACACCTGGAAGGTCATGGGAGTCCTCGTCTCGAACCTGCGGGAGCAACAAAAAGACCCCCCGCGGATGCGGGAGGTCTGCGCGCTCGGCGGGAGGGATGCCGGCGCGCTAGCTGCCAATGATCAGGACGGAGCTGGTCACGACGGCCACTCTGCCACTCCGCTCCCGGATATGGGAGGGAAAACCCACATCCCGGGACGGTGACTCTGGGTGGTCGCACCCCGGGCGCCGGCAAGATCCGCCGCGGCGGCCGGTTCCGGTGATCGACTTCACAAGTCATCCGGCCGCCGAGCGGCGCAAACCCGGCTGCGGAAGTATCTGGAACTGATCAAGTTAGCGGCCTCGCGCCGCTGGCAACCCGCTGTCTAGGAGGACCCGTGCTCACCGTCGGTGACCGCTTCCCCGAGTACGAACTCACCGCCTGCGTGTCGCTCGACGCCGACCAGGCGTTCGAGACGATCAACCACAAGTCCTACGAGGGCAAGTGGCGGGTGGTCTTCTTCTGGCCGAAGGACTTCACCTTCATCTGCCCGACCGAGATCGCCGAGTTCGGCCGCCTGAACGGTGAGTTCGCCGACCGGGACGCCCAGGTCCTCGGCGTCTCCGTGGACAACGAGTTCGTCCACTACGCCTGGCGCAAGGACCACCCGGACCTGCGGGAACTGCCCTTCCCGATGCTCAGCGACATCAAGCGCGAGCTGACCGGGGCGTGTGGCGTGCTCGGCGAGGACGGTGTCGCCCAGCGGGCCACCTTCATCGTGGACCCGAACAACGAGATCCAGTTCGCCATGGTGACCGCCGGCTCGGTCGGCCGGAACGTCTCCGAGGTGCTGCGGGTGCTCGACGCCCTGCAGACCGACGAACTCTGCCCGTGCAACTGGAACAAGGGCGGCGCCACCCTGGACGCCAACGCGCTGCTCGCCGGGGCCGGGGCCTGAGCATGGGTCTGGACGCGGTCAAGACGGCCCTGCCCGGGTACGCCAAGGACATCAAGCTCAACCTCGGCTCGACCGTCGGCACCTCGACGCTGAAGCCGGAGCAGGCCTGGGGCACCGCCCTGGCCTGCGCGGTAGCGGCCCGCAACCCCGTGGTGCTGCGGGAGATCGCCGCCGAGGCGGCCGGGCACCTCACGCCCGAGGCGGTCGAGGCCGCCAAGGGCGCGGCCGCGATCATGGCGATGAACAACATCTACTACCGGGCCAAGCACCTGATCGGCGACGAGCAGTACGCCTCGATGCCGGCCCGGCTACGGATGCAGATCATCGCCCGGCCAGGTGTGGAGAAGGGCGACTTCGAGCTCTGGTGCCTCGCCGTCTCGGCGATCACCGGCTGCGGCGTCTGTCTGGAGTCGCACGAGAAGACCCTGCGGGCCGCCGGTTTCACCCGGGAGCAGGTGCACGAGGGGCTACGGATCGCCGCGGTGGTGCACGCCGCCGCGGTGACGCTGGACGCGGAGGCCGCGCTGGCCTGAGTCCCAGGTGTAACGATCTCCGCACCGGGTAGCAAACAGGTCGACAGGCACATCCCCCATAAGTCGAGAAAGGGAGTGTTGACGCCATGGAGCGGCTCGACCCTCGAACGACCCACGGGACGCCGGATCCGCTGACCCAGGGTGGTCAGGGCGCCTTCGCGGGCGGCGTGCCCGCCGGGCGCTTCGATCCGTGGAGCTACCGGGACGAGGCCGGGGTGACCGGCATGGACCTGGTCGGCTACAAGGTGGAGGCGACTGACGGTGGCATCGGCAAGGTGGACCGGGCCAGTCACGAGGTGAACTCCAGTTTCCTCGTGGTGGACACCGGTCCGTGGATCTTCGGTAAGAAGGTCATGCTGCCGGCCGGCACCGTCAACCACGTCGACCACGACGAGCGGAAGGTCTACGTCGACCGGAGCAAGGACCAGATCAAGGCCGCGCCCGAGTACGACGAGTCGACCGACACGGACCCGGCGTACCGGGAGAAGCTCGGCGGTTACTACGACGACACCTACTCGTCGATCCCGCCGGGTACCGCCCGGTAACGGAGAAACCTGCACCGACGGCCGGTGGGGCACCACGGTGTCCCACCGGCCGTTACCGTGTCAGGGTGGACGCCACGGACACCCCGCACCGCAGCCCCTTCCCCGCCCTGTTCAACTTCCGTGACGTCGGCGGTCACCCCGGCCACGACGGCGGCACGGTACGCCGCGGGCGGCTCTTCCGTTCCGACTCCCTGCACCGCATCGACGAGACCGACCGGGCCGCGTTCACCGCGCTGGGCATCCGTACCGTCATCGACCTGCGCCGCCCCAGCGAGATGACCCGCGACGGCCGGGTGCCCGCGTACGACGGGCTCACCTACCGGCACATCCACCCCGAGCACCAGAGCTGGGCCGAGGTGTCGTACCAGCCGCACGAGGACCTGGCCCGCTGGCTCGCCGACCGGTACGCGGCGCTCGCGCAGACCGGCACCGCGGGCCTGGCCGAGGCGGTGGGGCTCATCGCGGACAGCGCGAACGCCCCCGTGGTGGTGCACTGCGTGGCCGGGAAGGACCGCACGGGCATCGTCTGCGCGCTCGTCCTCGGGGTGCTCGGCGTGGCCGACGACGCCATCGCCGCCGACTACGCGCTCAGCACCGAGGCGTCCGAGCGGTTCAGCGCCTGGATCGCCGCCACCATGCCGGAGGCCGATCCGCTGCCCAGCCCGTTCCTCGCCTCCCCCGCCGAGGCCATGACGCTCTTCCTGACCGAACTGCGCGCCGGGTACGGCTCGATCGAGGGCTACCTGCGTCACGCCGGGGTGACCGACGCCCAGCTCGACGCGCTCCGCGCCCACCTGCTCGCCTGACCCAGGGCCGCCGCTCCGACAGGTCCTCGGCTCGGGCGAAGGCGCTCCGGCGGGTCCTCGGCTCGGGACGAACGCGCCCGGAGCGGGTCCTCGGCTCGGGCGAAGGCGCTCCGGCGGGTTGTCCTCGCCGGCAACGGTCGGTCGACGGACGCCGAGTGACCGGACTCGCCCGCGCCGGCCTTACCCCTCTCGGTGCCTACCGACCTGATGTCGTGAACGACTCAGCCGGGCCACCCGGGCGACCATCACCGCGGCTCCCGGCGGAGACGGCGAAAGCTGTCCGCCGCTGCACATGCTGAATCGTCTACGACATCAGGTCAGTAGGCGCCGCAGCGGGGGTTGCCGGCCGAGCGGGAAGGCTGGCCGCGCGGAACCCTGGCCACTCGGAATGCCAACCACACGGAAACGCCGCCTCGCGAAGGCTGGCGTCGCGGAAGGGCCAGCCTCGCGGAAAGGCCAGCATCGCGGAAAGGCCAGCATCGCGGAAAGGCCGGCGTCACGAAAGGGCCAGCATCACGGAAAGGCCGCCGTCACGAAAGGGCCAGCATCGCGGAAAGGCCGGCGTCACGGAAGGGCCAGCATCACGGAAAGGCCGCCGTCACGAAAGGGCCAGCATCGCGGAAAGGCCGGCCAGCGGAAGGCCCAGTTTCGCGGAACGCCAGCCACGCGGAAAGGCCAGCCAAACGGAAAGGTCAGCTTCGCGGAGGGCCGTAGTAGTGGTCACGGGGCCCGCGGGGCTCCGGCGACCAGCGGCGCGTCGACGGCCGGCACCGAGGGGTGCCGGCCGTCGACGTGGACCGTGGGGTCAGAGCACCTTGCGCACCCAGCCGTGCCGGTCCTCGGCACGGCCGCGCTGGATGTCCACCAGTTGCTGCCGCAGGGCCATGGTGGAGCGACCCGACTCGCCGCCACCGATCAGGAACTCGCCGTCCGGGAAGCGCACGCCACCGATCGGCGTGATCACCGCGGCGGTGCCACAGGCGAAGACCTCGCGGAGCCGGCCGCTGGCAGCGTCGGCCTGCCAGTCGGCGAAGCTCACCGGCCGTTCCGCCACCCGGTACCCCGCCTCGGCGGCCAGGGTGAGGATCGCGTCGCGGGTGATGCCGGGCAGGAGGGTGCCGGTCAGCGGCGGGGTGACCAGCGTGTTGTCGTCGTAGACGAAGAAGACGTTCATGCCGCCCAACTCGTCGACGAAGCGTCGCTCCACGGCGTCCAGGAAGACCACCTGGTCGCAGCCGGCCTCGATCGCCTCGGCCTGCGCGGCCAGCGAGGCCGCATAGTTGCCGCCGCACTTGGCCGCGCCCGTGCCGCCGGGCGCCGCCCGCGTGTAGTCCGGGGAGACCCAGACCGTCACCGGCTTCACACCACCGGCGAAGTACGCGCCGGCCGGTGAGGCGATCACGCAGTAGAGGTACTCGTTGGCCGGGCGGACGCCGAGGAAGACCTCGCTGGCGAACATGAACGGCCGTAGGTAGAGGCTGGCGTCCTCGTGCTCCGGAATCCAGTCCTGGTCGATCTCCACGAGGCGGCGCAGCGACTCGACGAACATCTCCGGGGGCAGCTCCGGCATGGCCAGGCGGTGCGCCGAGGCGACGAAGCGGGCCGCGTTGGCCTCCGGACGGAACATGGTCACCGATCCGTCCCCGGTCCGGTACGCCTTCAGCCCTTCGAAGATCTCCTGCGCGTAGTGCAGGACGGCGGAGGCCGGGTCCATCGGGATCGGGGCACGGGCCTCCACCCGGGCGTCGTACCAGCCCTTGCCCTCGGCGTAGCGGATGGTCACCATGTGATCGGTGAACACCCGGCCGAAGCCCGGGTTCGCCAGCAGGGCGGCCCGGTCGGCGGCGGATACCGGCGCGGGATTCGGACGGATCTCGAAATCGAGCATGTCACCACCGCTCATCGCGCTGACCTCCCTGCGGGTCCACGGCGTGCGGGATCGCACGCCGGCGTCACTGGTGCCAGAAACTTACCCCGAACGGTCGTTCAGCGGATAGCACCGGCCCGACACATCGATGGAGCCGGGTGGCTGGGCTACGACGACCGGGCGGGTTCAGCCCGGCACGGGTCTGGCGGCCCGGAACCGGGCCGAGTGACGGCCCGGTCAGGCTACGGCGTACCCGGCGAGGCGGTCGCCGACCTCCTCGGTGCGCAGCGACGTGCCCGGCGTACGCCCGGCCAGCTCGGTGGCGACCGCGGCGGTGACCCGCCCGGCGGCGTCGGCGTGGCCGAGCTGGTCGAGCAGCAGCGCGGCGGAGAGCACCGCGGCGACCGGATCGGCGACGCCCCGGCCCGCGATGTCCGGCGCGGAGCCGTGCACCGGCTCGAACATCGACGGGTAGCGCCCCTCGGGGTTGATGCAGCCGCTGGCGGCCAGCCCGATGCCACCGGTCACCGCGGCCGCGATGTCGGTGAGGATGTCACCGAACAGGTTGTCGGTGACCACCACGTCGTACCGCTGCGGGTTGGTCACCAGGAACATGGCGGCGGCGTCGACGTGCTGGTATTCCGTCGTCACGTCCGGGTGCTCGGCCGCCACGGCCTCGAACGCCCGGGCCCAGAGCGAGCCGGCGTGGGTCAACACGTTGGTCTTGTGTACCAGGGTCACCTTGCGCCGCTCGCGGCGGCGGGCCCGGGCGAAGGCGTCCCGGATCACCCGCTCCACGCCGTGCCGGGTGTTCAGGCTCTCCTCGGTGGCCACCTCGGCCGGGGTGTCCCGGTGCAGGGCGCCGCCGGCGCCGGCGTACAGGCCCTCGGTGCCCTCGCGGACCACGACCAGGTCGACCTCGCCCGGCTTCACCGCGGCCAGCGGGCCGGCGACCCCCGGCCAGAGCCGGGACGGGCGGAGGTTGACGTACTGGTCGAAGGCGAAGCGGAGCTTGAGCAGCAGACCACGCTCCAGCACCCCCGGCGGCACGGTCGGGTCGCCGACCGCGCCGAGCAGGATGGCGTCGTGCCCGGCCAGTTCCTCGAGGACCGACTCGGGCAGCACCTCGCCGGTGCGGTGGTAGCGGGCCGCGCCGAGGTCGTACTCGGTGGCCGCCACGCCGGGGAGCACCGCGTCGATGACCTTGCGGGCCTGCCCGACCACCTCGGGCCCGATGCCGTCCCCGGCCACCACCGCGATCCGTGCCACCTGGCGCTCCCTCACCTCGTCGTTCTGCGCAACGGTACGTCGCCGTCCCGGCTCCCGGTACGCGCCTTCCATAATTTGGGAAGCACGATACACAGCATGCTCCCAGGTGCGATTCATGCGGCGATCATCTCCGCACCCTAGGGTCAGGGCAGCGGGCCGACGACGGGCCCGGGGACCGGCTTCGCCGCGGCGCTGCGGTGCCGCCAGCGAGGGAGCGGAGCGATGCGGATCGACGCGCGGCGGGCCCGCTGGGCCGACGAGCAGCCCCGAACCCGGTGGGTCGACCAGTCGACCTTCCACAGCCGCCGTCCCGACCTGCGCCTCGGTGCCCCCAGCCACCGGCTCGACCGGGCCGGCTCCGGCACCGCCGACCGGATCAGCGTCCAGCACACCGTGCGTACCTCCACCGCCGAGTACACCCTGCTGCTCAACGCCCCCGACTGGCTCGGCCGCCGGGTCGTCGGGGCGGCGCTGCGCGACGCGGTCGCCGAACTGCGGGCCATCGACCTGACGTACGGACCGAACCGCCCAGACAGCCTGGTCTCGATGCTGCGCCGGGGCGAGATCAGCCCCGAGTCGTACCCCCCGCTGGCCGACCTGGTGGACCGCTGCGCCGCGATGCGGGCGGCCACCGACGGGTGGTTCGACGCCTGGGCCGTGCCCGGCGGCTTCGACCCGGGCGGCCTGCTCGGCGGCTGGGCGGTGGAGCAGGCGGCGGACCGGCTGCGCGCCGCCGGCGTGCACGACTACGCCGTGCTCAGCGGCGCCGACCTGACGGTACGCGGGCACGCCGCGCACGGCGGCCCGTGGCGGGTGGCCGTGCACCACCCGACGGACCCCCGGCGCACCCCGCTGGTGCTGGAGATGACGGCCGGCGCGGTGGGCACCTCCGGCGTGAGCGGGCGCCGGGGACATGTGGTGGACCCGCACACCGGCGAGCCGGCCGACCAGCTCGTCGCCGCCACCGTGGTGGGGCCGAACCTCGCGGTGGCCGACGCCTACGCCACCGCCCTCTACGCGGCCGGGCCGGCAGGGCTGGCCTGGTTCCGCAACGGCTCGGACTACCAGGCGCTCTTCGCGCACCGCCGACGCTGACCGTCGCCTCTGGACATTCCCCCGCGCCCGCGGGCGTTCCGGGCTTCACCCGCCGCACCGGCAAGGCTTCCCGGGCACGGCCCGCGATCGGCCCCCACGGTCTCGGCAACGACCGTGGGGGCCGGTCAGCGACGAGTGCGCGTGGCTCGCGCAATCGAGGGGTGCGGGCTGGTGGGCCGGGACTGCGACCGCGTCACCCGAAGACGGGTCGGAGTTTCGACTCAGCCAGTGACCGCACCGGTACGCTAGCGAATCGACGCAACTCGACGCAAGAGTCTCCACAGCGGACCGTCGCCGCAGCCGGGCCGGTCAACGCCCGGTCGGCCAGTGGCGGGGCAGGGGTGACGGCGGCGGAGCGGGATGGCACGCTGTCCGCCGTGAGTTTCGATCTGAGCGTGTGGGCCCTGCCGTCCGGGGCCACGCCCGACGACGTACGGGAAGCGGTGCGGCGGTGCCGCGAAGGGCGGCACGTCGACCACCACCCCGATCCCCGGGTGGTCGGCTTCTACCGGGCGATCACCGCGGCGTACCCGGACCGGCCGGCCGGCCCCGGCACCCCGTGGGAGGTCGCCCCGCTGCACGCGGCCGCAGACCACGTGGGCATGAGCCTCTTCGCCACCTGCGAGGACCAGGTGCTGCTCGACATCGAGCGGTTGGCCGGCGAGCACGACCTGATGCTCTTCGACGTCCAGGACGGCTCGGTGTACCCGCCGCCGGCCCGCGTCCGCAGCTGAGCAGCGCGGACGACGAGGGGCCCGGCCGTCCGGCCGGGCCCCCGCTCCGTGCTGCCCGCACCTCCCCGCCGTGCGGGTAGGTGCGGCGCTTCCCGTACCTAGCCGCCGCGCACGTAGGGCGGCGCTTACCGCACCTACTCGTCGCGCAGGTCGGCGGCGCTGGCCGCCACCGCGCCGATCGAGTCGGCGGCCGAGCTGAGCAGATCCGCACCGAGCGCCTGGTCGACGGTGAGGGTCATCAGCGTCTCGCCACCGGCCTCCCGGCGGGCGACCTGCATGGCGGCGATGTTCACGCCGGCCGCGCCGAGCAGCGTGCCGACCGTGCCGACCACGCCCGGCCGGTCCGCGTAGCGCAGGAAGACCAGGATGCCCTCGGCGCCGATCTCCACGTCGAAGCCGTCCACCTCGGTCAGCTTGATGACGTCCCGGCTGCCGGTGTGCGTCACCGTGCCGGAGACGCTGACCGTCCGGCCGTCCGGCAGCGCGCCGCGTACGGTCACCAGGTTGGGGTGGTCGACCGTCTCGGCCTGGGTGGCCAGGGTGACCTCGACGCCACGCTCGGCGGCCAGGTGCGGGGCGTTGACGTAGGTGACCTGCTCCTCCACCACCGAGCTGAACAGCCCCTTGGTGGCCGCGAGCTTGAGCACCGAGACGTCATGGGCGACGACCTCGCCGCGCACCTCGATGTTGACGCTGGCGGCGATCCCACCGGCCACGGCGGTGAAGGCCCGGCCGAGCTTCTCGGCCAACGGCAGCAACGGCCGCACGTCCTCGGCGACCACGCCACCGGCCTGCACGTTCACCGCGTCCGGGACGAACTCGCCCTGCAACGCCAGCTTGACGCTCTTCGCCACGGCCAGGCCCGCCTTGTCCTGCGCCTCGTGGGTGGAGGCACCCAGGTGCGGGGTGGCCACCACGTTGTCGAAGGCGAACAGCGGCGAGGAGGTGCAGGGCTCCTTGGCGTACACGTCGACGCCGGCACCGGCGACCCGGCCCTCGGCGATCGCGTCCGCGAGGGCCTGCTCGTCGACCAGGCCGCCCCGGGCCGCGTTGACGATCCGGACGCCGGGCTTGACGATCGCCAGCTCCTTCTCGCCGATCAGGCCCACCGTCTCCGGCGTCTTGGGCAGGTGGATCGAGATGAAGTCGCTCTCCCGCAGCAGTTCCTCCAGCCCGACCAGGCGGACGCCGAGCTGCGCGGCCCGGGCCGGCTGGATGTACGGGTCGTACGCGATCAGCCGGGTGCCGAAGGCTGCGATCCGCTGGGCGAAGAGCACGCCGATGCGACCGAGACCCACCACGCCGACCGTCTTGCCCTGCAACTCCACGCCGGTGTACTTGGACCGCTTCCACTCCCCCGCCTTGAGCGCGGCGCTGGCGCTGGCGGTGTTGCGGGCCACGGCCAGCAGCAGCGCGACCGCCTGCTCCGCCGCCGAGACGATGTTCGAGGTGGGCGCGTTGACGACCATGACACCACGCGCCGTGGCGGCCGGCACCTCGACGTTGTCCAGACCCACACCGGCCCGGGCGACCACCTTGAGCCGCGGCGCGGCGGCGACGGCCTCGGCGTCGATCTGGGTGGCGCTGCGTACGATCACCGCGTCGGCCTCGGAGAGCGCGGAGAGCAGGGCCGGGCGGTCGGTGCCGTCGACGTGCCGCACGTCGAAGTCGTGCGCGAGCACCTCGATGGCGGCAGGAGCGAGTTCTTCGGCGATCAGTACGACAGGATTCATCGGTCCTCGTAGACGCTCGGTTTTGGTCGGCCTGGGGCGGCGGGACGCCGCGCTGCGCCCTGCGCCGATCTGTGCCATGGCCGTCAGGTGCCGGCTGACGCACCTAGTAGGGATCGTAGGGGGCGGCTCGCCAGCCGTGTCCCGTACCTCGGGGTGAGCGCCCTCACACAGCCGCTTCGCACGCTCGACATCCGCCGTTCACGCACGCCAACCCACCCGAGGCGTCCGTCACCCCCTCCCACCAGGCGGACCCACCCCCGCCGACCGCAGACGTCCCCAGGACGGGCCGACCTGCCGCGTCTCGCTGCCTCCGCCACGCGGGACGGCCCGACCCACCGCATCTCGGTGCCTCCGTCGCGGGGGAAGGCCCGACCCGCCTCACATCGGTGCCTCCGCCACGCGAGAAGGCCCGACCCGCCGCATATCGGTGCCTCCGCCACGCGAGAAGGCCCGACCCGCCGCATCTCGGTGCCTCCGTCGCGGGGGAAGGCCCGCCCGACCCGCCGCATATCGGTGCCTCCGCCACGCGAGAAGGCCCGACCCGCCGCATCTCGGTGCCTCCGCCACGCGAGAAGGCCCGACCCGCCGCATCTCGGTGCCTCCGTCGCGGGGGAAGGGCCGACCCGCCGCATCTCGGTGCCTCCGTCGCGGGGGAAGGGCCGACCTGCCGCAGTCGGGTGTCAGCGGGCTCGCGCCCGCCGAACCGGGGCCCGTCACGTCGGGTCGGTGGGGACGGGGCCGTCTCGGACGGGGCGGGTGGCGGGGAACGGGCCGCGGCCCGCGGTCCGACGCCGGGGAGAGCGTCGGGTCGCGGGCCGCGGTACCCCCGTGCGGGGAAGGCTGATCAGGCGGTCTCGGTGATGGGCCGGTCGACCCAGCTCATCATGGCCCGCAGCTTCTGCCCGGTCTCCTCGATCGGGTGCGCGGCACCCTCGGCCCGCCACTTGGCGAAGTTCGGCCGGCCGGCCTCGTCCTCGGCGACCCACTCGCGGGCGAACTCGCCGGACTGGATCTCACCGAGGATCTTGCGCATCTCCTCCTTGACCCGGGCGTCGATGACGCGGGGGCCGCGGGAGAGGTCGCCGTACTCGGCGGTGTCGGAGATGCTGTAGCGCATCCGGGCGATGCCGCCCTCGTACATGAGGTCGACGATGAGCTTCAGCTCGTGCAGGCACTCGAAGTAGGCCACCTCGGGGGCGTAGCCGGCCTCGGTGAGCACCTCGAAGCCGGTCTGCACCAGCGCCGCGGCGCCACCGCAGAGCACCGCCTGCTCGCCGAACAGGTCGGTCTCGGTCTCCTCGGTGAAGGTGGTCCGGATCGCGCCGGCCCGGGTGCCGCCGATCGCCTTGGCGTACGCCAGGGCCAGGCCGAACGCGTTGCCGCTGGCGTCCTGCTCGACGGCGACCAGGCAGGGCACACCCTTGCCGTCGACGTACTGGCGGCGGACCAGGTGACCGGGGCCCTTCGGGGCGACCATCGCGACGTCCACATCGGCCGGCGGCTTGATCAGCCCGTACCGGATGTTGAAGCCGTGGCCGAAGAAGATCGCCTTGCCGGGGGCGAGGTTGGGGGCGATCGCCTCGGCGTAGAGGCCCCGCTGTGCGGTGTCCGGTGCCAAGATCATGATCACGTCGGCCTCGGCGGCCGCCTCGGCCGGCGTCAGCACCCGCAGGCCCTGCTCCTCGGCCTTCGGCCGGCTCTTCGAGCCGGCGGGCAGGCCGATCACCACGTCGACGCCGGAGTCGCGCAGCGACAGCGCGTGGGCGTGGCCCTGGCTGCCGTAGCCGATCACGGCGACCTTACGGCCCTGGATCAGGCCCAGGTCGGCGTCGTCGTCGTAGAACACCTCAACGCTCATTGACTTCCCTTTCCTACGGCGGTGCCCGACGGCCCGTCGAAAATCTGGTGGGTACGAATCAGGCGGCGCGCAGCGCCGGGCCGGCGGTGATCGAGCGGGAACCGCGTCCGATCGCCACCGTGCCGGACTGGACCATCTCCTTGATGCCGAACGGCTCCAGGTCACGCAGCAGCGCGTCGAGCTTGTCGGGGGTACCGGTGGCCTCGATGGTCAGCGTGTCCGGCGCGACGTCGACCACCCGGGCGCGGAACAGGGCGACCGTTTCCAGCACCTGACCCCGGGCGTTGCGGTCCGCCCTGACCTTGACCAGCAGCAGCTCCCGGGCCACCGAGACCTGCGGGTCCAGCTCCACGATCTTGAGTACGTTGACCAGCTTGTTGAGCTGCTTGGTGACCTGCTCCAAGGGGGACGACTCGGCGTTGACCACAATGGTGATCCGGGAGACGTCCGGGTTCTCGGTCTCGCCCACGGCGAGGCTGTCGATGTTGAACCCGCGCCGGGAGAACAGCCCGGAGACCCGGGCCAGGACACCCGGCTTGTTCTCCACCAGCACGGACAGCGTGTGCATCGTCATGGCTGTGCCTTCCTTGTCATGCCCTCACGGCCCTCGCTGCGCTCGGTGCATTCGGTCATGACCAGCGCCTTCCTTGTCATGCCCTCACGGCCCTCGCTGCGCTCGGTGCATTCGGTCATGACTAGAGCTCGTCCTCGTCGAACGCGGGGCGGACGCCCCGGGCGAACATGATCTCGTCGTTGCTGGTGCCGGCGGCCACCATCGGCCAGACCATCGCGTCCTTGCCGACCACGAAGTCGATGACCACGGGCGCGTCGTTGATCGCCATGGCCGCCTCGATCGTCTTGTCGACGTCGGCGGCGTTCTCGCAGCGCAGCCCGACGCAGCCGAGCGCCTCGGCGAGCTTCACGAAGTCCGGGATGCGGTGCTTGTGGGTGCCCAGCTCGGTGTTGGAGTAGCGCTCCCCGTAGAACAGGGTCTGCCACTGCCGGACCATCCCCAGGTTGCCGTTGTTGATCACGGCGACCTTGATCGGGATGCCCTCCAGGGCGCAGGTGGCCAGCTCCTGGTTGGTCATCTGGAAGCAGCCGTCGCCGTCCACCGCCCAGACCGTGGTCTCCGGCTTGCCGACCTTGGCGCCCATCGCCGCCGGGACGGCGTAGCCCATGGTGCCGAGGCCACCGGAGTTCAACCAGGTGTACGGCTTCTCGTACGAGATGAACTGGCTGGCCCACATCTGGTGCTGGCCGACGCCCGCGACGTAGACGGTGTCCGGGCCGGCGATCTCGCCCAGCCGCTTGATCACGTACTGCGGGGAGAGGGTGCCGTCGGCCGGCTCCTCGTAGCCGAGCGGGTAGCGCTGGCGCAGGTCGTCGAGCTGGGTCCACCAGTCGCCGAGGTCGGCGGCCGGCCGGGCCGAGCGCTCGGCCGTGACGGCGGCGATCAGCTCGTCGATCACGTGCCGGGCGTCGCCGACGATCGGCACGTCGGCGTGCCGGTTCTTGCCGATCTCGGCGGGGTCGATGTCGGCGTGCACGACCGCGGCGTCCGGCGCGAACGAGTCGAGCCTGCCGGTGACCCGGTCGTCGAAGCGGGCGCCCAGCGCCACGATCAGGTCGGCCTTCTGCAGGCCGTAGACGGCGGCGACGGTGCCGTGCATGCCGGGCATGCCCAGGTGCTGGCGGTGCGAGTCGGGGAACGCACCGAGCGCCATCAGGGTGGTCACCACCGGGATGCCGGTCAGCTCGGCGAGCTTGCGCAGCCCGTCGGTGGCGCCGGCCTTGAGCACGCCACCGCCGACGTAGAGCACCGGGCGGCGGGCCGTGCTCATCAGCCGGGCCGCCTCCCGGATCTGCTTGCCGTGCGGGTGCAGGGTCGGCCGGTAGCCGGGCAGGTCCAGGGTGGGCGGCCAGGAGAACGTGGTCGGCGCCTGGAGCACGTCCTTGGGGATGTCCACCAGGACCGGGCCGGGCCGGCCGGTGGCGGCCAGGTGGAACGCCTCGGCGAGCACCTGCGGGATCTCCTCGGCGGTCTGCACCAGGAAGTTGTGCTTGGTGATCGGCAGGGTGATGCCCTGGATGTCCGCCTCCTGGAAGGCGTCCGTGCCGATCGACGGGCGGGCCACCTGGCCGGTGATCGCCACCAGCGGCACCGAGTCCATGTACGCGTCGGCGATCGGGGTGACCAGGTTGGTCGCGCCCGGCCCGGAGGTGGCCATGCACACACCGACCTTGCCGGTGGCCTGGGCGTAGCCGGTGGCGGCGTGCCCGGCGCCCTGCTCGTGGCGGACCAGGATGTGCCGGACGGTGGAGTCGTAGAGCGGGTCGTACGCCGGCAGGATCGCCCCGCCGGGAATGCCGAAGACGACGTCGACGCCGAGGGCCTCGAGCGAGCGGACCAGCGAGCCGGCGCCGGAGACCTGGGCCGGCGTGGGCTGCCGTTCGGTCGCGGTGCGGGCGTCCGTGCCCCGGGACGTCACGGCCGGGGCGGCCGGCGTGGCGCCGGGGCGGGGGGCGGGGGCGTGCTCGGGGTCGCCGGCCGGCTCGGTGGCCGGGCGGGCCCGCCGGACGGAGTGGGCGAGGGTCTCTGGCGTGGGTCTCGTCATGGCGGTTCAGGCCTTCGGCTGGAGTGGGTGATGCGCTTCTCAGAAGGGACGCGGGCGTCCCGGCGATGGTCTGACGGCAACAAAAAAGCCCTCGTGCAGGATGCACGGGGCCAGCGCACTCTCGGTCAGCGAGAGTGCGCTCAGGTAAGTACTCGCAGCGACCGGATCGACGACATGTGGCTAAGCCTGACGCATCTCACGCGATGAGTCAACTGATCCCACATTTTGGTTCACGGAGGTGGGCGTGTCGGCTCTCGACGTGCTCTCGCCACCCGTCGCCACCTGGGCTGATCCCTCGATCGGGGGACGCGGCGCGGGGGGATTCGACCGGAGCCGGGGCAGCAGCGGAGACGGCCCGGGGCGGACCGGCGGGGGCGGCGGGGCCGGCGGCAGCGTGGCGGGCCGGGCGCCGGGCGAGGTGGCTGCCTCCAGCATCGCCTCCAGGTGCTCGGCGGGTACGCCCCACCCGAAGAGGGCACCCTGCCCGAACCGGCAGCCGGCGGCGACCACCGCGGCCAGCTCGGTGGGGTTGGTGACGCCCTCGGCGATCACCTCCAGGCCGAAGTGGTGCCCGAGGCGCATCACGATGTCCACCATCGGGGCGAACGCCGGGCCGTCCCGGCCGACCGGCCGGACCGGCTCGTGCTCGGCCACCAGACCGTGGTCGATCTTGAGGATGTCGATCGGCAGCCGGCGCAGCTGCCCGAGCGAGGAGTAGCCCGCGCCGAAGTCGTCCAGCGCGATCCGCACCCCGGTCAGCCGCAGCGCGCTGAGCCGCCGGATCAGCTCGTCCAGGTCGGTGGCCACGGCGTGCTCGGTGACCTCCAGCACCAACCGCTGCGGCGGCACGTGGTGCGCGCGCAGCGCGTCGGCGACCTGGACGACGTACTCGGGTGCGTGCAGCTCGCGCGGGGAGACGTTCACCGACACCCAGACGTCGTGCCCGTCGGCGAGCCAGCGGGAGAGCTGGTAGCAGGCCTGGTGCAGCACCCAGGCGCCCAGCTTGGAGATCATCCCGCACTCCTCGGCGAGCGGGATGAACTCGTCCGGGCGGACATTGCCCAGCTCCGGGTGGTGCCAGCGGAGCAGCGCCTCCGCGCCCACCGGGCGCACCGACGGCAGCGAGGCCACCGGCTGGAAGGCCAGCCGCAGCTCGTCGCGTTCGATCGCGCCGCGCAGCTCGTGCTCGAGCCGGGTGCGCCGGCGCAGCAGCTGGTCGTACGTGGCGTCGTAGCGCTCGATCCGGTTCTTGCCGCGCTGCTTGGCGTAGCGCAGCGCCAGGTCGGCGTTGCGCAGCAGCAGCTCGACCTCGGTCTCCCCGCAGGTGCCGGCCACCCCGATGCTGACCGACAGGAAGATCGGCCCGTCCCCCTCCTCGTACGGGCGGCCGAGCACCCCGAGCAGCCGTTCGGCGACCGGGCCGGGGTCGTCGACGCCGTGCATGAGCACCGCGAACTCGTCCCCGCCGAGCCGGGCGGCCAGGTCACCGGGGCGCAGGTTGCCGCGCAGCCGCCGGCCCACCTCGGCCAGCACCGCGTCGCCGACGTCGTGCCCGCGCATGTCGTTGACGTTCTTGAAGCCGTCCAGGTCCAGCCCGAGCAGCACGCAGGGCACGCCCGCCTCGGCGCAGCGGTGCAGCGCCCGCAGCAGCCCGCGCCGGTTGGCCAGCCCGGTGAGCGGGTCGGTGTGCGCCAGCTCGCGGAAGTGGGCCTCCCGCTCGGCCAGCCGGCCGGCGTAGCCGCGGACGTCGTTGAGGGCGAGGTACTGCCGGGCGACCAGGGCGAAACCCTCGACGCTGCCGGCCACGATGCCGAAGGCGTCGAACCGGCCGCCCTGGGCCAGGTGGTACATCGCCGAGGCGGCCATCGCGAACATCGGCACGAAGGCGTACTCGCCGTCGCGGCGGATCAGGTCGACGTCGAACTGCCCCGGCAGGTCCACCCGGTGCACCGCCAGCGCGACGGCCAGCAGGCCCCCGGCCAGCACGGCGGCGCCGGTCAGCGCCATGCCCGGCCCGCCCTGGCAGAGCCCGGCGCTGACGCCCAGGCCGCCGACGCTCACCCCGGTCACCCCGGTGCCGAGCAGCAGCAGCCGGCCACCGGGCGGAGCGGCCCGCAGCACCATGATCAGGGTCAGCCCGGCGGTGATCGCCGCGCTCACCGTGGCCAGCACGATCGGCCGGCAGGCCATCGGGGTGGCCGCGCCGAGCAGCCGGGTCGGCGCGCTGAACAGCACCCAGCCGACGAACCAGAGCGCGCTGCCCATGATCACGCCGTCGAGCAGCAGCCGGGCGGTGGCCGCCCGGGTGGCCGCCGCGCCGGGCAGGCGCAGCAGGGCGGCGCCCAGAGCCAGTGCGCTGACCGCGCTGCCGATCGAGACCAGGGTCGCCCAGTGGGTGCGGTGCCCCTGCTCGTGCGCCCAGTGCGGCACGGCGAGCAGGACGGTGGTGACCCCGACGAGCAGGCTGAGCAGCGCCGTCCCGGCGGCCGCGGCGAGCAGCAGGTGGGCCTGCCGGTGCGGCCCCACCCGGCGGTGGGCCGACCCGGCCAGCAGCGCGACGGCGCCGGCGGCGGCCAGCCCGCTCAGCGCCGCGACGGCGACCAGACCCGGCGAGGGATGCACGACCTCAACTGTGCCGGATGGGCGCACCCCGTGGGGCATCGGGTGCGCAACTGTTGGGACACGGACCCCGCGCCGCTGGGTCGGCACCCCGGGCGGTGCAAGACTGGTAGCCATGCCTGAGCTGCGGTCGAGGACCTCCACCCACGGTCGGACGATGGCCGGCGCCCGGGCCCTGTGGCGGGCCACCGGGATGACCGACGACGACTTCGGCAAGCCGATCGTCGCCATCGCCAACAGTTTCACCCAGTTCGTCCCCGGCCACGTACACCTCAAGGACCTCGGCGGCCTGGTCGCCGACGCGGTCGCGGAGGCCGGCGGGGTCGGCCGGGAGTTCAACACCATCGCGGTCGACGACGGCATCGCGATGGGCCACGGCGGCATGCTCTACTCCCTGCCCAGCCGGGAGCTGATCGCCGACGCGGTGGAGTACATGGTCAACGCGCACTGCGCGGACGCCCTGGTCTGCATCTCCAACTGCGACAAGATCACCCCGGGCATGCTGCTGGCCGCGCTGCGGCTCAACATCCCGACCGTCTTCGTCTCCGGCGGCCCGATGGAGGCCGGCAAGACGGTGGCGATCGAGGGCGTCGTCCACTCCAAGATCGACCTGATCGACGCGATGATCGCCTCCTCGAACGAGGCGGTCACCGAGGACCAGCTCGGCGAGATCGAGCGCTCGGCGTGCCCGACCTGCGGCTCCTGCTCCGGCATGTTCACCGCCAACTCGATGAACTGCCTGACCGAGGCGATCGGTCTGGCGCTGCCCGGCAACGGGTCGACGCTCGCCACCCACGCCGCGCGCCGGTCGCTCTTCGTCGAGGCCGGCCGCACCGTCGTCGAGATCGCCAAGCGCTGGTACGAGAAGGACGACGCCTCGGTGCTGCCCCGCGCCATCGCCGGCCGGGCGGCGTTCGAGAACGCGGTCGCCCTCGACGTGGCCATGGGCGGCTCGACCAACACGGTGCTGCACCTGCTGGCCGCCGCCCGCGAGGCGGAGCTGGACTTCTCGGTGGCGGACATCGACGCGATCTCCCGCCGGGTGCCCTGCCTGGCCAAGGTCGCCCCGAACTCGCCGCAGTACCACATGGAGGACGTGCACCGGGCCGGCGGCATCCCGGCCATCCTCGGCGAGCTGGACCGCGCCGGGCTGCTGCACCGCGACGTGCGCGCGGTGCACTCCCCCAGCCTCGACCGCTGGCTGGCCGACTGGGACGTGCGCGGCGGCTCGGCCACCCGCGAGGCGGTCGAGCTGTTCCACGCCGCCCCGGGCGGGGTGCGCACCACCGAGCCGTTCTCCACCGACAACCGCTGGTCGTCGCTGGACACCGACGCGGCCGGCGGCTGCATCCGCGACCGGGAGCACGCGTACAGCGCCGACGGCGGGCTGGCCATCCTGCACGGCAACCTGGCGCCGGCCGGCTGCGTGGTGAAGACCGCCGGCGTGCCCGAGGAGTGCCTGACGTTCCGCGGCCCGGCCAAGGTCTACGAGTCGCAGGACGACGCGGTGACCGCGATCCTCGCCAAGGAGATCGTCGCGGGGGACGTGGTGGTGATCCGGTACGAGGGCCCGAAGGGCGGCCCCGGCATGCAGGAGATGCTCTACCCGACCTCGTTCCTCAAGGGCCGCGGGCTGGGCCGTTCCTGCGCGCTGCTCACCGACGGGCGGTTCTCCGGTGGCACCTCCGGGCTCTCCATCGGGCACGTCTCCCCGGAGGCCGCCTCCGGCGGGCTGATCGCGCTGGTGCGCGACGGCGACGAGATCGTCATCGACATCCCGGGCCGGTCGATCGAGCTGAACGTGCCCGCCGACGAGTTGGCGGCGCGCCGGGCGGCCGAGGAGAAGCGGGACCGCCCGTACACCCCGGTGGACCGGCAGCGGCCGGTGTCGGCGGCGCTGCGGGCGTACGCGTCGATGGCCACCTCGGCCAGCGACGGCGCGTACCGCCGCGTCCCCGAGTGAGCCGGGCGGGCCCCGCGCGACGCCGGGTCCACGGGGCCCCGCGCGACGCCCGCCGCCGGTAGGGTGCGGCGGCGTGGAAACGACGGTGAGTTACGCGCGACTGATCCGACCGGTCATCGACCGGGTCTACGTGGGTGCCCGCTGGGCGGCCCGGGCCCGGATGGAGGCGTTCTACGCCGAGCGTGGCTGCGCCCTCGGCGCCGAGAACAGCTTCTTCTCCGGCGTGCTGGCCCGGCCGATGTCCGCCGAGGCGCTCACCGACGGCCTGGTCTACACCGACGGCAGCATGGACGCGGAGCTGGCGCGGGGCATCTTCGTCCGCGCTGACGACGGCGCGTGGCACCTCACCGACCTGGGCCGCGAGCTGGCGCTCTTCGCGCAGCGGGCCACCGGCGAGGCCGCCGAGGAGCTGTGGTCGAGGCTGCCCGGGGTGCTGCCCGGCCTGAGCATCGTGCCCCGGCTGGCGGAGCTGGTCGGCCGGGTGCTGGCGCACGGGCAGGCCACCGGCGGGCCGGTGTTCCGGGCCATGTCCCCGCCGTACGAGCCGGAGGGCGCCTCCCCGGCGGTGCTGCTGACCACCCGGCTCGGCTCGCTGCGCCACCACCGCGCCGACGCGCACCGGGCGGCGTGGCGGGCCGCCGGGCTGACCGCCGACGGGATCCGGGCGCTGCCCGACGGCCCGGAACGCGCGGCCATCGAGGCGGAGACCGACCGGCGCGACGCGCCCGCGTACGCGGTGCTCACCGAGGCCGAGCGGTGGGAGCTGCTGGCCAACCTCGGCGCCCTGCCCGGCTGACCGCTCGGTCGAACGGCAGGGCCACGGCATCACTGGGCGGACGCCGCCGGCCCCGCCGGCCGGGGCGGTTCAGCTGTGCGGCCGGTTCGGCGTGCGGGAGCGGGCGCTCGGGGCGGCGGGAGCCGGGGCCGGTGCCGCGGCGAGGACGACGTCCCGGGCGTACCGGATGGCGGCCGGGGTGTCCGGAAAGACCAGGCCGTCGCGGCGCAGCTCGGCGGCGACGCCGAGGGTGCCGAGCACCTGGTCGTGGCCGGGGGTGATGCCGGAGAGCAGCACGGTGATGCCCCGGCCGCGCAGCCGGTCGATGGCGTCGCCGAGAACCTGCGCGCCGGTGGCGTCGACGGTGGACACCCGCGACATCCGCAGGATCACCACCCGCACGTCGGCGACCTCGGCCAACTCCAGCAGGAAGGTGTGCGCGGCGGCGAAGAAGAGCGGCCCGTCCAGCCGGTACGCGACGATGTGCTCGGCGAGCAGGGCGTGCTCCTCGACGCTGTGCTCGCCCTGGTCGAGCGGCACCTGCTCCAGCCGCGCGCTGCGAGCCACCGCGCGCAGGGCCAGCACCACCGCCACGGCGAGCCCGACCGCCACCGCGGTGACCAGGTCCCAGATCACCGTGACCGCGAAGGTGAGCACCAGCACCAGCGCGTCGGCCCGGGTGGCCCGCAGCAGCGCCCGGAGGGAGGCCGCCTCCACCATCCGGACGGTGGTGGCGAGCAGCACCCCGGCCAGGGCGGCCAGCGGGATCCGGCCGACCAGCGGTGCGGCGGCGAGCACGATCGCGGCGAGCGCGACGGCGTGGGTGAGCGCGGCGAGCTTCGAGGAGGCGCCGGCGCGCACGTTCACGGCGGTACGGGCGATGGCGGCGGTGGCCGGGATGCCGCCGAAGAGCGGTGCCGCCAGGTTGGCCAGGCCCTGGCCGAAAAGTTCCCGGTCCGGGTCGTGCCGCTGCCCGACGGTCATCCCGTCGGCCACGGTCGCGGAGAGCAGGCTCTCCAGCGCGGCGAGCGCGGCGACCGCGAGCGCGCTGGGCAGCAGCGTGCCGAGCGCACCGAGGTCGAGGAAGGCCAGCGACGGCGCGGGCAGCGCCTGCGGCAGATGCCCGATCCGGACCAGGTCGACCGGGGCCAGCTCGGCGAGGACCGTGGCGGCGGCCACCCCGAGCAGCGAGAACGGCACACCCGGGCGCCACCGGGCGCCGAGCAGCATCAGCGCGGCCACCCCGAGCGCCAGGGCGACCGGCACCGGCCGCGGCTGGGCGGCGAACCGGGCGGCCGCGTCGGCGGCCACCGCCCAGACCTTCTCCCCGTGTGCGCCGGTCACGCCGAGCGCCGCCGGCACCTGTTGCAGGGCGATGACCACCGCGATGCCGGCGGTGAAGCCCTCGATCACCGGGGCCGGCAGGTAGCGGACGTACCGGCCGAGGCGGGCCAGGGCGAGGCCGATCAGCAGCAGCCCCGCCAGCGCGCCGACCATCAGCACGCCGCCGGCCCCGAAGCGCTGCACCACCGGCACCAGCACCACGGTCATCGCCCCGGTGGGGCCGGAGACCTGGAGGTTGGAGCCGCCGAAGATCGCGGCGACGGCGCCGGCGACCACGGCGGTGACC
>NZ_KQ058709.1:0-5680 GCF_000982955.1 Micromonospora sp. HK10 | reverse complement strand
CGGCCTCGGCGCCGAGGCCGGAGGTGACGCCGAAGGCGAGGGCGAGGGGCAGCGCCACCACGGCGACGGTGAGACCGGCGAGCAGGTCCCGTCGCGGCGAGCGGCGTGCGGCCAGTAGGTCGCCCCGGCCGGGCAGCAGGCCGCCCACGCGCTCCCCGATCAGGCGTCCGGCCTGTCGCAGGCCGTCCCGGGCGCCGTCCCGACGGCCCGGCCGGGGAACGCCGCCACCGGAGCCGTGGGTATCGGCGGTATCGGCCGGGGTCGCCGGGCCGGCGGGGGCGTCCGCCGGGGTCGCCGGGCCGGTGGGGGCGGTGGCGGTCACCGGTCCGTCCCGGAGGCGCGCAGCTCGTCCAGGAGCGCGTCCCGGTCGGTGAGCACCGCGCCGAGGATGCGCCGGCCCGCGGCGAGCAGGTCGGCCACGTCGGGCGTGCTCAGCGCGTACATGACCAGCGGGCCCTCCCGGTAGGAGGTGACCATGCCGGCCCGGCGCAGCACGGCGAGCTGCTGAGAGAGGTTGGACGGCTCGACGTCGATGGCGGCCAGCAGGTCGCGGACCGGCTTCGGCCCGTCCTGGAGCAGTTCGAGCACCCGGATCCGGACCGGGTGCCCGAGGGTGCGGAACAGCTCCGCCTTCGCCTGGTACAGCGGTACCGACATGACATCCCTCCCCGAGACCCTGAAGACTTTAGCACTTGCAAAATTCTTCAACTCGAGGTGCGGGGCCCGGCCCCGCCGCTACCTGTCGTTGACGCAGCGCAGCACCGGGCGGCGGGTCAACGCCACCGGATCGAGCGGGGCGTCCGCGCGTACCGTGAACGTCGCCGACTCTCCCGGCAGCAGGGTGACCAGCGCCTGGTCCACCCGCGCCGACGGGTCGAGCCGGTCCGGATACACGGTCAGGTCGCGCAGCACCGTCCGCGCGGTGACCCGGACCCGCTGGCCGTCGTCGGCCGGCTCGACCGTGGCATCCAGCTCGGCCGCCGGCCACTCCACCTCCCGGTCCTCGGCGAAGAACCACAGCGCCCGCTCCGCGGTGTCCCCGGCCTCCGCGACCAGCAGCTCGCGCCGGGCCTCGTCCGGCCGCGCCAGCTCCGCCGGCAGGGCCAGCACCACCGAGGAGTACGGCGGCACGTCCAGCTCCACCGAGGTCTTCGCCCTCGGCTCCCCGTCCAGCACCAGCCGGGTGACCGTGGCCGGCGCACGCCACGCCCCGGCGGTCTCGTTCACCGCGACCAGCGCCAGCCCGCCGCCGCGCGGCTGCACGGTCAACAGCCGGTCCGCGTACGCGCGACGCAGCGCGTACCAGAGCGGTTTGCGCCGGCCGTCGCCGTCCACGGCCGACCAGGAGGTGACCGGCCAGCAGTCGTTGAGCTGCCACACGATGGCGCCCATGCAGACCGGCCGGAGCGACCGGAAGTGCTCGACGCCGACCTGGACGGCGCGGGCCTGGTTGAGCTGGGTGTAGTAGTGCCAGTCGTCGAAGTCGACCGGGACCGGCAGGTGGGCGTCCAGCCCGCGCTGGAGCTTCCGGTCGCCGTCGACCGCCTTCTGGTGGTGGGCCATCCCCGGCGAGTCGGCGGCCAGCGGCCGGTCCGAGATCGACCGGCGCAGGGTCGCGTACGCCGGGGGCGCCTGGTAACCGAACTCGGCGACGAACCGCGGCCGGTACTCCCGGTACCTCAGGTAGTCGTCGGTGTTCCAGACGTCCCAGATGTGCGTGGTGCCGTGCGCCGGGTCGTTGGGGTGGAGATCCTCGCGGCCCGACCAGGGGCTGCCCGGCCAGTACGGCCGGGTCGGGTCCAGCTCACCGACGATCCGGGGCAGCAGGTCCAGGTAGTAGCCCCGCCCCCAGGTACGGCCGGCGAGCGGCTCCTGCCAGTCCCAGTCGTGCCAGCCCCAGATGTTCTCGTTGTTGCCCGTCCAGAGCACCAGCGAAGGGTGCACGGCGAGGCGGGTGACCTGCTCCCGGGCCTCCGCCTCGACCTCGGTGCGGAACGGCTCCTCCTCCGGGTACGCGGCGCAGGCGAAGAGGAAGTCCTGCTGCACCAGCAGCCCCAGCTCGTCGGCGAGCTGGTAGAAGTCCGCCGACTCGTACCGGCCGCCGCCCCAGACCCGGAGCAGGTTGACGTTCGCCCCGAGCGCCTGGCCGAACCGCTCGGCGAGGCGGCACCGGGTGACCCGGTTGGGAAACGCGTCGTCCGGGATCCAGTTGACGCCCCGGACGAACACCGGCACCTCGTTCACGTGCAGGGTGAACGCCGAGCCGTGCGCGTCCGGGGCGGTGTCCAGGCGTACCGAGCGGAAACCGATCCGGCGGGACCAGGCGTCCAGCGTCCGGCCGTCCGCCGCACGCAGGGTCACCTCGAGGTCGTACAGCGGCTGCTCGCCGTACCCCGTGGGCCACCACAGCTCGGGGTCCGCGACGGTGAGCGTCGCCACGGCCGTGCGCTGCCCCGCCGGCACGGTGACCTCGACGGCCACGCCGGCCAGCGCGGCGTGCACGGTCAGCGGCCCGTCGGCCGCCCGCTCGACCTCGACGTGCGCCGCCACCCGGCCGGTGCCCTCGACGACGGTGACCAGCGGGCGGACCGTCGCCAGCCGGGCGGTCGACCAGGAGTGCAGGCCGATCTCCTGCCAGATGCCGGCGGTGACCACGGTGGGCCCCCAGTCCCAGCCGAAGTTGCAGGCGGTCTTGCGGATGAACGGAAACGGCTCCGGGTAGGCGTTCGGCCGGTCGCCGAGCCGGTCCCGGTGCGCCTCCGCGTAGCGGTAGGCCGAGTCGAAGCGGACGGTCAGCGTGTTCGGGCCGGGGCGCAGCAGGGCACCGACCGGGAACCGGTAGCCGCGGTGCTGGTTCTCGGTGCGGCCGACCTCGACGCCGTTCACGGCGACCGTGGCGACCGTGTCCAGCCCGGCGCAGACCAGGTCGACCCGCTCGTGGTCGCCCGGCTGCCAGGCGAAGGTGGTCTCGTAGCACCAGTCGGTCCGGCCGATCCAGCCGAGCCGGTTCTCGTTGTCGTCCAGGTACGGGTCGGCGATCAGGCCGGCGGCCAGCAGGTCGGTGTGCACGCAGCCCGGCACGGTGGCCGGTACCGCCTGCCCGGCGACCTCCGGCGGCACCTGCGGACCCGGTACGGCCCGCAGCACCCAACCCTCGGACAACTCCTGCCAGGTCACGACTTCACCGCTCCCGAGATCGAGGAATGTCGACTGAACCGGATAAGTGGCCACACCGTACGGTCCGTACTTTTGGCCTGTCAACGGCAGGTCGGCCCGGTGCAGTAGCGTGGCAGCCGCCGGTCGAACCGGCGGCGGACGGACCGCCCCGACGGGGCCCGGGAAGTGGAGGAGCGCGCGGGTGAAGCGGCCGACCATCGCCGACGTCGCCCGGCGCGCCGGGGTCTCCAAGGGCGCGGTCTCCTACGCGCTGAACGGGCAGCCCGGCGTCTCCGAGGCGACCCGCCAGCGCATCCTGGCGATCGCCGCCGAAATCGGCTTCAGCCCGAGCAGCGCGGCCCGGGCGCTCTCCGGCGCCACCGCCCAGGCGGTCGGGCTGGCGCTGTGCCGGCCGGCCCGGATCCTGGGCATCGAGCCCTTCTTCATGGAGTTGATCAGCGGCGTCGAGGCGGAACTCTCCGCCCGCTCGTACGCGCTGACCCTCCAAGTGGTCGCCGACCACGAGGCGGAGATCGCGGTCTACCGGCGGTGGTGGGCGGAGCGCCGGGTGGACGGCGTCTTCGTCTGCGACCTGCGCACCGACGACCGGCGGGTACCGGCGCTCGAGGAGCTGCAACTGCCCGCCGTGGTGATCGGCGGCCCCGGCCACACCGGCAGCCTGGCCAGCGTCTGGTCCGACGACGCGGCGGCGCTGGTGGAGGCTGTGGAATACCTGGTCGCGCTCGGGCACCGGCGGATCGCCCGGGTCGGCGGGCTGCCCTCGCTGCTGCACACCGAGATCCGCACCGAGGCGTTCGCCGAGGTGTGCCGGCGGCTGGGGCTCGACGACGCCACCACGGTCTGGTCCGACTACACCGGGGAGGAGGGGGCGCGGGCCACCCGTCGACTGCTCAGCTCCGCCCAGCGGCCGACCGCGGTGATCTACGACAACGACGTGATGGCCATCGCCGGGCTCTCGGTCGCCCAGGAGATGGGGTTCGCCGTACCCGCCGACCTGTCCATCGTGGCCTGGGACGACTCTCCGCTCTGTCAGCTCGTGCACCCGCCGCTGACCGCGCTCGGCCGGGACATCCCCGCGTACGGCGCACACGCCGCCCGCCAGTTGCTCGCCGTGATCGCCGGCGAGCCGGTCAGCGGGCTGCAGGACGAGACGGCCCGCCTCACCCCACGCGGCAGCACCGCCCCGCCACGGAGCCGGTGAACCGGTTCAGTCCGGAACCGTGCCCGCCTCGGCGGACCGCCCGGGCCCGGTGTGACCGGCCGGTCAGCGCGTGGAGGGGAACTCCTCGAACCACGCCTCGACCCGCTCCGCGGGCGCCGGCCGGGCGAGCGCGAAACCCTGCCCGTACCGGCAGCCGGCGCGGCGCGCCCCGGCCACCTGGGCGTCCGACTCCAGCCCTTCCACCACCACCTCCACGCCGAGCCGGTCGCCCAGGGCGGCCACCACGTCGATCAGCGGGCGCTGCCCGTCCGGTGCCGGCCCGACCAGGTGCGGGCCGACCTTGAGCAGGTCGATCGGCAGCCGCCGGAGCTGGGCCAGGGAGGCGTGCTCGGCCCGGAAGTCGTCCAGCGCGGTACGCACCCCGAGGGAGCGGAGACCAGCGAACCGGGCCACCACGGTGGGCAGCTCGGCCGCCACCGCCGGCTCGGCCACCTCCACCACCAGCCGCTCGGGCGGCACGTCGTACGCGGCCAGAGCGGTCGCGGTGCGGGCCACGAAGTCGGGCGCGGACAGCTCGCGGGGCGTCACGTTGACCGCCATCCACAGCTCCCGGCCGCCGTCGGACCAGTTGGCGAGCTGTCGGCAGGCCCGGTCCAGCACCCAGCGCCCCACCTCCCCGGCGAGGTCCAGATCCGCCGCCACCGGCAACACCTCGTCCGGCAGCACCGTGCCCAGCACCGGGCTGCGCCAGCGCAGCAGCGCCTCGGTGCCCACCGGCAGCCGGTCGGCCAGCGCCAGCACCGGCTGGTAGACCAGGTCCAGTTCGCCCCGGGCGACCGCGCCGGGCAGCTCCCGCTCCAGGTCGAGCCGGCGGACGAGCTGCTCCTCCAGGTACGCGTCGTACCACTCGACCCGGTCCCGGCCGAGCTGCACCGCGCGCCGTCGGGCGAGTTCCGCCTGCCGCAGCACGTCCTCCGGGTCGCCGCCGGTGGTCTCGGCCAGCCCGACGCTGACCCGCAGCCGGGCCGCCCCGGCGGGCTGCGGGAACGGCTCGGTCAGCGCCGCCAGCAGCCGGTCGCCCAGGCCGTAGGCGAGCACCGGCCCGACGTCGGTGAGCACCGCGAACTCGGTGCCGGAGAGTCGGGCCACCAGGTCACCCGGACCGCTACCGGCCTGTAGCCGGCGGGCCACCTGGGCAAGCAGCGGGGCGACCGGCGCGTCGTCCGCCGCGTGCAGGTCCACCACGAGCAGCGCGCCGCCCTCCCGCCCGGCGAGCCGGCGCAGCAGCTCGCGCCGGTCGGCCAGGGTCGCGAGCGGGTCGGGGGCCGGCCGGGGCGGGGC
>NZ_KQ058708.1 GCF_000982955.1 Micromonospora sp. HK10 | reverse complement strand
CGTGCCGCGCCTGCGCTCGTGCTGGGTCTGCGCTCGTGCCGGGCGTGTGCCCGTGCCGGATGTGTGCCCGTGCCGGGTGTGCGCCCGTGCCGGCGTGTGCCCGTGCCGGATGTGCGCCCGTGCCGGGCGTGCGCCCGTGCCGGCGTGTGCCCGTGCCGGATGTGCGCCCGTGCCGGATGTGCGCCCGTGCCGGGCGTGCGCCCCCCGCCCGCCGGCACCCGGGAGCGGGATGCGGCAAGTTGTGGCCTCCCTGCGCAGGGAAGCCACAACTTGCCGCAATCCGTGGCGCTGCCCCGTGGCGCTGCCCGGTGGCGCTGCCCCGGGCGAGGGCCGGGCGGGCGGCCCCGCCCGGCAGGTCGCGGGGCGGGGTCAGCGCAGGTGGCCGTCGCCGGTGACGACGTACTTGGTGCTGGTCAGCTCGGGCAGGCCCATCGGGCCGCGGGCGTGCAGCTTCTGGGTGGAGATGCCGATCTCGGCGCCGAAGCCGAACTCGCCGCCGTCGGTGAACCGGGTGGAGGCGTTGACCATCACCGCCGCCGCGTCGACCCGGGCCACGAACTCCCGGGCGGCCGACTGGGAGTCGGTGACGATCGCCTCGGTGTGGCCGGTGCCGTACCGGCGGATGTGCGCGACGGCCGCGTCGAGCGAGTCGACGACGGCGGCCGAGATGTCGGCCGAGAGGTACTCGGTGTCGAAGTCCTCCTCGGTGGCCGGCACCACGGCGTCGGAGTAACCGGCCACCCGCGCGTCGCCGTGCACGGTGACCCCGGCCTCGGCGAACGCGGCCAGCATCGCCGGCAGGAAGGCGTCGGCGACGTCCGCGTGGACCAGCAGCGCCTCGGCCGTGTTGCAGGTGGAGAGGCGCTGCGTCTTGGAGTTGAGGGTGACCGCCACGGCCTTGGCGAGGTCGGCGGCGGCGTCCACGTAGACGTGGCAGTTACCCACCCCGGTCTCGATCACCGGCACGGTCGACTCCTCGACGACGGTGCGGATCAGCGATGCGCCGCCGCGCGGGATGAGCACGTCGACCAGGCCCCGGGCGCGCATCAGCTCCTTGACCGAGTCGCGGGTGCTGGCGTCGAGCAGCTGGACCGCGTCGGCCGGCAGGCCGGCCCCGGCGATCGCGTCGCGCAGCACCGCGACCAGGGCCGCGTTGGAGTGCGCCGCCGAGGAGGAGCCGCGCAGCAGCGCCGCGTTGCCCGACTTCAGGCAGATGCCGGCGGCGTCCACGGTGACGTTCGGCCGGCCCTCGTAGATGATGCCGACCACCCCGAAGGGCACCCGGACCTGCCGCAGCTCCAGCCCGTTCGGCAGGGTCGCGCCGCGGACCACCTCGCCCACCGGGTCGGGCAGCGCGGCCATCTGCCGCAGCGCGTCCGCGATGCCGGCCACCCGGCTCTCGTCGAGGGCGAGCCGGTCCAGCACGGCCGCGCTCAGCCCGGCCGCGCGCCCGGCCGCCAGGTCCGCCGCGTTCCCGGCCAGGATCTCGGGGGTACGCGCGACCAGCGCGTCGGCCATCGCCAGCAGAGCGGCGTCCTTGACCGTACGGGTGGCGACGGCCAGCGCCTCCGCCGCCGTCCGGGCCCGCCGGGCCTGCTCGGTCACGCTCATCCCGCACTCCTTGAGGTGTTAGGGCGGGCCCCCGCTCCAACAGAAAGCGTCAACAGGGGGCCCTTGCTTACAGGAGGACGAGGTCGTCGCGGTGGACGACCTCGCGTTCGTACGCCGGGCCGAGCGCCCTGGCGAGCTCGGAGGTGGAGCGGCCGAGCAGCCCCGGCAGCTCCACCGCGTCGTAGTTGACCAGGCCGCGGGCCACCGGCGCGCCCTCGGCGTCGACCAGGTCCACCGGGTCGCCGGCGGTGAACACGCCGTCCACCGCGGTGATCCCGGCCGGGAGCAGGGACTTGCGCCGGCCCACCACGGCCTGCACCGCGCCCGGGTCGAGGTGCAGCCTGCCGCGCGGCGCGGTGGCGTGCGCCAGCCAGAACAGCCGGGCGGCCGGGCGGCGGCTGCTCGGGTGGAAGAAGGTGCCGACCGCCTCACCGGTCAGGGCGGGTCCGGCCAGCGGCGCGGCGGTGAGCACCACCGGGATGCCGAAGCCGGTGGCGATGCGGGCGGCCTCGACCTTGGTGACCATGCCGCCGGTGCCGACCCCGGCCCGCCCCGCCCCGCCGATGTCCACGCCGGCGAGGTCCCCCTCGCCGTGCACCTCGGTGATCCGGCTGCTGCCGGCGCGGGCCGGGTCGCCGGTCCAGAGCGCGTCCACGTCCGACAGGAGCACCAGCAGGTCGGCGTCGACCAGCACGGCGACCAGCGCGGCCAGCCGGTCGTTGTCGCCGAACCGGATCTCCTCGGTGGCCACCGTGTCGTTCTCGTTGACGATCGGCACCGCCCGCAGGTCGAGCAGCTTGCGCAGGGTCCGGTACGCGTTGCGGTAGTGCGCCCGCCGGGTCACGTCGTCGACGGTGAGCAGCACCTGCCCGACGGTCAGCCCGTGCCGGGCGAAGCTGGCCGCGTACCGGCCGATGAGCAGGCCCTGCCCGACGCTGGCGGCGGCCTGCTGGGTGGCCAGGTCGCGGGGGCGCCGGGCCAACCCGAGCGGGGCGAGGCCGGCGGCGATCGCGCCGGAGGAGACCAGCACCACCTCGCGGCCGTCGGCGGCGAGCGCGCCGAGGGTGTCGACCAGCGCGGTGACCCGGGCGTCGTCGAGCCCGCCCGCCGGGGTGGTCAGCGAGGACGAACCGATCTTGACGACGATCCGCCGGGCCGAGGTGACTGCTTCGCGCACCGGACCATTCTGCGCGCTGCGGTCCGCCGTATCCCGGCGCGTTCCCATATCGTGGCCGGTCATGACACCTGACGAGTACGTCGAGGCGGTGCTCGACCTGGTCGAGCGGATCCCGCCGGGCCGGGTGATGTCGTACGGGGCGGTGGCCGACGCGCTCGCCGAGCGGTCCGGGCGCGCCTCGGCGCGGCTGGTCGGCTCGATCATGGCCCGGCACGGGGGCGGGGTGCCGTGGCACCGGGTGGTGAACTCGGCCGGCCGGCTGCCACCCGGGCACGAGCGGGAGGCACGCGCCCGCCTGCGGGCCGAGGGCTGCCCGTTGCGCCCGGCGGGGGTGGATATGGCGGCGGCGGCCTGGTCGCCGGAGGAGGGGGTGTGAGCCGGACCATAACGTGAGTAACATTCGGGCCCATGACAGGGACGGGGGCCGGGCCCACCGGCGGGCTGCCCCGCCGGGTGCACCTCGGCTACGCGACGGGTTCGCTGGTCACCGGGGCGTTCGGCACGGTGCCCGGGCTGCTCCTGCTGCCGTACCTCACCGACACCCTGGGCGTGGCCGCCGGGGTGGCCGCCCTGCTGGTGCTGCTCCCCAAGGCCTGGGACGTACTGGTCAACCCGGTCGCCGGGCGGATCTCCGACCGGACCCGGTCGCGGCACGGCGCGCGCCGGCCGTACCTGCTCGGCGGTGGGCTCGCCCTGGCGGTGCTCTTCGCCTCGATCTTCGCGGCGCCGTTCGGGGCCGGCCCGGCCGCCGGGGCGTACGTGGCGGTCGCCTTCCTGGCCACGGCCACCGCGTTCGCCTTCTTCCAGGTGCCGTACGTGGCCATGCCGGCCGAGCTGACCGCCGACCCGGCGGAGCGTACCCGGCTGATGAGCTGGCGGATCGCGGTGCTCGCGCTGGCCATCCTGGTCTCCGGCGCGGTGGCCCCGGCGGTGGTGACCGCCGGCGGCGACGGCGTGCCGGGACACCGCTGGGTGGGCCTCTTCGTCGCCGCGCTCATCGTGGTCGGCACGGTCGGCGCGTTCCTCGGCACCCGCTCGGCGCCGACCGGCGCGGTGGGCGAGAGCGAGCCCAGCCTCCGCGCGCAGCTCGCCGTCGCCGGCCGCAACCGGCCGTTCCGGGTGCTGCTGATCTGCTTCGTGATCCAGTCCGCCGGGGTGGCCACCGTGCTGGCCGGGGTCAAGTACTTCGCCGATCAGGTGCTGCGCGACCCGGACGGCGGCCCGACGCTGCTCTTCGCCTGCTTCGTGGGGCCGGCGCTGCTGGTCATGCCGCTGTGGACCCGGGCCGGCGCCCGGCTCGGCAAGCGTGGCGCGCTGGTCCTCGCGTCGCTGCTCTTCGCCGCCGGCGCGCTGGCCCTGGTCGCCGCCCCGGCGCTGCCCGCCGCCGCGGTGTACGCGGTGGTAGCGCTCATCGGCGTCGGGTACGCCGGCCAGCAGGTCTTCGCGCTCGCCATGTTGCCGGACTGCATCGCCCACGACACCGCGCGCACCGGACGCCGGCAGGCCGGCGTGTTCACCGGGCTCTGGACCGCCGGGGAGACCTTCGGCCTGGCCCTCGGCCCCGGAATCTACGGCCTGGTGCTCCAGCTCTCCGGCTATGTCTCCTCGTCCACCGGGGTCGCGGCGGCGCAGTCCGCCACGGCCCGGCTGGGCGTGCTGCTCGGCTTCACCGTGCTGCCGGCGGTGCTGGTGGCGCTGCCGGTGCTGCTGCTGCGCGGTTACACCCTGACCCCGGCCCTGCTGGCCGCCGCCGGGGCCGGTCCGGCGGTCGCACCCAGGGCGCGGGCGTGAGCCGCCCGGACCCCGCGCCGGGGGCCGGGGCCGTGAGCCGCCCGACCCGCGCCGGCCCGCGCCGGTTCACGCCGCACCGGCGTCCCGACCCGCGCCGGCCCACCCCGGTTCACGCCGCACCGGCGTGCCGACCCGCGCCGCCGTCCCGCACGCAGAGAGGTACCCGACAACCATGACCGACGCGCCGGGAACGACCGCGCTCCCCGCCGAGGGGGTGCCCGCGCTGCGGGTGCTCGACGAGATCCGCGCCCTGCGGGCGGCCGACCGGCCCACCCACGGGGGGCGGCTGTTCGCCTACGTGTACGACCCCGGCGTGGCCGGGCTCGACGAGCTGGCGCAGGCCGCGTACGCCGAGAGCGCGCACGTCAACGGGCTCGACCCGACCGCCTTCCCGTCCCTGCTGGCGATGGAGAACGCGCTGGTCGGGGCGGCGGCCCGGCTGCTCGGCGGCGGTCCCGGCACGAACGCGCCGGAGGTGGTCGGCAACGTCACCAGCGGAGGCACCGAGTCGCTGATCCTGGCCGTGAAGGCGGCCCGGGACGCCCGCCCGGACGTGGCCGAGCCGCGGATCGTGGTGCCGGTCAGCGGGCACGCCGCGTTCGCCAAGGCCGCCCACTACCTGCGGGTGACCCTGGACCCGGTCGACGTCGACCCGGTCACCCTGCGGCCCGGCGTGGCGGACGTGGCCGCCGCGATCCGGCCGGAGACCGTGCTGGTCGCCGCCTCGGCCCCGTCGTACGCGCACGGCGTGGTCGACCCGGTGGCGGAGATCGCCGCGGTGGCCGGGGCGGCCGGGGTGCGCTGCCACGTGGACGCCTGCTTCGGCGGCTGGGCGTTGCCCTGGCTGCGCCGACTCGGCGCGCCGGTGCCGGCGTTCGACTTCGCCGTCGACGGGGTCACCTCGATCTCCGTCGACCTGCACAAGTACGCGTACGCGCCGAAGGGGGTGTCGGTGCTGCTGCACCGGAACCCGGCGCTGCGGGCCCCGCAGTACTTCGCGTACGCGGACTGGCCCGGCTACACGATGATCAATCCGGTGATCGCCTCGACCCGCTCGGGCGGCCCGATCGCCGCCGCCTACGCCACCCTGCGCCACCTCGGCGAGGACGGCTACCTGCGGCTGGCGGAGCAGACCCGGGCGGCGGTGACCGGGCTGGCCGACGCGGTGCGCGCGGTCGACGGGCTGCGGCTGATGGCCGAGCCGCAGTCGACGGTGGTCTGCTTCACCACCGACGGCGACCCCGACCTCGACCTGTTCGTGCTGGTCGACGAGCTGACCGCCCGGGGCTGGCACACCCAGCCGCAGCTCCGGTACGCCGGCCTGCCGGCCAGCGTGCACCTCACGGTGACCGCGTCGGTGGCCCCCCGGGTGGCCGAGTTCGGCCCGGCGCTGATCGAGGCGGTGGCGGCGGCCCGGGCGGCCGGGCCGGTGGCGCTCCCGCCCGAGCTGCTGGCCCTGGCCGGCAGCCTCAGCCCGGCGGCGCTCACCCCCGAACTGATCGCCGGGCTCGCCGCCGGGCTGGGGCTCGGGGCGGGACCGGCCCCGGACCGGATGGCGGCGGTGAACACCCTGCTCGACGCCGCCCCGGTGGCGCTGCGGGAGCGCCTCCTGGCGGAGTTCGTCGGGCTGCTGCAACGCCCGACCTTCTGATGGCCGTCGGCGGGGACCTGGCATCCGCCAGGCCCCCGTCCAGGGCGGCAGGTCGCTTACTGCGTCACGCGCAGATCCACGAAGTTGTTCCGCTGTGCCAGGTCGGACCACCACCGTCCCTGCTCGTCGAAGTGGACCACACGCAGGTTGCGGGTGCCGCCGCCCGGCGGTCCGTCGGCGTCGAAGAGGAAGCGGAACGTGTACGTCCGGCTCTTCCCCGCCGGGAGGCCGTCCAGCACGCAGGCCTCGTTGCCGTCCCCCGGGGTCATCCGGCAGCGTGCCAGGTCGCCGCCGGCCGGCTCGCCGATCGTGAAGTACTCGGCGAAGCCGACCCCGGGCACGTCGACCGGCCCCTTGTTGGTCACGGTGACGGTCACCGTGGCGTAGCGCTTGCCGGCCGTGTCGGCCGGCGCGACGACGAGGTCGCCCGCGGTCAGGGTGAGGTCGGTCAGCCGCGGGTCCGTGCCGAACTTCGTCGGCCCGGCGGTCTGGTCGAACCGGTCGCCGGTCCAGGCGTACGTCCGCCACTGCCGCTGTGGCCACCACTCCGGGGTGTCGCAACAGGGCTGGATGTCGGCCACGTGCGCGCGGACCGTCCCGTCGGCGACGGTGAAGTCCGTGATGTCGTCCATCCCCTCGTGGGTGGCGACGACCAGGCCCATCGTGATGATCCGCCGGCCCGCGTCCCGGTCGAAGACGAGCAGTTGCTTCGCCGAGGCCTCGCCGTACCGGCAGCCGACCAGGGCCACCGTCTCGGCGGCGCCGTCGCCGTCGACGTCCCCGTACTTCGGGTCGCCGATCAGCAGCGGCACGTCCGCGTCCCCCGCCTTCGGCCCTGGATCGAGCCGGACGCCCCGGCTGGTGCAGGCCTCCGGAACCACCACATCCCGCCAGGGGGTCAGGTCGAGGCGGGCGGCGAGGAGCTGCGCCCGGCTGATCCGCCCGTCCGGCGCGCCCGGGGTTGGGTTGGCCGTGGTCGGCGGGGACGACGGGCTCGCGGAGGGGGTCGGCGCCGGGGTCGACCCGGACGGGCTCGGCTCGGCGCTCTGCGCCGGCGTCGGCGGCCGGTGGAACCGGTCGCCGAGGGCGGCGTTGGCCGCCACCGGCAGCGCCACCGCGAGCACCACCGCCGCCGCCGCGGTCAGCGCGGCCCGTCGGCGCCGGCGCCGGACGGTCTCCCGCACCGCGACCGGTCCGGCCGGTCGCACGTCCGGGGCGTACGCCTCGCGGAACGCGGCGAACTCGCCGCTGACCAGGACGTCCTCGAACTCACTCACGGTCGCTCACCTCGTTCGTGCCGGCGAGCTGCGCGGCCAGCGCCGCCCGTCCCCGGTACAGCCAGGACTTGACCGTGCCCTCCGGCACGCCCTCCTGCTCCGCGATCTGCAGCACGGAGAGGTCGGCCAGGTAGTGCAGCACCACCGCGCGCCGCTGGCTGGTCGGCAGCTTGGCCAGGGCGGCGGTCAGCGCCACCCGGTCCGGATCGGGACCCGGCACGTGTTCCTCCCGCTGCTGGCGCAGCCAGGACTGGGCGGTGCGTACCCGTCGCCAGCGGCTGGTGGCGAGGTTCCAGGCCACCTTGCGCACCCAGGCCACCGGGTCGTCGTACCCGGCCACCCGGGACCAGCGGGCGAACGCCCGGCAGAAGGCTTCCTGGACCAGGTCCTGCGCCTGCGAGAGGTCGCCGCAGTAGGCGGCGAGCTGCAGCGTCAGGGACCGGAAATGGGCATGGTAGAGCCCGTCGAAGTCGATCCGCTCGGCGGCTCCCCGCCGCGCCGGCCGGTCCGCTGTCCCCTCCGGCGGCGGCTCGCCGAGCCGTGGTTCCCTCATCAGCGTCATCCGGTCCTCCCCGTGCGGTGGCCGCGTGGCGGCCATGTCGGTCACACGTGTCGACGCCGGCCCTGGTTGCGTCGGTTGCCGCCGTAAGGCTGTGGTTGACTGTCGTATCAGGGACAGGCGAGGGAGGCCCGAACGTGCAGGTGCCGGCCGTGCTCGGCGAGCCGATCCGGTTCGTGCTGAACTGGGGCCGCCGCTACTCGCTCTGGGTGTTCAACTTCGGCCTGGCCTGCTGCGCGATCGAGTTCATCGCCACCAGCATGGGCCGGCACGACTTCATGCGGCTCGGCGTCATCCCGTTCGCGCACGGCCCCCGGCAGGCCGACCTCATGGTGGTCTCCGGCACCGTCACCGACAAGATGGCCCCGGCGGTGAAGCGGCTCTACGACCAGATGCCCGAGCCGAAGTACGTGATCTCCTTCGGCGCCTGCTCCAACTGCGGCGGCCCGTACTGGGACTCCTACTCGGTGACCAAGGGGGTCGACCAGCTCATCCCGGTCGACGTCTACGTGCCCGGCTGCCCGCCCCGCCCGGAGGCGCTGCTGCACGGCATCCTCCGCCTGCAGGAGAAGATCGCCGCCGAGCAGTCCGGCGTCGGCGGGGTGCCCCGCCCGGACCGGCTCGCCGCGCCGGTCGACGCCGGCCCCCGCCCGGTCGAGTCGCTCACCGCGCCGCCGGTACGCCCGCCGGCCGGCTGACCCGCCGGGTGGCGGACCGGGGCTAGCCTGCGGCCATGACCCACTCCGCGGAGCGGCGCTCCGCCTTCATCGTGGACGTGCTGACCGAGGAGTTCGGCGCGTCGATGGCGCTCGACCCGGCGGCCTTCCGCCGCAAGTTCCGCAAGATGGCCGCCTCCCCGTTCGCCTTCTACCGGGGCAGCGCCTCGCTCTTCTACGCCGACCAGCGCGGCGACTTCGCCAGCGACCGCTACCTGGACGACCGGACCAGCCGGGTGTGGATCCACGGCGACCTGCACGCGGAGAACTTCGGCACCTACATGAACGCCTCTGGCCGGCTGGTGTTCAACGTCAACGACTTCGACGAGGCGTACGTCGGGCCGTTCACCTGGGACCTGAAGCGCTTCGCGGCCAGTGTGGCGTTGCTCGGCTACGCCAAGGCGCTCTCCGACCGGGTGATCGGCGAGCTGGTGACCGGCTTCGCCCGGTCGTACCTGACCGAGCTGCGGGCCATCGCGGCCGGCGGCGACGACGCGATCGGCTCGATCACCCTGGAGAACGCCGACGGGGTGCTGCGCCGGGTCCTCCAGCAGGCCCGGCTGAACACCCGGGTGGACCTGCTCGCCGTGCAGACCACCATCGACAACTACGAGCGCCGCTTCTCCCTGGGCGACGGCGTCTACGAGGTCGACGAGGCGACCCGGGACAAGGTCCGCGCCGCGTTCCAGGACTATCTGGGCACGCTGCCGGAGGCGACCGCCGCGCTCCGCCCGGTCGCCACCAACATCAAGGACGTGGTGCTCCGCAAGGGCGTGGGCATCGGCTCGGCCGGGCTGCCGTCCTACAACATCCTCCTCGAGGGGCACACCGAGGCGCTGGAGAACGACGTCGTCATCTACCTGAAGCAGGCCCAGGTGCCGGCGGTGGCGCGGCACATCGAGGACGAGCGGGTCCGGTCGTACTTCCGGCACCAGGGGCACCGGACGGCCGAGTCGCAGCGCGCGTTGCAGGCGCACGCCGACCCGTGGCTGGGCTTCACCGAGCTGGACGGGGTCGGCCAGCTCGTCGCCGAGGTCTCCCCGTACGCCGCCGACCTGGACTGGTCCGACGTGAACGAGCCGGAGGAGCTGCGCGGCGTGCTCACCGACCTCGGCCGGGCGGTGGCCCGGATGCACTCGGTGGCCGACGACGAGTCCAGCCACGACCTGGTCGACTACTCCACCGAGGAGTCGATCGTCGCCGCCGTCGACGCCGACGCGGACGGCTTCACCGGCTACCTGGTCGACTTCGCGCACGCGTACGGGATCCGGGCGCGCGAGGACCATCAGCTCTTCGTGGACCTGTTCCGCAACGGCCGGCTGCCCGGCATCTGAGCGTCGGGCGGGGCCGCGCCCCCGCCCGGCCTCACGCCTCGAACTCGAGCACCACCTTGATGTCCTCGCCGCCGGTGGAGTAGGCCTCGGCGTACGACGAGAGCGGCACCCGGCGGGTGATCAGCGAGTCGAGCCAGGCCTGGTCGGCCTGGGTGAGCGCCTCCGCGGCCAGCTCCCAGTGCCGCCGCCCGGCGTTCACCGAGCCGAACACGACGTTGTTCTCCAGCACCAGGGCACGGTTGAGCGCGCCGGCGTCGAAGTCGAGGGTGCGGCCGCCGCTGGACACCCCGGTCAGGCAGACGATGCCGGTCGGGCCGACCTTGCACATCGCCGACAGCACCACCGCCGGCGCCCCGGTGCACTCGACCACGACGTCCGGCTCGAAGTCCAACTCGTCCACCGTGGAGGTGTGGTAGGTGGCGCCGAGGGCCCGGACCAGCTCCGGCTTCGGCCCGGTGGTGTTCCGGTCCAGCACGTGCACCGACAGCCCGCGCTGGGTGGCCAGCAGGGCGGCGAGCAGGCCGATCGGGCCGGCCCCGGTGACCAGTACGCTCTCCGGCTGCCACTCGGCCCGGCGGCCGATCCGCTCGATGTGGTCCCACGCCTTCGCCACCACCGTGGTCGGCTCCAGCAGTACGCCCACCGGGGCGAGCGCCCGGTCCATCCCCACGGCGAACTTGGGCTGCACCCGCCACCGCTCCCGGGCGAAGCCCGGCAGCCCTTTGATGCCGTGCTCGGTGTACCGGCCGTTGCGGCACATGTCCCACTGGTCCACCGCGCAGTTCCGGCAGGGCACCGGGTCGGGGTGCCGGACGACGCCGGCCACCAGGTCGCCCGGCTGCAGGGTGCCGGTCGGGTCCTCCAGCACCCGGCCCAGCGACTCGTGCCCGAGCACCAGCCGCTCCTGGCCGGGCGGCGCCTCACCGTAGTGGCCGGCGATGATCTCCTGGTCGGTGCCGCAGATCCCCACCGCGAGGGCCTGCACCAGGATCGCCCCCTCCTCGGCGGCCGGCTCCGGCCAGTCCTCGGTCAGTTGCAGCGAGTCGGCCACCCCTGGGGTCACAGTCACAGCGCGCACGAGACCCATCCTTCCCCGGTCCGGCGTCGTGCGCCGGGGAAAGCGGCGGATCCCGGCCGGCCCGACGGATCCCCGCCCGGCCCGACGGATCCGGGTCGGCCCGACGGATCCCGCCCGGCCCGGCGGGCCCGGCTCGCCCGGGCGGGTCCGGCCGGGCAGGCCCTAGGATCAGCGGCATGACTCCGGACCAGGTCGGCCAGCGGGTGCTCACGCTGCTCGCCCCCGTCGAGGTCGCCGCGTCGGTCTCCGGCGGCCAGGGGTACGCCCGGGCCACCGTCGACGTACCCCCGTCGAGCTGGCGGGACGCGGTGCGCGCGGTCCGCGACGACGCCGAGCTGGACCTCGACTTCTTCGACTGGCTGTCGGCGGTGGACGAGCTGGCCGACGGCTTCGACGTGGTGGCCCACCTGTGGTCCACCCGGGGCCGGCACGGGCTGCTGCTGCGCACCCGGGTGCCCCGCGCGGCGCCCACGGTGGCGTCGGTCGTCGATCTCTTTCCCGGCGCGGGCTGGCACGAGCGCGAGACCTACGAGATGTTCGGCATCGGGTTCGACGGGCACGGCGAGCTGCGCCCGCTGCTGTTGCCGCCGGAGTTCGAGGGACACCCGCTGCGCAAGGAGTTCGTGCTCGCCTCCCGGGTGGCGAAGCCCTGGCCGGGCGCGAAGGAACCGGGCGAGTCCGAGGCCGGCGGCGGTCGCCGCCCGATGCGGCCCCCGGGCGTGCCGGCGCCGGGGGAGTGGGGCACGACGCCCACGCCCGCCGGCGCGGCCGGGGTGGGCGAGGGTCCGCGCGGCGGT
>NZ_KQ058707.1 GCF_000982955.1 Micromonospora sp. HK10 | reverse complement strand
CTGCCCGGCGATCCGGCGCGGGTGCCGGGACGGCCGGTGCCCGGCGGCCCGCCGCAGGGCGCCGGGGGCGGCAACTCGCCCTGGTGGTCCGATGCGCTGGCCGACCCGTGGCGGGACCCGTACGCGCCCGCCGCCGTGGTGGTTCCCGCGCCCGCCCCGACCGGCCCCGACACCGACCCCGAGCCGGTGGTCGACCCGGACGCGCCGCACCGGCCGGGCGTACGGCAGGTGGTGCTGATCTCGCTGATCACCGCCCTGCTCGCCGGCTCGCTGGGCAGCGCCCTGACATACGCGCTGCTGCGCGGCGGAGGCAACCTGCCCACCCTCGGCGCGCAGTCGGGGCAGGCCCCGGCGCTCGCCCAGCGCAAGCCGGACTCCCTGGCCGGGGTCGCGGAGAAGGTGCTGCCCAGCGTCGTGACCGTCCGGGTGGCCAGCCTCGGCGGCACCAGCGAGGGCTCCGGCTTCGTGGTCAGCGCCGACGGGCACATCATCACCAACGATCACGTGGTCGCCGACGGCCCCGGGAAGGCCACGGTGATCTTCAACGACGGAAGCACCGCGCCGGGCACGGTGGTCGGGCAGGACCCGGAGTCGGACATCGCGGTGATCAAGGTGGCGAAGTCGGGATTGAAGCCGGTGGAGTTCGGCGATTCGGACGCGCTGGCGGTCGGCGACCCGGTGCTCGCCGTCGGCTCCCCGCTCTCCCTGGCCAACACGGTCACCGCCGGCATCGTCAGCGCCCTGGACCGCACCATGCAGGCCGGCGAGCCGGGCGGACCCACCCGCTACTACGCGGCGATCCAGACCGACGCGGCGGTCAACCACGGCAACTCCGGCGGCCCGCTGGTCGACGGCGCCGGGCGGGTGGTCGGGGTGAACTCGACGATCAAGTCGCTGGTCGCCGACGGGCAGGAGGCGGGCAACATCGGGTTGGCCTTCGCCATCCCGATCAACCAGGCGAAGCGGGTGACCGAGGACATCATCGGCACCGGGAAGGCCCGCCGTACGGTGATCGGCGCCCAGGTGGGCGGCACCGCCGTGGCGCCGGGCGCCGGCGTACGCCTCAACGCGGTGGAGCCCGCCGGCCCGGCGGCCGCGGCCGGGTTGAAGACCGGTGACGTGGTGCTGCGGCTGAACGGGCACCCGCTCACCGAGCCCATCGACCTGGTGGCGCTGGTCCGCAAGTACGCACCGGGCTCGGTGGTGACGGTCGAGTACCGGCGCGGGTCGGCCAGGCAGAGCACGTCGGTGACGCTCGCCGCAGACGCGAAGTGAGCAGCCCTCACCCCCTCCCGGACACCCCCACGACGTGCGTAGTCTTGCCCTGACACGGACGAGGAGGCCGGTGTGTTCGAGAACCTCAACTGGTGGGAGATCGGCGCGCTGCTGATGCTGGCGCTGCTGATCTTCGGCGACCGGCTGCCCGTAGTGATCAATGACGGCCTCCGGATGATCCGGAACCTGCGCAACATGGCCCGGAACGCCACCGGTGACCTCAGCCGCGAGCTGGGCACCGACATCCA
Organism: Micromonospora sp. HK10; assembly: GCF_000982955.1. Taxonomy (GTDB): domain Bacteria; phylum Actinomycetota; class Actinomycetes; order Mycobacteriales; family Micromonosporaceae; genus Micromonospora. Next base: position 594 of record NZ_KQ058707.1, on the reverse strand, counting down.
GCTGGAGGACCTGCACCCGAAGGCGTTCATCCGGAAGCACCTGCTCAGCGAGGAGGACGAGCAGGCCATCCGGAAGCCGTTGCAGAGCATGTACGACAACATCCGCTCCGACGTCAGCGGCGTGCACGACGAGCTCAAGGACGTTGCCAAGGCGGCCGACCTGCGTACCAACGGCACCCGCCCGGCGACCGCGACCGGCGGTGCCGCCGCCCCGGCCCCCCGCCCCAGCTACGACGACGCCACCTGATCCCCGGCCCTCGCAGGACCCTCTCCCGGCCTGGCCCCGGCGCGCCCCCGCCCGCACCCGCGGCCGTGACCAGGACGAGCTGGGCCGGGGCGAGGTCCAGCCTGCGGCAAGCCGCGGCGCCGGCGTCCCGCCGCGGAAGGTGCGGTGCGCGGTGGACGCCGGGCGTGACCTCACCGCCGTGGGCGGCGGCCGGCTGCGCGAAGGGCCGCCGGGAAGCGGCTGGGCCGTGTGCTGAGGGCGTGCCACCGCTCGCTCGACGGCCGGTTGTCGGGAGGCGGGGTAGGGGCGGTTAGGGCGTGGGCGTGGCTTGAGGTGCGGCGGCGGTGCCCGGCGCTTGACGCGCGGCG
>NZ_KQ058706.1:440-833 GCF_000982955.1 Micromonospora sp. HK10 | reverse complement strand
GGGGCCCGGGGAACCCGCGCGGCGGTGCCTCACTCCCGCCGCTGCGGGTGGGCCGACCGCCGGATCAGGAGAGCGGCGGGTAGGCGTTCTGCATCAGCTGCTGGAACTGGGCCGCGAACCACGCACCGGAGATCGGCGCGTTCGGCAGGGCACCCGACATGTTGTTGCCGTTGCGGGCGTTGCCGGTGTACGTCGGGTCGCACATCCGGTCGAAGCCCTTGCCCTCGTTGTTCGGGATCTCGGTGCTGGAGCCGTCCGACTCGCCCGGAGGCTTCACCCAGACGTACGCGTCGATGCCCGTCTCGGGGTTCGCCCGCGGCCGCTCGCCGAGGCCCGCGCCGGCCTGGTTGCACCAGTTGCCGGTGTGGTAGCGCCGGTCGATCCGGCCACCGT
>NZ_KQ058706.1:0-324 GCF_000982955.1 Micromonospora sp. HK10 | reverse complement strand
CGATCCAGCCGTGGTGCGCGGCGTCGATGTAGTTGTAGACGTTGCCGATCGCGCCGAACTTGGCCAGCGCGTAGCCGACACCGTTCACGTACGCGCCGTTGGCCTTCACCGTGTCACACATGACCGTGCCGCCCGCGTTGCCCGAGGTGTTGGTCACCAGGTTGGGCAGCGAGTCGATCTCGATGATGTTGATGATGCGGAGGTTCTTGTACTTCGAGTCGGCCTGGATCGCGGCGATCGGGTCGATGTACTCGGACTTGTAGCGGGGCAGCTCGTCCGGGCCCAGCTCACCGTTCGAGGCCAGCGCGGAGCAGTCCCGGCCGG
>NZ_KQ058705.1 GCF_000982955.1 Micromonospora sp. HK10 | reverse complement strand
GACGATCAAAAAGGTAACGGGGCGAGGGGCGAGGCGAAGACACCGGCGACGTCCGAGCCGGGCTGTCGTGACTCGTCCACGACATCAAGTCAGTAGGCGCCCGAAGACACCCGCGACGTCCGAGCCCGGGCTCTCGTGACTCCTCCACGACATCAAGTCGGTAGGCGCCCGAAGACACCCGCGACGTCCGAGCCGGACTACCGCGATCGCCGGCCGATCCGCCGGCCGATCCGGCGGCGATCCGGCGGCGATCCGGCGGCGGCGATCCACCGTCGATCCGGCGGCCGATCCGGCGGCCCGCTGGGCGTTCAGTCGACGCGGGTGTCGTACCTCTCGCGGTTGGCGTGCACCTCGTCCATGTGCGCCTCGGCCCACTCCTTGACGCCTCGCATCAGGCGATGCAGCGAGAGACCGAGGTCGGTCAGCTCGTAGGTGACGGTGACCGGCACGGTCGCGGTCACGGTGCGGGTGACCAGGCCGTCGCGCTCGAGGGAGCGCAGCGTCTGGGTGAGCATCTTCTGGCTGACTCCGGCCAGCCGGCGGGCCAACTCCGAGTAGCGCATCGCACGCGGCTCACCAGCTGGCTCCGCCCTGGACCGCTGCGGGCCGTCGCTGCCGAGCGCGGCCAGGATCAGCGCGACCCACTTGTCGGAGATCCGGTCCAGCAGTTGGCGGCTGGGACAGCCGGCCAGGAACGCGTCGTAGTCCGCCTGCGCCTGCGCCCGCTTCTGGGCTGCGGTGAGCGTCGACACCGGCAGCTCCTTCCTACCCGGTGGTGACTTACGCACTTTGAGGTGGCTTCTTCCCGATGGAGAGTTACCCGTCCATCGTAGATGCAGCACGACCGTTGCAGACGAGCCCCGAGGAGCAGATCAACCATGGCCACCTTCCGCACCGCCGTCGTTCGTACCCCGGGCGGCCCCGACTCCATCGAGATCATCGACGTTCCCGTCGTCGAGCCCGGACCCGGCGAGGTCCGGGTGGAGATCGCCGCCGCACCGGTCAACCCCGTCGACCTCGGTGTCGCGGGCGGCTTCTTCCACACCCTGGGGCTGATCAACCAGTCCGAGCACACCGGCCTGGGCTGGGACTTCGCCGGTGTCGTCGTCGCCAGCGCTCCCGGCGTGCACCTGGCCGTCGGTACCCGGGTCGCCGGCCTGGTGGTCGGGTTCGACCGCGACTTCGGCACGTACGCCGAGCAGCTCGTCGTGCCGGCCGCCGACCTCGCCGTCGTGCCCGCCGGGCTGGACCTGGTCGCGGCGTCGACGGTACCGCTCAACGGGCTCGCTGCCGCGCAGCTCGTCGACCTGCTCGACGACGCGCCCACCGGCGGAAACCGGCTGCTGGTGACCGGGGCGGCCGGCGCGGTCGGCGGGTACCTGACCTCGCTCGCCCAGGACCGGGGCTGGGAGGTGACCGGCCTGGCTAGAGCCCAGGACGAGGAGTTCGTGCGCAGCCTCGGCGCCGAGTTCACCACCCGCCCGGAGCCGGGCTGGGACGCGGTCGCCGACGCCGGGGTGCTGCAGGAGCAGGCGCTGGCCCTGGTCCGCGACGGCGGCAACCTGGTCGGCGTCCGGCCGAACGCCGTGCCGGCCACCGAACGCGGGATCAGCGTCGGCGTCGTGGACACCCGGCCGGACGGCCCGCGACTGGGCGAGCTGCTCGCCCGTACCGCCTCCGGCGAACTGCCGGCACGGGTGCATGCGGTCCTGCCGCTGGACCGGGCCGCCGACGCCCACCGGGCCATGGCCAAGGGCGGGGTACGCGGTCGCTACGTGCTCCAGCCCTGACCCCCGCCGGCGCGAGCGGGTGCGGCAGTTGCCCGGTTCCGGACCTGCCGGTGAACCGCCGGACGGAAGATGACCTGATGCGCCGCCTGCTCCGGAACCCGGTACGGCTGGTGCCGTTCGGGTTCCTGGCGGTGATCCTGCTCGGCACCGGGCTGCTGATGCTGCCCGCGGCCACCAGCAAACAGGAGTACACCCCGTTCGTCACGGCGCTGTTCACCTCGACCTCCGCGGTCTCCGTCACCGGGTTGGCCGTCAACGACACCCCGAACTACTGGAATCCCTTCGGGCTGGTCATGATCACCGTGCTCACCCAGCTCGGTGGTCTGGGCATCCTGTCCATCGCGGCGCTGGTGATCCTGGCCGTCTCCCGGCAGCTCGGGCTGCGCAACCGGCTGCTCGTGCAGGCCGAGACCGCGGAGTTCGGCATCGCCGACGTCGGCTGGCTGCTGGCCAGGATCGCCACCACGGTCTTCGTCTGCGAGGCCGTGATGACCGCGATCATCACGGCCCGGCTCTGGCTGACCTACCACTACCCGCCGGGGGTGGCGCTCTGGACGGCCGCGTTCCATGCCATCCAGGCGTTCAACAACGGCGGTTTCACGCTCTACTCCGACGGGCTGCTCGCGTTCTCCCGCGACCCCTGGGTGGCGCTGCCGCTGGCCCTCGGCGCCATCGTCGGCGGGCTCGGTTTCCCGTCGCTCTTCGAGGCGGTCCGGGAGTGGCGGCGGCCGGCGGGCTGGGCGGTGGCCACCAAGCTGACCATCTGGGGCACCGTGGCGCTGCTCCTGCTCGGGTTCGGCTTCCTGCTGCTGGCCGAGTGGACCAACCCGGCGACCATCGGCACCTACGACGCGCCGGGCAAGCTGCTCGCCTCGTTCACCCAGATCGCGCTGAGCCGCACCGGCGGGTTCGACGTCATCAACATCGACAAGCTGAGCCAGGAGTCGTACCCGCTGCTCATCATGTTGATGTTCATCGGCGGCGGCAGCGCCAGCACCGCGGGCGGCATCAAGGTCGCCACGTTCTTCCTGCTCGGCTTCGTGATCTGGGCCGAGCTGCGCGGCGAACCGGACGTCACGGTGGGCGGCCGGCGGATCGCCACGGCCAGCCAACGGCAGGCGCTCACCGTCACGCTGCTCAGCGTGGCGCTGGTCGTCGCCGGCACGACCGCGCTGGTGGTGCTCACCGACAATCTGCCCAACTTCGCCGCGGTCTTCGAGGTGACGTCTGCGTTCAGCACCACCGGGCTCTCCACCGGCCTCGCCCCCGACCTGACCCGGCCCGGCCAGTACGTGCTGATCGTGCTCATGTTCATCGGCCGGGTCGGCCCCCTCACCCTGGGGTCCGCTATCGCGTTGAACACCCGTCGGCGTTTGTACCGCTACCCGGAGGAGCAACCCATTGTCGGCTAGGCGCACGGACGAGCGCAGCGTCGTGGTGATCGGGCTGGGCCGGTTCGGCTCCCGACTGGCCGACTCGCTGCTGCAACTCGACCACGACGTGCTGGCCGTCGACCACGACCAGGACCGCGTCCAGCACTGGGCCGGCCGGCTGGACCGGGTGGTGCAGGCGGACACCACCGAGGAGAACGTGCTGCGCCAACTCGGCATCACCAACTTCCGGCGGGTCCTGGTCGCCATCGGCGCCTCGGTCGAGGCGAGCGTGCTCACCGTGCTGGCGCTCACCGAGTTGCAGGTGCCGCAGATCTGGGCCCGCGCCACCTCGGAGAAGCACGCCAAGATTCTCGACTCGGTGGGCGCGCACCACGTGATCTTTCCGGAGGCGGAGACCGCCGAGCGGGTGGCACACCTGATCGTCAGCAAGATGTTGGACTTCATCGAGTTTGGCGACGACTTCGCCATCGCCAAGGTCCGGGTGCCCTCGGCGCTGGTCGGCCGGTCGCTGCGCGAACTGGCGTCGATGGAGCGGTACGGGGTGTCGGTGGTGGGCGCGAAGCTGCCCGGCGAGCCGTTCCGCTACGCCGCGCCGGACACCGTGCTCCAGCCGGACAGTGTGCTCATCGTGGAGGGCGGCATCGACCGCGTACAGCGCTTCGCCGCGCTCGCCTGAGCGTCACTTCTTGTGCTTGCCCTTGTCGCCGTGATCACCGCCCTTCGGTGGCTGCCCTACCCTTTTCCCTTCGGCTCCGGCTTCGGTTTGCGGGGCTTCGCGGGCTTGGGATGGGCCTTCGGGGCGGCGGCCTTCGGCGGCGTCTTGACGGTCGGCGCCTTGGCGGGGGTCTTCACGGCCGGCGCGGTGGTGGGCGCCGAGCCGGCCACCCCGGCGACCTGCACGCCGCAGACCTCGTCGCCGATCTTGAACTCCACCGGCAACTGGTTCACCCCGGTGTACGTGCCGCTCAGCGAGACCTTCTTCGACGCACCAGGAGCGAGCGCGGCCTCCGCGGCGGGCGGCTGGAGCAGCACGGTCCGCCCCTGCTGCCGGACCGTCGGCTGGGCCTTCGACACGGTCTGCTTGCCGGGAAACGTGAAACGCATCGTCCAGCCCCGCAACTCCCGCTGCCCGGTGTTGGTGACGGTCAGGTCGGCGGTGAAATCCTTGCCGGTGTCCCGCCGCAGCACGTAGTCGACGGCGCACGGGGTCGGCTCCGGCAGCGCCATCCGCGCCTCGGTCGGCTCCACCCCGCCGCTGGCCGGGCTCTTCGAGGTCAGCCCCCACAGCGTGGCGGTGACCGCGACCAGGCCGGCGGCGGCCACCCCGGCCTCCACCCGGCGGCGCCGGGAGGCGGCCCGCCGGTTCCGGGTGCGTACGGCCGAGAACGGCAACGCGTCGGTCGCCGTCGACCAGGGCAGGATCGTGGTGCCGGCATTCTCCAGCAGCGCCGGGTCGAACTGGCCGAGCGCCGGGGAGACCGGCACGATCGCCGCGATCCCCGCCGCCTCGGCGAGCGTACGGGCCACCTCGGCGGTCGCCGGCCGGTCCTCGGGGCGCTTGGCCAGGCAGCGCCGGACCAGCTCGGCGACCTGGTCGGGCAGCCCCACCACCGCCGGCATCGGGTCCGGCTCGGTGTACATGTGCGCCCGCAGCATCTGGGTGGTGGTGCTGGCCTGCCAGGGCAGCCGGCCGGTGAGCATCCGGTACAGCAGCAGACCGACCGCGTACACGTCGGTGGCCGGGGAGACCTGGCCGTCGTCCAGCCGCTCCGGCGCCAGATAGGCGGGCGTGCCGAGCAGGGCGCCGTCCGGACCCTTCTCGCTCTCCCCCACCAGCGCCGAGATGCCGAAGTCGACGACCTTCACCCCGGTCGGGGTGAGCATCACGTTGTTCGGCGTGACGTCCCGGTGGACCACCCCCCGGGCATGCGCGGTGGCCAGCGCCGAGGTCACCTCCGCGCCGATGGTCACCGCCTCCCGCCAGGGCAGCTGCCCGCCGCGCCCCAGCCGGGCGCTCAGCGGGCCGCCGTCCACCAGCTCCATCACCACGTACGGCACGGTCAGGCCGACCTGCTCGGACTCGCCGTAGTCGTACACGTTGGTGATGTTGGGGTGGCAGAGCCGCGCGGCGGCCTGGGCCTCGATCCGGATCCGGTGCCGGAACGCCTTGTCGCTGGCGAGCCGCGAGGCGAGCACCTTGATCGCCACCTGACGGCCGAGCACCTCGTCGTAGCCGCGCCACACCACCGACATCCCGCCGGCACCGAGCTGCTCGACCAACCGGTACCGCTCACCCAGCAGCTGCGCGCCGCCCCTGACCGCTGCTCCCATGGTGGGTGCTGTTGCCCCTGGTGGGCCCTCCTACACCTGAAGGGTCGGAATCGGTCAGAAAAGTCACCCGTTCAGGCGGTCGCCAGGAGCTGGTCCACCGGGGCGTAGTCGTCGGTGAGCACCAGGGCGTCACCGACGAACGCGGTCAGCTCGGCGCCGCGCAGCAGCACCGCCTGGTCGCGCAGCCGGGGCAGACCGGCGGCCAGCCGGTCCAGCGGCAGCGGCGCGTCCGAGCCGACGATCAGGAAGTTCGCGCCGGACCGGCCCTCGATCGCCCAGGGCGGCGCGATCAGCGCGACGTTGCGGAACTCGGCCGCCACGGTGGCCAGTTCCGCCCGGATGAACCGGCCCGGCGGGTAGTCGATGACGTTCTGCACGTAGATCCCGCCCGGGCGCAGCACCCGGCGGATGTCCGCGGCCATCTCCCGGGTCGCCAGGTGCCACGGCACCACCAGGTGCCCGAAGGCGTCGCCGACGATGAAGTCCCGGCTGTCCGTCGGCTCCCCGCCGAGCAGCACCCGCGCGTCGCCGACCTTCGCGGTCAGCTCCGGGCCGGTCCGCACACCCAGCTCGCGCCGGTCCAGCTCGACCAGCCCGCCGTCGATCTCGAAGACCAGGCTGCGGGTGCCCGGCCGGGTGGCGGCCAGGTAGCGCGGGATGGTGAAGCCGCCGCCGCCCAGGTGCAGGGCGTCCAGGCGCTGCCCCTTCGCGGCGATCTCGTCGGCCACCAACCCGATCCACTGGGTGTACGCGTACTTCAGGTGGTTCGGGTCGGCCAGGTCGACGTAGGAGTGCTCGGCCGAGTTGAGGTAGAGCGTGCGCCCGTCCGGCCACTGCCCGTCCACCTCGACCCGGGCGCAGTGGTAGGCCGTCTCCACATCGCACGGGTTCGGGGCGACGCTGGCGAACCCGGCGCCGGCGAGCCCGAGCAGCGCGAGGGCGGCCTTCGCCCGGGCCGGAGCGGGCAGCCCGGTCCCCGCCCGCCGCCGCAGGTACGCCCCGAGCACCAGCCCGGTCAGCCCGAGCCCGCCGGCCAGCCCGAGCACGATCACCGAGCTCGGCAGGGCGGCCACCAGCACGAAGCCGGTGAGCAGGGTGGCGGTGATCCCGCCGAGGGTGCCGATGCCGGAGAGCCGCCCGACCACCTGACCGGTCCGGCGCAGGTCGGCCAGCTGGAGCTTCACCACCAGCGGGGTGATCCCGGCGAGCAGCGCCGCCGGCAGCAGCACCGCCACCGCGGTCAGCAGCAGCACCGCGCTGACCGCGCCGCCGCGCAGCACCTCACCGGCGTACCGGACGACGGGGAGGGTCACCGCGGTGGCGATGCCGGCCAGCACCAGGGCCGGGGCGAGCAGGGTACGCGGGTCCCGCCGGTCGGCCAGCCACCCGCCCATCCACGCCCCGTACGCGATGGCGGCCAGCGCCATGCCGATGACCGAGCTGGTCACCTGGAGGGTCACCCCGACGTACGGGCCGACCAGCCGGAGCGAGACGGTCTCCAGCACCAGCACGGCGCCGCTGGAGAGGAAGACCAGGAACGCGGCGAGCCCGTTCGGCAGGGCCCGGGGCGGGGTCGGCGCCGCCGGCGCCGGGTCCACCGCGACATTGGAGGAGGTACTGCTCACCGTCGCGATGCTACGCAGCGTTCCGAGCCGGCAGGGTCAATACATCGAGATGTGAACATGGTTTGTGTGGTCGGCGGCCGGGCTGCCGCCCCCGCTGTACGACCGCCAGCCGGTGTTCGGCATCCAGATCTGCCGATACCAGATCACGTACATGATGCCGAGCCGGTTCGCGTTGTTCTTCGCCCAGGTCGCCAGGCGGTCGCCGTACGCCTTGTCCCCGCCGGTGGCCGAGACGTCCTTGAAGCCGCTGGTCGCCGCCGCGAAGTCGCAGGCCCGGCCCTTCGGGTGCTCCCCGTCGCCGCCGCTGCGGTGGCAGGACACGTAGCGCTTGTAGCCGGCCGCCTGGGCCTGCTGGAGCATGTGCAGGGTGCGCGGGGTGATGCAGCCGTCGGCCGGCGTCGGGTCGTTCACCGAGCAGGACTCCGACGGCCACGAACCGTCCGGGTTGCGCGGCGCGGGCTTGGCGGACGCGGAGCCGCCGCCGAAGCCGGCGCCGCTGCCCGAGCTGACCTTGGCCAGCGCCACCTCGGCGTCCCGCTTCTTCCGGGCCAGCACGGCGAGCTGCTTCTGCTGCTCACGGACCTCGGCGTCGAGGGCCAGCTTGGTCTGGGTCGCCTCGGTCTTCGCCTCGTTCAAATCGCGCAGCCGCTTGCTGTCCCGCTGCGCCATCACGTCCAGCTCGGCGGCGCGCTTGACGAAGGCGTTCGGGCTCGAGCTGGCCAGCAGCATCGACACCGCGGTCAGCCGACCCACCCGGTAGGACTGCGCGGCCACCTCGCCCACCTGGGCGGTCAGCTCGACCAGGCGTACGTCGAGCTGCTTGAGCTGCCCGGTCAGCGCGGCCTGCCGGCGCTTGGAGTTGTCGAGGCGGTTCTTGGCCTCGATGTGGCCCCGGGCCGCCGCGTCGAGCGCCGCCCGTAGCTGCTTGGTGCCGCCCTCGTCGGGGCTCGGGCTGGGCGCGGCGGCGGCCGGCCCGGCGGTGGCGAGTCCCGCGCCGAGCAGCAGCGCCGTCGCGGCGAGCAGGGCGAGCAGCGCCCGGCGGACGCGCCGCCGGATGAGCCTGGTCCTGGGCACGAAAGCGTCCTTCCGTCGACCGCCGGCCCCCGGGTCGAACTCTGCGCGGCGGCGGCTCCACCGGCCCCGATCGGCGGCCTGCTGGCGGAAACCGCCGGTCACGATACCGGACCGGGCCGGCCGCGCCAGGCCCGCGACCGTGGGCGCCGCGAACCATCGACGCAGCGTGACCGCCGGCTGGCGGCACGGTGACGATCGGCTCCCGGGACCCGGGCCGACGGTGGGCCGGACCGGCGCCGATCGGCGGCCGGCCGAGCGGGCGGCGGCCGGCCGAGCGCGCGGCGGCCGGCCGAGCGGGCGGCGGCCG
>NZ_KQ058704.1 GCF_000982955.1 Micromonospora sp. HK10 | reverse complement strand
CCGGCATGAGGATTGAGAACGCGTCCGCGTCGTCCGGGCGGCGCAGCGCCAGCGGGGCGATCGGGCCGTCCAGCTCCAGCACGAGCTGGCCCCGGCCCCCGGCGTCCAGGGCGTCCAACAGATACTCCCGGTTCACCCCGATCCGCACCGCGTGCGGGGCCGCCTCGTCCGGCCCGACCACGTGCAGGGCGCCCCGCTCGTCCAGGCCGAGCACGGTCACCTCGTGCGGCGTCCCCGCGTACTCCCGGATCAGCACCGGCGCGCCGTCCGCGGTGAGCGCGCCGCGCAGCGCGGCCACGTCGACCGGCACCCGGTACGTGGGTGAGCCGGTCGGGCCGTGCAGCAGCCGCCGGTAGTCGGGGTAGTCGTAGGGCAGCGGGACGGCGGTCACCACCCGGCCGGCCACCGTGACCTCGACCCGCTCCGGCAGCACGGTGAGGCGGGCCTCCGGGGTGATCCCGACGCCGGTG
>NZ_KQ058703.1 GCF_000982955.1 Micromonospora sp. HK10 | reverse complement strand
GGGCGCGCAGCGCGGCGACCGCGTCGACCGGGAGCAGCGCGCGCAGCGCCGGCCCGTCGACCGTCGCGACCACCCGCGCCACGGCCAGCCGGTGGCGGTCGGTGGCGACCAGCCGGACACCGTCCGGTTCGACGTCCAGCAGCACGCCGGCCAGCACCGGCAGTTCCGGGTCGGAGCCGACGGCGAAGCGGACGGCGTCGACGGCGGCGGCCAGGTCGGCGCGGGACAGCACGAGACGGGTGGTCACGGGGAACTCCTCCGGTTCGATCAGCGTACGGATCCGGGAGAGCTCACGGCGGGCGTCGGCGAGGCCGTCCTCCAGCCGGCGCAGGTGCGCGTCCAGCAGCCGGTGCACGGCGGCCGGCCGGTGCCGGTCCCGCAGCGCCTCGGCGATCCCCGCCAGCGGCATCCCGACCCGGCGCAGCCCGGCCACCAGCCGGGCCGGGGCCACCTGCTCGTCGGTGTACCAGCGGTAGCCGGTGACCGGGTCGACGAAGGCCGGCACCAGCACCCCGGACCGGTCGTAGAACCGCAGCGCGCTGATCGTCAACCCGCTGGCCCGGGCCAGCTCGCCGATGCTGCGCAGGTCGCTCTCCACGACGTCGGATCCTGGGCCCTCAACCCGGTCGAGGGTCAAGCGCCGACCACCCGGAAGGTCATTCCCGCCCGGACCAGGCGGTCCAGCAGGGCGTCGCCCATCGCGGTCACCGTGGTCACCTGACCGGCGGTCGGCGGGAGGTCGTCGAAGGCCAGGCAGAGCGCCGACTCGGCGAGCATCTTCGCGGTCTCGTCGTACCCGGGATCCCCGCCGGCCACCTCGGTGCGCACCGTCCGTCCGCCGCCGGTGCCGACGAACTGGACCTGGAACCAGGACTTCGCCCGCTGCTGCGCGCTCGGACCCTGCCCGGAGGAGAGCCGGCCGAGCAGCCAGCGCCGCGTCGGCGGCAGCTTCACCAACCCGACCAGGCCGGCCAGGCCCACCCCCGCGGCCAGCACCGTGGGCAGCCGTTTCACCGCGGCGAAGTGCCGGTAGCGGAAGTCCGGGCCGTACTCCGGCCGGGCCGCCGCCGACCGGCGGACCACCTGCGGGTCGATGGTCGGCAGCGGCACCGCCCACATGCCGATCCCGGTGGCCCGGCCGACCTTTCCGGGCACCGCCCGGACCCGGCGCCCCGTCGGCCGCGGCTCGACGGACCTGCGGGCCTTCGCCGCGCGGCTCGTCTGCGCCGTGCGGGAGAACGCGGTCAGCGCCGAGTGGTACGTCCCGGCGGAGAACCGGCCGCCGGCCCGCACGTAGCCGTCCACGGTCACCGGCCCGTCCGTCGGCAGCTGCCGGATGGTGAACCAGACGCCCAGGTCGTGCGGGATCGAGTCGAAGCCGCAGGCGTGCACCAGCCGCGCGCCGGTACGGACCGCCTCGGCGTGGTGCCGGACATACATGAGGTCGACGAACTCCGGCTCGCCGGTGATGTCGAGATAGTCGGTGCCGGCGGCCGCGCACGCCGCGACCAGCGGCTCGCCGTGGTGCACGTACGGGCCGACGGTGGTGGCGACCACCCGGGCGGCCTCCGCGACGGCGCGCAGCGACGCCGGATCGGTGACGTCAGCGGTCAGCAGCGGCAGCTCCGCCAGGTTGGCGTCGATGGCGACGAGGCGGTCCCGCACCGCCGCCAGCTTGCCCGGGTTACGGCCGGCGAGCGCCCAGCGCAGCCCGTCCGGGGCGTGCCGGGCCAGGTACTCGGCGGTCAGGCCGCCGGTGAATCCGGTGGCGCCGAAGAGGACGAGGTCGTACGGGCGGTCGTCGCGCATCCGCCGAGTGTGCCACCACCGGGCCGACGGATCACGGGGAGAAGACCACCCGTACACAGCCGTCCGCCCGGTCCCGGAACAGCGCGTAGCCGTGCGCGGCCCGCTCCAGCGGCAGCCGGTGGGTGGCCAGGTGCTCGGTCCGCAGCTCGTCGCGGGCCATCCGGTCCAGCAGGGTCGGGATCCAGCGCTGTCCGTGCTGCCGGCCACTACGCACGGTCAGCCCCTTGGCCAGCATCGCGCCGAGCGGAACCGCGTCGGTGCCGCCCGTCCAGGTGCCGAGCACCACCACGGTGCCGCCCTTGCGGCAGGCCTGCACCGCCTCGCGCAGCGCCGTCGGCCGCTCCCCGAGGTCGCCGCGCCGGCCGAACCGTCCCCGCCGGTCGGCCCCCATGCCGACCGCCTCCACGCACACGTCGGGGCCCCGGCCGCCGCTGCGTTCCCGCAGTTCGGCGAGGACGTCCACGTAGCGGTAGTTGAGCGGCTCCGCGCCGGCGTGCCGGGCGGCCATCCGGAGCCGCTGGTCGTCGTCGTCCACGATCACCACCCGGGCCGCGCCGCGCAGCACCGCCGCCCCGGCGGTGAGCTGCCCCACCGCGCCCGCGCCCCAGACCGCCACCACGTCGCCGGGCGCCACCTCGCCCAGTTCGGCGCCCATCCAGCCGGTCGGCGCGGCCTCGGCGGCAAAGACCGCCCGGTCGTCGCTGACCGCCTCGGGCACGGTGAACGCGCCCACGTCGGCGTAGGGCACCCGGACGTACTCGGCGTGGCTGCCGGCGAAGCCGCCGGACCGGGTGGGATGGCCGTAGCAGCCGGCGGCGCTTTCGCCCCAGGTCGACCCGGTGGCCGCCGGGGTGCCGTTGTCGCAGCAGCCGTAGTTGCCCTGCCGGCAGTACCAGCAGGCGCCGCAGGCGATGGAGGCGCCCACCACCACCCGGTCGTCGACCCGGTGCCGGCGCACCTCCGGCCCGACCTCGACCACCTCGCCGACGAACTCGTGCCCGAGCACGTCGCCGACGGCCAGGTCGGGGATCCGGCCGGCCAGCAGCGGCAGGTCCGCCCCGCAGGTGGCGCTGCGGCGCATCCGGACGATCATGTCCTGGGCGTTGCGCAGCTCCGGGTCGGGGACCTGGCGTACCGCCAGCCCGTCGGTGCCCGCCCAGCAGAGCGCTCTCACCCGGCCGTCCCCGGGCGGTCCAGCCGGGAGCGGTCGGCGCGCAGCACCTCGCCGGTCTCGGCGAGCTGCTTGACCTCCCGCAGCACCTGCCGCACGAACCGACCGGGCTCCTCCCCGACCAGGTGGGCGGCGATCCCGGGCAGCTCCGGCTCCCCGCCGAGCGGCCGTGCCGCCAGCTCGGTGCCGCGCCCGCCGGGCGCCGGCCGGGCAGACAGCTCCACCGCCCCGTCGAGTCGGCGCAGTGGTTCCGGCCACCGCCCGCCGGGGAGCACCTCCTCGGGCCGGCCGCCCACCGTGACCACCTGCCAGCGTCCGGGCCGCGGATCGGTCCCGGCCGGGCCCGACCGGATCCCTTCCCGGCGTACGAGGGCGCGCGCGGCGGTCACCCCGGCCGCGACCACCAGGGCGAGCACGCCACCGGTCAGCCGTCCCATCCGTGCCACCTGTTCCTCCCGTCGTCGCGGGGCGCCGGGCGGCCGGTCACGCGCGGCCGGCCGCCCGCGTAGCTCCAGGGTCGGGCCGGACCGGGTGAAGCGGGCTCGCCCCGAAGGGGTGAACCGGTCCGGGCCGGGTAACCGCGCACCGCACGGCCGCGGGGGAGTGGACGCGACGGGGGAGGGCGCATGCCGCAGGAGGCTGACCGCGTCGAGGTGGCCGGAACGCCCGGCGACGTCACCGTGCCGGCGGCTGCCGCGCCGGGCGGGCCGCCGCTGCTGGCGTCCCGGTTGGCCGCGCCCGCGCCGCCCGGGCCACTGCTGCTGCGGCCGCGACTGGTGGACCTGCTGGAAGCCGGAACGGCCGGCCCGGTGACCCTGGTCGCCGCGCCGGCGGGCTGGGGCAAGACCACCCTGCTCGCCGCCTGGGCACGCGCCACCCGGGCCGGGCCGCCGCCCGCCTGGGTGTCGGTCGAAGGCGGGGACACCGGGGAACGGCTCTGGTCCTACCTGGCGGCCGCCCTGCGCGGCGCCGTCACGGGAGCGCCCGAGCCGGGCGGGTCACCGGTGCCGGACGTCCCGCCCCGTCCTGACCAGCTCGAACTGCTCGCCGCCGCACTCGCCGCCCGGGACCGTCCGGTGCTGCTGGTCCTCGACGACCTGCACCGGATCACCGACCCCGGCGCGCTCTCCGGCCTGGAGTTCCTGCTCCGGCACACCGAGGGGCGGCTGCGGCTGGTGGTCGGGGCGCGGACCGAGCCGCCGCTGGCGCTGCACCGCTGGCGGCTGGCCGGAGAGCTGACCGAACTCGGGCCGGCGGAGCTGGCGTTCACCGACGACGAGGTGGCCGACCTGCTGGTGGCGCACGGCGTGCCGCTGCCCGCCGCGGTGGTGCCCCGGCTGCGCGACCGCACCGGCGGCTGGCCGGCCGGGCTGCGCTTCGCCGCGCTGGCGCTGCACGGCGGGGCCGACCCGGCGTGGGCGGTCGAGCGGTTCGGCGGCGACCAGCCGGACGTGGCCGGGTACCTGCGCGACGAGGTGCTGGCCCCGCTGGACCCGGACGCCCGGGACGTGCTGCGGCGCAGCGCCGTCGCGGCGGCCGTCTGCGCCGACCTCGCGGAGGCGGTGACCGGGCGGGCCGACGCCGGGCAGGTGCTGGCCGACCTGGCCCGGCCGGGCGGTTTCGTGCACCACGACGGGGGCGCACCGCCCTGGTACCGGTGCCATCAGCTGCTGGCCGAGGTGCTCCGCGACGAGCTGGCCCGGCTGCCCCAGGACGAGCTGCGGGAGCTGCACCTGCGGGCGGCCGGCTGGTACGCGGGCAACGGCCGGCCGGCCGAGGCGTTGCGGCATGCGCTGGCCGCCGGCGACTGGGACCGGGCCGTCGAGCTGCTGGTCACCCGCTGGCCGGAGCTGTTGCCGTACGACGGGGACGACCGGGCCGGCCCACCGCCCGCCGCGCCGCCCGCGGCGGCGGTCCGTCGGGATCCGGAGCTGGCGCTGGCCTGCGCCGTCGAGCGGGCGTACGCCGGGGATCTCGACGCCGCCGCCGGGCACCTGCGGGAGGGCGCCGGCCACGCCGACGACCTGCCCGCCCCGCGCCGGGACCGGGTCCACCGGCTGGCCGTCGCGCTGGACCTCACCCTGGCCCGACTCGCCGGCGATCATGCGGAGGTACGCCGGGCCGCGGCCCGGCTGCGCGCCACCGGTCCGGTACCGGCCGGGTCGGGCGATCCGCGCGCGGGTGCCGGGGAGGAGGCCGACGTCCGGGCGGTCGCCGAGACCGCGCTGGGCCTGGTGGCGCTCGCCGAGGGGGCGTTGACCACCGCCGGGGAGCGGTTCGCCGAGGCGCTGGCCGCCGCCCGGGAGGCGGGCCGGCCGCGCACCGAGCTGGTCTGCGCCAGCCGGTCGGCGGTGCTGGACGCGGCCCGCGGTGAGCTGCGGGCGGCCGAGCGGACCGCCCGGGAGGCGCTGGCGATGCCGCCCGGTCGGGGCTGGTCGGGCCAGGTGGACCGGGGGTACGCGTACCTGGCGCTGGCCCTGGTCGCGGGGGAGCGGGACGATCCGACGGAGGCCGCGGCGAACCTGGCCCTGGCCGGCCCGGCCACCGCGGCGCCGAGCGCGGCGGCGCTGGCCGCGCTCTGCCGGGCTGAACTGCTCGTCGCGGCGGGTGAGCCGGCCGCCGCCCTGCGCACCCTCGGGGCGGCGCGGGAGGCCGCGCCCGGGGTGGAGCCGGTCGCCGCGCTGACCGCCGCCGAGGCGCAGGTGCGCGCCGCGGTCGGCGACGTGGACACCGCCCGCACCCTGCTCACCGACGCGCTACGCCGCCCGCCCGCCCCGCCCGACGGCGCCGGGCCGGTGCGGCCGCTCGGGTCCGCCCCGGACGGGTTGACGGGGACCGGTCCGGCCGCGCGGGACGGGCGCGACGCCGGGGCGGGTACGGCCGGGTCGGCCCGGGACGCGGACGAGGCCGGGCCGGGCCCGGCGGTGGCCGGGGCGGTGGCGGCGGCGTTGGGGTTGGCGCTGGCCCGGGTCGAGCTGCGGGCCGGGGACCCGCGGGCCGCCGAGCGGGCGCTGCCCGACTGGGCCGGGCCGGACGCCCGGTCGTGGCCGCAGCCGGTACGGGTCCGCGCCGGCCTGCTCGACGCCGTGCTGGCCCGCGACGGGGGCGACGAGCGGCGGGCCGGGCGGATCCTCGAGCAGGTGCTCGACCTGGCCGCGCCGGAGGGGTACCGGCGCGACTTCACCCGCCCCGAGCCGGGGGTACGCGACCTGCTCGCCGCCCATCTCGACTCGGGCACCGCGCACTGGGCGACGGTGAGCGAGCTGGTCCGGGGCGCCGACGAGCGGGACGCCGACGGGGCGGCGGAGCGGGCCCCGGCCCCGGCGCGGGCGCTGGACGAGCCGCTCACCGAGCGGGAGCTGACCATCCTGCGTTACCTGCAGAGCATCCTGTCCAACGTGGAGATCGCCAGCGAGCTGTCGCTGTCGGTGAACACGGTGAAGACCCACGTGCGCAACATCTACCGCAAGCTCGACGCGACCCGCCGGCGCGAGGCGGTCCGGCGGGCGCGGGAGCTGCGGTTGATCTGACCGGCCCGCCGCCCGCCGGGGTCGGCGGGCGGCGGTAGGTGGACCGCGGTAGGTGGACGGCGGTAGGTGGGCGGCGGGCGGTCTCAGGGCTGCTCGGCGGCGTCGACGGCGGCCAGCAGTTCGGCCAGGTCGTACCCGCCGTCGTGGCGGACGTCGTTGACGAAGAGCGTCGGGGCGGCGGTCACCCCGCTGCGGATGCCGCCCACGAAGTCCCGCCGGACCCGGTCCGCGTGCGCCTGCCGGCTGACCTCCCCGGCGATCTCGTCCGGCGGCAGCCCGAGCTGCTCGACGCCGAGCGACAGGTGCACCGGGTCGAGCTGGTCCTGGTGCTCGTAGAGCCAGTCGTGCAGCTCCCAGAACCGGCCCCGTACGGCGGCGGCCTCGGCCGCCTCCGCCGCGCTCTCCGCGTACGGGTGCACGTTGGCGATCGGGAAGTGCCGGTAGACCAGCCGGACGCTGTCGGCGCGCTGGCGCAGCACCTCGGCCAGGTTCGGGTACGCGGCCCCGCAGAACCGGCACTGGAAGTCGCCGTACTCGACGATGGTGACCGGTGCGTCCGCCGGCCCCCGCGCGTGGTCCGCCTCGCTCACCGGCACGTGCAGCCGGGCGCTGGTCACCTGCAGTGGCGTGGTCATCGGGTCATCCCGTCCGGGTCGACGGCAGGGTGGCCCCGGGCGCGGTACGCCCGGGTCGGCGCGGGCCGTTCGGTTCAGTCATGTCTCCGACCGTGGCCCGCGAGCGGGTGAGCGGGGATCACCCGCCCCGGGTGGTCCGGCTCAGCCGCCGACCGTCACGTGGTTGTGCACCTCCCGGATGCCGGGCGCGGACCAGACGATCCGTTCGATCTCTTCGCGCTCCGGGACGGAGTGCACCAGGCCGGCGAGCACGGCGGTGTCGCCGTGTACCCGCACGCTGATCCCCTCGGCCTCGGTGGCGCGGTTGCGGGCCAGCGCGTCCACGATCCGCTCGGCCAGCTCGCGCCCGTCGGAGCGGGTGCCGGGCCGGACGGTGATCCCGTTGCTCACCCCGCGTACGCCGGTGAGCCGGCCGACGGCCCGCTCGGCGGCCCGGCGCTGGTACTCCCACTCGACCTCGCCGTGCAGGGTGACCCAGCCGTCGGCGACGGTCACGTCCAGTGCCTCGAGCGGCACGAAGGCGTCCCACTCCAGAGCCCGGCTGGCGGCGGTGGCGATCTCCGGGTCGCTCTTCTCGGCGGAGGTGGCGATCCGGACGGCGAGGTCGTTGGCGACCGCCCGGACCCGGGTGACCCGGTGGGCGGCGCGTTCGGCGGCCCATTTCTTCGCGTAGCTGTCGACCCAGCCGGTCAGCGTGACGACCCCTTCGGTGACGGTCACCCCGATCTCGTTGGGGCGTACCCGGGGCTCCCAGGTCAGCTCGTCGAGCACGTCGGACTGGATGTCCTGGTCGGTACGGGCGATCGTCGCGGTGGCCATGCGATGGCTCCCTCCGGATCGGTTTTTCGGGCGCAGGTGTGGCGGCTGCGGCACGCACACCCGCAGCACCGATCCTGTCCACACCCCGGGTGACCTGCCCTCATCCCATCCGGGTGGGACGAGTTAGTTGGGAACGCTTCCAAATTCGACGGCCGGGCGGTTAGGGTGGGTGTCCCTCGGCTGCGGGAGCCGCGTTCGCCGACGGGGAGCCCGGGCAGCTCCCCACCGTCCCCGCGCACCCCGAGAGGAACTCCCCCATGCGCAGAAGTCTCGCCAGCGCGGCCGCCGCCGCGCTGGCCGCCACGGCGGCCGCCGTCGTCGTGCAGTTCGCCGCCACTCCCACCGTCCCGGCGGCCGCCGCCGCGGCCGAGCCGTACTCCTGGAAGAACGTCCGGATCGACGGCGGCGGCTTCGTGCCCGGCATCGTCTTCAACCAGACCGAGAAGAACCTGATCTACGCGCGCACCGACATCGGCGGGGCGTACCGCTGGGAGCAGGCCAGCCAGTCCTGGACGCCGCTGCTGGACCACGTCGGCGCGGACCGGTGGGGCTGGAACGGCGTGCTGAGCCTCGCCACCGATCCGGTGCAGACCAACCGGGTGTACGCCGCCGTCGGCATGTACACCAACGACTGGGACCCGAACAACGGGGCGATCCTGCGCTCCACCGACAAGGGCGCCACCTGGCAGGCCACCGAGTTGCCGTTCAAGAACGGCGGCAACATGCCGGGCCGCGGCATGGGGGAGCGGCTGGCGATCGACCCGAACAAGAACAGCATCCTGTACTACGGCGCCGAGGGCGGCAACGGCCTGTGGCGCAGCACCGACTACGGGGTGACCTGGGCCAAGGTGACCGCGTTCCCGAACGTCGGCAACTACCGGGCCGACCCGAACGACAGCACCGGCTACCAGAGCCAGAACCAGGGCCTGACCTGGGTCGCCTTCGACAAGAGCACGGGTACGGCGGGCAACGCCACGCAGACCGTCTACGTCGGGGTGGCCGACAAGCAGAACCCGGTCTACCGGAGCACCAACGGCGGCGCCACCTGGGAGCGGATCGCCGGCCAGCCCACCGGCTACCTGGCCCACAAGGGGGTGGTCGACCCGGTCGGCGGCTACCTCTACATCGCCACCAGCGACACCGGCGGCCCGTACGACGGGGGCAAGGGTGACGTGTGGAAGTTCAACCGGGCCACCGGCGCCTGGACGCAGATCAGCCCGATCCCGTCGTCGAGCGGCGACGCCTACTTCGGCTACTCCGGCCTGACCATCGACCGGCAGCACCCGAACACCCTGATGGTCGCCACCCAGATCTCCTGGTGGCCGGACGCGATCTTCTGGCGCAGCACCGACGGGGGCGCGACCTGGACCCGGATCTGGGACTTCACCAGCTATCCGAACCGGAGCAAGAAGTACACGATGGACATCAGCTCGGTGCCGTGGCTGACGTTCGGCGCGAACCCCGCGCCGCCCGAGGAGACCCCGAAGCTGGGCTGGATGAACGAGTCGCTGGAGATCGATCCGTTCAACAGCGACCGGATGATGTACGGCACCGGCGCGACGATCTACGGCACCACCGGCCTGACGAAGTGGGACACCGGCGGCACGTTCACCATCACCCCGATGGTGAAGGGGCTGGAGGAGACCGCGGTGCTCGACCTGGTCAGCCCGCCGTCGGGCGCGCCGCTGGTCAGCGGGCTCGGCGACATCGGCGGGTTCCGGCACACCGACCTGACCGCGGTGCCGGCGATGATGTTCACCCAGCCGGTCTTCACCAGCACCACGAGCCTGGACTACGCCGAGACCAAGCCGGCGGTGCTGGTGCGGGCCGGCAACTTCACCGACTCCGACCGGCCCAACGACAGCCACGTCGCGTTCTCCACCGACGGCGGCGCGAACTGGTTCCAGGGCACCGAACCCGGCGGGATCAACAACGGCGGCACGGTGGCCGCGTCCGCCGACGGCAGCCAGTTCGTCTGGGCGCCGGCCGACGCCGGCCAGCCGGTGGTCCGCTCGGTGGGCTTCGGCAACTCGTGGACGGCGGCCACCGGCATCCCGGCCAACGCCACGGTCGAGTCCGACCGGGTCAACCCGAACAAGTTCTACGGCTTCAGCAACGGGAAGTTCTACCTGAGCACCAACGGTGGGGCGGCCTTCACGGCCACCGCCGCGACCGGTCTGCCGAGCACCGGGGTCAAGTTCAAGGCGCTGCCGGGCGCCGAGGGCGACATCTGGCTGGCCGGCGAGGGCGGGCTCTGGCGCTCCACCAACTCGGGGGCCAGCTTCGCCCCGGTGACCGGCGTCTCCACCTCGATCAACGTGGGCTTCGGCAAGGCCGCGCCGGGGCGGACGTACCCGGCGCTGTTCGTGATCGGCACGGTGGACGGCAAGCACGGCGTCTACCGATCCGACGACACCGGCGCGAGCTGGGTGCGGATCAACGACGACCAGCACCAGTACGGCAACGCCGGCGAGGCGCTGACCGGTGACCCGCGCGTCTACGGCCGGGTCTACCTGGGCACCAACGGCCGGGGCATCCTGGTCGCCGACCGGTTGGGCGGCACCCCCAGCCCGACGCCGACCTCGGCCAGCCCGTCGCCGACCTCGGCCAGCCCGTCGCCCACCTCCCAGAGCCCGACGCCGACCCCGACGTCGCCCAGCCCCACGCCGGGCGGCAGCGGCTGCGCGGCCGCGTACGCCGTGACGAACTCCTGGCCCGGCGGCTTCCAGGC
>NZ_KQ058702.1:40809-56455 GCF_000982955.1 Micromonospora sp. HK10 | reverse complement strand
GGCCAGAGCCGGAGCGGTGGACATGCCGCCGGCAGCAGCCGGGCCGGCAAGAGCCGGAGCGGTGGACGGACCGCCGGCAGCAACCGGGCGAGCCAGGGCGGGGTCGGCGGGCGCGGCGTGGAGAACCCGGCCGGCCCCGAGGTGTCCGAGCCGGTCGGGCGAGCCGATCCGGTCGGATTCCTCGGCGGGACCGGCCGGACCGGCCGGGGCGTCGACGATGCCGGCGTCGGTGGCCGCCCGGGCGGTCGCGGCCGCACCGACGGGGAGGGTGGCCGCGCCCAGCGCACAGGCCACGACCACGGCCAGGGTGGCCAGCATGCGGGCGGTCCAGCGCGTCACCCACCACACGGGACAGGTGAGCGCGATCGCCGGCACGGCTCCACGCTACCGTCGATCCGGCCAGGTCGCACGGGGCGGCGGGCGTGTCGCCCGCCGGCGATCCACACACCGGCCAGGGTGGACCGGAGCCCCGGTCCGGGCACACCCACACGCCGAAGCACGCCCCGGCCGGTCCGGCACGCGGCACAGCGGAGCGGGGCCCAGGCCGGTCCGGCACGCGGCACAGCGGAGCGGGGCCCAGGCCGGCCCGGCACGCGGCACAGCGGAGCGGGCCCCCGGCGCGGTCCGGCACGCGGCACAGCGGAGCGGGCCCCCGGCCGGCCCGGCACGCGGCGCGGTTGGTCGCGAAGCCGGTCCGGCAGGTACGGCCCGGACTCGCCCCAACGGCAGGCCGGACGGCTCAGCCCGGGTCGCGCCGCCCGGCGTACTCGATGGGGCGGCCCGGGGTGGCGGGATCCTCGACCGGCCCGGCGGCGGCCGACCTCGGGGCGGGCACGGACGGCGCCGGCGCGGCGGCGGCCGGCCGGCCGCCCCGCCGCGCCGGGCCGAGACGGCGCATCATCGGCAGCTCCACCCAGCGGTGCAGGGCCGCGGCGAGCAGCAGGGTGAGCAGCAGGAACCCCAGGACCACCAGCGGGCCCCGCCACCCGGGCAGCCCGGTCCCCCAGTCGCCGGTGAGCCGCAGCACGGTCCGCATCACCAGCACGTGCACGAGGTAGAAGGCGAAGGAGACCTCCCCGAGCCAGACCATCCAGCGGGACCGCCACGGCGTCCACCGGCCGCGCACGTCGGCGTCGGCGGCAGCGGCGATGACCAGCAGGTACGCCGCCGCGAGCAGGGCCGCCCAGAACTCGGCGCGGATCCACAGCGCGGCGACCACCCAGGTGGCGACGAAGAGGCCGCTGGCCACCGTGAGGTTCGGTCCGCGCCAGCGCCCCCGGCGCAGCAGCTCGGCGGCGGCCACCCCCATCCAGAACTCGAACGACCGGGTCACCGGGAAGATCTGGGTGAACCACCAGCGGCTCTCCTCGGGCACCAGCAGCTGGCCGGGCCAGAGGGCCAGGATGAGCAGCGGCACCGCGACCACCACCGCCCAGAGCAGCCCGGTACGGGCCCGGCGCAGCCACGGCAGCACCAGCGGCAGGCAGAGGTAGAAGGCCAGTTCGCAGGAGAGCGACCAGCTCACGTTGTTGACGCTGTAGAAGTAGCCGTCGAAGGGGAGCCAGGCCTGCACCAGGAAGAGGTTCGCGACCGCGGCCCACGGCAGGACCGGGTCGGCGAGCCAGAACGCCACGGCCAGTGCCGCCACGAAGGTCACCACGTGGTTCGGGTAGATCTTGGCGAACCGGCGGCGCAGGAAGACCCGGCGGCGCTCGCCGTCCCGGTAGGACCAGACCAGCACGAATCCACTGAGGATGAAGAAGAACTCCACCCCGGAGAGCCCGAGGCTGAACGCCTTGTTCACCACGACCTTGAGGTCCGGCTCGGCGATGATCTGCATGGTGCCGACGTGGAAGCC
Source organism: Micromonospora sp. HK10 (assembly GCF_000982955.1). GTDB lineage: Bacteria > Actinomycetota > Actinomycetes > Mycobacteriales > Micromonosporaceae > Micromonospora. The sequence continues at coordinate 54,597 of NZ_KQ058702.1, read as the reverse complement.
GAACACCAGCAGCGCGGCGATCCAGCGCAGCCCGGTCAGCGACGGCAGGCGCGGGGCGCGGGTGGCGGCCGGGGAACTCGTCATCCCGGGTACCCGGCCGTCCGGACGGTCACCTGCACGTCTCCTCCTCGCCCGGCTCGTCGGCGGGCGGCTCCGGGGAGCCACCCCGACGGCGCCCGCGGGTCGGCGCCGCCGCCGGGCACCCTACCCGGTTCCGCCGGCCCGCCACCGGACCGCGTACCGCCGGCCGGCCGGCGCGCGGGCCGACGCCACCCCGCCGTCCGTCGTACGCCTGTTCGACTGACGGGGTACGATCGGCGGCGTGTCCGACACCGCGTACCAGCCGTCGATGCTCGATTTCGCCGAGCAGGGCCCCGCTCTGGGGTCGCTCGCCGGCGGGCTGCGCCGGCACGAGCTGAGCCGGGGCGCCTGGGTCGACCACCTACCCGGCTGGGTGAACGGCTCCGACGCCGTGCTCGACACGCTGCTGCACGAGGTGCCGTGGCGGGCCGAGCGCCGCACCATGTACGACAGCGAGGTCGACGTCCCCCGCCTGCTCTGCTGGTACGGCGCCGGCCGGCCGCTGCCCCACCCGCTGCTCACCGCCGCCCGGGACGCGCTGACCCGGCACTACGCGCCCGAGCTGGGTGAGGCGTTCGTCACCGCGGGCCTGTGCCTCTACCGGGACGGCCGGGACAGCGTGGCCTGGCACGGGGACACCCTCGGCCGGTCCGCGCACGTCGACACCATGGTCGCGATCGTGTCGTTCGGCTCGCCACGGCCGCTGCTGCTGCGCCCCCGCGGCGGCGGCGCGACCAGCCTGCGCTTCCCGCTCGGCCACGGCGACCTGGTGGTGATGGGCGGTTCCTGCCAGCGCACCTGGGAGCACGCCGTCCCCAAGACCGCCCGCCCGGTCGGCCCCCGGGTCAGCGTGCAGTTCCGCCCGGCCGGGGTGGCCTGAACCCGAGCCGGGGCAGGCCGTCGGCCGGCGCCGTGCTAGAAACAACTCTCAGGGTCGATCACGCCCCCGTCACCCGACGACGCGAAGGGCGGCCATGACCCCGACCCCCACCTCCCGCTGGTCCCCCTGGACCCGGCACGGCGACGGCCGTTCCGTCACCCCCGGCGACGTGGTCCACCCCGACGAGCGGCTCTCCTGGCCGCGCACCATCGGCGTCGGCGTGCAGCACGTGGTGGCGATGTTCGGCGCCACCTTCACCGTGCCGCTGATCACCGGCTTCCCGCCCGCCACCACGCTCTTCTTCTCCGGGCTGGGCACGCTGCTGTTCCTGCTCATCACCGGCAACCGGCTCCCCTCGTACCTGGGCTCGTCGTTCGCCTTCATCGCCCCGGTGCTGGCCGCCAAGACCGGCGGCGGCATCAGCGCCGCGCTCGGCGGCATCGTGGTGGCCGGCGCCGCGCTCGCGCTGGTCGGCGTGCTGGTGCAACTGGCCGGCGCGCGCTGGATCGACGCGCTGATGCCGCCCGTGGTGACCGGCGCGATCGTCGCGCTGATCGGGTTGAACCTGGCCCCGGTGGCGTGGGACGGCGGCGGCAGCGGCACCGGGGTGAAGGCGCAGCCGCTGATCGCGGTGGTCACCCTGGTGGCGATCCTGATCGCCACCGTGCTCTTCCGAGGTTTCCTGGCCCGGCTGTCGATCCTGCTCGGTGTCGTCGTCGGCTGGGTGCTGGCCGCCGTCCTCGGTCAACTCGACGAGGCGGCGGTGAGCCGGCTCCGGTCGGAGGACTGGTTCGGGCTGCCCGACTTCCACACCCCCACCTTCAGCCTGCGCGCCGTCGTGCTGGTCATCCCGGTGATCCTGGTGCTCATCGCCGAGAACGCCGGGCACGTCAAGGCGGTCGCCGCGATGACCGGCCGCAACCTGGACCGGCAGATGGGCCGGGCGTTCCTCGGCGACGGCATCGCCACCGTGCTCGCCGGCTCCGGCGGCGGCTCCGGCACCACCACGTACGCGGAGAACATCGGGGTGATGGCGGCGACCCGGGTCTACTCGACCGCCGCGTACTGGGTGGCCGGGGTGGCGGCGGTGCTGCTCGGGTTGAGCCCGAAGTTCGGCGCGCTGATCCTCACCGTGCCGGCCGGCGTGCTGGGCGGCGCGACCACCGCCCTGTACGGCCTGATCGCCATCCTCGGCGCCCGGATCTGGATCGAGAACCGGGTCGACTTCCACGACCCGGTGAACCTGATGACGGCCGCGGTGGCGGTGATCGTCGGCGCGGCGAACTACACGGTCACCGCCGGCGACCTCTCCTTCAGCGGCATCGCCCTGGGCACCGGCGCCGCCCTGGTCATCTACCACGGCATGCGTCTCATCGCCCACCTCCGCGGCACCACCCCAGAACCCCGCCAACCCCCCAACCCCGAACTCTGACCCTCCCCCTCCCCCCACCCCCCTCCCCCCTCTCCCCCACCCCACCCCCCGGGGTGATCAAGGAGTTTGCGTCCGCACCGGGCGCGACAGAGACGCAAACGCCTTGATCAACGACGGGTGGGAGGGGCGTGAAGGGGTGTGGCCGGGTGGGAGGGGCGGGCCGGGTGGGGGGGCGTGAAGGGGTGTGGCCGGGTGGGAGGGGCGTGAAGGGGCCGGCGGTGGGAGGCGCCGGCCCCTGCCGGGTGGGTCAGTCGCGCTGGATCTGGTGGCCGACGACGGTGGGGCCGAGCATGACGGCGAAACCGGAACCGTCCCGGCGGGGGTCCGCCGGGGGCAGCTCGACCGGCTCGCCGTTGGCGGTGGCGCCGACCGGACGCGGACCGATCCAGGCCACCGCCAGGTCCACCTCGCCCTTGAGGAAACGCTGTGCGCGCACCCCGCCGGTCGCCCGCCCCTTCGCCGGGTACGCCTTGAAGGGCGTCACCTTGACCGTGGCACCGGTCGAGGTGACCACCATCGGCTCGCCGTGCGCCCGGTCGTCGGTGCGGATCGCGCCGAAGAAGACCACCCGCGCCCCGGCCGGCAGGTTGATGCCGGACATGCCGCCGCCCTTGATGCCCTGCGGCCGCACCACCGACGCCGCGAAGCGCAGCAGCGACGCCTCCGAGGAGACGAAGGCCAGCGTCTCCGCCCCATCCTTGAGCCAGCTCGCCCCGACCACCTCGTCGCCGTCCCGCAGCGAGATCACCTCGAACTCGTCGGAGCGGACCGGCCAGTCGGGCGCGCAGACCTTCACCACACCGTGCCGGGTGCCCAGCGCCAGACCGGGTGAGCCCTCGGCGGACGGGCCGAGCGGGGCCAGCCCGACCACCCGCTCCCCGGCCGCCAGCGGCACCAGCTCGGCGGCGGACATGCCACCGCGCAGCGACACCGTGCCGGACTGCTCGGGCAGCACCGGCAGCGGCAGTACGTCGATCTTGAAGGCGCGCCCGGCGCTGGTGACCAGCAGCACCCGCCCCCGGGCGGTGGAGTGCACCACGTCGCGTACCGCGTCGTGCTTCACCCGGCCGCTGCGCCGGCGCCCCTCGGCGGCCTCCTCCGACTCGGCCGCGGTCCGGGCGACCAGCCCGGTGGCCGAGAGGATGACCTGGCACGGGTCGTCGGCGACCTCCAGCGGCCCGGCCGGCACGGACGCCGCGAGGACCTCCTTGAGGTCGCCGTCGACCAGGGTGGTGCGGCGGTCGGCGGCGAACTGCTTCACCACCGCGGCCAGCTCGTCGGAGACCAGCTTCCGCAGCACCTTGGGGTCGTCGAGGATCTTCGACAGCTCGGCGATCTCGCCGCGCAGCTTCTCCTGCTCGGCCTCCAGCTCCAGCCGGTCGTACTTGGTGAGCCGGCGCAGCGGGGTGTCCAGGATGTAGCTGGCCTGGATGTCGGAGAGCTTGAACTTCTGCATCAGGCCGTCCTTGGCGGCCTGGGCGTCCTCGCTGGCCCGGATCAGCCGGACCACCTTGTCGATGTCGAGCAGGGCGATCAGCAGGCCGTCGACCAGGTGCAGCCGCTCCTGGCGCTTGCGGCGGCGGTACGCGCTGCGCCGGGTCACCACCTCGTACCGGTGGGCCAGGAACACCTCCAGCAGCTCCTTGAGCCCCAGGGTCTGCGGCTGGCCGTCCACCAGGACCAGGTTGTTCACGCCGAAGGACTGCTCCAGCGGGGTGAGCCGGTAGAGGTCGGCCAGCAGCGCCTGCGGGTTGACCCCCACCTTGCACTCGATGACCAGCCGGGTGCCGTTCTCCCGGTCCGTGAGGTCCTTGACGTCGGCGATGCCGGCCAGCCGCTTGGTCTTGTTGACCTCGTTGGTGATGGCCGCGATGACCTTCTCCGCGCCGACGCCGTACGGCAGCTCGGTGACCGTGATGGCCTGGCGGCCCCGGCTGCCCTCGAGCGGGCCGGTCTCCACCCGGGCGCGCATCCGCACCACGCCGCGCCCGGTCTCGTACGCCCGGCGCACCTCGTCCAGGCCGAGCAGCAGCCCGCCGGTGGGCAGGTCGGGGCCGGGGACGAACTCCATGAGCTTGTCCAGCGTGGCGTCCGGGTGGTTGATCAGCCAGCGGGCCGCCTGCACGACCTCGCCCAGGTTGTGCGGGATCATGTTGGTGGCCATCCCGACCGCGATCCCGGACGCGCCGTTGACCAGCAGGTTGGGGAAGGCCGCCGGCAGCACGGTGGGCTGGGTCAGCGAGCCGTCGTAGTTGGGCTCGACGTCGACGGTGTCCTCGCCCAGCTCGCCCACGAGCAGCATCGCCTCGCGCGACATCCGGGCCTCGGTGTAGCGCGCCGCGGCCGGTCCGTCGTCGGGGCTGCCGAAGTTGCCGTGCCCGTCGATGAGCGGGGCGTTGAGCGAGAAGTCCTGGGCGAGCCGGACCATGGCGTCGTAGATGGCCACGTCGCCGTGCGGATGGTATTTGCCCATCACGTCGCCGACGATCCGGGCCGACTTGACGTGGCCCCGGTCGGGGCGGTGGCCCTGCTCGTACATCGACCAGAGGATGCGCCGGTGCACCGGCTTGAGCCCGTCGCGGGCGTCGGGCAGGGCCCGGGAGTGGATGACCGAGAACGCGTACTCCAGGTAGGAGTCGGAGACCTCGGTGACCAGCGGATTGTCGAAGACCCGGGCGCCGGCCTGGTCGAACGCGGACAGGTCGGCGCGGGCGCGGTCGTCCCTACGGCGTGCCATGGTTCAGCTTTCCTTCCGAAACCCGGTGGTCAGGCGTCGATCGCGTCGCGGTCGACCCGGTCGGCCGACTCGATGAGCCAGTTGCGGCGGGGCTCGACCTTCTCCCCCATGAGCAGTTCGAGGATCCGCTCGGCCGCCTCGACGTCGTCGAGGGTGATCCGGCGGACCGCGCGGGTGGCCGGGTTCATGGTGGTCTCCCAGAGCTCGTCGGCGTCCATCTCACCGAGACCCTTGAACCGCGGGATCGGGGTGACGATCTGCCTGCCGGCCTTCTCCAGCTTGCGGACCGTCGCCTCCATCTCGGCCTGGGTGTAGGTGTAGACGGTCTGCGGGTTGCGCCCCTTCGTGGTGATCTTGTGCAGGGGCGGCATCGCCGCGTAGAGCCGGCCGGCCTCGATCAGCGGTCGCATGTAGCGGGCGAAGAGCGTGATCAGCAGGGTACGGATGTGCGCACCGTCGACGTCCGCGTCGGCCATGATGAGCACCCGGCCGTAGCGCAGGGCGGACAGGTCGAAGGTGCGCCCGGAGCCGGCGCCGAGCACCTGCACGATCGCCGCGCACTCGGCGTTGTCCAGCACCTGCTGGAGGTTCGCCTTCTGTACGTTGAGGATCTTGCCGCGGATCGGCAGCAGCGCCTGGTATTCCGATGTCCGCGCCACCCGCGCGCTGTTGTGCACGAACACACCGGATTCCAGGGCGAAGTTGTGGTAGCCCTCGACGGTCAGGTCGTAGACGTCGGCCGTCTCGCTCAGCTGCTCCACGGAAACCACGGTGTGGTTGACGAGCGCGGCCGCCTCCCGCAGGCGGGCGTAGTCACCGCCGTGCAGCGCCAGGAGGCGATCGAACCGGAGGCCGGTGCGCGCAGTCCGCAACCGCTCGGCCTCGTATGCGGCGGCCATGTCGGCGTCGGCCATGGATACCAGCGGCGCGAGCCGTCGCAAGGCGGCCACACGCCGACCCTCGTTCTGCTGAGTGACCCGCTCGGCACGCGGGACACTGGCCACGTAGCGGGCACGCCCGGCCTGCACTTTGGCGAGGTGGCCGGTGGCCGGGTCGGTCATCCGGCGGGCCATCCGGCGCGAGTGGGCCTGCCCGAACGCGGGGTTGTCCTCGTGCCAGGCCACGACGGCGTTGCGCTGCCGCTCCCGTTCGGCCGGATCGGCGAACTGTTCAATAGTCTTCCGGCTCCGCCAAGCACGCAGGTCCGGGTCCTGCCACTGGCGCACCGACCGCCGCCGCCACTGCTCTCGACGAGCCGGATCGGTGAAGAACAGCCGGACCCGCTCGCTAGCCGCCGCCCGGTGCTCGGGATGGGACCAGTACTCGTGCTGGCGCTCGCGCATGCGTTCGGCGTAGGCGCGCTTCTCGTCATCGCTGAGCGCGTGATACCACTCCTGGAATCTCTGCTCAATCCTCGCCCGGAACGCGGGCGACTCGTTGAGCGCGAACAGCCGTGCCAGGCACGCCTCGCGGAAAGCTGGATCCCGCCACTGCGCGGTCAACATCGCCGAGCGGAACTCTCGTCCACCGTTTTCGAACCACTCCCGCCAGGCCGCGTGAACATGGTCACCCATCATCGCGGCGTGCAGGGCGAAGTGATCGGCGGGGGTCATCCGTCGAAGGTTGCGTGGGTCGTTGTTGCGCTTGTTGATGTCGATGTGATGCCGGACGTTGCCGTTGGCGGCGCTGTCTCTGCCGTGGCGGAGGTTCCAGCCGTCCGCGAGGTAGTGGGTGTAGACCCACTCCGCGCGGTCGTTCATCCAGACCCGTTCGTAACCGTGCAGCTTGTGCCCCTCGGCCTTGCTGGAGAGGCTGCGGTACAGCGGCATCAGTGAATCACCGGGACGCAGGGCGTCGGCCCGCCGATAGGAGCCGTCCCGCAGCCGGAAGAGGTGGTCCGGCGTGCATCTCACGGACTCGCCGTTGTCGAGGGTGACCCGGACCAGCGCGGCGTTCCGCTTGGTGAGGCGCGGCTCCTCCAGCGGGGCGATCACGACGCGGCCGGCCTTGTTGGTCGTGTAGCCGAAGTGCGTCACGCCCTGTGCCCAGTCTGCGGCTAGGTCGGCGAAGGACCGGGCTTCGCCCGAGGCGAGCGCCACCATCGTGTCGCCGGTAAAGCACCCGAGGGCGCTGTCGCCCTCCACGATGAACAGTTCGCTGCGCTCCACCCCGGTGGCCCGGCAGTCGACGAGCTTCGCCGGCATCGACGCGCCCTCCAGGGCGGTCTTGCGGCGGGCGGCGTCCTTCTGCTGCTTCTGGGTGAGCCGGACCCGGGCCGCGTCGACGATCTTCTGCAGCACCGTACGCGCCTCGGCCTTGGTCCGGCGGTCCTCCAGCCAGGCCTTCAGGTGCGCCTCGACCAACCCCTGGAGCACCTTCGTGATGCCGGCGGTGGAGAGCTCGTCCTTGGTCTGCGAGGTGAACTGCGGCTCCGGGATCCGCACGTGCACCACCGCGGTCATGCCCTCCAGGACGTCGTCCAGGGTGGGCGCGTCCTCCTTCGGCTTGAGCAGGCCGCGGGCGTTGCGGGCGGCCTCGGCGAGGGTACGCACCAGGGCCCGCTCGAAGCCCTTGCGGTGGGTGCCGCCGTGGGCGTTGCGGATGGTGTTGGTGAAGCACTCGACGGTCCGGTCGTAACCGGTGCCCCAGCGGAAGGCGATCTCCACCTCGGCCCGGCGCTGCACGTTGGACTGCATGACGCCGTTGGCGTCGGCGGCGTTCTCCCGGTAGGTGCCCTCGCCGCTGACCAGCAGCGTGCCGGAGACCGGCCGGTCGCCGGCCGGGGCCAGGTATTCCACCATGTCGGTGAGGCCGTTGGGGAAGTGGAAGCTCTCCTCCACGGCCTGCTCGCCGGTCTCGTCGCGCAGCCGGTAGGCCACGCCCGGCACCAGGAAGGCGGTGTTGCGCAGCTTGAGCCGGACCGCCTCGGTGTCCAGCGCCGCGCCGGTCTCGAAGTAGCGCGGGTCGTGCCACCAGCGGATCGAGGTGCCGGTGCGCTGGCCGCGCTTCATCGCGCCGACGATCTGCAGGCCGGGGCCGGGGGTGAAGCGGGCGTCCGGGCCGGCGCCGTCGAAGATTCCCGGTACGCCGTGCCGGAAGGACATCGAGTGGACCTTGCCGGCGCGGCGGACGGTGACGTCGAAGCGGCGGGACAGGGCGTTGACCGCAGAGGCGCCCACCCCGTGCAGGCCGCCGGAGGTCTTGTAGCCGGAGCCGCCGAACTTGCCGCCCGCGTGCAACCGGGTGAGCACCAGCTCGACGCCGGAGATGCCGGACTTCGCGTGCACGTCGGTGGGTATGCCGCGACCGTCGTCGTCGACCTGCACCGAGCCGTCGGCGTGCAGGATCACGTCGACCTTCTTCGCGTGACCCGCGACACCCTCGTCGGTGGAGTTGTCGAGGATCTCGTTCACGAGGTGGCCCACGCCACGGCTGTCGGTCGAGCCGATGTACATGCCGGGGCGCTTCCGGACGGCGTCCAGGCCCTCCAGGTGCGTCAGGTCGTCGGCCCCGTAGAGGGTCTCAGGCTGTGCGGTCAACTGGTCGTACTCCCAGGTCTCGGCGGTGTGGTGCCGGTCACCGTGCGATCCCCCACGTCGATCGCCAGGCGCGGCGCGCCGGAGCGAGCCTAGCCCGGCGCTCTGACAGACCCGTGGCACCCGTGCGGTGCGTTGTCCGGTTACGCTCCGGCGGGGTCCGGGCCCGCTGCCCCCGTACGGGTGGGCCGGAGTGAGGAGGCGTCCGTGCAGCACAACGATGGGACCGGCCGGTTGTCTTCCCGGCCGCCCGCGGCGGACGACCCGTTCGGCCGGTTCGAGCGGCTCTACGTCGAGGCGGAGCGGGGCGAGGCCGAGGTGCCCTGGGACCGGGACGCCCCGCATTCCCTGCTCGCCGAGTGGACCGCGCGGGCCCGGCCGGACGGCTCCGGTCGCACGGCGCTGGTGGTCGGCTGCGGCTTCGGCCGGGACGCCGAGCACCTGGCCACGCTGGGCTTCGCCACGGTCGCCTTCGACATCTCCCCCACGGCGGTGCGGGGCGCGCGCCGCCGGCACGCCGGTTCCCCGGTCCGGTACGAGACGGCGGACCTGCTCGACCCGCCGGCCGACTGGCTGGACGGCTTCGACCTCGTGCTGGAGAGCATGAACGTGCAGGCGCTGCCGGCGGAGCTGCGGGCGCGGGCGATCCCGGCGGTCGGCCGGCTGGTCGCCCCGGGCGGGACGTTGCTGGTGATCGCGGCCGGCCGGCGCGACGGCGAGCAGGTGGACGGGCCGCCGTGGCCGCTGACCCGGGCGGAGGTCGACGCCTTCGCGGCCCCCGGCGCGCTCACTCCCGCCCAGGTGGAGGAGATCGTCGTGCCGGACGGCGGTCTCCGCTGGCGCGCCGAGTTCCGCCGCGCCGGCTGACCTACCGGAGAGCCGACGGGCCGGACATCCGCCTTGGATGTCCGGCCATTGACGCATGTCACACGCTCGTGATCTGATCGCCTCCTCGGAGAATCTTTCATATTTCTATGGATAGATGAGGGGTCGCGGATGTCCATGCTCCGTCGTACCGTGCTCGCCGCGACGCTGGCCGTCGCCTCGGTGGCCCTACCGGCCGCCGTGGCGCCCGCCGGCCCGGCGGCGGCCGCACTGCCCACCGCCGCGGTGGCGCTGGGCGACAGCTTCATCAGCGGTGAGGGCGCCGGGGCGTACGCGCCGGTGGTCGACGTCAACGGGGTGAGCCAGGCCTTCCCCGGCTGGTCGGCGGCGAACAGCAACGCCTACTTCTGCCACCGCTCGCCGAACGCCTCGCTGTTCCAGGCCACCCTGCCCGGCATCAGCGCCCGGTTCAACCTGGCCTGCTCCGGCGGGCAGCCGTACGACATCGCCAGCGCCTCGTCCACCCGGGCCAAGGGCCGGCAGGTCGCGGCCCAGCTCGACCAGCTCCGCGCGGTGGCGCGGACGCACGACATCGACCTGGTGCTGATCGGCCTCGGCTCGAACAACAGCTCCTTCACCTTCGGCAGCGTGGCGGAGAAGTGCGCCAACCGGTTCATCGCCGACGCCTGGACGGGCTGGTGGGAGTTCTGGGCGTACCTGGGCGGCCCGGTCGAGCAGGAGCCGTGCAGCGACGCCGACCTGGCCACCGCGGCGCAGTTCAGCGCCGCGACCGCGGAGACCACCGCAGCGGTACGGCAGATCCTCACCACCCTCGACCAGATCGACGCCGACGGCCAGCACCGGGTGGTGTTCCAGGACTACACCAACCCGCTCCCCACCGACCTGGCCTCGGTCTATTGGGACGAGGACAGCCGAGACGACACCCGGGACAAGTTCCGGGCCCTGGGCGCCGAGCGGTACGCGGCCGGCTGCCCGATCCACCGGGCCAGTCTCGCCCCCGGGCAGCGCTTCTCCCAGGGCCTCGGCACCATGGTCAGCTCGGTACGGACCAGCCTGGCCGGCGAGTTCCCGCAGGCGGACCTGGTCTACCTGAACGTGCAGCGCGCGTTCGACGGGGCGCGGCTCTGCGAGTCGTCGGGCAGCCCCGGCAACGCGCTGGCCACCCCGATCCGGCTGATGGACGGCCCGACCGGCACCTTCGTCACCAGCCTCTCCGGCTACGACAAGCTGGACATCCAGCGGATCGCCAACGCCTGCGGCACGTACTTCCAGACCTGCCAGGAGTCCTGGCACCCGAGCGCGGCCGGCCACCGGGTGCTCGGTACCTGCCTCAGCGGCGCGGCCACCACCGCGGCCCGGACGGTCTCCTGTGTCCGGTCCTCGAACGGCACCATCACGGTGAGCTGACCGCCCCTCGTGGGGTCCGCCCCGGCGGACCCCACGAGGCGTCGCGGCCGGTCCCGGCGCTTCGGCAGGCGGCGTCAGGGGCGGGTGGCGGTGCCGAGGACGTGCGGTGCGGCCGGTCCGCCGAGCCCGGTGGGCGGGAAGCGCAGCCGGTCCAGGTCGGTGACGGTGAAGCCGGCCGCCCGGATGGCGGTCACGGTGTCCCGGCCCGTGTGGCAGCCGGCGCAGACCAGCGGCCAGAGGGTGGCGTCCGCGCAGCGCTGGACCCGGCGCAGCCCGGGGGTTTCGGCCACGACGTGTTCGTAGAAGCGGAGTTGCCCGCCCGGACGCAGCACCCGCCGGGCCTCGCCCAGCGCCACCGCCTGGTCCGGCACCGAGCAGAGCACCAGGGAGAACACCACCGCGTCGGCGGCGGAGTCGGCGACCGGGAGCGCCTCGGCGAGGCCGGCGGCCACGGTCAGCGGAACCCGGGCGGCGGCCGCCCCGGCCACCGCGGCGGCGCGCAGCCGCGGTTCGGGCTCGACCGCCAGCACCCCGGTCACGGTGGCGGGATAGTGCGGGAACATCCGGCCGTTGCCGGCGCCCACCTCGACCACCCGCCCGTGCAGCCCGGCGACCAGGCGACGGCGGTGCTCCGCGACGCCGGCCCGGTCCATCGCCACGCTGGCGCGGGTGAAGAGCCGGGCGAAGAGCGGGTGCGAGACGCCCATCAGGACCGGGCCACGCCGAGGGTGAGCAGCAGCGGGCCGGCCGGGCCGGCGACCAGGTCACCGAGGCGTACCTCGTCGAGCACGGCCAGGAACGCGGCCTGGGCCCGGCGCAGCTGGCCGCGGAGCCGGCAGCCACCGACCAGCGGGCAGGCCGGCTCCTCGCAGGAGACCACCTCGCCGTCGCCTTCGAAGGCGCGGACCACGTGCCCGACGGTCAGCTCGGCGGCGTGCTCGGCGAAGGCCACTCCGCCGGAGCGGCCGCGGATGGTGACCAGCACCCCGAGCCGCTGCAACCGCTGGACCACCTTGGCCACGTGGCTGCGCGGCAGGGACAGCTGCGCGGCAAGCTCGTCCACGGTGGCCCGGGTCGGGGACGCCGCGGTGAGCATGGCGATCCGCAGCGCCATGTCCGTCGAGCGGTTGAGCTTCACAGCATCGACCCTAACGAGCGCTGCCAAGGCGTGGAACGGGTCGCCCGGCCCGATCCGGGCTGTGATTCTCGCGACCCGTGCCGCGGGACTTTCGACCCTGAAGAGGGTTCTTAGATTCCGATTTCGTGGCGTTCGAACTGATCGACACCCGAAGGAGTGGTCGTGCTCTCGCAATCCTCAGCAGCAGTGGTGGTGGCGACGCTGCCCGCCGTGCAGGCGCACGGCGAGGCGATCACCGGGCGGTTCTACCAGCGGATGTTCGACGCGCATCCCGACCTGCTGAACATCTTCAACCGGGGCAACCAGGCGACCGGGCAGCAGAAGGCGGCGCTCGCCGCCGCCGTGGTCGCGTACGCCGAGCACCTGACCGGCGGCAGCACCGTGTCCTGGGGGCCGATCCTGGACCGGATCGCGCACAAGCACGCCTCGCTCGGTATCACCGCCAGCCAGTACCCGATCGTGGGCCGGCATCTGCTCGCCGCGGTCGGCGAGGTGCTCGGCGACGCCGTCACGCCCGCCGTCGCGGCGGCCTGGGACGAGGTCTACTGGCTGCTGGCGTGCGAGCTGATCGCGCGGGAGGCGCGCCTGTACGTCGGCGCGGGGGTGCCGGAGGACGGCACGGTGTGGCGGGAATGGCGGGTACGGGAAAAGATCGGCGAGACGGCCGACGTGGCGTCGTTCACCCTCGTTCCGGCCGACGGCGGCCCGCTGCCCGCCTTCACCCCGGGCCAGTACGTCTCGGTCGCGGTCGACCTGGACGGCGGGCGGGGCCAGCAGATCCGGCAGTACAGCCTTTCCGGCCGCCCCGGCGCCGACCACTGGCAGATCACCGTCAAGCGGGTACGCGGCCTGGCCGGCGAGCCCGACGGCATGGTCTCCACCTTCCTGCACGAGCGGGTGGCCGCCGGGGACACCCTGCGGCTCAGTCCGCCGTTCGGCGAGGTCAGCGCCATCGGCAACGGCGAACCGCTGCTGCTGATCAGCGCCGGCATCGGCCTCACCCCGGCCATGGCGGCGCTGGCGCACCTGGCCGATGCCGCGCCCGAACGCCCGGTGGCCCTGGTGCACGCCGACCGCACCGGCGCCGCACACGCCCGACGAGGCGAACTGGTCGGGCTCCAGGAGCGGCTGCCCAACCTGTCGGTCCGCCTCTGGTACGAGGACGCCGCCGACGCCAAACTGGCCGGCCTGAAGGCCGAGGTCGCCGACGGCCTGGTGGACCCGGCGCTGATCCCGCTCACCCCGGAGGCGTACGTGCACCTCTGCGGCCCGGTGCCGTTCATGTCCCTGGTCCGCAGCGGGCTGCTGCGCCGCGGCGTGCCCGCCGAGCGGATCGCCTACGAGGTGTTCGGCCCCGGCATGCTGCACTGAGCGCGCCGCCACCCGCAACCGGGCCGGCGCCGGCCGCAGACCCCGGCACCGGCCCGGTCACACCTCCTCGAGATCCGGACCCCCGTCGCCTCTCTCCGATCACGCGCGCCCGCGCCACGCCCACCCGGTCACACCGCCCGCAGCCCTCGCCCCACCCACAGCCCTCGCCCCGCCCACAGCCCTCGCCCCGCCCACAGCCCTCGCCCCGATCACCTTCGGCGCTCCCGCCAATCCCGCCACGCCCGCCGCGCCCATCGCTGGACCGCGCGCTGGCCGGCACATCGGCCCGGCCGCCCGCGAAAACCCATCCATCCACCGGCCGCTTCTGCCACCCTCGCCCCGCCACCCGCCACCCGCCAC
>NZ_KQ058702.1:0-40632 GCF_000982955.1 Micromonospora sp. HK10 | reverse complement strand
CCCGCCACCCGCCACCCGCCACGCACCACCCGCCCCGCCACCCTCCGGCCGCCCGCCACCCTCCGGCCGCCCGCCACTTCCGGCCACCCCGCCACCCGCCGGCCACCGCCGGCCGCCGCTCCCGCCCTTGCCTGACCCCAGGAATGTGGCCCACCCTCGATCGCAATAACGGAGAGTAGCGATGCCCAACCCCGCCGCCCTCCCTCCGAATTGCCTTTGCTCTGCAGCCATATCCGCATCAGTCAACAGAGCGTTGCTGCTGCGTATGGGGCTGCAGAGCAAAGGCTCCGTGGGGGGTGGCAGCTGCCGTGAGAGCCTCGTTCGTTAGTGCTGGTCAGCGCGTTGCTCTACTTAAATGCCACTCAAGCACCGGCACGGCAGCCATGACTCACAGTAATGGGGCTTGTCCTGAGCCCTGGATCACCCTCAGTTACCGCAGTGCCGTCCGCTTACCTGCCGCTGGACGTGGCACACGACCAGCGCCTCCTCACGCCGACCACTGCGCCCTCGAGCCGGGCACCGTAGCGCGCCCGGCCCGCCGCAGCGGCCACCGTGGCACGGCCCGGGCCGCCGCGCCGGCCACCGGGGCACAGCCGGCTTGCCCGGCGCGCTGACCACCGTGGCACAGCCCGGTCCAGCGCGCCGGCCACCGCGCAGGGCTGCCCCGATCCAGTTGGCCTGCGCCGCAGCGGGCAACCCGGCCCTGTCGAAAGGCGGGCTGGCGAAAGGCGGGCTGGCGAAAGGCGGGGCGGGTCAGCGGCCGTAGGCGATCAGGGTCAGGTCCAGCGGGCGATCACGGCGGCGAGCACCAGCACCGCGCCGACCAGCTCGATCATCCCGACCCGGACCGGGGCCAGCCGTCGGCCGGGCAGCAGCGCCGCGCGGAGGAACAGCGCCGCGAAGACCGCCACCACCGCCGGCCCCCAGCCGGCAGCCACCGCCGCCACCAGCGCCGCCAGGTGGTACGCCCCGGAGGCCCACCGGTATCCGAGGCTCTCCCGCTCCCGAATCATCGTCTTCACGTAGAGCACCGTGCCGACCAGGTACGCGCCGACCGCCGCCGCCACCCCGGCGACCGCGGACACGGAAACCTCGGCGACCGTCGCCACCACGAAAACCACCAGCACGCTCTGCGCCACCGAGGCGAGGTCGTTGAGCAGCGCCCGTTCGCGGCGGCGCCGGGCGTACCCGGCGTTGACGGCGACCAGCGTGGCGAAGAGCGGGGCATAACCGAGCACGATCGGCCGGGCGAGCAGCACCGGCAGGCCCAGCAGCGCGGTGGCCGCGCCGTAGACCAGCAGCTGGGTGCGGACACGGGCGGGGCGTGCCGTCTTCACGGCGAGCAGGGCGTAGTAGGAGAAGAGGTAGCCGGCCAGCCAGGCGCCGAGCAGCGGCAGGTGCGGCCAGCGCAGCCCGGTCACGCCGACCGCCGCGGCGTACGGGAGCAGCAGCATGGCCCAGGCGCCGTGCTGTGGCGGCAGCCAGCGGTGACGCCGCCCGCCGGCGGAGCGGACAGCACGGGCCGGGCGGGCGGGGCGGGCGGCACGCGGCCCGGCAACCAAGGCGGCCCGGTCGGAGCGGCCGGCAGGCCCGGCAACCAAGGCGGCCCGGTCGGAGCGGCTGGCCCGCGACGCGACAGCCGGGGCGGCCTGGCGGGCGGCACTGGGGACAGCCGAGGCAGGAGCGGAACCGAGGGCGGCCGGGACGGTGGGGGCGGCCGGAGCGGCGGGGGCGGCCGGGCTGGGGCTGGACGGGGCGGGGGCGGCCGGGCTGGCGGGAGCGGTGGGGCTGGCCGGGACGGCGAGGGCGGCCGGGACGGCGGGGGCTTCGGGACGGCGGGGGCGGCCGGGCCGGTGGGGGCGGTGGGGGCGGTGGTGCTGGGGCTGGGGCTGGAGGGGGCGGGGGCGGTCATCGGCGGACGACCGTGAGCAGCGCCACCGCGTCCTCGTCGGCGTGCAGCGCGTGCCGGGCGTCCGGGATCACCAGCAGGTCTCCCGCCGCGCCGGGCCACGACTCGTCCTGGGCGACCAGCCGGACCCGGCCACGCAGCACCTGCAGGGTCGCCTCGCCCGGGCTGGCGTGCTCCTGCAACGCGCGCCCGGCGACAAGAGCGATCAGCGTCTGCCGCAGCGCCGTGGCGGGACCGCCGTAGACGGTCCGCGCGCTGCGCCCGCTGTCGGTGGCGCGGGCCAGGGCGAGTTGCTCGTCGGCAAGCACGGAGAGCGACGACGGGGACACGGAACACCTCCAGGTCTGCGCGGGCCGGCAACCATTAACAGGAGTTTATGGTGCCTCTTTGCCCAGCTTGGTCAGCTTTCTCCGCGGCAACCAGGGACTTTGGTCCCTCTTTCGAATCTCCACACGAGACGTTGCCGCCCTGGAGAAGTCGATGATCTACAGGTTAGGAAGCGGACGCGAGGGTAGGGACTGCTCATGCGCGTCCTTGGCATCAACGCGATCTTCCACGACCCGGCGGCCGCCCTGGTGGTCGACGGCCGGGTGGTGGCCGCCGCCGAAGAGGAGCGGTTCAGCCGCCGTAAGCACGGCAAGCGCCCGCTGCCCTTCTCCGCCTGGGAGCTGCCCGAATTGTCTGCCGCCTGGTGCCTGGCCGCCGCGGGAATCGACGTCGGCAGCCTCGACGCCGTCGCCTACTCGTTCGACCCCGGCCTGTGCCAGGACACCGCTGAGCTGGGACTCAACGATCCGTGGGACTGGCTGCGCGTCGACTACGCCCAGCGGGCTCCGCAGTTCCTCGCCGCCGCGCTGCCCGGCCTCGACCCGGAGAAGGTGCGCTTCGTGCCGCACCACGTGGCGCACGCCGCCTCCGCCGGGCTGGCCGCCCCACCCGCCGGCGACGACACCGCGGTGCTGGTGCTGGACGGGCGCGGCGAGGTGGCCAGCCACCTGGCCGGCGTCTACCGGGACGGGCAGTTGTCGGCGCTGCGGTCCCAGCGGCTGCCGCACTCCCTCGGCCTGCTCTACGAGGACCTGACCCGGCACCTCGGCTTCCTGCACTCCAGCGACGAGTACAAGGTGATGGCGTTGGCCTCCTACGGCCGGCCGCGGCACCTCGGCATGCTGCGCGAGCTGGTCCGGGTCACCGACGACGGCGGCTTCCACGTCGAGCGGATCGACTGGGCGAGCATGGCCAAGGCGCGCACCGCCGACGGCGAGATGACCGACGACCACGCCGACCTGGCCGCCAGCGTGCAGGGCCGGCTGGAGGAGGTCATCCTCGACCTGTCCCGCTGGCTGTACGACGCCTCCGGCGGCGCCACCACCCTCGCCATGGCCGGCGGGGTGGCGTTGAACTGCGTAGCCAACGCCCGGATCGCGGCCGAAGGGCCCTACCGGGACGTCTGGGTGCAGCCGGCGGCCGGCGACGCGGGCACCGCGCTGGGCGCCGCCCTGCACGTGGCCGGCGAGCTGGGCGACCGATCCGCGCCGATCACCGGGGTGGACCTCGGTCGGGGCTGGACCGACGAGGAACTGGAGGCGGAGCTGCGCCGGGCGGCGCTGCCGTACACCCGGCCGGCGTCGATCGCCGGCGAGGCGGCCCGGGTGCTCGCCGACAACGGCATCGTCGCCTGGTACCAGGGGCGCAGCGAGTACGGCCCGAGGGCGCTGGGCCACCGGTCGCTCCTGGCCCACCCGGGCGACCCGGACACCACCCGGCGGATGAACGACGTGAAAGGCCGCGAACAGTTCCGCCCGATCGCGCCGATGGTCCGCGCGGAACGCTTCGCGGAGATCTTCGAGGGCGTCTACCCCAGCCCGTACATGCTCTTCGTGCACCGGGTGAAGCCGGCGTGGCGGGACCGGATCCCGGCCGTCACCCACGTCGACGGCACCGCCCGGGTGCAGACCGTGCACCCGGAGACCGAGCCGGTGCTGGCCGAACTGCTGGCCGAGTTCGACCGGCTCACCGGGCTGCCGGTGGTGGTGAACACGTCGCTGAACACGGCCGGACGGCCCATGGTGGACACGCCCAGGGAGGCGATGGAGCTGTTCGGCTCGGCGCCGGTGGACCTGCTCGCGCTCGGCCCGTTCGCGGTGCACCGCCGCGCGCTGGGCGGTGGCCGGTGATCAGCCTGGTCGTGCCGACCCTCGGCCGGTCCAGCCTGACGGTGCTGCTGGACGCGCTCGCCGACCAGCTCGGCGAGCTGCCCGAGGTGGAGCTGCTGCTAGTCGACGACCGGCGCGACGACACCGGGGAAGACGACACCGGGGAACTGGCCGTGCCGGGGGTGCTGGCCGCGTACACGAAGGTGCTGACCGGGCGCGGCGCGGGCCCGGCGGCGGCGCGCAACCTCGGCTGGCGGGCCGCGCACGGCGAGTGGGTGGTCTTCCTCGACGACGACGTGGTGCCGTCGCCCGACTGGGCCCGGCGGCTCCGCGCCGACCTGGCGGTCACCGGCCGGGTCGGCGGCGTGCAGGGCGTGGTCGAGGTACCGCTGCCCGCCGACCGCCGCCCCACCGACTGGGAACGCGGCACCGCCGGGCTGGCCGAAGGCCGGTGGATCACCGCCGACATGGCGTACCGCCGGGCGGTGCTGGCGGCCGTCGGCGGGTTCGACGAGCGGTTCCCGCGGGCCTACCGGGAGGACGCCGAGCTGGCCCACCGGATCCGTCGGGCCGGTTGGGTCCTGCTCCGCGGTCGGCGGCGGGTGACCCATCCGGTACGCCCGGAGAGCCGCTGGGTCAGCCTGCGCACCCAGCGCGGCAACGCCGACGACGCGCTGCTGCGCCGGCTGTACGGCCGCACCTGGCGTACCGACCTCGGGCTGCCGCCCGGCCGCCGCCCCCGGCACGTCGCCGTCACCGCCGCGGGTGCGGTGGCGCTGGCCGCGGGCGGGGTGCGCGGCCCGGCCGGCGACCGGCGACGGGTCCTCGGCGTGCTGTCCGGCCTGGCGGCGCTGGGCTGGGCGGCCGGCACCGCCGGATTCGCCCGGGACCGGATCGCGCCCGGCCCGCGCACCACCGACGAGGTCACCACCATGCTGGTGACCAGCGCGCTCATCCCGCCGCTGGCCGTCGGCCACTGGGTACGCGGCTGGTGGCGGGCGCGGGCGGTGCCCGCCGGGACGCTGGTCAACGCGGGCCGGCCGGGGGCCGGACGGTGATGGTGCCGTCCGCCGCCGAGGGTGCCCGCCCTGAACCGGCTTCCGCCCTGTACGACGCGGTGCTGCTGGACCGGGACGGCACGCTGGTCGAGGACGTGCCCTACAACGGCGACCCGGAGAAGGTCCGCCCGGTGCCCGGCGCGCGGGAGGCGCTGGACCGGCTCCGTGCCGCCGGGCTGCGGCTGGCCGTGGTGACCAACCAGTCCGGGCTGGCCCGGGGCTACTTCACCGAGGCGCAGATGCGGGCGGTGCACGCCCGGATCGAGGAGCTGCTCGGCCCCTTCGACCACTGGGCGATCTGCCCGCACGACGACACCGACGGCTGCTCCTGCCGCAAGCCGGCGCCGGGCCTGGTGCACGAGGCCGCCCGGACGGTCGGCACCGCGCCCCGGCGCTGCGTGCTGGTCGGCGACATCGGGCGGGACATGACGGCCGCGCTGGCCGCCGGGGCCACCGGCGTGCTGGTGCCCACCCCGGTGACCCGGCCCGAGGAGGTCGCCGCGGCGCCGACCGTGGCCCGGGACCTGCCCGCCGCGGTGGACGAGATCCTGCGCCGGATGCGCGCGGTGCGGCCGGTCGCGCCGCGCACC
This sequence comes from Micromonospora sp. HK10, assembly GCF_000982955.1. Lineage (GTDB taxonomy): Bacteria > Actinomycetota > Actinomycetes > Mycobacteriales > Micromonosporaceae > Micromonospora. The sequence goes on along the minus strand of NZ_KQ058702.1, from coordinate 34,919 downwards.
GGCCGGGCCGGCACGGTCCTCGTGGTACGCAGCGACTCCGCCGGTGACGTGCTGGTCACCGGCCCCGGTATCCGGGCCGTCGCCGCCGGCGCCCAGCGGGTCGTGCTGCTCTGCGGGCCGACCGGGCGGGCGGCGGCCGAGCTGCTGCCCGGCGTGGACGAGCTGATCGAGTGGCGGCTGCCCTGGATCGACGGGGCACCCGAGCCGGTCGACCCGGCGGACATCCGGGCCCTCACCGGGCGGCTCGCCGCCGTCGGCGCCGACGAGGCGGTCGTCTTCACCTCCTTCCACCAATCGCCGCTACCCCTCGCCCTGCTGCTGCGCCTGGCCGGGGTGCCCCTGATCAGCGCGATCAGCGACGACTACCCGGGCTCCCTGCTCGACGTGCGCCACCGGGTACCGGCCGGAGTGCCCGAACCCGAACGGGCCCTGTCCCTCGCCGCGGCGGCCGGCTTCGCGCTGCCCGCCGGCGACGAACCGGGCCTGCGGATCCGCGCCGATTGCACCGGACCGGCCCCGGAGCTGCCCGCCGGCGACTACGTGGTGGTGCACCCCGGCTCGTCCGTGCCGGCCCGGTCCTGCCCGCCCGAGCGGTGCGCGCAGGTCGTGGCGGCGCTGGCCGCCGACGGGCACCGGGTCCTGGTCACCGGCGGTCCCGACGAGCGGGAGCTGACCGCCCGGGTGGCCGCCGCCGGCGGCACCGACCTGGGCGGGACGACCGACCTGGCCGGGCTGGCCCGGATCGTCGCCGGCGCCCGCTGCCTGGTGGTCGGCAACACCGGCCCGGCGCACCTGGCGGCCGCCGTCGGCACCCCGGTGGTCAGCCTCTTCGCCCCGACCGTCCCGTTCGGACAGTGGGGGCCGTACCGGGTGCCGACCGTGCGGCTCGGCGACGCCGGGGCCCCCTGCCGGGACACCCGGGCGGCCGTCTGCCCGGTCGCCGGGCACCCCTGCCTGAGCGGAGTGGACCCGGCCGCGGTGGTCGCGGCGGTCCGGCTGCTCGCCCCCGGCTGACCCCGGCCGCACCCCGCCCTTCCCCCGCACCCGCGCCGACGAGGAGAGACATGAACGTTCTGCTGTGGCACGTGCACGGCTCCTGGACGACGTCGTTCGTGCACGGGAGACACCGCTACCTGGTGCCGGTCACGCCCGACCGCGGCCCGTACGGGCGGGGCCGGGCGCGGACGTACCACTGGCCGGACAGCGCCGTCGAGGTGACGCCGGAGGAGTTGCGGGCGGCCGAGGTGGACCTGGTGATCCTGCAACGGCCCGAGGAGCTGGAGCTGGCGCAGCGGTGGCTGGGCCGCCGTCCCGGCCGGGACCTGCCGGCGATCTACGTCGAGCACAACACCCCCAAGGGCGACGTGCCGAACACCCGGCACCCGATGGCCGACCGCGACGACCTGCTGCTCACCCACGTCACCGCGTTCAACGAACTGTTCTGGGACAACGGCGGCACCCGCACCGCCGTGATCGAACACGGCGTGGTGGCGCCGAAGGTGGAGTGGAGCGGCGAGCTGGACCGGCTCGCGGTGGTCACCAACGAGCCGGTCCGGCGCTGGCGGGTCACCGGCACCGACCTGATGCCGCGCTTCGCCGCGGTGGCCCCGCTGGACGTCTTCGGCATGGGGGTGGCCGGGCTGCCCGAGGCGCTCGCCACGGCCGGCGCGCCCGGCGTACCGGTGACCGGGCACGAGGACCTGCCGCAGGACCGGATGCACGCCGAGGTGGCCCGCCGGCGCGCCTACCTGCACCTGTGCCGGTGGACCTCGCTCGGGCTGAGCCTGATCGAAGCGATGACCATGGGCATGCCGGTGATCGCGCTGGCCACCACCGAGGCCGTGGAGGCCGTGCCGCCCGGCGCGGGGGTGCTCTCCACCCGGATGGACACGCTGGTCGAGGCGGCCCACTGGCTCGCCGCGGACCGGGACGCCGCGTACCGCCTGGGGGCGCGGGCGCGCGAGGTGGCGAAGGAACGGTACGGGCTCGACCGGTTCCTGGCCGACTGGGACCGACTCATGGAGGGGGAAACATGCGCATCGCGATGATCTCGGAGCACGCCAGCCCACTCGCCGTCCTCGGCGAGGAGGACGCCGGCGGCCAGAACACCCACGTGGCGGAACTCGCGGCGGCGCTGGTCGGCGCGGGGCACGACGTGCGGGTCTACACCCGCCGCGACTCCACCACCCTGCCCGGGTCGGTGTCCACCCCGGACGGGTACCAGGTCTGTCACGTGCCCGCCGGGCCGGCGCAGCGGGTGCCGAAGGACGAGCTGCTGCCGTACATGGGCGAGTTCGGCAGCTGGCTGGCCGACACCTGGCGGCGCGGCGACTGGACCCCGGACGTGGCGCACGCGCACTTCTGGATGAGTGGGCTCGCCACCGTGCACGCCGGCCGCCGGACCGGGGTGCCGACGGTGCTGACGTACCACGCTCTCGGCACCGTGAAGCGACGCCACCAGGGCAGCCGGGACACCAGCCCACCGGGGCGGATCGGCTACGAGCGGGCGCTCGGCCGGGCCGTGGACCGGGTCATCGTGCAGTGCGAGGACGAGGTCCGCGAGCTGGTCCGGATGGGCGTACCCCGGTCCCGGATGGCGCTGGTCCCCTCCGGCGTGAACCAGGCCGTGTTCCGCCCCGACGGGCCGGTGGCGGCGCGCGACCCGGCCCGGCCACGGATCCTCACCGTGGGCCGGATGGTGGAGCGCAAGGGCTTCCTGGACGTGGTCCGGGCGCTGCCGGCGGTGCCGGACGCCGAGTGCGTGGTGGTCGGTGGTCCGCCGGCCGGGCTGCTGCCCGCCGACTCGTTCGCCCGGCGGCTCACCGCGCTGGCCGAGTCGTGCGGGGTCGCCGACCGGGTGCGGCTGGTCGGTGGGGTGGCCCGGGAGGAGATGGGCGCCTGGTACCGCTCGGCGGACGTGCTGGTCGCCGCCCCCTGGTACGAGCCGTTCGGCCTCACGCCGCTGGAGGGCATGGCCTGCGGGGTGCCGGTGGTCGGCACGAACGTCGGTGGGATCGCCGACACCGTGGTCGACGGTCTCACCGGCGACCTGGTCCCGCCGCGCGACCCGCGGGCGCTGGGCACCGCGGTCCGCCGGCTCCTCGCCGACCAGGTCCGCCGCTTCGCGTACGCCACGGCGGCGCTGGACCGGATCCGCAGCCGGTACTCCTGGAAGCGCTGCGCCGAGCAGCTCGGGGCGGTCTACGCCTCGCTGGCGACGGTGGCCCGGCCCACCCCGGCGGTGGCCTGATGACCCCGCACGACACCCTCGACGCCCACCTGTCCGGGCTGGCCGCGACGCTGCTGCCGTACCGGCGGGAGGCGGCCCGGCTGGCGGACTGGGGCACCGAGCTGGCCTGGACGCTGGCGCGCGGCGGGCGGCTGCTGGTGGCCGGCAACGGCGGCAGCGCCGCCGAGGCCCAACACCTCACCGCCGAACTCGTCGGCAAGCTCCGCGACGACCGCGAACCCCTGTCCGCCATCGCCCTGCACGCCGAAACCTCCGCCCTCACCGCCATCGGCAACGACTACGGCTACCACGAGGTCTTCGCCCGCCAGGTCCGCGCCCACGGCCGACCCGACGACATCCTGCTGCTCATGTCCACCAGCGGCACCAGCGCCAACCTGCTCACCGCCGCCCACGCCGGCCAGGAAACCGGCCTGCGCTGCTGGGCCTTCACCGGACCCGCCCCCAACCCCCTCGCCGAGGCCTGCCACGACGTGCTCGCGGTGCCGTCGCCGGACAGCCAGGTGGTGCAGGAACTGCACCTGGTCTCCACCCACCTGCTCTGCGAGTACGTCGACCAGGCGCTGCCGTTGATCCGGCAGCTGCCGACCGCGTCGCTGCCGACGCCCCGGTCGGCCGCGCCCGCCCGCTGGCTCCCCGCCCCGGCCGCCGACGACCGCGGCGCCACCGGCCACCGGTCCCCCGACCACAACGGGCACGGCACCAACGGGCACGGGGCCAACGGGCACGGCAGCAACGGGCACGGGGCCAACGGGCACGGCACCAACGGGCACGGGGCCAGCGGGCACGGGATCGCCGGCGCGGGGCGGGTGCAGCCGTGAACGGGCCGCTCGTGGTGGTCGGCGACGCCCTGCTGGACCGGGACGTCACCGGCGTGGTCGGCCGGGTCGCGCCGGACGCGCCCGTACCGGTGCTGGACGAGCGCTCGGCCACCGACCGGCCGGGCGGCGCCGGGCTCGCCGCGCTGCTCGCCGCCGCCCCGGACCGCGAGGTCGCGCTGGTCACCGCGCTCGCCGACGACGCCGGCGGGGCCCGGCTGGCCGAGCTGCTCGCCGGGGCCGGGGTGGAGGTCTACCCGCTGCGCCTGCCCGGCGCGACGGCCGAGAAGATCCGGCTGCGGGCCGCCGGGCAGACGCTGCTGCGGCTGGACCGGGGCGGCGAGCCACAGCCGCCGGGCGAGCCGCCGGAGGCCGTGCTGGAGCTGCTGTCCCGGGCCGGAGCCATCCTGGTCAGCGACTACGGCCGGGGGCTGGTCCGCCAGCCGGCGCTGCGGGCGGCGCTCGCCCGGGCGGCCGCGCCGGTGGTCTGGGATCCGCACCCGCGCGGCCCCGCCGCGGTGCCCGGGGTCCGGCTGACCACCCCCAACCTCGGCGAGCTGCGCCAGCTCACCGGCGACGCGGGCGCGGGCAGCGCGCTCTCCACCGCCACCCGGGCCGGGCACGAGCTACGCCGCCGCTGGCGGGCCGGCGCGGTGGCGGTGACCGTGGGCGCCGACGGCGCGGTGCTCTGCCACGCGGGTGCCACCCCGCTGGTGGTGCCGCCGCCGGCCGGCCCGGACCGGGTCGAGGACACCTGCGGCGCCGGGGACCGGTTCGCCGCCACGGCCGCGCTCGCGCTGGGCGGCGGCGCGTCGGTCGCCGAGGCGACCCAGGAGGCGGTGGCCGCCGCGTCGGCGTACGTGGCCGCAGGCGGGGCGGCCGGGCTGCGCGGCGAGGTGCAGCAGCCGCCCCCGCTGGCCGCCGCACGCACCGTCGAGGAACTCGTGGCCCGGGTGCGCGCCGACGGCGGCACGGTGGTCGCCACCGGTGGCTGCTTCGACATCCTGCACGCCGGGCACCTCGCCACCCTCCAGGCGGCCCGTCGCCTCGGGGACTGCCTGGTGGTCTGCCTCAACTCCGACCGCAGCGTACGCGGGCTCAAGGGGCCGGAGCGCCCGGTGAACCCGGAGGCGGACCGGGCCCGCCTGCTGGCCGCGCTGGACTGCGTCGACGCGGTGGTGGTCTTCGACGAGGCCACCCCGCACCAGGTGCTGGCCCGGCTGCGACCCGACGTCTGGGTCAAGGGCGGCGACTACGGCGACGGCGCCGACCTGCCCGAGGCGGACCTGGTCCACCGCTGGGGCGGGCGGGTCGTGACCGTGCCCTACCTGGCCGGCCGGTCCACCACCGGCACCATCTCGGCCGCGCGCACGCGCGGCCTTCACCTCGTCAAGGGAGCGGTATGAGTCGGAATATGGATGGTCGGGCGATCCTGGTGACCGGCGGGGCGAGCGGCCTCGGCGCGGCGGTGGTGACCGCGGTGGCCAAGGCCGGTGGCCGGCCGTACGTGCTGGACCGCCGGGCGCCGGCCGACGGGGTGCCCTGGGTCGAGTGTGACCTGGCCGACGCCCGGGCCGCCGAGGCGGCCACCCGGCAGCTCGCCGAGCAGGCCGGCGGGCTGGACGGCGTGGTGACCGCCGCCGGGATGGACGTGCCGGGCCGGCTCGCCGACGTCGACGGCGCGACCTGGGACCGGATCGTGGCGATCAACCTGCTCGGCACCGCCGCGGTGGTCCGGGCGGCCGTGCCGCACCTGGAACGTTCGCACGGCACCGTGGTGACGGTGGCCTCCACCCTCGGCGTCAAGGCGGTCAGCGACGCCACCGCCTACTGCGCGGCGAAGTTCGGGGTGGTCGGCTTCACCCGGGCGCTCGCCGCCGAGCTGGCCGGCGCGGTCGGCGTGACGCTGCTGATCCCCGGCGGGATGCGGACCGCGTTCTTCGACGACCGGGACGACCGGTACAAGCCGGGCCCGGACGCGATCCTGAACGACCCGGCCGACACCGCCGAGGCGGTCCTGTTCGCCCTCACCCAGCCGCCCGGCTGCGCCGTGCGGGAGCTGGTGGTCTGCGCCGAGCAGGAGTCGTCGTACCCGTGATCCTGGTGCTCAGGGCGCTCGGCGTCGGCGACCTCGCCACCGGGGTGCCGGCGCTGCGGGCGCTGCGCGCCGCGTACCCCGGTGGGGAGCTGGCGCTGGCCGCGCCGCGCTGGCTGGCCCCGCTGGTGGCGCTGGTCGGCGGGGTGGACCGGCTGGTCGAGGCGGACGGGCTGGGCCGGCTGGCCTGGCCCGGCCCGCCGCCCGCGCTGGCGGTCAACCTGCACGGCCGGGGCCCGCAGTCGCACCGGATGCTGGCCGGGGTCCGGCCGCGCCGGCTGTTCGGGTTCGCCAACGTCGAGGCCGGGCACCGCGACGGTCCGCCGTGGCGGGCCGACGAGCACGAGGTGGACCGCTGGTGCCGGCTGCTGGCCTGGTACGGCATCCCGGCGGACCGCACCGACCTGGCGCTGCGCCGCCCCGCCCCGGGCGGACTGCCGGTCGGGGTGAGCATCGTGCATCCGGGGGCGAAGGCGGCCCAGCGGCGCTGGCCCCCGCAGCGGTTCGCGGCGGTGGCCCGGGCGCTGACCGGGCGGGGCCACCGGGTGGTGGTGACCGGCAACCCGGGCGAGCGGCCGCTCGCCGAGGAGGTGGCCCGCCGCGCCGGGCTGCCGGCCGAGGCGGTGCTGGCCGGGGCGACCGACCTCGGCGAGCTGGCCGCCCTGGTCGCCCACGCCCGGCTGGTGCTCAGCGGTGACACCGGGATCGGACACCTGGCCACCGCGTACGCGACGCCGTCGGTGCTGCTCTTCGGGCCGGTACCGCCGGCGCACTGGGGGCCGCCGCCGGACCGGCCCTGGCACCAGGCGCTCTGGGTGGGGCCCCGGCCGCCCGCGACCGGGGCCACGGCGGTGCACCCGGCGCTGGCCGAGCTGGACGTGCCGGCCGTGCTGGCCGCGGTGGCCCGGGTGGAGGCCGCCGCACCGGCCCGGCTCCCCCGCCCCCGGTCGGCGGCGGACGGCCCGACCCGGCAACCGACCGCGGCTGACCGACCCGTTGCTACCCGTCGGTAGCTTGCCGTCGTAGGCTGAGCCGGTGAACGGGGACTACACGCAGGAGTTCGTCGACGTCGACGGGGCGCGGCTCGGCGTCCAGGTCTACCCGGAGCCGGCCGGGCCACCCGGGGCACCGGTGGTGGTGATCTGGCCGGCCATGGGGGTACGGGCCCGCTACTACCGGCCGTTCGCCGCGGCGCTGCGCGACGCCGGCCTCGCCGTGATCGTGGTGGACCTGCGCGGCACCGGCGAGAGCACCCCGACGCCCGCCCGCAGCTGCCGGTACGGCTACGCCGAGCTGGCCGCCGACGTGGGCGCGGTGCTCGACGCGCTCAAGCCACGGCTGGACGGCCGGACCCGGCTGCTGCTCGGGCACTCCCTCGGCGGCCAGGTCGCGGTGCTGCACCAGGCCCTGCACGACGCCGACCGGGTGGACGGGCTGGCCCTGGTGGCGGTCGGCATCCCCTGGTGGCGCGGATACCCGGGAGTGCGCGGCTGGGGAGTGCTGCCGTACACCCAGGGGATCGCGGCGGTGGCCCGGCTGCTCGGGGTCTGGCCCGGCTGGGGATTCGGTGGCCGGCAGGCGCGCGGCGTGATCCGGGACTGGGCGCACACGGCGCGTACCGGGCGGTTCCCGGTGCTGGACGGCGTGGACGCCGAGGCGGCCGTGGGCGCGATCCGCACCCCGGTGCTCGCGGTCAGCGTGGACGACGACCAGTACACCCCACACGAGACGCTGGACCACCTCTGCGGCAAGCTCGCCGCCGCCCCGGTGACCCGGCACCGCTACACCGTGGCCGAGGCCGGCGCGCCGCTGGATCACTTCACCTGGGTCCGCGCCGGCACCCCGCTGGCCGCCCGGATCGCCGGGTTCGCCGCCGCCCTACCGCCGCGCTGAGGCCCACCTCGCCGGTCCGGCGGGACGTGTACTCCGCCGGAAGGTGGGTAAGCGGCACCGCCCGAACACGGCAGAGGGGGATCAGATGTCCGAACGGCACACCGCGTTGCGCTCGATGCACGATCTGGGTCTGGCGGCCTGGTTCGGCGGCTCACTGATGGGCGCGCTCGGCGTCAACGGCGCAGCGGCGCGAATCAACGACTCCACCCAGCGGCTGCCGGTCGCCTCGGCCGGCTGGGCGCGCTGGACTCCGGTCAACGCGGCGGCGATCGGCGCGCACCTGGCCGGCGCGGTCGGCGAGCTGGTGACCGAGAGCCCACGGGTGGCCAGCCAGGCCGGGGTGGCGAAGATGAGCACGATCAAGACGGCGCTGACCCTGGGCGCGCTGGCGGTGACCGGCTACAGCCGGCTGCTCGGCATGCGGCTGGAGAAGGCGGGCAGCCCGTCGGTCGAGGGGACCACCGAGCCCAACTACCAGACACCGTCCAACGTCGCCTCCTGCCAGCGGCAGATGAAGCTGCTCCAGTGGGCCGTGCCGGCGCTGACCGGCGCGCTGGTGGTGGTGTCGTCGTACATGGGCGAGCAGCAGAAGCCCGGACAGGTGTTCCGCGGCCTGCTCGGCCGGGCCGGCAACCTGGCGACCGCACCGGCGGCGCTGGGCAAGATGGCCGGGATGGCCGCGACCAAGCGACCGATGGCCATGGCCGGCAAGTGACCCGTCCTGCGGCCGGCGTCCACCACCCGCGTGGACGCCGGCCGCGCAGCCAGGTGAGGTGGCCATGAGCAGCACGAACCGATCGGGTAGGGGTGCGGAGCGCGGGCCCGGGGCGGCCGCGCCGTGGGGCACCACGGACGGGTTCGACGCCGACCCGCCGTGGGGTGCCGACGAGGACGCCCCGATGGACGAGGGCAGCGAGGAGAGCGCGGTCCCGGAGGGCCGGCGGGGTGAGCGCCGGGCGGCCGGCGCCGGGCCGGGCGGTCCGAAGTCCGGCCGGCACGGCTTCGGCCCGGTCGAGCCGACCCGGGTGACCGAGGCCGGACCGGGCGCGCCGCCGGATCCGGCGCCGTCGGCGCGGTCCTTCCCGGACGACAGCGCCGACGGGGACCTGGCCGACAACTCGCTGGAGGAGAGCACCGGGATGCATCCGGAGGGCATCACCCGACGCGGCTGAGCGCCCGCTCCCGGCGGCGCCGCCGCGTCGATCAGCCGGACCCGGCGGGCCGGCGGTCGACCCGCCGGGCCGCCGCCGCCACGGTCAGGCGGGCCGGTGGTCGGCCCACCGGGCCGCCCGCCACCGCAGCGGTCAGGAGCCGGTGCCGTCCTCTCCCGGCCGGCCCAACGCCGACGGCTCGTTCTCCGGCACGGGCGGCTCGGCCACCGGATGCCCGGTGTCGTCCACCAGGCCCGGGGCCATGCTGCCGCCGTGCGCCTCCTCGGCCTCCCGGGTCGCCCGGGGATCCCGGTCGTCCCGCGCCGTGGCGCTGCCGTCGTCCCGCCGCTCGTCCACGTGTCCCCCTCGCTGTCGGTCCTCGGCACCGCCGGTACCCGGCGCCGGTCGACGGAAACCTCAGGCCGGCGCGGCGGCCGTGCCGACCCCGAGCAGACCGGCCAGCCGGGCGGCGTCGCGTTGGGCCTGACCGTCGCAGCAGTTGTTCATCAGCACGTGCAGCTCGGCGCACTGCTCGGCCAGTTCGCGCAGCAGCACCGCCCAGCGGGCCAGCTCCTGCGCGCCGTAGGCGTAGCGGAACTTCTCCTGCTTGTCGCCGCTCTCCCAGGCGGTGCTGTGGCCGTGGAACCGGACCACCGCGAGGTCGGCGGTGGCGGTGAGGATCGGCGGCACCGACGACGGATGCCCCTGCGGCATGTCCACGCAGACGTAGCCGAGGCCGTGCTCGCGCAGGAAGGTCACCGTGTCGACCACCGCCTCGTCGCTGAACCAGGAGGAGTGGCGCAGCTCCACGCCGACCCGCCAGGGCTGGCACCGCCGGGCGGCCGCCAGGATCCGCTGCTTGGCGGCCTCACCGCGGGTCAGCCAGGGCGGGAACTGGAGCAGCACGGCACCGAGCCGGTCGGCCGCCGCGAGCGGCGCCAGCGCCGCGTGGAACCGGTCCCACAACTCGTCGTACGCCCCGGCGGGCAGGTCCCGCCAGCGGATCCGGCTCGCACCGCCGGCCGGTCGCAGTTCGCGGGGCAGCGCCGCGACCGGGGTGTGGTGGCCGGTGAAGAGGCGGAACGCCTTGACGTCGAAGGTGAAGCCGTCCGGGGTGGCCGCGGCCCAGCCCTCGGCGGTCTCCGGCGTCGGGATCGCGTAGTAGCTGGTGTCCACCTCCACCAGCCCGAACCGCTCGGCGTAGAAGCCGAGGCGGCCGGCCGGGCTGTTGACGCCGCGCGGATACCAGCCGGAGCGGACCAGCATCTGGTCGGCCCAGGAGGACGTGCCCACCTTGATGACACCCATGTAATTCAGTGCACCGCCATCCGGCGGGATCGGCAACCGGAGCCGTCCGGTGTGGAGCGCGGGCAATGTCGGGGGGCAGCCGTACGGTGGCCGTGGTTCTCGAGGGAAAGGCGGGCGGTATGAGCGTCTCCAACCAGGTCCTCACCGGCGAGCGGGCGGACCTGCTGGCCACCCTGCGACGGCACCGCGGCTTCCTGCGGCAGACCGTGCACGGGCTGACCGACGAGCAGGCGGCGGCCCGGAGCACGGTCAGCGAGCTGTGCCTCGGCGGCCTGATCAAGCATGTGGCGGGCACCGAGCAGCGGTGGATGCGCTTCGCCGAGGGTGGCGCCGAGGCGATGCAGCGCGAGCCGATCGACTGGGCGGCCCAGTTCCGGATGGTCGACGGCGAGACGCTCGCCGGGCTGCTCGCCGAGTTCGACCGGGTGGCCGAGGCGACCGACGCGCTGATCGCCACCCTCGACCTCGACGCGGCCCACCCGCTGCCCCAGGCGCCCTGGTTCGAGGCGGGGGCGAGCTGGACGGTGCGCCGGGTGCTGCTGCACCTCATCGCCGAGACGGCGCAGCACGCCGGGCACGCCGACATCATCCGGGAGTCGATCGACGGGGCGAAGACGATGGGCTGACCCGGTCGCCGATGACCGGTCACGCCGGTTTGAAGGGTGGGCCTGGCGCGGGTCCGGTGTGACGCCAGCAGCGGCGGCGGCGCTGAGGGACACGAGATGAACGCCCACCGCATGGACCAGGAGACCGTCGAGCGACTGCTCGTCGGTCCGGTCAGTGATCCGCAGGACGGCACCGAGGTGCTGGTCCGGCTCCTGGCCGCCGTCCGCGCCGCCCCGCACCCGCACGAGTTCGGCGGCGAGGCGGCCGCCCTCCAGGCGTTCCGGGCGGCCCGGGCCGGCACCGCGGTCCCGCCGGCCGCCCGCCCCGCGCGCCGCCGCCCCCGCCTGCTCGGGGCGAGGCTCGCCCTGGCCGCCCTGCTCGCCGCCGGCAGCGGCGGGGTGGCGCTGGCTGCCGTCACGGGCACCCTACCGGGCCTGCCCGGCCGGGCCGAGCCCAGCGCGGCGCCCCGCGTCAGCGGAGCCGGCGGCCCCGACTCGCCAACCCCGGTCCGGGACCCCTCCCCCACCCCGGCCGGCCGCCCGACCGGCGGCCCCGACCGCCCGGCCGCCGCGCTGACCGGTCTCTGCACGTCATACCGGGCCGGGCCGGCCGCGAGCCGGCGGCAGGTGCTGGGCACCGCGCCCTTCGCCGACCTGGTCGCCGCCGCCGGTGGACCGGACCGGGTCGACGACTACTGCGACCGGCTGGTCAACCGGCCGCCGACCGGCGACCCGTCGAAGCGGCCGACGCCGGCCGACCGCCCGCAGCACACCCGGACCGTGCCGGCCGTTCCCGCCACACCACCCGTGCGGCCGGACGAGCCGACGGCGAACCGCCCCGCCACGGTCGGGCCGCCCCAACGCTGACCCGGCCGTCCCGACCGCGACCCTCCGCCGGACCCGCCGGGCCGACGGGCCCGCGACGGTCGGTCCGCTCGACGCTGATCCGGCCGTCCTCCGCCCCGCGGGCGGCGGCCGGTGGCGGTTGATAGCTTGCCCCGATGACTGCGCGGCGTCGCCGGACGGCGATCCTCCTCCGCCTGGCCGTCCTGCTGGGCGTGCTGGCCGGCATCGTGCTGACCGCGCTCGGTCCGGCCACGCTGACCGGCCTGCTGCCCTACTTCACCATCCAGAGCAACCTGGCGGTCGGCGTCTTCGCCGGATACGCCGCCGTTCGGGCCGGGCGGGGCCGGCCGGAGCCGCCGCCCGCGCTCAAGGGCGCGGTCACCCTCTACATCACCATCACCGGCACGGTGTACCACCTGGTGCTGGCCAATCCGGCCAGCCCGTTCGCCATGGTCCAGCCGGACCGGACCCCGGGCGAGTGGTGGGGCAACCAGTTCCTGCACACGATCGTGCCGCTGCTGGCGGTCGCCGACTGGGCCCTGGTCGACCGGCGGGGCCGGCTCCGCCCCCGGTACGCGGCCTGGTGGCTGGCGTTCCCGGTGGCGTACCTCGGGTTCGCCCTGGTACGCGGCCTGCTCGTGCACCGCTACCCGTACCCGTTCCTCGACGTCGGGCAGCTCGGCTACGCCGGCGTGGGGCTCAGCGCGCTCTTCTTCGCGTTCGCGTTCTGGCTGCTCGGCCTTCTTTTCGTCGGGGCGGACCACGCCCTGGCACGGGGCTCCCGCCCCACCCCGGCCGCTACAGCCGGCACCGACCCGGCCGGGTCGGACCGGGTCGGCGACCCGGTGGGTTGACGGCCGGGGGCGGGCGCCTACCCGGCGGTGGCCCGGTGCGGCTGTCCCGGCCCGGACTGCCCGCCGCGCAGGCGCGGACTGGTCCGGCCCGGGGGCCGCTCGCGGCCGAACGAGTCCGCGCGACCCCAGCGCCCCGGCACGTCGGTCAGTTCGATCCGCCCGTACCCGACCGGGATCTCCGGCCTCACCAGCAGGTTGTCCCCGCAGGGGCGCAGCCCGAGCATGGTGGCGAGCAGCATCAGCAGCGCTCCCGAGGCCCAGGACTGCGGCCGGCCGGCGGCCGGGAGCCGGACCGGGTACTTGGTGACCTCGCGGGGGTAGCCGGCGATCACCTCCGGCACCGAGCCGCCCATGGTCTCCACCACGGCGAACATGCCGGCGGCGATCCGGGCCGCCTCGGCGTCGTGACCGTAGCGGCGCAGGCCGGCCGCGATCAGCGCGTTGTCCGACGGCCAGACCGCGCCCAGGTGCGGGCCGACCGGGTTGTACGGCCGCTGCCCGGTGGCGTACGTGCGGACCCCCCAGCCGGTGAAGAGCTCCGGGCCGGACAGGTGCGCGGCGAGGGCGGCCGAGCGCTCCGGGTCGACGATCCCGGTGAAGAGCAGGTGGCCGAGGTTCGAGGTGAGCGCGTCGACCGGCTCGCCGTCCGGGGTCAACGCCAGCGCGTAGTACTCCCGATCGGGCAGCCAGAAGTCGCGGTTGAAGCGGTCCCGCAGCCGGGCCGCGTCCGCCTCCAGGCGGTCGGCATAGGCCGGGTCGTCCCAGAACTCGCGGGCCAGCCGGGCGCCGCGCATCCTCGCGTCGTACGCGTACCCCTGCAGCTCGCAGGTGGCCCGGGGGAAGGGTGGCTGGCGGCCGTCCCGGTCGGCGACGGCGTCGGGTGAGTTCCGCCAGATCTGGTTGGCCACCCCGGTGAGGTCGTTGCGGGTCTGGTAGCGCAGGTAGCCGTCGCCGCACAGGTCGCCGTACTCGTCCAGCCAGTCCAGCGCCATCCGGGCCGGGTGGCGCAGCTGCCGGACCAGGTCGCCGTCGCCGCTCCACCGCTCGTACTCGTCGAGCAGGACCACGAAGAGCGGGGTGGTGTCGGCCGCGCCGTAGTAGATCGCGGTGGGCTGCTCGCCGAACGCGGCCGCCTCGCCGTAGCGCAGCTCGGCGAGGATCTTGCCGGGTTCCTCGTCGTGGTAGTCGTCGAGCTGCCCGCCCTGCACCGAGGCGAGCAGGTGCAGGGTGGCCGGGGTCAGCTCGGGGGTGAACGGCAGGGTCTGCAGACAGGTGATCATGGCGTCCCGGCCGTAGAGCGCCATCGCCCAGGGCAGGCCACCCACCGGCACCGGCTCGCGGTAGGTCAGCGGCACGTACCGCAGCGCGGCCAGGTCGGTCAGCGCCTGCCGGTACGCCGACTCCAGGGACTTGCGGTCGGCGACCAGTTGCGGAGCCCTGTCCAGCCAGCGCGTCAGCTCGGTGTTCATGGTGTGGTGGACGTGCTCCCGGTGCGACTGCAGGCTGGCCCGCAGGTCCCGCCCGCCGGCCCCGTGGATGATCGTGGCGACGACCAGATCGGTGTGCCACTCCCCGTTCGGCGCGAGCCGGATCTGGAAGGTCATCCCCTGCTCGTCGACGGCCACCGGCTCGGTGCTGGTGACCAGGGTTTCCCGGATGAACTCGTCCCGCTGGTGGCGCAGGCGCAGCTGCCGGCGGTTCGAGTCGGCGGCGACCACCGGCCGGCGCGGGGCGGGGCGCAGGATCTCGGAGGTGTCGGCGAAGTCGCTGCCGATCTCCAACCGCACGGTGTACTCGGCCGGCTGGACGGAGTGGTTGAGCACGGTGAGGCGCTCGTGGAAGCTCTCGTCGAGGGACCGGTGCCGGATCACCGAGATGTCCGAGTCGACGTAGTGGCTGGCGGTGCCGGGGACCAGCACGAACCGGGTCTCGAAGTAGGTCAGCTCGTCGCGGGACAGGGCGTGCAGCCGCTCCCCGTCGACGCTGAGCACCCAGCGGGACAGGAACCGGGTGTCGAAGGAGAAGAGGCCGATCGGGGCGTACGGGTCGACCTCCATGTCGCCCTGCGTGTCGCTGAGCGCGAACGAGTTGCCGGACAGGACGTGGACCAGGTGCGGCCTCATCGCGACCCGCCCCGGGCGACGTCGCGGGGGTGCCGGGCGTCGGCCGGCCCGGGAAAGATCCGGCGCAGGGTCATCAGCAGCTCCAGGTTGCCCTCCACGGTGAGGTCGTTGCGCAGCAGCGCCGCCGCCACGTGCTCGCGGCCCTGCGCGATCCGGTCGAAGACCCCCCGGTCGGCCCGGATGACCAGGTCGGCCACGTCGAAGCTGCGGCTCACCCGCACCTCCTGCCGGTCGATGGTGAGGTGCCAGTGCTCGGTGCTGCCGCCGTCGCGCAGGTCGAGGCGGAGCGTGCCGCGGATGTACTCCGCCAGGTCCGGGTGCCGGCCAGCCACCCGGTCGTTCAGGTAGTCCGCCGCCGCGTCGCCCATCGGTGCCTCCCCCGTCCGGTCGTCCCCGCAGGGTCCCCGGCCGCGGGGTGAGCTCAACTCACCCGCTCCGGGTGAGCGGAGCGTGCCCGGACGGGGTATGCCGGAGCCATGCCGATGCCGACCGACGCCACCACCGAGCGGGTGCTCGGCGCCCTGCTCGCCATGCAACGCCAGTCCTGGGAGCAGGGGGTGACCGGGCAGGCCCTGCTGGACCTGGGCCGGGGTGAGCTGGCCGTGCTGGTCGCCGACGCCGCGGTGACCCGGCAGCGCCCGGACGGTCGGCTCGGTGACGTCTCCGGCGAGGCGGGCGCGGTCAACGGCGCCGCCTGCGGCGAGGTGGTCCGGTACGCGGCCGGGGCCGACGGGGACCCGCGCTTCGCCGCCGCCCTCGACGCGCAGCTCGACTGGCTGGTGACCCGGGCTCCCCGGGCCGCCGACGGGACCCTGTTCCACCTGCTCGACAGCCGTCAGGTCTGGGCCGACACGGTGTACATGGTGGTGCCGCTGCTGGCCCTGTGCGGCCGGACCGACCTGGCCGCCGCGCAGGTCGCCGGGCACCGCCGCCGGCTGTACGACGCGCGCAGCGGCCTGTACGCGGCCCGCTGGGACGAGGACCGGGGCACGCTGGACCGGCCGGAGCACTGGGGCACCGGCAACGGGTGGGTGGTCGCCGGGATCGCCCGGGCGCTGCACCTGGCGACGCACTGGCCGGCCGGGCTCCGCGACGAGCTGGCCGGGCACGCGGCGGCGGTGCTCACGGCCTGCCTGGCGTACCGGGGCGCGGACGGGCTCTTCTCCGACGTGCTGGACGACCCGGGCACGTTCCGCGAGGCCAACACCGCCCAGTTGCTGGCGTACGCGGCGCTGACCGGGGTGGCCGACGGCTGGCTGCCGGCGTCGTGGCGGGAGACCGGCGCGCAGCTGCTGGCGGCGGCGGACCGGCGGGTCGACCGGTACGGGCGGGTGACCGGGGTGAGCGGCGCCCCCGATTTCGCCCGGCCGGGCACCTCCCCGGAGGCGCAGGCGTGCCATCTGCTCGCCCACGCCGCGCTGGCCCGGGCGGCGGTCAGCCCCGCAGGATGAGCCCGCGCACGTACGCGGCCTGGCCGGCGTGCTGCAGGTCGTCGTCGAGCACGCTGAGCAGCCGCACGCCGAGGGTGACCGGCGGGTCCCAGTTCTCGTCCACCACCCGGTCCAGGTCGGCCGCGGACAGCCCGCGCAGGTACGCCAGGGTCCGGTCCAGCACCGCCCGGTGGTAGTCGAGGAGCGCCTGCCCGTCCTCCGGCCGGACCGCGGCGACCTGCTCGGGGCCGTGCCCGTACCCGGTGTCGTCCGGGTCGGCGGGCAGCCCGAACCGGCTGGCCCGGTCGCCGTCGAGCCAGAGCTGTCCGCCGCCGATCAGCTCGGACAGCTGGCTGTCCTGGATCCGGGTCAGGTGCCAGACCAGCCAGCCCACCGGGTTCGACCCGGGCGCCGGCGCCCGGCGCAGCTGCTCGGGGCTCAGCCCGGCCACTGCCCCCTCGACCAGGCCGGGCAGCCGGCCGTACGCCTCGGTCAGCAGGTCGCCCACGTCCACGGCTGCACGCTCCTCCGTCGTCGGGATGGCAGTTCCGCAGTACCGCCATCCGGGCCCGGCAAACCTCCCCCTTAGGCTGATCATGTGGTCGCGGCGCTGGAGCTGTATCTGGACACCGACGCCACCCGGCGGATCCGGGTGCTCTGGGACGCGCTGGAGGCCGAGGGCGTGCAGAGCATGCGGTCGCTGCTGGAGCAGCGGCACCGCCCGCACGTGTCGCTCGCGGTGGCGCCCCGCTTCGACCCGGAGCGGGTCGCCGAGGCGCTCGCCGGGACGGTGGTGGCGGCGCCGCTGCGCCTGGAGTTCCAGCACGCCGGCCAGTTCGTCGGCCGGGTGCTCTGGCTCGGTCCGGCGGTCACCACCGAGCTGCTCGCGCACCACGCCCGGGTGCACCACCGGCTGGCCCGGGCCGGCATCGAGCTGGCCGAGCACTACCAGCCGGGGCGCTGGGTGCCGCACTGCACGCTGTCGATGCGGGTGCCGAACGCGCTGATGGCCGCCGCGGTGCGGCGCTGCCTGGAGATGCTTCCGCTGACCGCCACGGTGGTCGGCGCGGCGATCGTGGACCACACCCGGGGCATCGCCCGCCCGCTGACCTGAGCGGCGACGCCCGGCGCGGCCCGGCTCAGCGCGGCTCAGCGCGGTTCAGCGCGGTTCAGCGCGGCTCAGCGCGGCTCAGCGCGGCTCAGCGCGGTTCGAGGTCGAGGAGGAAGGTCGGGTAGTCCGGTTGCGGGCAGGGGTCGCCAACGTGGCCGAGGCGCTCGTAGAAGGGCGCGGCCCGCTCCCGGTGCGCCTGCCACTCCAGATGGCGGCAGCGCACGGTCGCCCAGCGCGACACCGCATCGAACAGCGCCCGGCCCACTCCGTGCCGGCGTCGTCGCGGGTCGACGTAGAGGTCGTGCAGCCGGGCGGTGCGGTGGGCGTCGCCGGAGCGCAGGTGCGGGCCGAGGTCCTGGGCGGCGGCGTACCCGGCGAGCCGGCCGGCGGCCACCGCGCCGAGCAGCGCCCACCGCGGGTCGGCCAGCAGGCGCCCGAAGCGCTCCCGGTGGGCCGCGGCGGGCTCGTCGCCCACCCCCATGTCGCACAGCATCGGCCAGAGGGCCGGCCAGTCCGCGGCGGTCAGCGCCCGTACGCTCGTCACGCCGGCAGGATCCCGCGGCGGCGCGCCCGCGGACCACCGATTTCCGCCCGGCGGCGCGCGGCGTACCGCCACGACTGGCCGGTCCGCCGGATGTGCATACACTGGCCGCATGGGGCAGCTCAGGTGACCGGCGCGGGCGCGCCGACCACGGCGTACGGTCATGTCTGTCTGGCCTTCCACGACCCGGCCGCGCTCGACGCCCGTGCGGTGCGGTTCCTCGCCGCCGGGCTGGCCGCCGGTGAACGGGTCGGGCTGATCGCCGCCGGCGGCCGCGACGAGCTGGCCCGCCGGCTGGCGGGGCTGCCCGGCCTCGACGACGCGCTGCGCCGGGGCGCGGTCCAGCTCATGTCGGTGCAGGACAGGTACCGTTCCGACGCGATCATCGACCCGGAGGCCCAGGTCCGGGCGTACGCGGCGGCCACGGACGAGGCGCTCGCCGCCGGTCACACCGGGCTGCGGGTGGTGGCCGACGCGACGTCGCTGGTCCGCACCGCCGCCCAGCGGGCCGCCTTCGCCCGCTACGAGCACCTCATCGACCGGTTCATGCGGCACCGCCCGATGTCGGCGATCTGCGCGTACGACCGGCGGGTGCTGGGCGAGGCGGCGATCGAGGAGCTGGCCTGCCTGCACCCCGAGGGCAACACCGAGGTTCTGTTCCGGCTGTACGCCCTGGCCGGGACGGAGCCGGTGGCGCTGCACGGCGAGCTCGACCCGTCCAACCACGAGCAGTTCGCCGCCGCGCTGGACCGGGCGAACCCGCGACCGGTCGACGGCCGGCTGCTGGTGGACGCGACCGGGTTGCGGTTCGTCGACCACCGGAGCCTGCTGCACCTGCGTGACCATGCCCGCCGGCACGGCGCGACGGCGGTGCTGCGCACCTCCCGGGCGGGCACCGCCCGGCTGGTCGAGCTGTTGGAGCTCGCGGAGGTCACGGTCGAGGTGGCGCGATGAGGACCGGTGCCGCCGCGGGCCACGTCGGCTACTTCCACGAGGCCGTGCTCTACGACTCCGACGAGCATCTGCTCGCCGTGGTGGTGCCGTTCCTGCTGGGCGGTGTCGCGGCCGGCGAGCCGGCCATCGTGGGCTTCGGCGAGCGCAACGCCGAGCTGGTCCGTCGGGCGCTGCCCGCCGGTGCCGAGGTCACCTTCCTGCCGGGCGGGGAGGTCTACGCCCGCCCGACCAGCGCGATCCGCTCCTACCGCAAGCTGCTGGCCGGGTACGTGGCGCAGGGCGTGGGGCAGATCCGCATCGTCGGCGAGCTGCCGCCGATCGTGTTCGGCGCCACCTGGGACTGGTGGGCCCGTTACGAGTCGGCCATCAACCACGCCTACGACGACTTCCCGCTGTGGAGCATGTGCGCGTACGACACCCGCCGCACGCCGCCGCCGGTGCTCTCGGACGTGGCGCGCACCCATCCCCGGGTGGCCCGGCCGGACGGCAGCCACCCGCCGTCACCCACGTACACCCCGCCGGAGAGCTACCTGACCGAGCCGCGGCCGATGGTGGTCGACCCGGTGCAGCGGACGGCTCCGCTGGTCGAGCTGACCGACCCGAGCCCGGCGCGGGCCCGCGCGGCCGTGCAGGCCGCCGACCGGGGCCACCTGCGGCCGGAGGTCGTCGAGGACCTGATGGTGGCGGTCAGCGAGATGGTGACCAACGCGCTGCGGCACGGCACCGCACCGGTGCGGCTGCGGTTGTGGAGCGCCCGGGACCGGATCGTGGTGACCGTGCACGACCGGGGCGAGGGCCCCAAGGACCCGTACGCGGGTCTGCTGCCGGCCGGCGACGGCAGCGCCGGCGGTCTCGGGTTGTGGATCAGCCACCAGGCCTGCGACCACGTGTCGCTGCACCGCGAGGCCGACGGTTTCACGGTCCGGTTGACGGCCGGGAACCCGCACGTCCCGGTCTGACCGGGTCAGCCGTCGGTGAGGACCACGTGCAGCCGGCGCGGCCCGTGCACGCCCTCCACCCGGTTCAGCTCGATGTCGCTGGTGGCCGAGGGTCCGCTGATCCAGGTGAGTGGCCGGTCCGGGGTGAGCCGGGCCAGCGCCTCGGGCACGCCGGCGACGACCTGCTCGGGGTGGACCACGCAGACGTGCAGGTCGGGCAGGAGGCTGATGGCGCGCCGGCCCTGGTCGGCGCCGGCGTCCAGGATGATCGTGCCGGTTTCGGCGACGGCGACCGCCGCGGCGGTGACCACCGCGTCCAGCCTGGCCAGCCGGGTGGCGGGCAGGCCGTCGTCGACCAGGACCTCGACCGCCCCGGGCCGCCACTGCGCGGGCAGCCCCGCCGGCACCACCACGGTCCGCGCCCCGGCGGCGGCGAGGATGCCGGCGACCGCCTCCGCGACGCC
Source organism: Micromonospora sp. HK10 (assembly GCF_000982955.1). Classification (GTDB taxonomy): domain Bacteria; phylum Actinomycetota; class Actinomycetes; order Mycobacteriales; family Micromonosporaceae; genus Micromonospora. The sequence goes on along the minus strand of NZ_KQ058702.1, from coordinate 14,541 downwards.
CGCCCCGGCCACCCGGTGCACCTCGGCCCGGTAGTCGGTGAGCCGGCCGGCGAGCCGGTCGAGCAGGTCGGGGTGCCCCGGCGGCCGGTCGCCCCGGTCGCGGGGCGCGGGGCCCGGCTCGGGCACGGCCGGCGGTGCCCCGGCCAGCGCCGCGCGGAGCCGGGCGAGGACCACCTCGCGCCCGGTCACGACCCGCTCCGGTGCTCGGCCCACCATTGCCGGAAGGTCTGCGGGGGTGCCGCCGGCATGTCCCGGCTCGCGGTCCAGCCGTTCAGCGGCGGGGGCAGCGCGCGGCCGGCGAGCCGGCCGAGCCCCGCGGCGCGCTGCGCGGCCGCGTACAGCGCCGGGTGGTCCATGGTGTACGCGGCCGCGGCCATCGCCGCCGCCTCGGTGCGCGGGTGCGGCGCCTGCGCCCGCAGGTGCACCAGGATGGACGGGATGTCGATCATCACGGGGCAGGCGTCGTAGCAGGCCCCGCAGAGCGAGGACGCGTACGGCAGCGAGGCGTTGTCGGCCACTCCGGTCAGTTGCGGGGAGAGCACCGCGCCGATCGGTCCCGGGTAGACCGACCCGTAGGCGTGCCCGCCGGTGCGCTCGTACACGGGGCAGACGTTGAGGCAGGCCGAGCAGCGGATGCAGTGCAGCGCCTGCCGCCCGACCTCGTCGGCGAGCACCGCGCTGCGGCCGTTGTCGAGCAGCACCAGGTGCACCTGCTGCGGCCCGTCGCCGGGGGTGACCCCGGTCCAGAGCGAGGTGTACGGGTTCATCCGCTCCCCGGTGGACGCCCGGGGCAGCAGTTGCAGGAAGACCCCGAGGTCGGCCCAGCGGGGAATGACCTTCTCGATGCCCATCACGGTGATCAGGGTCTCCGGCAGGGTCAGGCACATCCGGCCGTTCCCCTCGGACTCGACCACCGCGAGGGTGCCGGTCTCGGCGACGGCGAAGTTCGCCCCGGAGACGGCCACCCGGGTGGCGAGGAAGGTCTCCCGCAGGTGCCGGCGCGCGGCGGCGGCCAGGACCGCCGGCTCGTCGGTGAGCGCCGGGTCGACCCCCGGCATCGCGCGCAGGAAGATCTCCCGGATCTCGGCCCGGTTGCGGTGGATCGCCGGCACCAGGATGTGACTGGGCCGGTCGTCGCCGAGCTGGACGATCAGCTCGGCCAGGTCGGTCTCGACCGGTTCGATGCCGGCCGCTTCGAGGGCCTCGTTGAGGCCGATCTCCTGGGTGGCCATCGACTTGACCTTCATCACCCGGTCGGCGCCGGTGGCCTGGACCAGCTCGGTGACGATCCGGTTCGCCTCGACCGCGTCGGTGGCCCAGTGCACGGTCCCGCCGGCCGCGGTGACCGCTGCCTCGAGTTGTTCCAGCAGTTCCGGCAGGCGGGCCATGGTGTCGGCCTTGATCGCCCGGCCGGCCGCCCGCAGCTGCGGCCAGTCCGGCACCTCGTCGATGACCGCCGCCGATTTGGCGCGGATCGTGCCGGTGGCGTGGCGCAGGTTGCGCCGCAGCTGGGCGTCGCCGAGTGCCCGGCGGGCGGCGGCCGGGAACGGCTCCGTCCCGCGCAGGTTGCCGACGCCGGGCGGGGCGGTGGCGGGCATGCCGAGGAAGGTGGTCCGGCCGGCGCCGCCGCGGCCGCTCATCGGGCCACCGCCGCGGTGTCCCGGCTGGCCGGGCCGGTCCGGTCCCGGCCGCCGGGAGGGTCGGTGTCGGCCTCCGTGGCGGCCAGGATCTCCGCGAGGTGCACGGTCCGCACGCCGGCCCGCAGCCGGGACAGTCCGCCGCCGATGTGCATCAGGCAGGAGGCGTCCCCGGCGGTGCACACGTCGGCCCGGGTGGCCAGCACGTGGCGCATCTTGTCGGCCAGCATGGCCGTGGAGGTGTCCGCGTTCTTCACCGCGAAGGTGCCGCCGAAGCCGCAGCACTGCTCGGCCTGCGGCAGCTCCACCAGGTCCAGGCCGCGTACCGCGCGCAGCAGGCGCAGCGGCCGGTCCCCCACCCGCAGCAGGCGCAGCGAGTGGCAGGTCGGGTGGTACGTCACCCGGTGCGGGTAGTAGGCGCCCACGTCGGTCACCCCGAGCACGTCGACCAGCAGCTCGGACAGCTCGTAGGTGCGTCGCCCGACCTCCGCCGCCCGGCTGGCCAGCGCGTCGTCGCCGGCGCGGCGGGCCACCATCGGGTGCTGGTGGCGCACCGACCCGACGCACGAGCCGGAGGGCGCCACCACCACGTCGTACGGGGCGAAGACCCGCACGTGCCGCCGGACCAGCCGCACCGCCTCGTCCGGGTAGCCGGTGTTGACGTGCATCTGCCCGCAGCAGGTCTGGTCGGTGGGGAAGTCCACCTGGTGGCCGAGGCGCTCCAGCAGCCGTACCGTCGCCGTGGCCGCTTCGGGGAACAGCGTGTCGGCGAGGCAGGTGACGAACAGGGCGATTCGCATGTCCAGCCCTCCCGGCTCGGTCCGGCCGCGTCGAGAGGGCGGGGCGGGGCGGGGCCCGCGCGCCGACGACGGTACCGTTGCGCCTCATCATGCCCCGCCGGCCTGACGCTGGCGAACCCACGGAGGATGGCGAATGTCCAACGGCGAGGAACCGTTCGCACCCCACGACGACGGGTCCGGGCGGCCCAGGTTCGAGACGACGTTGCGCGGCTACGACAAGCGCCAGGTCGACCGGTACGTCGAGCGGCTCGACGGCGAGCTGACCGCGCTGACGGCCGACCGGGACCGGGCGTACGCGCAGGCGCGGGAGCTGGCCGCGCAGGTGCAGCGGGCGCACACCGAGGCGGCCGAGCTGCGGCAGCGGCCGGCGCCGGTGGACCGGGCGTCGTTCCGGGACCTCGGCCCGATGGTGGACCAGATTCTCGACCTGGCCGAGAAGCAGGCCGGCCAGATCAGCGAGGCCGCCGCCAGGCGGGCCGCCGACCTCCAGGCCCAGGCGGAGAAGGTGCTGGCCGCGGCGCAGGAGGAGGTCGACCGGGAGCTGCGGGCGCTGGAGGAGGAGCTGACCAGCCGCCGCGCCGAGCAGGAGAAGGCGGACGAGGAGCGGCGGGCAGCCGCGCAGGCGGAGCTGACCGCGATCCGGGAGCTGGCGGAGAAGCTGCGCTCCGAGGGGCAGGCCGCCCACGACCGGGCGCAGCAGGAGGCGAAGCGGATCGCCGAGCAGACCACCCAGCAGGTGGAGCAGGCCCGTTCGGCGTCCGAGGCGCTGGTGAAGGCGGCCCGCACCCAGATCCAGCAGGAGGTGCAGGCGAACCGGAGCAAGGCCCAGCAGGAGCTGGCCCAGTGGCAGGCGACCATGGCCCGCGAGCTGGACGAGCGGCGGGCCGCCGCGGAGCAGGAGCTGGCCGACCGGGCCAGCGCCGCCGAACGGGACATCGCCGCGCTGGTCGCCGAGGCCCAGCAGTACGCCACCGAGGTGCGCGAGCGGGCCGACGAGGAGCACGCGGCCCACCAGGAGCAGCTCGCCACCGTGCAGCAGGAGCTCCAGCAGCGACAGGAGGCCGTGGCGGAGCTGCGCGCCGAACTGGACACGGTGGCCGGGGAGCTGGAGCAGACCCGGCAGGAGATCACGGCGGTCGAGCAGCAGGGCGCCGACCTGGAGGAACGCCTGGTGGAGGTGCGCCGGGAACTGGCCGTCGAGACCCGCCGGCTGGACGAGGCCCGGCGGGCGGCGGACCTGGCCGAGCAGCACGCCAAGGACACCCGGGCCCGGGTGCAGCGGGAGGCGAAGCGGGTGGCCGACCTGGCCGCGGCGGCGGTCATGGCGGCGGCCGCGGGTGGCGGGGAGACGGCCGAGTACCCGCAGGTGGGTGTCCGCCCGGTGGTCGAGCCCGCCGGTCCCGTCCCGGTGGACCAGCCGGCGGCCGAGCAGCCGGGCGCCGACGAACGCCCCGAGCGGCCCGCGCTGGACGGTCCGAGCTTCAACGCGTTCGCGGTGCGTACCCCGGCGCCGCGCAGCGCCCCCGAGGCGGAGGCCACCGGGGCGGCGGCGGCCGACCCCGACGCCGGGGTTCCGGCCAACGCCTGACCCGGCGGGTCCTGACCGGCGTCCCCGCCGGACGCCGGTCAGGAGCCGCCCGGCATCGGGAACCCTTGCCCCCGTACGTTGAAGCATGCAAATATTCTGATCACTTTGCGTGTGCTTCCGACTTCGGGGGGTTGATCAAGATGCGGAAGGTTTCCTCGATCGCCGCGGCGGTCACACTGGCCGCCGGGTGCACCGGCGTCGCGGTGGTCACCGGGACGGCGCCGGCGAGCGCGAGCTGCAGCCACGCCCACAGCAACATCGACACGGCGTACGGCCAGCTCTTCAACGCCAGCAACGTCAACATCCGCTCCGGCCCGCACACCACCTGCGGCTCGGCGGGCTACGGGCAGTTCAGCCACAACGTGGACTTCCACTGCTACGGCAGCGGCGACCGGGTCACCGCGAACGGCCACACCACCTACACCTGGACCTACCTCCGGGACACCACGACCGGGGTGTCCGGCTGGGTCGCCGACGCCCTGCTGGACGGCCTGGGCAGCGGCATCGCCTGCTGACCGTCCCCACCCGACGGCCCGCCAGCGGGCAGGATGACCAGGCATGGACGCCACCGACCCCATCCTGTACCCGCCGATCGAGCCGTACGCCACGCACCGGGTCGCCGTGGGCGACGGCCACGAGCTGTACGTGGAGGAGGTGGGCCGGCCGGACGGCGTACCGGTGGTCTTCCTGCACGGCGGACCGGGCGGCGGCCTGGTGCCGGCGGCCCGGCGGTTCTTCGACCCGCACCGGTACCGGGTGGTGCTGCTCGACCAGCGCGGCGCGGGACGCAGCACGCCGCGCGGATCGGTACACGCCAACACCACCTGGCACCTGGTGGCCGACCTGGAGCTGATCCGCGAGCGGCTCGGCATCGACGCCTGGCTGGTGTTCGGCGGATCGTGGGGGGTCACCCTCGGCCTGGCGTACGCGCAGACCCATCCCACCCGGGTCACCGGCCTGATCCTGCGGGGCGTACTGCTGCTGCGCCGGGCCGAGCGCGACTGGTTCTACCAGCACGGCCTGCACCACCTCCAGCCCGAGGAGTGGGCCCGGTTCGTCGCGCCCATCCCACCCGACGAGCGGTACGACGTGCTGGCCGCGTACCACCGGCGGCTGCACGGGACGGACCAGGCGCAGGCCCGGGCCTGCGCGGCGGCCTGGGGACGGTGGGAGGCGGTGAACTCCGGGCTGCGCCCCGACCTCGGCCTGCTGGCCCACTTCACCGCCGACGAGCACGCCCTGCCGGTGGCCCGGATCCTGTCCCACTACGCGTGGAACGGCGGCTTCCTCACCGGCGACGACCACCTGCTCGACGGGGTGGACCGGATCCGCCACCTGCCGGCCGTGCTGATCCAGGGCCGCTACGACCTCTGCTGCCCGCCGGTGTCCGCGTACGACCTGGCACGGCGCTGGCCGGAGGCGGAGCTGCGGATGGTGCCGGACGCCGGCCATTCGGCGGCGGAACCGGGCATCGCCCGGGAGCTGCTGCGCGCCACCGACGAGTTCGCCACCCGGCTCGCCGGCTGACGGGCGCGACGCCCGGAGCAGCCGGTACGCGGCGTCCCAGCGCCGCCCAGCGCCGCCCGGCGCGGAACCAGCCGGCGGCGGCGATGAGGGCCGGTTCCTCCCGCACGACCCACCCGCGCTGTTCGCCGCCCTGCCCTCCGGCCATCGCCCCTTGCCCCCACCGCCCCTTGCCCCCATCGCCCCTTGCCCCCATCGCCTTTGCTCTGCAGCCATCGCCGCAGCACCGCACGCAGCGTGACTGCTGCGTATATGGCTGCAGAGCAAAGGCGGCGAGAGCCATCCCCCGGTCGAGCCGGGCTGCCGACCATAGTCGCAGGTCAGTGACGAGACGCCAGCTCTCGACACAGACCAGCGGGCACCGGGGCAGCTCACGCAGAGTGACCTCGCGTCGCACCCGCCGGTCAACAGCCGCGGACCGCGTCGCCGATCACCGAGTCGACCGTCACACCACCCGGACGCCGGCCGTTACGCCTGGTTTGCCCCACCCGGCTGGGGGTAGGGGGCCAAGGGCCCGGTCATTCGCCCAATCGAGAGGGACCCGCCCTGATGGACCGCAACAACCCCGCCAAGGCCGTCAAGGCCGCCGTCGAGACGGCTGCGGAGAAGGTGACCGACGTCCTCACCCCGGACGTCCCGGGCGCGCCCGGCAGCGCCCCACCGACCGTCGACGAGCCGACCACGCCGCACGACCCGCTGCCGCCGAAGAAGGAGCAGGGCACGCCGGAGACCCGGACCCCGACCGGCGCGGAGACGGGCGTGCCGCCGACCGCCAAGGGACAGCAGGGCGCCTACCTGACCACGTCGCAAGGGGCCAGGCTGCGCGACACCGACCACTCGCTGAAGGCCGGCCCGCGGGGGCCGATCCTGCTCCAGGACCACCACTTCCGCGAGAAGATCACCCACTTCGACCACGAGCGCATCCCCGAGCGGGTGGTGCACGCGCGCGGCACCGGGGCGCACGGGGTGTTCACCGGCTACGGCACCGCCGAGACCCTGACCCGGGCCGGTTTCCTCAAGAAGGGCCGGGAGACCCAGGCCTTCGTCCGGTTCTCCACGGTCCTCGGCTCCCGCGGCTCCGCCGACACCGTGCGCGACACCCGTGGCTTCGCCACCAAGTTCTACACCGACGAGGGCACCTTCGACCTGGTCGCCAACAACATGCCGGTCTTCTTCATCCAGGACGCGATCAAGTTCCCGGACATCATCCACGCCGGCAAGCCGCACCCGGACCGGGAGATCCCGCAGGCGCAGAGCGCGCACGACACCTTCTGGGACTTCGTCTCCCTGCACACCGAGGCGCAGCACCACACCATGTGGAACATGTCCGACCGGGGCATCCCCCGCTCGTACCGGACCATGGAGGGGTTCGGCGTGCACACCTTCCGGCTGGTCAACGACGCCGGGGAGACCGTGCTGGTCAAGTTCCACTGGAAGCCGAAGCTGGGGGTGCACTCCCTGGTCTGGGAGGAGGCCCAGCTGATCAACGGGGTGGACCCGGACTTCCACCGCCGCGACCTCTACGACGCCATCGAGGCCGGCGCGTACCCGGAGTGGGAGCTGGGCATCCAGGTCTTCCCGGACACCCCCGAGGAGACCTTCGCCGGCATCGACCTGCTCGACCCCACGAAGATCGTGCCGGAGGAACTGGCGCCGGTGCAGCCGATCGGCCGGCTCGTGCTCAACCGGACCCCGACGAACTTCTTCGCCGAGACCGAGCAGGTCGCCTTCCACGTCGGCCACCTTCCGCCGGGCATCGACGTCACCAACGACCCGCTGCTGCAGGGCCGGCTCTTCTCGTACGTCGACACGCAGCTCACCCGGCTCGGCGGGCCGAACTTCTCGCAGATCCCGGTGAACCGCCCGCACGCCCCGGTCAACGACATGCTGCGCGACGGCTTCCACCAGCACGCCGTGCACGCCGGAGTGGCGCCGTACCGGCCGAACTCGCTCGACGGGGGCAACCCGTTCCCGGCCGGCGACAAGGAGAACGCGTTCGTCGACGTGCCGGTGACCGTCGCGGAGGCGCCCAAGGTACGCGCCGCGCCGGCCTCCTTCGACGACCACTTCAGCCAGGCCCGGCTCTTCTGGCTGAGCATGTCCCCGGTCGAGCGGGAGCACATCATCCGCGCCTACACCTTCGAGCTGGGCAAGTGCTACCGCCAGGAGATCCGGGAGCGGCAGCTGCGCTGCCTGGCCAACATCGACCCGGTGCTCTGCGCCCAGGTCGCCGCCGGTCTCGGGTTGCCCGCGCCGGAGCCGACCCTGCCGCTCGCCGACGTCCAGCCCAGCCCGGCGCTGTCCCAGGTGGGGCGGGAGTGGCCGGCCGACGGCCGGATGGTCGGCATCGTGGTGGATCCGGACGGCGACCTGGACGACGTCGCCCAGGTCCGGATGGCGGTCTTCAGCGCCGGCATGGTCCCGCTGCTGATCGGTCCGCACGGCGGCGCCGTGCGTGGCACCCCGGTGCAGCGCAGCTTCGCCACCGCCCGGTCCGTCGAGTTCGACGCGGTCCTGCTGGCCGGCGCCCCGACGCCGGCCCCGGACGCGCTGCCGGCCCGGGACGCCAAGGCCGGCGCCGCGGGCGTTGCGACGGTGGATCCGCGGGTGCTCCTGCTGGTCGAGGAGGCCTGGCGGCACGCCAAGGCGATCGGCGCCTGGGGCGCCGGGACCGAGGTGCTGCGGCAGGCAGGCGTGGCCGGCACGCCGGGCGTGGTGTCCGGCGACTCCGGCGCCGAGGTGCTGACCGCCGTGCAGCAGCTGATGGCGGCGCACCGGGTCTGGCAGCGCTTCCCCGCCTCGGTGGGCTGACCGCGCGGCTTCCGGGCACCCGGGGCCGTTCCCGCCACCGCGGGGACGGCCCCGTCCGCTGTCCACGGCACGCCGGACAGCCAGGCGCGTCGGACGGTCAGGGGGTCGGACGGTCGGGCCCCTCGGACGGTCAGGTCAGCGGGGACGGTGACTCGGCGCCGGGAATCAGGATCGACGGTCGGCCCGACCCGTCGGCCGGCACCGCCCACACATCCGGCCGGCCGTCGTACCGTCGCAGCGTGTAGGCCAGGGTCCGTCCGTCCAGCCAGGCCGCCTGGTCGTCGACGCTGGCGGTCTCGGCGGTGGCGGTCACCCGCATGGTCATCAGGTCGAGCACGGACAGCCGCCAGCCCTTCGCCGGGTCGCCGTCGAGCGCCTGCTTGAAGGCGATCCGGGTGCCGTCGGGCGAGAGCGACGGGCACTCGACGTTTTCCCGGATCGTGATCACCCGCCGGGCCGCGACGTCGCCCCGGACCAGGTAGCGCTTTCCGCCGGTGGACATGGTGGCGTAGAAGAGGTTGTCGTCGGCGCCGAAGGTGACTCCCCAGAAGTTGACGTCGGCGCCGCGGTGGGGCCGACCGTCCCGGATCACCGCGAACCCCTCCAGCGAGGCCACCGTGGCGCCGGTGCGGGTGTCGAGGATCCCGGTGCGGGTGGAGAAGCCGCTGCTGGTGTAGGAGTCGCCGCCGACGAAGGTGGTCCAGGCGATCATCCGGCCGGACGGCGAGACCCGGGCCCGGTTGGGCAGCCCGGTCAGCGGGAGGGAACGGGTCGGCCGCAGCGCCGCGTCGAGCACGAGCAGCCGGTAGGTCCAGGCGTCCACGGCCGCCAGGCACACGCCGGTGCCTGCCGCGGCGTACACCCGCACGCACTCGGTGCTGGCGACGGTGCGTGGCCCGGCGGGGTCGGCCGCGGCGACCGAGGAGACGTGCCGGTCGGTGACGGCGAGCAGCCGCGGTCCGCGATCCAGGGTGACCGTGCCGGCCACCGCGGGCGGCGGCGTGCGGGCCGGTTCGGCGGCGACGGCGGCGTAGCCGGCCGCCGCCGCGCCGAGCAGCAGGGCGGCGGCGGTCACTACGGCGAGCTTCGCCCGGGTGGTCAGCGGGGTCATCGGGCGGTCCTCCGGGGCACGAGGCGGGACGCGGGAAGCAGCAGGGGCACCGAGACCGCCAGCACGCCGAGGGCGGCGACGGCGGCGAGCCGGATCGCGGTCTGCGGTCCCCAGGCCTGCCAGGCAGCGCCGAACAGGACCGAGGAGAGCAGGTACGCCAGCGCCTGTCCGGTCTGCACCAGCGCAATGCCGGTGGTGCGCAGCCGCGCCGGCACCACCGGACCGGCGAGCGCGACCAGCACCCCGTCCGTGGCGGCGTAGAACACCCCGTACAAGGTGAGGGTGAGCGCGAGCAGCGGCCAGCCGGCGACCGGGCCGGCCAGCAGCAGGTACGTGAGGGCGAGCGCGGCGTACCCGCCGACCACCACAGGCAGCCGACCGATCCGGTCGGCGAGGGCGCCGAGCGGGGCGGCGAGCAGCAGGTACGCCAGGCTCGTGCCGACCGCGAGCAGCGGGAACCAGCGCAGGGCGACGTCCTCCCGCTGCTGCAGCAGCAGGTAGACGAAGCCGTCACCGACGGTGGCCAGGCCGAGCAGTGCGGCGGCCAGCAGCAGCCGGCGGGCTGACCGGTCGCGCAGCAGGCCGCACGCCTCGCGTACCGAGACCCGGGCGTCGCCGGTGCCGCCCGGTGGGTCGGGGCGTTCCCGGACGAAGAGCACGAGCACCACGACGGCGAGCGCGGCGACACAGAAGCTGGCCACGAAGACGGCGTCGTAGGACTGCCCGACGGCGAGCAGCACCGCCAGAGCGACCAGCGGCCCGAGGAATGCGCCGAGGCTGTCCATGGCGCGGTGCACCCCGAACGCCCGGCCCAGCGCCTCCGGTGGTGTGGAGAGCGTGATGAGCGCGTCGCGTGGCGCGCTGCGTACCCCCTTGCCGAGGCGGTCGACGGCGATCACCGCGCCGATCGCCGGCACCGAGCGGCCGGCGAGCAGCAGGCCGAGCTTGGCCACCGCGGAGAGGGTGTAGCCCAGGCCGGCGACCAGCTTGCGCCGGCGGAACCGGTCGGCCGCGAAGCCGCCGATGATCCGCAGCAGCGCGGTGGTGCCGGCGTACAGGCCGTCGAGCACGCCGAAGGCAAGCGGGCTCAGGTGCAGGCCGAGCACCAGGTAGAGCGGGAGGACGGCGGTCACCATCTCGGCGGAGACGTCGGTGATCAGGCTGACCGTGCCGAGGGCGACGACGTTGCCGCCGACCAGGGCGAGGCCTCGGCGGGCACGGCCCGGCGCGGGCGGGTCGGTGACCGGCCGGGAGACGGTGGACAGGTACACGGGACCTCTCCTCGGGTGGGCGGGTGACGGTCAGCCATCGTCCAGGCCGGCCCCGCCGGTCACAACGGACGGTGCGTGCCGGGCAGGCGGGCGGTCGGTGAACAGTCACCAAACGTCGATGTGTTTGCCTGCCTGGATCCGCTGTTCACCCGTTCGTCGCCGGCCGGCCGACCGGCTCCCCTACGTTCCATCCGCTTCCCCAACATCCCGACGGAAGGGTTTCCGGATGGCTCTTCGACTCCCCCACCCCACGGTTGCGCTCGGCGCGGTGGCGGCGCTGCTCACCACCACCGCCGTGGTGGTCGGCGCCGGCCCGGCGTCAGCGGCGGGCGTGACCTTCACGCCGGTGGCCGACACGTACGTGCAGAGCGACACCGCCACCACCAACTACGGCACCTCGACGCAGCTCGTGGTGGACAACTCCCCGGTCCGCCGGCTGTTCCTGCGGTTCACGGTCAGCGGGGTCAGCGGCACGGTCACCAGCGCCAGGCTGCGGCTGCGCACCATCAGCGGCAACAGCGGCAGCGACGCCGGCGGCACGTTCCGGGCGATGTCGAACACGACCTGGTCGGAGACCGGCACCACCTGGAACAACCAGCCGGCCCTCGACGGCGCCCCGCTCGGCGCGATCGGCGCGGTGGGCGCGGACAGCTGGTACGAGGTGGACGTGACGGCGCAGGTGACCGGCAACGGCACCTACAGCTTCGGGGCGACCTCGGCCAGCGGCGACGGCGCCTACTACGACACACGGGAGAGCGGGGCCGACGCCCCGCAACTGGTCGTCACCACCGGCACCAGCACGCCGTCCGCGGACCCGGTGCTGGTCGGGGTGGGCGACATCGCCAACTCCGGCTCCGGCGACAGCGCCACCGCGACGCTGCTCGACGGCATCACCGGCACGGTCTTCACCACCGGCGACAACGTGTACGACAACGGCACCGCGGCGGAGTTCTCCGCCTACTACGAGCCCACCTGGGGCCGGCACAAGGCGCGTACCCGCCCGTCGCCGGGCAACCACGACTACAACACCTCGGGCGCGAGCGGCTACTACGGCTACTTCGGCAGCCAGGCCGGCCCGAGCGGGCGCGGCTACTACTCGTACGACCTGGGCAACTGGCACGTCGTCTCGCTGAACTCGAACATCAGCATGGCGGCCGGCTCGGCGCAGGAGCAGTGGCTGCGGGCGGACCTGGCCGCCAGCGGCAAGCCGTGCACCCTGGCGTACTGGCACCACCCACTCTTCACGTCCAGCGCCAACCACGCGCCGTCGACCTCGACCCGCCCGCTCTACCAGGCGCTCTACGACTACAACGCCGACGTCGTGGTGTGGGGACACAACCACGTCTACGAGCGGTTCGCCCCGATGAACCCCAGCGGCGGCTACGACGCCGGCCGGGGCCTGCGCAGTTTCGTGGCCGGTATGGGCGGGGCCAGCCACTACACCTTCGGCACCATCCAGCCCAACAGCGAGGCCCGCAACGCCACGGCGTACGGGGTACTCAAGTTCACCCTGCACTCCGGCGGCTACGACTGGCGGTTCGTGCCGGTCGCCGGGCAGACGTACAGCGACAGCGGTTCCGGCTCCTGCCACTGATCCGCGGGGCGGCCGGTCGGGGCGAGGTCTGCCCCGGCCGGCCGTCCGTCCGGGGTCAGCGGCCCCGCTTGGCGCGCAGGATTTCCACGGGGAGGGCCGGCGCGCCGTCGACCGGCGCCGGGTCCTCGGGCGTGGCGGCGATGCCGCCGGCCGCGATCCGGTCCAGGGTGGCCAGTCCGGCCGCGTCGATGGTGCCGAAGACGGTGTAGTTGGGGCGCAGCGCCGAGTCGGCCTGGACCAGGAAGAACTGGCTGCCGTTGGTGTCCGGGCCGGCGTTGGCCATGGCCAGGGTGCCCCGGGCGTAGAGCCGGCGCACGCCGGTCGGGTCGGTCGGGGCCGGCGGCAGGTCGGTGGGGAGTTCGTCGGCGTACCGGTAGCCGGGCCCGCCCTCGCCGGTGCCGGACGGGTCGCCGCACTGCAGCACCGTCAGCGTCGGGTACGCGGTGAGCCGGTGGCAGGGCGTCCGGTCGTAGAACTTGTGCCGGGCCAGGTGCAGGAAGCTCTGCACGGTGCAGGGGGCCTGCTCGCGGTCGAGGGTCAGCCCGATCGGGCCCTGGTTGGTGCGCAGGGTGACCCGGACGGTGCCCCGGTCGGGGGTGTGCCGGGGGGCCGGCGGCAGCGGCACCGGCCGCGCGGCCGGCTCATCCGGGGTCGGCGTGTACGCGCACGGGCCCCGGGTGGGCGCGGGCTCGGCGGGGGGCGCGGCGATCGCGGCGCCGCCGGTGGCCACCAGCGCGGCGGTGACCACCGCCACGCCGGCGAGGCGGGACAGCAGCGGGACGGCGTGCGGCCGGGTTGTGCTCGACACCTGGGTCCTCCCTGGACTCGTGGTACCAGAAAGACCGGAGTCTATGGATCCGGCGGCCCGATGTCGACGCTCGGTGGAGCCGGGGCTCCAGGGACTCATCACCTGCTCCGCTGCGTGCGGGATTTCAACCCGGACGGGCCGCCGGCCCGGTCAGCGCCGGGTCGTCGTGGTGCGTGGCACCATCTCCGGCGACCACCGCACGTCGTACCGGGCCGCGGCGACGCCCTGGGCGAAGGCCTTCGCCGCCGCGGGCGGGCTGCCGATCCGCCAGTCCAGTTCCTTGTTCACCTCGAACCAGATCAGCCCGATGATGTCCGGGTACGCGGGCAGCGTCCGGAAGGCCTGCTTGATCCACTCCGCCTTGCGACCCGCGCCGTTCGAGGCGCCGGTCTCGGTGATGACCAGCGGTTTGTGGGTGAAGGTGCGGATCTCGGCGTGGGTCCGCTTGAAGATCGCGTCGAAGGAGAGGTACCGGGAGAACGCGCCGGTGCCGTAGTAGCCGGTGATACCGACCCAGTCCACGTAGGCGTCGCCCGGGTAGTACGCGGCGAGCCGCGGGGTGCTGTCGCTCCACCGCACGTTCGCGCTCCACACCCAGGTGACGTTGGTGGCGCCGGCCCGACGGAACACGTCGTGCACGTGGCGCCACGCCTTCACGTAGTCGCCGGGCCGGTTGCCGTTGGTCAGCTCGCACCACGGGTACCAGTCGCCGTTCATCTCGTGGGCGAAACGGATCGCCACCGGGTAGCCGAGCGACCGGATGCCGACCGCCCAGGAGCGCAGGTAGCTGTCGAAGTGCCCGTCGGCGATGCGGGCCAGCCGGTAGCGCGGCTGGTTGGCCCGGAGCCGGTCGATCTGGCGGGCGGTGAGCTTCTGCTTGCGGGCCGTCTGGTCGATCCGGTAGTTCCACGGCTCCCAGCCCAGCATCGGCATCATGCCGCGCGCCTTGATCCGGTCGAAGAGCGCCCGGTCGAAGGTGGCGGTCGCCCACCCCTCGCTGAAGAGCATGACCTGCGGCTGGTGCCTCGCGGCCGCGGTGAACCGGTCCAGCGGCCGGAAGTCGTGCGGGCCCTTGTCGGTCATCACCCCGATGAAGGTCCGGCCGGCCGGCGGGAACACCGGCGGCGGCGGTGCGGGCGACGGGCTCGACTCGACCGGCGCGACCACACCGGGGGTCGGCCGGGCGAGCCGGTCGGCGGCCTGGTCCGACCGGCCGCCGGCCACCGTGGCCGGGGCCACCGCGAAGGCGTACGTCAGCAGCAGCAGGCCGACCAGCGCCAGCACCACCCGAGGTACGGTCAGCCGCAGCACGGCACACCCCCCTCGCCCGCCGCCCGCGCCACCGGCGCCGGCCGCTCCCCCACGCCGGGCGGCACCGGCTCGCCGCGATCACCGGG
>NZ_KQ058701.1:83060-83254 GCF_000982955.1 Micromonospora sp. HK10 | reverse complement strand
GGCGAGCGTGCAGAAGCTGCTGCTGGCCGCCACCATGCTGCCCAAGCTGGACCCGGACCGCGAGGTCACGGTGACCGCCGGGGATGTGGCCATCGAGCCGGGCAGCTCGGCGGTGGGACTGGTCGAAGGCGGCCGGTACCGGATCGAGACGATCTGGCTTGGCCTGCTGCTCAAGTCCGGCAACGAGGCGGCCA
>NZ_KQ058701.1:0-83013 GCF_000982955.1 Micromonospora sp. HK10 | reverse complement strand
CTGATCGCCCGCGCCTGCTTCGCCCAGCCCGCCTTCCGCCGGTACACCGCGACCCGTACCGCGGTGGTGCCCGGCCAGCCGGCGCTGCGGGTGAAGCCGTTCGAGATCCAGAACGACAACCAGCTGCTGGCGCAGTATCCGGGCGCCCTGGGCGGCAAGACGGGCTTCACCGACCTGGCCCGGCACACCTACGTCGGGGCCGCCGAGCGGGGCGGACGACGGCTCGTGGTCACCCTGCTCGGCGCCGAGATCCCGACCCAGCGCGGCTGGCAGCAGGGCGCGGCCCTGCTCGACTGGGGGTTCGGCCTGCCCCGGGACGCCGCCGTGGGGCGGCTGGTCCGGCCGGGAGAGCTCAGCTCGGCCAGCCCGTCCCCACCGGCCGGCGCGTCGGCGCTCGCCGGCGCCCGGGCGGTGGGCGGTCCCGCCGCCGGGCACGCCGGTGGCTGGCCGGGCACCCGCTCGTCGGTGGCGGTCGGGGTGCTGCTGGTGGCCGGCGGCGCGGTGCTGCTGGGCCGCCGACGCCGGCACCCGGCCGCCCTCGTGGCGCCGGCCGGGCCGGCGCGCCCGCCGGACGGCGGTGACGGCGGCTAGCGGGACAGGTCCGCCGGGACCCGCCCGGCGTCGTGCCGGACCGAACTGTCCCGCACGACCAGCTCGGTGGCCAGCTCGACCCGGGGGGACTCGACCTCCTCGCCCTGGGACAGGCGCAGCACGGTGCGCGCGGCGAGCCGCCCCATCTCGACCAGCGGCTGCCGGACCGTGGTCAGCGGCGGCGACGCCCAGCGCGCCTCGGGCAGGTCGTCGAAGCCGACCACGCTGACGTCGTCGCCGACCCGCAGGCCGCGGCGGCGCACCGCCTCGTAGACCCCGAAGGCCATCTGGTCGCTGGCCGCGAAGATCGCGGTGGGCGGGTCGTCGAGCTCCAGCAGGGCCGTCCCCGCCGCGAAGCCGGAGGCGTGGTAGAAGTCGCCGGGCTGCACGAGCCGGTCGTCCAGCGGCACGCCGGCCCGCTCCAGGGCGGCCCGGTAGCCGTCGAGCCGGGCCCGGCTGCACAGCAGGTGCGGGGGGCCGGCCACCAGCCCGATCCGGTGGTGCCCCAGCGCGAGCAGGTGCTCGGTCGCGGCCAGCCCACCGGACCAGTTGGTGGCGCCGATGGTGGGCACGTCGGTGGCGGGCGCCCCGGCCGGGTCGACGACCACGACCGGCACGTTGAGCCGGCGCAGCTGCGCGTGCACCGGCGGGGTGAGGTGCGAGGTCACCACGATGACACCGTCCGAGGCGCGGGCGCGCAGGTTCTGCAGCCACTGCCGGGTCGAGGTGGACTCGCGGTGGATCGCCGAGACCACGGTGCCCACCCCGGCGGCGTGCCCGACGTCCTCCACGCCGCGGATGATCTCCAGGGCCCACGGGCTGTCCAGGTCGGGGAAGAGCAGGTCGAGCAGGCCCGCCCGGTGCGCGGCGCGGGTGCCGCGCCGCCGGTAGCCGTGGTGACGCAGCAGCTCCTCGACCCGCTCCCGGGTCTCCGGCGCGACGTCCGAACGCCCGTTGAGCACGCGGGAGACGGTGGGCACGGAGACCCCGGCCTCCCGCGCGATCACGGTGATGGTCACCCTGCGCTCGCCGTCCGTGCTCACCCGCGTCTCCTTCACCCGGCCGGAACACCGCCGGCAACCGTGCCGACGGCGCTCGGAACGGCCTGCCGCCCCCGGTCATCTTGCCGTACGGCCCCGGGGTTGACGACAACCCGGGGTCGCCCTAGCGTTCCGGGAGATCATCGCGAGGTTTCGGAAATTTCCCGGTCGGCCAGTGGAGGAGCGGCTCTTGTACACCGACCTGCCCGAGGCGGACCTGCGCGGCTACCGCAGCGCGCTCCGCGAGCCGGACGACTTCGACGCCTTCTGGGCCGAGACCCTCGCCGAGGCGCGCGAGTGCGGCGGCGACCTCGACGTGACGCCGGTGGCCACGCCGCTGACCGGCCTCGACGTCTTCGACGTGACCTTTCCCGGCTTCGCCGGCCAGCCGGTCCGGGCGTGGCTGCGGGTGCCGCGCGGCGCCACCGGACCGCTGCCCACCGTGGTGCAGTACGTCGGCTACGGCGGCGGTCGGGGGCACGCGCTGGAGAACCTGCTCTGGGCCGCGGCCGGCTACGCGCACCTGCAGATGGACACCCGGGGCCAGGGTTCCGGGTGGAGCCGTGGCGACACCCCCGACCTGGCCGGGGCCGGCCCGCAGGCGCCCGGCGTCACCACCCGGGGCATCGAGGACCCCCGCCGCTACTACTACCGCCGCTTCCTCACCGACGCGGTCCGGGCCGTCGACGCCGCCCGCCGGCTGCCGGCCGTGGACCCGGACCGGGTGGCGGTGCTCGGGCACAGCCAGGGCGGCGCGGCCGCGCTGGCCACCGCCGCTCTGGTGCCCGACCTGCGCGCGGCCGTGTCGTACGTGCCGTTCCTCTGTGACATCCCGCGCGCGGTGACCATCACCGACGCCCACCCCTACCGGGAGATCCGGGACTACCTGGCGGTGCACCGGGACCGGGAGGACGCCGCGCTGCACACCCTCGGCTACGTCGACGGGGTCGCCTTCGCCCGGCGGGCCACCGTGCCGGCCCGCTTCTCGGTCGCGCTGATGGACGACATCGTGCCGCCGTCCACGGTGTTCGCCGCGGTGCACGAGTACCGGGGGCCGGCCGAGCTGGCCGTCTGGCGGTACAACGGCCACGAGGCGGGCGGCATCGACGACGACGCCGCCGCGCTCGACTTCCTCCGGCCCCTCCTCGACGGCTGACCGGGCGGGCGCCCACCGTTTGCCGGCCCGGCGCGCCCCTGATGCTGGTAGACACGGCGGGGTGAGGACCGGCGTGCGGGTGGCGACCGTCGTGGCCGTGCTGGCCGCGGCGCTGGCCGCCTGCCAGCGGCCGGCGCCCGCCCCGCCGCCGACGCCACCGCCGGCCAAGCCGCCCACTCCGTCGGCCGTCCCGCCGACCCCGTCGGCCACCCCGACCGGGCCGCGCGCCCCGGCCGACATCGTCGACCTCGCCGCCGTCGACCCGAGCGTGCGCACCGACATCCGGTACGCCGGCGCGCACAACTTCGTCGGCCGGCCGATCACCGGCTACGCCGAACCGCGCTGCCTGCTCACCCGCCGGGCGGCCGAGGCGCTGCACCGGGTGCAGACCGCCGCGCTCGCCCAGGGGCGCAGCCTCAAGGTGTACGACTGCTACCGCCCGCAGCGGGCCGTGGACGACTTCGTCGCCTGGGCGAAACGCCCCGACGAGCAGCAGATGAAGGGCGAGTTCTATCCCGCCGAGCCGAAGGACCGGCTCTTCGCCGACGGCTACGTCGGCGCGCCGACCGCGCACAGCCGGGGCAGCACGCTCGACCTCACGCTCGTCCCGGTGCCCACCCCCGACCAGCCGGGGTACGCGCCCGGGCAGCCGCTGGTGGCCTGCACCGCGCCCGCCGGCCGGCGCTTCGCCGACAACTCCGTCGACATGGGCACCGGCTTCGACTGCTTCGATCCGCGCGCGCACACCGCCGACGCCCGGATCACCGGGACGGCCCGGGACAACCGGCAGTTGCTGAAGCGGCTGATGACCGCGCAGGGCTTCGAGAACTATCCCCGCGAGTGGTGGCACTACCGCTACCTCGACGAGCCGTACCCGAAGACGTACTTCGACTTTCCGGTGGCCCGGTCGTCGCTGCGGTGAGCGGCGGAGCTGCGGTGAGGCTCGCCGTTCGGAGCATGGGACGGGCCGGCCGACGGCCGGACCGCGGACCGGCGCCCGACCGTCACGGGTCGCGGCGCAACGGCAGCCAGGCCAGCACGTCCTGGATCTTCGCGTCCCAGTACGCCCAGTCGTGGTCGCCGGGGGAGAAGTCCACGGTCAGCGGCACGTCGCGCCGGCGGGCGGTCTCCACGAAGCGGACGTTGTCCTCGTGGAGGAAGTCCTCGGTGCCGCACGCGACGTAGAGCGCCGGCAGGTCGTCGCCGGCACGCTCCAGCAGCGCCATGGTGTCGTCGTCGGCGCCGGCCACCGCGCGGTCACCCCAGACGGTGTGCCAGACCGCCGGATCCAGCGGGCGGGTCGGGTGGTCGCGTCGGCGGGCCACGTCGAGCGCGCCGGAGAGACTGGCCGCCGCCGCGAACCGGCCCGGCTGCCGCAGCGCCCACTTCAACGCCCCGTAGCCGCCCATCGACAGGCCGGCCACGAAGGTGTCGACAGGCCGGTCGGAGAGCCGGAAGAAGGATCGGCAGACCAGCGGCAGTTCCTCGCTGAGGAAGGTCCAGTACCGGTTGCCGTGTGCCTCGTCGGTGTAGAAACTGCGCTGGACCTGCGGCATCACCACGGCCAGCCCGAGCGGCGCGACGTACCGCTCGATCGCGGTGCGCCGGGTCCAGATCGTGTCGTCGTCGGTCAGCCCGTGCAGCAGGTAGAGCACCGGCGGATCGGCGGTGGCCCCGCTGCCCGCCATCCCGATCTGCGTGGCGGCGCGCTCGGGCAGCAGCACGGTCATCGAGGTGCTCATGCCGAGTGCCTCGGAGAAGAAGTCGCACCGGATCCGGGCCATGGGGCGGGATCGTACCGCCGGTGGTGCCGACCTGCCACGACGGAGGCCGAATGGACAGTTCCTATTGCCGGGAGGCGGCCGGGAGGGACAGGATGGCGAGGCGCGCCGGAAACATTCCCGTAACCCGCGCGCTGCTGGTCTCTGTCACGAGGAAGTGGGAGTCAGGCATGAGCGACGTGTCGTCGGCGCTGGGTGTGCGCCTCTACCCGGACCTGGTCGAACGGGGTGGGCTCGCGGCCGCGCTCGCCGACACCGCCGCCCGGCACCGGCTCGACGTCGGCGAGGTCACCGCCCCGGACCACGGGCGGGCCCGGTTCACCTGTGCCGAGCTGGCCTCGGCCCACGGCGTGGTCTGTGTCGGCCTCGGCGCCCAGGCCCGCTACTTCATGATCGACCTCCGGGTCTCCGACGAGGTCCAGGCCCGTGGTGACGCCACCGACCTGCTCCAGGTCGCCCAGGTGGCGGCCGCGTGGCGGGCCGGGACGACGCTGCCCGAGCTGACCGCCGCGTTCCCGTTCATGGAGGAGATGAAGCGGCGCCCGGTCGCGTCGCTCCAGTAGCCCGCCCGCGCCGTGGCCGCCACCGCGCGGCTGCCCACGGTCCACCGACGTGTCGAACACCCCGGCCGCTCAGGCCGGGGTGTTCGTCGTGCCTCCGCCGCATCGGGCCGGCCCGACGCGGCGCGGTCACCCGGTCCCGCCGCCGGGGGCGGTGACCAGGCGCGGGTGCGCCGCCGCCCGGTCACCCGGGCGGGTTAACCGGTTGCCGGGTCCACCGGCCGGCTGCTGCAATGCCGGTACGACGTCCACCGAGTGGAGGAGCACCACGATGCGAGCCGCGTCCATGTCCCACCAGAAGGGAACGACCGCCTACCCGGAGGACATGACGCTTCGTGGCAACCCTCAACCTCGGCATCCTCGCCCATGTCGACGCCGGTAAGACCAGCCTGACCGAACGGCTGCTGCACAGCGCCGGCGTCATCGACGTACCTGGCAGCGTGGACGACGGCAGCACCCGTACCGACACCATGGCGCTGGAGCGGCAGCGCGGCATCACCATCCGCTCCGCGATGGTCTCCTTCGCCGTCGCCGGAGTGACGGTCAACCTGATCGACACCCCCGGCCACCCCGACTTCATCGCCGAGGTGGAGCGGGCGCTCGGCGTGCTCGACGGCGCGGTGCTCGTCATCTCCGCCGTCGAGGGCGTCCAGGCCCAGACCCGGGTGCTCGCCCGCACCCTGCACCGGCTCGGCATCCCCACCCTCATCTTCGTGAACAAGGTGGACCGGGCCGGCGCCGACCCGGACCGGGTGCTGCGGCAGATCACCGACCGGCTCACCCCGTACGCGGTCGCCCTCGGCCGGGTCGAGGCCGCCGGCACCCCGGCGGCCCGCTGGCGCCCGTACCCGATCGACGACCCCGACCACACCACCCGGCTGGTCGACCTGCTCACCGCGCACGACGACGCGCTGCTCGGCGCGTACCTGGCCGACGAGCGCGGGGTCACCGGCGCCCGGCTGCGGGCGGCGCTCGCCACGCAGACCGCCCGGGCCCGGGTGCACCCGGTGCACGCCGGCTCCGCGATCACCGGCGCCGGGGTGGACGACCTGATCGCCGCCATCGCCGAGCTGCTGCCGACCGGCGAGGGCGACGACGAGGCGCCGCTGTCCGGCACGGTGTTCAAGGTCGAACGCGGCCCGGCCGGCGAGAAAATCGCCTACGCCCGGATCTTCGCCGGCACGGTGCGGGTCCGCGACCGGATCCGGTACCGGGGCGACCAGGAGGCCAAGGTGACCGCCCTGGCCGTCTTCGACGGCGGTGACGCGGCGCCGGCCGGCTCGGTCGGCGCCGGCCGGATCGCCCGCCTGCACGGCCTCACCGACGTCCGCGTCGGCGACCCGATCGGCGTGGCACCGGAACGCTCCGGCGGCCGGCACCACTTCTCCCCGCCCACCCTGGAGACCGTCGTCGAGCCCACGCGGGCCACCGACCGGCCCGCGCTGCACGCCGCGCTCGTCCAGCTCGCCGAGCAGGACCCGCTGATCAATCTGCGTCAGGACGACCTGCGCCGGGAGCTCGCCGTCTCCCTCTACGGCGAGGTGCAGAAGGAGGTCATCGAGGCCACCCTCGCCGACGAGTACGGCGTCCCGGTCACCTTCCGGGAGACCACCACCGTCTGCGTCGAACGACTCACCGGCGTCGGCGCCGCGGTGGAATGGATCGGCAAGGACCCGAACCCGTTCCTCGGCACGGTCGGGCTCCGGATCGAGCCCGGGCCGGTCGACAGCGGAGTGGCCTTCCGGCTCGGCATCGAACTCGGCTCGATGCCGCCGGCCTTCCTCAAGGCCATCGAGGACACCGTCCGGGAGACCTTGCACCAGGGGCTGCACGGCTGGTCGGTGCTCGACTGCGTGGTCACCCTCACCCACGGCGGCTACTGGGCCCGGCAGAGCCACGCGCACGCGGTGTTCGACAAGAGCATGTCCAGCACCGCCGGCGACTTCCGCAACCTCACCCCGCTGGTGCTGATGGCCGCGCTGCGCCAGGCCGGCACCCGGGTCCACGAGCCGGTGCACCGGTTCCGCCTGGAGGTGCCGGCCGACCTGTTCGGCGCGGTCCTGCCGGTGCTCGCCGGCCTGGACGCGGTGCCCCGCAGCTCGCTACTGCGCGGCGGCGCGTACCTGGTGGAGGGGGAGGTGCCGGCCGGCCGGGTGCACGCGCTGGAGCAGCGGCTGCCGTCGCTGACCCGTGGCGAGGGCAGCCTGGAGGCCGAGTTCGACCACTACCGGCCGGTGCGCGGCCCGGTCCCGCGCCGGCCCCGCTGGGACCATGACCCGCTCAACCGCAAGGAGTACCTGCTCGCCGTCGCCCGCCGGGTCACCGCCCGGTCCGACCGGTGACCGGCCGTGGCCGGCGGGGCCGCACCGCCCCTGCCGACGCCGGCCGAAACCTCCTCGCGAATATCCGTTGCGGTCTCCCCGGGGCTGCCCATACCGTGAACGGGCCAACGTCAACCGGTTCCACCTCCAGGGAGCACGCCGTGTCGCAGCAGAATCGCACCCAGGCCCCGCGGCCCACGCCGCGCGGCGGTGCCCTGCTGGCCGAACCCGGCCTGCGGCGGTGCCGACGGCAGCGGCGGCAATCCGGGTGGTGGCGCTTCTAGCGCCGGCGCGACCCACGCGCAGCCGCCCGCCGCCCCGCGACCAGGGACCGGGCGGCTTTTTCGTCGCCACCGACGCCCGCAGGATCCGATGCCCACCCGACCACCGTCGGCGCACCTCCCCACCTTCTCCTGTCCCGGCCCACCGCCGGCGACGTCGCCTCTTCTCAACTCCACAGTGGACGGCATGAGCACGAGCCCGGCCGGCGCACCGCGCCGCGCCGGGCATCCGGGACGAGGGAGCTGGTTGACCCGCTCGCCTTGGGCGCGAGAGACACGCGGTTCGATTCCGCGGTCCCGGACAGCGCGTGGACGGCGACGCCGTCCCGCACGGGCCGTTGGAGCAACAGGAAGCTCACCCGGTTCTCACCCGGGAGGTTGCGGGTTCGAGCCCCGCACGGCCTACGCCGGTCCCACCCGGGACCGCCCTCGCGGTTGTAGCGCAGCCAGGCAGCGCGTCACCTCGCCATGGTGAAGATCGCCGGTTCGAATCCGGCCAGCCGCTCGCAGATCCCTCAGGCAAGGAGACGACGATGGGTTTCACCCCGCTGGCCGGTACCCGGGCGCCGGTCCGGGTCTGGACCGACCCGTACACGATCGAGGCGCAGGCGGCCCGGCAGCTGCGCAACATCGGCGCGCTGCCGTGGGTGCAGGGCGTCGCGGTCATGCCGGACGTGCACTTCGGCAAGGGCGCCACCGTCGGCTCGGTCATCGCCATGCGGCAGGCCGTGTCGCCGGCCGCCGTCGGGGTCGACATCGGCTGCGGGATGTCCGCGGTCCGTACCTCGCTCACCGCCGCCGACCTGCCCGACGACCTCGCCGCGCTGCGCAACGCGATCGAGGCGGCCATCCCGGTCGGCTTCGCCAAGCACGACGACCCGGTCGACCCGCGCCGGATCCGCGGCCTGGAGCAGGCCGGCTGGGTCGACTTCTGGCGGCGCTTCGGCACCCTCGACCGGAAGGTGGCACAGCTGGAGACCCGGGCCCAGCGGCAGCTCGGCACGCTCGGCGGTGGCAACCACTTCATCGAGGTCTGCCTCGAGCAGGGCGGCACCGACGACGGCCGGGTCTGGCTGATGCTGCACTCCGGCTCGCGCAACATCGGCAAGGAACTGGCCGAGCGGCACATGGCGGTGGCCCGCGGGCTGCCGCACAACGTCGACCTGCCCGACCGGGACCTGGCGGTGTTCCTCGCCGGCACGCCGGAGATGGACGCCTACCGCCGGGACCTCTGGTGGGCGCAGGAGTACGCGCGGCGCAACCGCGCCGTCCTGCTCGCCCTGCTCTGTCAGGTGGTCCGGGACGAGTTCCCGCAGGTCGGCTACGACGAGCCGATCTCCTGCCACCACAACTATGTGGCGGAGGAGACGTACGACGGGGTGGACGTGCTGGTCACCCGGAAGGGGGCCATCCGGGCCGGCAAGGGCGACCTGGGCATCATCCCCGGCTCGATGGGCACCGGCTCGTACATCGTGCGCGGCAAGGGCAACCTCGACGCGTACTGCTCGGCCTCGCACGGGGCCGGGCGGCGGATGTCGCGGGGGCAGGCGAAGCGGACGTACAGCACCGCCGACCTGGCCGCGCAGACGGCCGGCGTGGAGTGCCGCAAGGACGCCGGGGTGGTCGACGAGATCCCCGGCGCGTACAAGGACATCACCCGGGTGATGGCCCAGCAGGAGGACCTGGTCGAGGTGGTCGCCCACCTCAAGCAGGTGGTCTGCGTGAAGGGCTGACACCCCGCGACCGGCGCCCCGGGAGGGGGTGGGGCGCCGGTCATCCCGCCCCGGTGGCGCAGCGGAGAGCGCGCCGGTCTACGAAACCGGAGAGCCCAGGTTCGAATCCTGGTCGGGGCACGGTCCGCGTCCGTACCGGAGCGGAACCCCTTGCGAGCTGGTGCAACAGGCAGCACGTCCCGCTCTGGACGGGAAGGTTCGAGGTTCGAGTCCTCGGCTCGCAGCTCACGCCCCCGTGGCGCAGCGGAGAGCGCGTCGGATTCCGGATCCGAAGGTCGCTGGTTCGAATCCAGCCGGGGGCACCGCCTCATCCCGACCAGATGCCCGAGTGGTGAGGGAGCGGTCCGCAAAACCGTGCACGCGGGTTCGATCCCCGCTCTGGTCTCCACCTGCCGTCCGCTGTGGGGGCAGCTCGACCACCGGGGTCGGGCGGGTGCCGCACCGGCACGTCAGGTCGAGGTGACCGCGGCCGTCACCTCGACCTCCAGCACCGCCCCGTCGAGGAAGAGCCGGTTCACCTCCACCGTGGTGCTGGCCGGCCGGGTGCGCGGGAAGTACCGGCCGCGGACCGCCGCGTAGCCGGCCAGGTCGTCCAGGTCGGTCAGGAACGTCCGGACGTGCAGCACGTCCTCGAAGGTGGCGCCGTGCGCGACGAGCAGGCCGCCGATCAGCGCGAAGATCCGCTCCGACTGGGCCCGGACGTCGCCGGGCTCGACGATCACGCCGCGCTCGTCCACGCCCACCTGGCCGGAGAGGACGAGCAGCGCGCCGCCCGGCAGGTCGAGGCGGGCCACGTGGGCGAACCGGTCGCCGAAAGGCGCCGGAACGTTCGCCGGGTTGTCCAGGGTGATGCTCATGACTGCTCCTTGCCGGGCCGACGGGTGAGGGTGGCGAGGTCGAGGTCGGGGTGGGGTGCGGTGGCGAGCACCGTCGCGGCGGCGCGCAGCAGGGGCGCGGGGGCGCCGTCCAGGGCGGCCAGGGCGAGCCGGGCGTCCTTGGCGGCGAGGCTCACCGCGAACGCGGCGTCCGTGCTGGTCGCCCGGTCGACCGCGGCGCCGAGCGGTCCGCCGGCGAGGGCGTCGAGCGCGGTACGCCGATCCAGCCCGACCGCCTCGGCGACCGCCAGCGCGTCGGCGACCGCCGCCACGGCGGTGACCAGGGCGGTGTTGAGCACCAGTTTCCGGGCGGCGCCCCGACCCGGACCGCCGCAGCGGCGGACGGTGCCGAGCCGCGCCAGCACCGGGGCAACCCGGTCGAGCGCGGCCTCGTCGCCGCCGGCCAGCACGGTGAGTCGGCCGGCCTCGGCGGCCGGGGCGCTGCCGGCGACCGGCGCGTCGACCAGGTGCACGCCCGGCGGCAGCAGCGCGGCCAGTTCCGGCAGCGCCGCCGGGCCGACGGTGGACATCTCGATCACGTGGGCGCCGGGTCGCAGCGCGGGTCCGGCGGAGCGCAGCACGTCGCGTACGGCGGTGGCGTCGGTGAGCATGGTGATCACCACGTCGGCGTCCCGGACGGCCTCGGCCGGGGTGGCGGCGGCGCGGGCGCCCGCCGCGACGAGCGGCGCGGTCCGGGCGGCGGTGCGGTTCCAGACGGTGGGGCGGTGGCCGACGGCCAGCAGGCGACGGCCGATGGCGGTGCCCATGGTGCCGGTGCCGAGCAGTGCGAGGTCCATGTGCGGCAACGCTAGGAGCCGCACGACGATGCCACCAGCGAATGTCTGGCATCCGTGCCATGCGTCAGCCGCATGGCAGGATGGTCGCGTGCAGCCCGACGCCCTCCACACCTTCCGTACCGTCGCGGCGCACGGCTCCATCACGGCGGCCGCCCGGAGCCTGCGCTACACCCAGTCCGCGGTGTCCCGGCAGATCGCCGCCCTGGAGGCCGAGGTCGGCGCGCCGCTGTTCGACCGGCTGCCGCGCGGTGTCGCGCTGACCGAGGAGGGCCGCTGCCTGCTCGGCCACGCCGAGGCCGTGCTCGACCGGCTGGACAGCGCCCGCCGGGACCTCGCCGCGCTGCGGGACCTGACGGCCGGCCGGCTGCGGGTCGGCGCGTTCCCGACGGCGGTGGCCGCACTGGTGCCCCGCGCCCTGGCCGCGTTCCGGTCGGCCCACCCCGCGGTGGCGTTGCACCTGGTCGAAGGGCT
The DNA here is from genome assembly GCF_000982955.1 of Micromonospora sp. HK10. Taxonomy (GTDB): domain Bacteria; phylum Actinomycetota; class Actinomycetes; order Mycobacteriales; family Micromonosporaceae; genus Micromonospora. The sequence continues at coordinate 71,407 of NZ_KQ058701.1, read as the reverse complement.
GACCCCGCGGCTGCTGGACCGCCTGCTCAGCGGGGACGCCGACGTGGCCGTGGTGAGCGCGGCGCCGGACCAGCCGCTCGACGGCGGGCGGTTCGACCTGCACCACCTCGTCGACGAGGTGCTGCTGGTGGCGGTGCCGCGCACGCACCGGCTCGCCCACCGCCGCACCGTCCGGCTGACCGAACTGGCCGACGACGCGTTCATCGCCGGCTCCGCCACCGCCGAGGAGACCCTGCTGCGGGCCACCCTGCCCGCCGGCTTCCGGCCCCGCGTCGACATCGTGGCCGCCGAGTGGACCGGCAAGCTCGGCTGCGTGGCGGCCGGGCTCGGCGTCGCGCTGGTGCCCGCGCTCGCCGTCCGGGCCACCCCGCCCGACCTTGCCCTGCTCCGGCTGCACCCCGACGACGCCTCGGTCCGGCGGGTCTTCGCCGCCACCGTCGCCGGGCGCAGCCGGCCCGCCGCGGTCCGGCGGTTCGTCGCCCACCTCGACGAGGCGGCGGCCGGCCTGACCCACCTCGACGAGCCGGCGGCCGGCCTAAGTTGACCGGAGCCCGGAACCGACCCGCGCGAGCGCCCGCTTCGTTACCGTCAGGACGTGGCAATCGTGAAGTTGCGCCTGCGCGGCGGGCCGTACGACGGGATGCCGGTGAACTGGGACGTGCCGGACGCGGAGCATCCGCCGCCGACGTACCAGCTCAAACTGCACGGCGCGCACGAGGGGACCGGCGTCGTCGAGTACCAGCGGGCGGAACGGGCACCGGAGGGCGCGCCGGAGGCGTGGATCTACGAGGCGCGCGACGCCGCTGCGCGCTAGACGACACACCTCTGCCTGCTCGGATCCTGCGTGCGGCCGGTCGATCGCGATCAACACAGGCTGTTGAGGGCGTCGGCGGAGGGACTGCCCGGTTCTGCCTGGTACGTGATGATCGTTTGGTCTTCGGCGCCGGCGATCGAGAGTGCTTGGCGTCGAAGCGTCAGGGGGCCCACGAGCGGGTGCACGAACCGCTTGATCTCATTGCGTACCGGCCGCACGTCATGGTTTTCCCACAGACGCCGGAAGTCGCCGTCCATCAGCATCGAGGAGATGAGCCCGGCAGTCGCGGGATCGCGCAGGTCCCCCTCTGCGCGCAGCGCGGCAGCGGTCTGCGCGGCGATCTCCTGCCAATCGGGCAGAAGGCCGCGGAGATCCTTGTCGAGGAACACGTCCCGGACGAGGTTGCGCCCAGGCGTGTACATCGGCGAGAGCGCCATGGCGAGCTTGTTGGCTGCCAGGACGTCGAAGCCGCGGTTGCGCACGTACGCCGGGGTCGTGCCCCAGGAGTCGATCAGCTGCTGGACGTCCTCGCCGACCTCGCGATGCCCCTCGACCGCCTGAGACGGGGCGGCCAGCGCGTACAGGTGGGCGGTCTCGTTCCGGTCCAGCCGCAGGGCGGTCGCCAGGGCGCGCAGCACCTGGGTCGAGGGGTTGCGATCCTTCCCCTGCTCCAGCCGGGTCAGGTAGTGCTGGCTGATCCCCGCGAGCCGGGCCAACTCGTCTCGGCGCAGGCCGGGCACGCGCCTGCGCCCCAGGGACCGCACACCCGCCTGATCTGGCGTGACCCGTCCGCGGCGCGCCTTCAGAAAGTCGCCGAGGAGGTTCTGACCACTCACCCGTCGGAGCCTAACCCTGCCAGGGTGCTGGCAGCCCGCGCTGGGCCGATGGATCGTCAGGGCATGAAGACATGGTTCATCACCGGCGCGTCCCGCGGCTTCGGCCGGGCCTGGGCCGCCGCCGCACTCGCCCGGGGAGACCGGGTCGCCGCAACGGCCCGCAACGAGCAGGCCCTCGAGGGCCTGGTCGAGGCGTACGGCGACGGGGTCCTGCCGCTCGTCCTCGATGTCACCGACCGCTCGGCGGTCTTCGCGGCCGTGGCCCGGGCCACCGAGGCGTTCGGCACCCTGGATGTCATCGTCAACAACGCCGGCTACGGCTTGTTCGGCATGGTCGAGGAAACCACCGAGGAGCAGGCCCGCGCCCAGATGGAGACGAACTTCTTCGGGGCTCTGTGGGTGACCCAGGCGGCGCTGCCGGTGCTGCGGGCACAAGGCAGCGGTCACATCATGCAGGTGTCCAGCATCGGCGGCCTCGCCGCGTTCCCAACGCTCGGGCTCTACAACGCGTCGAAGTGGGCTCTGGAGGGCCTCAGCGAAGCCCTCGCGGCGGAGATCGCGCCGCTGGGGGTCAAGCTGACGATCGTAGAGCCGGGACCGTACGCCACGGACTGGTCCACCGACTCGGCCGTGCACACCGACCCCATCGCGGCCTACGAGCCCGTGCGCGAAGCGCGCCGCGCCGGCGCGGCGGCCCGCACGCCTGCCGACCCCGCCGTCACCGCGCAGGTCATCCTGACTCTGGCCGATACCGCTCAACCACCTCTGCGCCTGTTCCTCGGCCCCTACCCGTACCCGGTCGCGGAGAAGGTGTACCAGGATCGGCTGGCGACGTGGCACGAGTGGCGCTGGCTCGCCGAGCAGGCAGCGCCAGCCGGAGCGGAGAAGACGTGATCGAGAGCGTCAGCCCGGGCCCGTGCGCATCGTCGGTGCGGGGCCCGGTGCGGGCACCGCGGTGGCGCGCCGCTTCGCGGGCGCCGGCCACCCCGTCGGGCGCATAGCCCGACAGCAGGACCTGCGTACCGCCCTGGACCAGGGCCGGTCAGCCGCTGGCGGCGAGTACGACGGGGACCGGCACCACGTTGATCCGCGACCCGTCCCGCGCCGACACCTCGTACACCTCGACCGTCCCCGGCCCTGCCGTGGCCCGCCGGTAGCGCACCGCGACCCGGTAGTCGCCCCGGCAGCCGGAGCCGCAGGTGGCGAGCGTGAACGCGGTGCCGATCTCCCGCCCGGCGCCGTCGAGCACCCGCACGCTCACGGTGGCCTCGTAGACGTTGGCGGTGCCGGTGACGGTGATCGGGCTGCCGACCCGGTCGCCGACGGCCGGGCCGGTGACCACGATCGGCGGGAGCAGGTCGGCGTAGTCGGCGCGGTCGGCCGGCGCGGTGTCGGTCGCGGCGAAGGCGACCCGCCGCACGGTGGGGAACTGGGTGAGCGTCCAGACCACCTGGGCGCGGCGCAGCCGGGCGGCGGTCGCGCCGCCGGTGTCGAAGCCGGCCGGCGGGACCAGCGTGGCCACCCGGCCGTCGATGCGGGTGACCTGCACGCCGGGCGGGACCAGCGAGGTCATCCCGGCGGCCGTCTCGGCCAGGGTGGGCCCGGCGGCGAGTTCGGTGAGGGCCAGCCGGGAGGTGGCCGGGGTGGCGGGCAGGGTACGCCGGGTCGGCACCAGCCGGCCGGCGCGGGTGAACCAGAGCTGCACGGTGACGGTGTCCCCGGCCCCCGCCGCGGCGGTGCTGACCGGCGCGGCCGGCGGTGTCGGGGTGGGCCGGCCGGGCGAGGCGGCCGGGGCGAGGGTGCGGGACGCCGCGGCGGCCGGCGGCGTGCCGGTGGACGGGGCGACCGGCGCCGGACCGAGCGTGCCGGACCGGGCCGGCGCGCAGCCGGCGGAGAGCAGCAGCAGCGCCGCGACCGGCGCGATCAGGCGTCGCACGGCGCACCTCCGGTGGTGGGCAGGTCGAGGCGGAAACGGGTGCCCCGGCCGGGTTGGCTGTCGACGGTCAGCCGGCCGCCGAGCAGCCGGGCGTTCTCCAGCGCGATGGCCAGACCGAGCCCGCTGCCCGCGCCGGTGCGGGCCGGGTCGACCTTGTAGAAGCGGTCGAACAGGTGCGGCAGGTGCTCGGCGGGGATGCCCGGCCCCTGGTCGGCGACGTCGACGACCAGCGCGGTCCCGGTGTGCCGTACCTCGGCCCGGACCGCGCCGCCGCCGTGCTCGACGGCGTTGGACAGCAGGTTGGCCAGCACCCGTTCCAGCCGGCGCGGGTCGGTGCCCACGGGCGGGGCGGCGCCGGTCACGCTGACCCGGTCGGCCCAGCCACGCGCCGTGGCGATGCCGCCCAGCAGCGCGACCACGTCGACCGGCCGGACCGTCACCGCCTCCCGCCCGGCGTCCAGGCGGGAGATCTCCATCAACTCCTCGACCAGCCGGCGCAGCCGGACCACGTCGGTGACCAGGAGTTCGGCGGCCCGGCGGCCGTCGGCCGGCAGCGCGTCGAGCTGGTCGGCCAGCAGCGACGCCGCCGCCACCAGGGCGGTGACCGGGGTACGCAGTTCGTGCGCGACGTCGGCGGTGAAGCGCCGCTCGCGGGCCTGGGCCCGGGACAGCGCCGCGATCTTCGTCTCCAGCGCCTCCGCCATCTCGTTGAAGGAGGCCGCCCAGGCGCTGAACTCGTCCCGGCCGTCCACGGGCAGCCGGGTGTCGAGCAGCCCTTCGGCGACCGCCCGGGCGGCCCGGCTGGCCCGGCCGACCGGTTCCAGGGTGCGCCGGGCCAGAGTGTGCCCGACCGCGGCGGCGACCAGCACCACGGCGACCCAGCCGACCGCCAGGGCGGTGCGCAGCTGGTCGAGGTCGCCGACGAGGTCGTCCTCGACGGTCACCACGTACAGCTCGGCGGTCGAGCCGGGGATCCGGCCGCCGACCACCAGCAGGTGCGATCCGGCGGCGCCCGCCGTGCGCTGGAAACCGAGCTGGCCGGCGGCGACCGTGTCGCGCAGGGCCGGCCCGGGCGCCGGCGCGTAACGGGGGTCGGACGCCTGGACGTCGCCGGTGACCAGCAGCACCGGCCGCCCGTTCTGCGCAAAGCTGGCCAGCAGGTCCGCCCGGCGGGTGTCGGTCAGCGGCACGAACTGCCCGGCCAGCACGAGCTGGTAGCGGGCGTCGGCGGCGGCGCGTTGCAGGGAACCGTCGAAGCGCGCCTGCCGCAGCATCAGGTACGAGCCGCCGGCGAGCGCCCCGGCGGACACCCCGGCGACCAGGACGAAGGCGACGACGAGCCGGCGGCGCAGCCGCCCGGGGCTGACCCTGCCCGCCGCCACGGCCCTCACCCCGGGGCGAGCTTGTAGCCGGCGCCGCGCACGGTGCGAATCAGGGTCGGTGCCGCCGGGTCGTCCTCCACCTTGGCCCGCAGGCGTTGCACCGCCACGTCGACCAGCCGGGAGTCGCCGAGGTAGCTGTGCCCCCACACCCGGTCCAGCAGCAGCTCCCGGGTGAACACCTGTCCGGGACGGCGGGCCAGCTCCAGCAGCAGCCGGAACTCGGTGGCGGTGAGGGTCAGCTCGCGGCCCGCCTTGCGGGCGACGAAGCGGGCCGGGTCGATCTCCAGCGGGCCGGCGGTGACCGGGTGCGGCTCGGGCGGGGCGACGGTCCGGCGCAGCACCGCGCGCACCCGGGCGACGAGTTCCGGCAGGTCGAACGGCTTGCGCAGGTAGTCGTCCGCGCCGCACTCCAGGCCCACCACCACGTCGATGGTGTCGGTGCGGGCGGTGAGCATCAGGATCGGCAGCTGGCTGGTGCGCCGGATCTCCCGGCAGACCTGGAAGCCGTCGAGGCCGGGCAGCATCACGTCCAGCACGATCAGGTCGACGGGGCCGGCCCGCCAGGCGGCCAGCGCGGTCGGTCCGTCCGCCGCGGTGTCCACCCGGAACCCGGCGCGCCGCAGCCCCAGGGCGGTGACCTCCCGAATGGAGGCATCGTCCTCGACGACCAGCACGCGGCCCTCCATGACCCGCTCAGGGTAGCCGGGCGCGACGGTGCGGGGACCTGGCGTAACGGTCGGTGCGGGAAGCCGGTCGGCTCCCCGCACCGGGGCCGTAGCGGTCACTCCTGCCACTGGTGGGCCACGTCCAGGACGATCCGGCTGTGCGTACCCGGACCGCTGAGCACGGTGACCCGGTACGGCAGCTGGGCGCGGACGCCGACGGCGAAGGTGCTGTAGCCCTCGTAGCTGCCGCCGAACACCACGTCCCGCAGGGTCCGGTAGCCGAGCACGGTGGCGGCGTGCTCACCGGCCCGGTACGGCAGCGTGCCGACGTGCTCCTCGTCGTACGCGGGCGCGCGCAGCGACACCCGCAGCAGCGCACCCCCGGCGGTGTACGGGGACAGCGCCAGCCCCTGCCCCTCGGTGTACGTCTCGCCGTAGGCCACCGCGTAACCGTTGGCCGACCCGTCGAACTCGAAGACCACCCGGTCCCAGCAGTCGTGCTGCCCGGTGCGGACCTCGATCAGCGGGGCCGCGCTCAGCGCGCCCCCCGACTTGGCCGTGCTGCCCCAGGTGATCCCGCAGTACGGGGCGGCCGCCGTGGCGCCGCCCGCACCGGCGACCAGCCCGCCGAGCACGACCACCAGCGCCAACATCGCTCTGCGCAGTCTCATCGCTGTTCTCCTGTCGAGGTTGCGGACCACCGGACCGGCTCCGGTGCCTCCGTGCCTCGACGCTCGGCCCGGCGTGCCACAGTCGCTTCGCAGCCGGGTAACCGCCGGGTAACAGCCCGGCGGGCGGCGGCGGTCAGCGCCCGCCCGCCGGCGGTCCGGCCGGGTCGGCCAGGGTGCGCAGCGGCGAGCGGAACACCGGCAGCCAGGTCAGCGCGACACCGGCCGCGCCGATCCAGAGCGAGGTCCGTGGGCCGGCGTACTGGCCGAGCAGGCCGGCCAGCCCGGCGCCCACCGCGATCGCGCCGGTGAGCAGGAACCGGAAGGTGGCGTTCATCCGGCCGAGCAGCGCGTCCGGGGTCACCTGTTGGCGCAGGCTGACGCCGATGACGTTGCCGATCCCGGTCCGCCACGCCAGGGCCAGCCAACCCGCCCCGGCCAGCCACAGCCATCCGCCCCGGTCGACCAGCGCGACCAGCGCGCCGGCCGGCGCGACCACCGCTCCGGGCAGCCAGAGCATCCGGCCGTGCCCGATCCGCGCGGCCAGCGGCCGGGCCGTCACCGCGCCGAGCAGCGCGCCGGCGCCACCGGCGGCGAGGAAGAGCCCGAGGACGCCGGCACCGAGCCGCAGTTCGCGCAGGAAGACCACCGGCAGCATGGTGGTCATCAGGTTGACCGTGAGGTTGATGCCGGCCAGCGACCCGGCGAGCGGGCGAAGCAGCGGGTTGCCCAGCACATGCCGGACCCCTTCGGCGAGTTGCCGGCCGAAGCCGCCGGGCCGGGTGGCAGCGCGGGCCGCACCGCCGGTGGCGGGGGGTACCCGGGTGAGGGCGAACGCGGAGAGCAGGTGGGTGACCGCGTTCAGGGCGAGTGCGACCGGTGCGCCGAGCCCCTGCACGAGCAGCCCGCCGAGACCGCGCCCGCCGATCTGCACGGTGGCGTTGCTGGTCATCAGCAGCGAGTTCGCCGCCACCAGCCGGTCCCGGCCGACCAGTTCCGGCAGGAAGCTCTGCGCGGCCACGTCGCCGAAGACCGTGGCGACCCCGGCGAGCAGCACCACCGCGTACAGCTGCCCGATGGTGAGCCCGTCGGCCCACCAGGCCAGCGGGACCGAGACGTACAGGGCGGCGCGGACCAGGTCGGCGACGATCAGCACGGTACGGCGCGGCCAGCGGTCCACCCACACCCCGGCGGGAAGGCCGATCAGCAGGAACGCAACGGTGCTCAACACCGCGAGCAGGCCCACCTGCCCGGGGGTGGCGCCGAGCACGGACACCGCGAGCACCGGTAGCGCCAGGTAGCCCACCTGGTAGCCGATGCTGTCGGCCAGGTTGGCGGCGTAGACGTACCGGAACGGCCGGGGCCAGCGGGTCGGTGGGCGCGCGATCGTGGTCATGGCAGCACCCTGACCGCCGGGCCCGGCCGGGGCGATAAATTTGAGCTGCGTCGAATCCAACGGAGGTGCCATGCTCAGCGTCGCGCTGGGGGCCCACGACCTCGCCGACATCCGGTTCGCGGTCTCGCCGCTGTGGGAGGCGGTGGCCAGCCTGCGGGTGGTCAAGAACCCGGAGTTCTTCCCCGCCCACCAGCCGTGGCTGCGGCAGGTCCGGCCGCGACTGTCCACCCTCGACTGGCGGATCTTCGCGGACCTGGTGCCCGTGCCGACGACGGTCATCCCGTCCTTCGTCTGCGCACCGCCGGTGACCTCGCAGCCCACGCTGGAGCTGGAACTGGCCGCCCTCGTGGCCACCCCGCCGGAGGCGGTCCGGGCCGGGCTGGACGAGCTGCCCGGGCCCCGGCCGGCCCGGCTGGCCGCCCTCTACGACGACCCCGCCGCCGGGCTGGCCCGGCTCGCCGACGTGATCGCCGGGTACGCGGACGCGGCGCTGGCGCCGTACTGGCCGCGGATGCGGACCCTGCTGGAGCGGGAGGTGCTGGTGGGTGCCGGCGTGATGGCCGCCCAGGGCGTGCGCGGCCTGCTCAACCGGATCGACCCGCACGTGTCCTGGGCGGACGGCGTGCTGCGCGTCGACCACCTGACCCGGGCCGGCGCGACCGACCTGGCCGGCCGCGGGCTGCTGCTGGTGCCGTCGGTCTTCGCCGGCTCGCGGGTCTGGTCGAACCTGACCGAGCCGGCCACCCAGCCGGTCCTGCGCTACGCCGCCCGGGGCGTCGGCACGCTCTGGGAACGCAGCACCGTCCCGGCCAGCGAGGCGCTCGCCCGGGTGCTGGGACGCACCCGGGCGATCCTGCTGCACGAGCTGGCGGTACCGGCCGCGACCACCGAGTTGGCCCAGCGGTGCGGCCTGAGCCCCGGCACGGTCTCGCACCACCTGACCGTGCTGCGCGACGCCGGCCTGGTCGGCACCCACCGGGTCGGGCGCTTTCTGCGCTACGCCCGGACCAGCTCGGCGGAGGCGCTGCTCGCCGGGGCCGGCCCGGTCTGATCCGGCGCCGCCCTCAGCTCCGCCGGCTCAGTGCCGGTCGCGGGTGTTCCGGCCGGTACGACAGCAGCGGCGGGTGCTCCGGCCCGACCTCGGTCGACCAGGCCGGTCGGGGCCGGGGCGGCCGCCGCGCGCCGGCCGGTGGTCGCCCGGCCGGGGTGGGCGCGGTGCCGGTGAGGGCCGGCGGCGCGGCGGCGAGCGGTTCGTCCGGGACGTACCGGCCGGCCGGGGTGATGCCCAGCTCGCGCATCCGGTCGGCGTACGCGCGGTAGCGCCGCTCCGCCTCGCCGTGCCGGCCCGCGTCGCGGAGCACCTGCACCAGCTCCAGGTGGGCGTCCTCGTCGTACGGGTCGCGGTGCACCAGCCGCATCAGGTAGACCAGCTTCTGGTCGGTGTCCTCGGCGTGCTGGGCGAGCGCCCGCAGCACGCTGGTGTGCGCGGCCTGCGCCTCCTCGCGCAGCGGCTGCGCCCAGTCGTCGTACGGGTCGTCGGCGAGGAAGTCACCGCCGTACAGCTCGTCGGCGCGGGCCAGCAGCCGGGGCGCGTCGGCGTGCCCGGCCCGCTGCGCGGCCTGCGCCTCCTCGGCGGCGATGAGGAACGCCTCGACGTCCACGTCGACCACGTTCAGGTCGATCGCCACCGAGCTGCGGTCGGCCAGCACCGGGCCGCGCCCGGCGCCCTGCCCGGTGCCGAGCACCCGGCGCACCGTGGACAGCAGCACGGAGAGCCGGTTGGCGGTGCGCGACGGGGTCTCGTCCGGCCAGAGCAGCTCCATCAGCCGGCTGCGCGGCACCGCCCGGCCCCGGTGCGCGACCAGGATCTTCAGCAGGTCGCGGGCCTTCTTCGACTGCCACTCCCGGTACGGCACGACGGTGCCGGACCGGAACACCCGGAAGTCGCCGAGGGTGTGCACCGCCACGGCCGGTACCCGCAGCGTGATCGCGGTGAGCCCGTCGGCGACGCCCGGGTCCAGGCGTACCCCGCAGCGACGGAGCTGCTGCTCGGCGCCCTCCGCGCCACGGCGGGCCCGGCGGCCGCGCAGCCGGGCGGCGATGAGCCGCACGGCCGCCTCCTCGGCCCGGTCGCCCAGCTCCTGGCAGAGGGTCGCGGCGTCGTCCAGCAGCCCGGTGGCGGCCCGCGGGTCGGCCGACGCCAGCACGATGAGCTGGAGGGCCTGGACCAGGGTGGCGCGCCGCCGGTCGAGGGTGGCGCCGGTGCGTGCGTCGGCCGCGTCGTGGTGGGCCCGGCCGGTGTCGCCGGCCAGCAGCGCCACCCAGCCGCGGGCCAGCAGGGCGGAGGACCGCTCGGCGTCGCCGGCCAGGGTGACCGCCCGCTCGGCCAGCTCCCGGGCGGCGCGCAGGTCGTCGGCGGCGCGGACCCGGGCCAGCTCGGTGAGAACCCAGACCCGCAGGGCGGGCCGGCGCGGGCCGGAGTCGAGGGCGGCGAGGGCCTGCTCCAGGGCCTGCCGTGCCTGTCGCGGCTCCCGCCGGCGGCGGTGCACCATGCCGAGCACCGCCAGCCCGAACGCCTCCTCGGTGGGGACGCCGGCCAACTCCTGCAGCCGCTGCCCGGCGGCGCCGTCGGCGAGCGCGTCCTCCAGCCGGCCCAGCTGGCACTTGGCGGCGGCGGCGAGGCTGAGCGCGTACGGCTCGTGGCCGCTGCCGCCGGTCGCCTGGGCCACCCGGATCGCCGCCTGCGCGTGCCGCAGCGCCGGGCCGGCGTCCCCGGTGCGCAGCGCCTGGCGGGCCACCTCGAGGTGCAGCATCAGCCGGAACAGCCCGAGATCGGCCCGGGGCAGCCCGTCGGCCAGGTCCGGGCCGCCCCGGGTGGGCGCCTCGTCACCGCCGGCGGCGGCCAGCAGCACGCCGAGCCGGGCCACCGCCTGCGCGGCCGCCGGCAGCCGGCAGCCGGCGGCGGCGCGGGCGGCCTCCTCGGCCGCGTACCCGGCCCGCTCCGGCTCACCGGCGGCCAGGTGGTACGCGGCGGCGAAGCAGTGCACCTGCACGGCGTCGGCGGCGGTGCCGCCGATCGGCACGTCGGCCAGCCGGGCGGCCGCCTCGTCGGGAGCACCGGCGAGGTGCCGGCGCAGCGCGTCCCGCCAGGTGTCGCCGAGCGGGGTGCGGCGTGCCACCGGGCCGAACAGCATCGGCTGGGCCACCAGGCACAGGTGCGCGGCGGCGCGGTCACCGGCGTCGGCGAGCCGGCGCAGCGCGCCGCCCAGCTCCGGGTCACCGGGCAGCCGGGCGTCCGGTGCGCGCGGTGTCCGATGCTCGTCCTTCCTTCCGTTGCGGGCCGGCGTGGCACGCCAGCCCGGCCTGATCTGGTCTCCGGACATCCACCGCTCCTGGGGTCTCTTGTGGAGGATCGGGCGTGCGGAGAGCAACCGTGGCGATGCGTGTTCCTCGCCCGGTGTGGCTTCCCCCCGGCCCGATCATCGTCGGCATCGAGCGTTGTCGCCATAACCAAAAGAGTCGGTGTACTTACTGACTGCTATGCGCTACTGGCTTATGCCGACGCTCAGAGTTCCGTCAGGGTGGCCGAACGGCACCCGCAGTGGCCGTACAAGCAACCGGCACCCGCGCCGCGCAGAATCCCCGACGTCGCATGTCGCCTGCCGATCGGGGATGAGATCCGATGACCGAACAGCCGCAGGTCCGCGCGTTGCCGGAGCCGCCCGAGCTGCCGTACCCGCCGGCCCCGACCGGCCCCGGCGTGGCCGTCGTGGCGCTGCTGGCCGGGCCGGACGAGTCCCTGGTCGTCGCGCTGGCCGGGCTGCTCGCCCTGCTGCGCCGCCGCACCGGCCGGCGGGAGCTGCTCGCGGAGGTGCCGGCCGGCAACGGCTGGCGGCCGCTGCCGCTGCGGCTGCCCGCCGATCCGACCTGGCGCGAGCTGCGCGACCTGGTCCACGCCGCGACCGGCGACCCGGTCGCCCGGGATGCCGACGCCGGAACCGATGCCGCCGCGGCCGATTCGGCGACCGCTGCCGCGAGCGACACCGCGACGGCCGACGCCGGGACCGGCGACGCCGCGACGGCCGACGCCGGGACCGCCGATGCCGGGACCGCCGACGCCGGGACCGGCGACGCCGCGACGGCCGACGCCGGGACCGGGGACGGTCCGGCGCCGAGGGGCGCGGCGGACCGGCCGGTGGTGTCGATCGGGCCCGACCCGCTGCCCGCCGGGGCCCGGGGCGAGCTGCGGCTCAGCGTGGCCGCCGACGGGACGCTGACCGTGCGGCACCGGCACGCCGAACCGGTCGCCGCGGAGCTGGCCCTGCTCCTGGCCCGGCTGCGGGACCGCCGCGACGGGCGGCTCTCCGACCTGTCCCTGTTGGACGACGAGACCCACCGGCGCAGCGTGCTCGCGGTCAACGCCACCGACACCGGGTACCCGCGGGACCGGTCGGTGCCGGAGTTGTTCGCCGAGTGGTCCGCCCGCCGCCCGGACGCCCCGGCGCTGCGCGACGGCGACCGGGTGCTCAGCTACCGCGAGCTGGACCGGCGGTCGAACCGGCTGGCCGGGCGGCTGCGCGCCCTCGGCGTCGGCGCGGAGTCCCTGGTGGGGCTCTGTTTCGCCGACACCGCCGGCTGGGTGGTGGCCGCCCTGGCCACGCTCAAGGCCGGGGCGGCGTACCTGCCGCTGGACCCGGGCTACCCGGTCGAGCGGCTGGCGTTGATGTGCGCGGACGCCCGCCCGGCGGTGCTGCTGCACCCGGCCGCGCTGGCCGACCGGCTGCCCGCCGACGGCACCCCCCGGCTGGCCGTGGACGGCGCCACCGGCGACGGCCCGGACGCGCCGCCCCCGGTCACCGTCCACCCCGACCAGCTCGCCTACGTGATGTACACCTCCGGCTCGACCGGCCGGCCCAAGGGCACCGGGGTCAGCCACCGCAACATCGTCCGGCTGGTCCGCGACACCGACTACCTGACCGTACGCCCCGACGACGTGATGGGGCAGGCCGCGACGATGTCCTTCGACGCGGCCACCCTGGAGGTGTGGGGCGCGCTGCTCAACGGCGCCTGCCTGGCCGACCTGGACATCGACGACGTCATCGTGCCGGACCGGCTGCGCCGGCGGCTGCGCGAGCAGGGCGTGACCATGATGTTCCTGGCCACCTCGGTGGCCCGGCAGCTGGCCACCGAGGCGCCCGACGCGCTGGCCGCCCTGCGCTACCTCACCTTCGGCGGGGAGCAGGCCGACCCGACCGCCGTGCGCCGGCTGCGCGCCGCCTGCCCGGACACCACCCTGGTCAACGGGTACGGCCCGACCGAGGGCACCACCTACACCACCACGTACGACTGCGCCCGGCTCGCCGACGACGACCCGGTGGTGCCGATCGGCGGCCCGGTCGCCAACACCCGGGTGTACGTGCTCGACCACCTGTTCCAGCCGGTCCCGCCGGGAGTGCTCGGCGAGCTGTTCATCGGCGGCGACGGGGTCGCCCGCGGCTACCTCGGCCGGCCCGGGCAGACGGCGGAGACATTCCTGCCCGACCCGTTCGGGCCGCGCCCCGGCGGCCGGCTGTACCGCACCGGGGACCTGGTGCGGCAGCGCCCGGACGGGCTGATCGAGTTCGTCGGCCGGGCCGACCAGCAGGTGAAGATCCGCGGGTACCGGGTCGAGCCGGGCGAGGTGACCGCGGCGCTGCGCGGCGGCGGGCTGGTCGACGACGCGTACGTCCGGGCCGACCGGGACGGCGCCGGCGACGCCCGGCTGGTCGCGTACGTGGTGCCCGCCGCCGGGGCGGACCTGCCGGCGATCCGCGCCCGGGCCCGCGAGCAGCTCCCCGACCACCTGGTGCCGGCCGTGTTCGTGCCGCTGCCGGCGCTGCCGCTCAACCGCAACGGCAAGGTCGACGCGGCCGCGCTGCCCGACCCCGGGGCGGCCACCGGGCCGGCGTTGCCCGACCCCGGGCCGACCGCCGGGCCCGCACCGGAGGCCGTACTGACCCCGACCGAGCGGGCGGTGGCCGAGATCTGGCAGGACGTGCTCGGGGTGCCGGTGCACGGCCGCGACGACGACTTCTTCGACCTCGGTGGACGGTCGCTCAAGGCGACCCGGGTCCGGTCCCGGCTGTCGGCCGCGATCGGGGCGGAGGTGCCGCTGCGGCTGGTCTTCGACCACCCGACGGTCGCCGCGCTGGCCGCCGCGGCCGACGAGATCGCCGCCGCGGCGGGCCGGCCGGTCACCGTGGCCGGCCCGGCCGAACCGCTGCCCGACGGGCCGCCCGCGGCCGATCTGGCCGGCCTGCTCGACCAGCTCGAACACGGTGCGGGCGCGCGGTGAGCGGCCCGCTGGACCCGGACGAGCTGCGCCGCCGGGTCGACGCGCTGCCGCCCGAGCGGCGCCGGGCGTTCCTGGCCGCGGTCCGTGCCGACGGCGACCGCTACGGCGTGCACCCGCTCACCGCCGCCCAGGAGTGGATGCTGCTGCTGGCCCAGCTGCGCCCGGACAGCCCCGCCTACCACGTGCCGTACCGGGTGGACCTGCGCGGCGAGCTGGACGTGGCCGCGCTGCGCGCTGCCTTGGACCTGGTGGTGGCCCGGCACGAGGCGCTGCGTACCGTCTTCGTGCCGCTGGACGGGCAGCCACACCAGCTGGTGCTGCCGCCGGCCGGGCTGCCGGTGCCGGTGGTCGACCTCGCCCCGGACGAGCTGGACGGGTACGCCACCGCCGAGGCGGTCCGCCCGTTCGACCTGGCCCGGGGCCCGCTGGTGCGGGCCACCCTGTGCCGCACCGGCCCGGCCGACTGGACGCTGCTGCTGTCCCTGCACCACGTGGTCTGCGACGGCTGGAGCATGGGGCTGCTCTTCGACGAGCTCTCCACCGCGTACGCGGCGCTGCGCGCCGGGCAGGCCCCCGCGCTGCCGCCGGTGCCCCGGGACGTCCCGGCGGCGCTGCGCCAGGACCGGCTGCTCGACCCGGCCGAGTTGGCCCGGCGGCTGGACTGGTGGCGGGACACGCTGGCCGGCGCGCCGCCCGGGCTGGACCTGCCCACCGACCGGCCCCGCCCGGCCGAGCTGGAGGACGCCGGGCACGAGATCGAGTTCTGCTGGCCGCCCGCCCTCGCCGAGCTGGTCGCGGAGGCGGGCCGGCGCACCGGCGCCACTCCGTACATGATCTTCGCGGCCGGCTGGGCGGCGCTGCTGCACCGGCGCAGTCAGCAGGCCGACCTGCTCATCGCCACCCCGGTGGCGAACCGGCAGACCCTGGACAGCGAGACCGCCGTCGGCTTCTTCGTGAACACCCTGGTGCTGCGCAGCCGGCTCGACGCCGGGCTCACCTTCGCCGGCCTGCTCGACCAGCTCCGGGACCGGGCGCTCAGCGCGCTCACCGACCCGGTGCCGTTCGACGCCCTGGTCCAGGAGCTGCGACCCGAGCGCGACCCGGGCCGGCACCCCCTCGCCCAGGTGATGTTCGCCGTGGAGGACGGCTGGGAGGACCGGCTCGCCCTGCCCGGGCTCACCGTGCTGGCCAGCGGCGAGACGCACACCGGCACCTCCATGTTCGACCTGACGCTGACGGTCATCCCGCACGACGGGCGCATCGACGGCCGGGTCGAGTACCGCACCCGGCTCTTCGACGAGGGCACCGCCCGCGCCCTCGCCGACCAGCTCGACACCCTGCTCACCGCCGCGCTCACCGACCCGGACACCCCGGTCGACCGGCTGCCGCTGCTCGGCCCGGCCGCCGGCCGGGAGCTGGTGGACCGCTGGGCCGCCACCGCGCCCCCGGTCGACGACCGGCTCACCCTGCCCGAGCTGGTCGCCCGCCGGGCCGCCGGCGCCCCGGACGCGGTCGCGGTGGCGTACCTGGACCGGACGCTGAGCTACGCCGAGCTGGACGCGGCGGCCACCCGGCTGGCCCGCACCCTGCGCGGCCGCGGCGTACGCGACGAGCACACCGTCGGGGTCTGCCTGCCGGCCGGTCCGCAGTGGGTGGTGGCGTTCCTCGCCGTGCTCCGGGCCGGCGGGGTCTATCTGCCGCTGGATCCGCAGCTGCCGGCGGCCCGGCTGGCCCACCTGCTCGCCGACGCCGACGCGCGGCTGGTGGTCACCGCCGCCGGGGCCGTCGAGGCGCTGCCCGACGCCGACGCCCCGCTGCTGCGCCTGGACGAGCCGGCCGGGCAGGTCGTCCCGCGCGAAGGACCGGTCGCGGGCGAGCCGGCTCCGGGCACCGCCGCGCTGCCCAGCCCGCATCCGGACGCCGCCGCCTACCTCATCTACACCTCCGGCTCCACCGGCCGCCCGAAGGGCGTTGTCGGCACCCACCGAGGGCTGCGCAACCTGGCCGAGGCGCAGGCGCGACTGGTCGGCGTCCGTCCCGACGACCGGGTGCTGCAGTTCCACTCGGTCAGCTTCGACGTGTCCCTGTCCGACCTGGTCACCGCGCTCACCGCGGGCGCCACCCTGCGCCTGCTCGGCCCGGACGAGCGCACCCCCGGCCCCGACCTGGCCGCCGCGCTGGTACGGCACCGGATCACCGTCGCCGACCTGCCGCCGGTGGTCCTCGACGCGCTCGACCCGGCGGCCGTGCCGCGGCTGCGGGTGCTCACCGTCGGCGGCGAACCCTGCGCCCCGGACGTCGCCGCCGCCTGGTCGCGCGGCCGGCTGTTGATCAACGGGTACGGCCCGACCGAGGCCACCGTCACCGCCACCGCCGCCCGCTGCGGTCCGGACGACGGGGAGCTGCCGATCGGCCGGCCGCTGGCCGGGGTGCGCGGCTACGTGCTCGACGCCGAGCTGCGCCCGGTGCCGCCCGGCGTGCCGGGGGAGCTGCACCTGGCCGGCGCGGGGGTGGCCCGCGGCTACCTCGGCGACCCGGCGCTGACCGCGCAGCGGTTCCGGCCCGACCCGTACGTCCCGGGCCAGCGGATGTACGCCACCGGCGACCTGGTCCGCTGGCGTGCCGACGGGCAGCTGGTCTTCCTCGGCCGGGCCGATGACCAGGTCAAGATCAACGGGTACCGGATCGAGCTGGGCGAGGTGGAGGCGCGGCTGCGCGACTGTCCCGGGGTGCGCCGGGCCGCCGCCGTGGTCCGCACCGACAGCCCCGGCGGTCGCCGGCTGGTCGGCTACCTGGTCGGCGACGGGCTGGACGTGGAGGAGATCCGCCGGGAACTGCTCTGCCAGCTGCCCCGCTACCTGGTGCCGGCGGCGCTCGTGCCGGTGTCCGACCTGCCGATGACGGCCAGCGGCAAGCTCGATCCACGCCGGCTGCCGGCACCCGCGCCGACCCGCCCGGCCGGCGCGTACGTCGCCCCGACGGGGGAGTTGGAGCGGGCCGTCGCGGAGACCTGGCGGGAGGTGCTCGGGCTGGCCGAGGTGGGCGCGCACGACAACTTCTTCGACCTCGGCGGCACCTCGATGCTGCTGGCCCGGGTGCAGACCCGGCTGACCGAACGGCTGGGCCGGCCGGTGCCCGCCGTCGAGCTGTTCCGGCACCCGACCGTCGCGCTGCTGGCCCGCCACCTCGGCGGCGCGGACGCGACACCGGCGGACGTACCGGCCGGGGACCCGGACGCCGGCCGGCGCCGGGACGAACGCAAGCAGGCGCTGGCCGACCGGGCCCGGCGGGCCCGGCGGGTGCCGGTGGGGGAGGGACGGCCATGACCGAGCAGGAGACCGGGCTGGAGATCGCCGTCGTCGGGCTGGCCGGGCGCTTCCCCGGCGGCGGCGACGTCGACGAGCTGTGGCGGACCGTGCTGGCCGGCCGGGAGACCATCACCCGGTTCACCCCGGCGGAGCTGGCCGCGGCCGGGCTCAGCGAGGCCGACCGTGCCCACCCCGACCACGTGCCCGCGCACGGCGCACTGCCCGAGGTGGACCGCTTCGACGCCGCCTTCTTCGGCTACTCACCCCGCGACGCCCGGCTCATCGACCCGCAGCAGCGGCTCTTCCTGGAGTGCGCCTGGGCCGCGCTGGAGCGGTCCGGCCACCTGACCGGCGACCCGGACCGGCTGGTCGGCGTCTACGCCGCCTGCGCGGCCAGCGGCTATCTGCTGCACCACCTGTTCCGCAACCCGGCGCTGGACGCGGTCTCCGAGTACGAGCTGATGCTCGCCAACGACAAGGACTCGCTGCCCACCCGGGTGGCGTACCACCTGGACCTGCGGGGCCCGGCGGTGGCGGTGCAGACCGCCTGCTCCTCCTCGCTGGTCGCGGTGCACCTGGCGGTGCAGGGGCTGCTGGCCCGCGAATGCGACGTGGCGCTGGCCGGCGGCGCGCACGTCCGGCTGCCCGGCGGCACCGGCTACCGGTACGAGCCGGGCGGCATCATGTCCCGGGACGGGCACTGCCGCCCGTTCGACGCCCGCGCCACCGGCACCGTCGGCGGCGACGGCGCCGCCCTGGTCGTGCTGCGCCGGCTCGCCGACGCCCGCCGCGACGGCGACCCGATCCACGCCGTGATCCGCGGCTCGGCGGTCAACAACGACGGCCGGGTGAAGGTGGGCTTCACCGCGCCGGGCGTGGACGGGCAGGTCGCGGTGATCCGCGCCGCCCAGCAGGTCGCCGAGGTGGACCCGGCGACCATCGGGTACGTCGAGGCGCACGGCACCGGCACCGACCTGGGCGACCAGATCGAGCTGCGGGCGCTCGGCGAGGCGTTCCGCGGCGTCGCGCCCGGCCGCTGCGCGCTCGGCTCGGTCAAGTCGCTCGTCGGCCACCTCGACGTCGCCGCCGGGGTCACCGGGCTGATCAAGGCGGTGCTGGCGCTGCAGCACCGGGTGGTGCCGCCCAGCCCGTACTGCACCGAACCGCACCCGGGCCTGGCCGGCGGGCCGTTCCGGGTCAACACCGCGCCGCTGCCCTGGCCGGACCTCGGCGCGCCGCCGCGCGCGGCGGTCAGCTCCTTCGGCATCGGCGGCACCAACGCCCACGTGGTGCTGGAGGCCGCCCCGGCCGTCGCGCCGGCCGCGCCCGCACCGGAGGGGCCGCGGCTGCTCGTCCTCTCCGCCCGGGACGCCGACGCGCTGGACCGGGCCCGGACCCGGCTCGCCGCCCACCTCGCCGAGCAGCCCGACCTGCCGCTCGCTGACGTCGCGCACACCCTGCGCGGCACCCGGCGGGAGTTCCCGCACCGCCTGGTCACCGTCGCCGGCAGCGCCAAGGAGGCCGCCGCCCAGCTCGCCGACCCCGACGGCGCGCTGGTCCGCACCGGCCTGGCCGGCGAACCGGCCGGTGTCGCGCTGCTCTTCCCCGGCCAGGGGGCCCAGTACGCCGGGATGGGCGGCACCCTCTACCGCACCGAGCCGGTCTACCGGGCCGCCCTCGACCGCTGCGCCGAGCTGCTCCGGCCGCACCTCGACCGGGACCTGCGGGCGCTGCTCTGCCCGCCCGGCGACGCGCCGCCGGCCAGCGGCGAGCTGGACGAGACCCGGCTGACCCAGCCGGCCCTGTTCGCCGTCGAGTACGCCCTCGCCGAGCTGCTGCGCCACCGGGGGCTGCGACCGGCGGCGCTGGCCGGGCACAGCCTCGGCGAGTACGTGGCCGCCTGCCTGGCCGGCGTCTTCACGCTGCCCGACGCGCTCGCCACCGTCGCCGTACGCGGCCGGCTCATGCAGGCCCAGCCGGCCGGGTCGATGCTCTCCGTGGAGCTGCCCGCCGACGAGGTGGCCGCGCTGCTGCCGCCCTCGGTGTCGGTGGCCGCCGCCAACGCGCCCCGGCTCAGCACCGTCTCCGGCGAGCCGGCGGCGGTCGCCGCGCTCGCCGCCGCGCTGCGCGAGCGCGGGGTCGCCTGCCGGGAGCTGCGCACCTCACACGCCTTCCACTCGGCCCTGATGGACGGCGCGCTGCCCGCGTTCGCCGCGCACCTGCGTACCGTGCCGCTGCGGCCGCCCACCCTGCCGGTGGTGTCCAACGTGACCGGTCGCTGGCTCACCGACGCCGAGGCCACCGACCCGGACTACTGGGTGCGGCAACTGCGCCGGCCGGTGGCCTTCAGCGCCGGGGTGGAGCTGCTGCTCGCCCAGCGCTACGCCCTCGCCGAGGTCGGCCCGGGCCGCACCCTGGCCACCCTGGCCCGGCAGCACCCGGCGGCCCGGGGGAGCACGGTGGTCACCACCCTTCCGGCCGACCGTTCCCCGGCCGGGGAGGACGTCGCGGTGGCCACCGCGCTCGGCCGGCTCTGGCTGGGCGGCGTGGCGCTGGCCCCGGACGCCGCGGACGGCGGGCGTCGCCGGGTGCCGCTGCCCACGTACCCGTTCGCCCGGCAGCGGCACTGGGTGGACCCGCTGGCGAGCTCGACACCGGGCCTGCCCTCCGCGCTGGCCCAGGTCCGCGCCTCGACGGCTGGCGTGCCGGATCCGGCGGCCCCTTCGACGGCCGGCGGGGACCGCGACGACGCGTACGAGGTGGTCCGCCGCATCTGGGTGGAGCTGCTCGGGGTCGACGACGTCGGCCCGCACGACGACTTCTTCGAACTCGGCGGGCACTCGCTGCTGGGTACCCGGGTGGTGGCCCGCATCCGCGACGCGCTCGGCGTCGACCTGCCGCCGGGCGCCATCTTCGAGTCGCCCACCCCGGCGGGCCTGGCCCGGGCCGTCGCCGCGCTGGCCGCGCCGGCGGCCCACGAGCCCGCCGGCGACGCACTGGCCACGCCGGCGCCCCGCGCGCCCGCCGACGACGCGGACGACCCGCTCACCGACCTGCTCGCGGAGATCCGCGCGCTCTCCCCGGAGCGCCTGGCCCGCGAGCTGCATCTGGCCCGACACGAGGAGAGGAACGGCGATGTCTGACGAGCACCGGGTCCTGGTCAACGACGAGGAGCAGTACGCGCTCTGGCCCCGGCACAAGCAGGTCCCGGCCGGCTGGCGGGAGACGGGCTGCGCCGGCAGCCGGGAGGAGTGCCTGGCGTTCGTCGAGCGCACCTGGACCGACCTGCGCCCGCGCAGCGTACGCGAGCACCTGGCCGGAGGTGTCGCCAGCTAAACCGACGATGACCGCTTCGGACTCGGGCCGGGTGGGTTGTCGGACAGTTGGCGGGCGGCGGCCTTGGTGCACATCCGGTCGCGGGCACCGGTTTAGGCGCGGTCTCGACGGCTATGAGGGGGTACCGACTCGCAGACCCGACGATCGAGGAGAATGCCGGTGGTCAACGGTGCGATTCCAGCCGACGATCCAGCCCGTACCCTCGTCCACGCCCGGCCCGATGACCTCAACCTCCAGCACGTTGCCATCGCGGGCGGCACCTACACCATCCTGGTCACCGGGGAGCAGACCGCAGGCCGGTACTGCCTGATCGAGATGCGGGTACCGCCGGGCGGTGGACCGCCGCCGCACCGGCACGACTTCGAGGAGATGTTCACCCTGCTCGACGGGGCGGTGGAGGTCACCTTTCGGGGCGAGCGGACCACGGTGCGGGCCGGGGAGACGATCAACATCCCGGCGAACGCGCCGCACTTCTTCCGCAACTCCTTCGACCAGCCCGCACGATTGCTGTGTATGTGCACACCGGCCGGGCAGGACGAGTACTTCCTGCGCGTCGGCGACCCGGTCGACGGGCCCACGGCACCGGCGCCGGCTCTCAGCGACGAGGAGCAGACCGAACGCCGGAATCGCGCCGCCGCGCTGGCCGCCGACTACCGCACGGAGCTGCTGATCCCTTGATACGGCGACCGACGCCGACGAGCACCGTCACGGCTGAGGCTCCGAGCGGGCAGCCGCGCCGGACGCCTGCGGGACGCGACGCACCGAGCTGACGAGCGGGTGGGCCAGGCATCGTCAGGCGGATGTGGGGGGTGACGCGCGTTGGGCGAAGGGTTCTGGGCCGACAGTCAGCCCGGTAGCGTTGGTGCCACGGTGGCCGGGTGCCGATGGTGCATCCCGCGCTACGAGGAGGTTCGGGATGGATTCCTTGCCGGAGTTGACCTTCGGGCAGCGGTTGAAGGTCTACCGGGAGCGGTCCGGGAAGACTCGTGCGGTGCTCGGTGGGTTGGTGGGTCGCAGCGCCGAGTGGGTCAAGGCGGTGGAGACCGACCGGATCCTGCCGCCGCGCATTCACATGCTGGATCGCATCGCGCGTGCCCTAAAGGTCGACGTGTCCGCACTGGCCGGCGAGCTCAGCGACCGGTCCGCTGTGGTGAACGGGCCTGAGCATCCGGCGCTGGCGTCGGTGCGGGACGCCGTGAACCGTGTCGTGCTCTCCGACGAGGCTGCGGTGGAGTCGTTGACCAGCTTGCGGGAGCGGCTTGCGGTGGCGTGGCGGGCGCGCCACCAGGCGTCCGATCACCGAACGGTGCTGGGTGGGCTACTGCCGAGACTCCTGCACGACGTGCAGCGCGCCGCGCTGGTGTACGAGGGCGTTGAGCGTCGGCAGGCGCAGGCGCTGTTGGCGGAGACGTTCGGGTTGACGCAGATGTTCCTTGCGTACCAGCCGGCTGCCGAGTTGTTGTGGCGGGTAGCTGACCGGGCGATGGTGGCGGCGCAGGATTCCGGTGACCCGGAGGCGGTGGCCCTCGCGGCATGGTTCCTGTGCCAGGTGCATCGGGACGCCGGGGACTGGGACACCGCCATGGCGGTAACGCACGACGTCCTGTCGGCTCTGGAGCCGAAGGTGGCCGAAGCGGGCACGAACCTGCTGGCGTTGTGGGGTGCGCTCAACTTCGAGGCCGCGTACACCGCCGCTCGTGCGGGCGAGGAAGGCCGGGCCTGGCGGTACTGGGATCGCGCGGACCGGGTGGCGCAGCGTCTGCCGGAACGCTTCTATCAGCCGCAAACGTCGTTCTCCCGGGTCATCATGGGCGCTCATGCGGTGACCGTGGCGGTCGAGTTGCAGAAGTCCGGTGAGGCGGTACGGCAGGCACGCCGACATGATTCGGCGGCGATTCCATCGAGGCCGCGCCGGGCACGCCACCTCATCGAGGTCGCTCGGGCGCACTACGGCAAGGACGACAAGGTAGCGGCCGTGACGACCCTGCGGCAGGCATACGAGTCGGCCCCGGAGACGATCCGCTTCAACGGGTATGCCCGCCAGATCACTTTGGACCTGCTCGACGGCCCACGCTCCACCCGTGACGACGCGCGTGACCTCGCGGTCAAGGTCGGGCTGCTCTCGTGATTCAGGGGTAGGAACCTTACCCATTCCGCTCCGCGACCCACCGTAGCTTCCTGCTCACGGGATGCGGCGGGCGGTGCGGGTGTCGCCTGGTCGCCGCGTCCCCCTCAGCTTCGGGGGCAGGACGCCGCCCTCGTTCGTGAGCGAGGGAGGGTCCGTGCGGCGCGTTTCGTATGACGAATACCTTTCGGCCACCGCGCTAACTCTTGCCCGCAGGCACCGGCCGGTGTGGTCGTGGCGGCTCTGGCGGCGCATCTGCCGCTGTGGGTCCGACCTGCCCTGCCGCGCCCGGCATCGGATTCCGATCAATCGCGGCCACTGGCCGTCGGAGGGTGAGCAGTGACCAGCGAGCAGGAACAGGCGATCGTCGCGGTTCATGTACGAGGGCTCGACGGTCTGTGTGTCGGCTGCCGAGCGTGGTGGGCGCGGCTGACCCCGTACCCGTGCTGGCAGGTGAAATGGGCGACGAGTCGGCAGGCGCGGGCGATCACCGCGCGGTTCCTGGAGGGTGCGCGGTGACCACCCACGGCCCGGTCATGCCGATCTGGAGCTGCGGGGGCTGCGGCCTGCCCTGGCCCTGCCCGACTCGGAAGCGGGAGTTGCGGGCGGAGTACTCGGACGCTCCAGTGTCGCTGGCCCTCTACCTCGGAAGCTATCTCGTCCAGGCCACCGAGGACATGCCCTGGACGCCGGCCGGCGTGCTGCACCGCCGCTTCCTCGGCTGGACCAGGGAAACCGGCCAGCCCATGCCAGCAGCACAGCAGCGAAGTACAGCAACCGTGCCAGCCGAACCCGGTCGAGACCAGCCTCACCAGGCCCTCTAACCTCGCATCAAGCCTGATCCGACCGGCCCGCCGACAGTTCACACCGAAGGTCAGTCGTGGCGGTGCCGCACGATGTACCCGATGGAGCGGATCGTGTCGTCGCGGTCGTCCGCGCTGATCGAGTCCCACAGGTCGGCCAGCCAGTAGAGCGAGCCCGAGAGCATCCAGCCCCAGCCGCGCACCCAAGTCGCCTCGTCGAAGCCGAGCGCCTCCCGGTAGGCGGCCCGCGCGCGGGCGTCGAACAGGTTCCAGCCCGGCCGCACCTCGACCGCCGGATCGCCGCGGCCCAACCCGCCGAAGTCGATCACGCCGACGAGTCGGCCCCGGTCGACCAGCAGGTTGCCGGCCAGCAGGTCAGCGTGCAGCCAGACCGGCGGCCCGGGCCACTCGTCGGCCGCCATCGCCTCGTCCCAGGCCGCGGTGACCGCGCGCCCGTCGATGCGGTCGCCCAGCGCGGCGATCGACCGGCGGGTCAGCTCGTCCCGCCGCGCCAGCGGCACGCCACGCACGATGCCCTCCTTGACCGGCCCGTCCATCGGCTCGATCGCGATCATCGCGCGGACGAAGCCGGCGAGGTCGACGGCCAGGTCCGCGTGGTCCTGGCCGGCTTCCGGGTTGCGTCCGTCCAGCCACGGGACGACCGTCCACGGCCACGGGTAGTCCCCGGCCGGCTGGCCGACCGCGACGGGCACCGGCACCGGCACCGGCAGGTGCGGCGCCAGCCGGGGGAGCCAGGTCGCGTCGGTCGCCACCTGGTCGACCGCCCACGGCGCCCGGGGCAGCCGTGCGGTCAGGTCGGCGCCCAGCCGGAACAGCGCGTTGTCGGTGCCGGTCAACGGCTGCGGCACGATCGGCAGGTCCGACCAGGCGGGGAACTGGTCATCGATCAGGGCGCGGACCTGCTGGACCGTTACGACGATCTCCCCGGGGCGCATCGCGCGACGGTACGGCCGGCTCGACCAACCTGTCGATCGAATTCGGACCGGTCCCCTTCACCGAATCGGACTCGCACCGACGAGGAGAAGGCCGAACGGCAGAATCGCGCCGTCGCGCTGGCGACCGACTACCGCACGGAGCTGCTGATCCCTTGCAAGCGCCTGATGCACCCGCTCAGTCGTCGACGGCCTTTACCGCGGCGGCGATCGGCTCGAGCCCCGCGACCAGCTCGTCGAGCTCCTCGGCGGTGAGCACGTCGTACGCCGGCGCCGCCAGCTCGTCGGTGAGGGTCTCGATCCGCTCCTTGGTCTCCCGGCCGGCGTCGGTGAACCCGCCGGCGGCGCTCACGAGGCCGCGACCGCGCAGCCTCTCGATGACAGCGGTCAGCTGCGCCTTGGGCAGGTGGTGGATCCGGCCGAACTCCTCCGCCCGCATGCCGAGGGAGAGAGCGAGCAGGACGTGGGCCTCGGTGCCGCCGATGCCGTGAGCCAGGAGGGCCGCGTTGTGGCCGTCCCCGCGGTGCTCCCGCAGCAGGGTCGCCGCGTGCCAGAGCCTGGCCACCGGTTCCGTGGGCACGTCGAGCGCCCGGAGCCCGGCGTACAGCGCGCGGCCCTCGGTCGGCGCGCTGACCGCTGCCCGGGTGGCGAGGTCGGCGACCCGCACCAGATCGGGGGAGTCGGCGAGCTGCCCGATCCTCTGCCGCAGCGCGGCGGCGCTGCCCCGCTCGCGCACCGCGATCGCCTCCTGCGGGGTGGTCTTCCCCCAGACCCACGGGATGTGGCGCGCCACCTCGCCGTCGGCGAAGTTGTAGAAGACCGCGTGCACCACCTCGGCCGGCGCCAGCCCCAGCGGTGCGGCCCGGCCCGCGAAGTATCCGTCCCAGTAGTTGCGCATGCCGATGGCCAGGAACGCCTCGTTCGGCATCTCGGAGAAGGTGACGGTGGCAATCGGCTCGACGAGCTCGAACATGCGGTGGACCTTGGTCTGCGAATGTGTCATCGGTGGCAACTCCTGTGGTCGCGACAGGGCCTTCGTGGACCGCCTCTCACCGTAGCTACGCCCAACGCGGCCCGGATGCGACAACTCCGGTCGACATCGACCCAGCCACGATCAGGCGCTCTCTCCTGGCCGATGTGCCACGACCGAACCCAGAGCACATGATCTTGCAGGTGCCGAATCCCCGCCGCGACGATGTGCATCATCGCCACTGCCGCCTCGCCCTGACCACCACCGCGAGCGCCAGCGCGAGTCACGCTCATGCCGCAGACAGGGCGCTACATACAGCGATGGCGGACCCGCTGTTCGGCTTCCGCTGTGGATCCGCCGCTCCACCGATGGCTACGCTCTGGCGGTGAGTCCGGCATACCGTGCGCTGAGTCCCGCGGTGATCGAGGCGTTGACGTACTGGCCAGGAATTGTGCATCCGGTGCCGCCGACGCCGGTGGATCTCGGGGTCCTGCCGACGTGGTTCAACGAGCTGCTTGACGAGTGGCCCTGGTGGGACCGCGCCTGGCGGGTGACCCGGGTCGAGCCCGCCCATCCGTGTGAGATCGCTCGGGACGAACCGCGTGCCGTTTCGACGTTCACCGAGGTGACGGTGCCTGGCACGGTCAGCCGCGGCGCCGGGGACACGGTGCCGTTGTCCGCCCGGGTCCGGTTCAGCGACGACCTGCTGATCCGGTTCCAGGCGAAGGTGGGCGACGTCGTCATCGGACCGGCATCCGCCGCGGCGGGCGTGCCGGAGCGGCACCCTTTCGGTTCGGTGCTCGGCACGCTGATGGACCTGCGCGGGATCTCGGTCCGGGAGATGGCCGTACGGTGCGGCAGGTCGATGTCGACGATCAGCATGGTGCGCAGCGGCGGTTGGAATCCACACCGGATTCTGGTCGCGGAACTGGCCGAGGCGCTGGACATGTCCGCGGAGGATCTGTTAGCCATCGCCGGGCTTGCCGTTCATCCCTGATGCGTTGGATCGCGTCCAGTCGCGCCGAGATCCATACGTTCGGCTGTCTTGCCACGGCATCACGCTGGACCCGGCCGGCCATGTGTCGGCAGCTGACCAGGGGGCGACGGACGAGTCGACCTGTACGCCGGAGACAGTTAGTGTCTGCTGCCGTGGAGTTCGCTGCGGGAATCCCCAGTCGGTGGATCGTGACCCTGCGGTCTGGTGGCGTCATGGAGCTGGCGGCTGACGCGTACAGCGAGGAGGACGGGCAACTTCTCTTCAACGTGTTGGTCGAGGCATGACGCTGATGAGCAGGATCAGATGGTGATCGACTGGCGGACACCGAACAACGCACGGCGCCTCGGCATCGTGGTGGCCAAGGTGCCGGCAGCCGAAGTCGCTGACCTCTACACCGCTCCGTTATGGTTCGACGATGCCAGCGGTGTCCACACGACCACCTGACCGATGGGCCAGCGTGCGGCTGCCCACAGCAACGATGACAGCAACCGGCGCGGACGGAGCCGCCCTCTCCCGACCGGTGCCGGACGGTTGCCCGAGGCAGGGGACACGGACGGACCCGGCCGGACGGAGCGCCCAGAACTTACAAGCGAGGGGTCATCGGCTCGCTGGCTAACAGGGGTACCGTCGACGTCGGTGTCTAGTTGTGTCGCGGTCGGGTGAGTCCGCTCGGATCCTTCAGCTTGGAGCGGCGTATGGCTTCATTCGTCGACCTGCGCTTCGGCCTAGCTCTGCGTGGGTTTCGGGAGCGACGGGGTCTGTCGCTTCGGGCGCTCGGGCAGCTCACCCATCGGAGCAAGAGTCACTTGCACGAGCTGGAGACGGGGGTTAAGGCTCCGACCGCCGATACCGCGCGCCACCTGGATCGGGTTCTCGATGCCGGAGGCGTGCTCGCCGGCATGGTCGATGCGCCGATCGACCATGCTGCTGAGGCCGGCGAGCTGCGCGCGAGGGTCATGGCCAGCGACGTCGGTAAGGATGTGCTCGACCGTATCGAGCGGGGCGTGGATGATCTGGCCAGCGCCTATCCGACGACGGCCCCGGCTGATCTCCTGCCGCTGGTGCGGCGGCATCTGGCATATGTGGGCCGGCTGCTGGATGGGCGCGTCACGCTTGCGCAGCAACGCCGGCTGCTGGTCGCCGGCGGGTGGCTCGCGGTGCTGCGGGCCACCGTGCACATTGACCTGAGACAGCGGGCTGCGGCTGCTGCCCATCTGCGGGCTGCTCATGACCTCGCCGAGCACGCGGAGCATGCGGAGATCCGGGGATGGTGCCTGGAGACCCGTGCCTGGGACGTGCTGACCCAGGGCGACTACCGGGCAGCGCTCGACCTTTCCCGACAGGCCCAACGGATCGCCCCGCAAGGCAGCTCCGCCTATATCCAGGCAACTGCTCAGGAGGCGCGCGCCTGGGCGCGGATGGGTGACGTGGGTGAGACCAGACGAGCGTTGGACCGCGTGGAGAGGCTGACGGCCAACCTGCCGGTTCCGGAGCGTGCCGAGCACCACTATCGCTACGACCCGGCCAAGGCTGCCGCGTACACGGCCACGACCCTGTCGTGGGCGGGTGACCCGGGCGCCGAGCAGGTGGCGAGGGCGGTGCTGGCCGACCTGGACCCCGACGGCGATGGAGGTGCACGGCCTCGCCGCTCTGCGTCGGCCCGTCTCGACCTCGGTCTTGCTCTGGTTGCCTCCGGGCAGCCGGACGAGGCGGTCGCTCTCGGGTCGGAGGCTGTCGTGTCCGGGCGGGTGGTGCCGTCGAACTGGTGGCGAGCGACGGAGCTGCTGGCGAAGGTCGAGCAGGCCGGGGTGCCGGAGGCGGCGGCCTTACGTGAACTGTGCGCCGAGTACGCCCCCCGACGCCGGCCATCAGCGGACAGCACAACTGGTTAGCGGACGGTCACCGTCTGGATCGACGACGTTTGTGGCGCGACTCTGGTCCTCACTGCATCGGAGCGCGGACACGGCACATCGGCCGGTGACCTGCGCTCCCCCACAGGGAGGAGCCGGACGTGACGGTGACTGTCGGACTTCTGGGATGGATCACCGGCCGGTGCCTCCCGTCGACGCGGCCTCTGCCAGGCGTCGGGCAGCGCGTCCAAGCCGCGGAGCGGGAAGCGGCGCGGCAGCGGCTCCTGGATGAGGCGCGAGGCACGGAGCACCACCCGACGGCGGACGGTGAGCCGCTCGACCTCGACCGCGATCCGCTCGTGGGACGTGACGAGTGACCGCCCACGGGCCGGTGCTGCCGATCTGGAGTTGCGGTGGCTGTGGCGCACCGTGGCCGTGCGTGACCCGACGCCGGGAACTGCGAGCAGAGTTCGAGGACGCCCCGGTGTCTCTCTCCCTCTACATGGGGGCGCAGCTTGTCCGCGCTACCGCCGACCTGACCTGGGCGCCCGCCGGCACGCTGCATCGGCGCTTCCTCGGCTGGACCCGGTGAGCATCCTCCGGCCAGGTGACGAGAAGTTTCACTACGGCGACGGCTCCCACAAGTGGATCCCACCGGACCCGGACTACGACCAGGAGGTCTGGGACGAACAGGTCCGCCAGCACAAGCAGGGCCACCTCAGGAACGAGCACCCGAAGGTCCGCATCCAGCGCCTGGTGTGATGCCAGCAGCACAGCAGCGAAGCGCGGCAACCGTGCCAGCCCAACCAGGCCGAGAAGGCCGGCAGCAGGCCGTTTGACCTCGCATCAACCCCGTTCCGACCTGCTCGCCGAGAGTTCACACCGACGCGGTCGGTTTCCGGCACGTCATCTCCCCTTGGCAACTAGAGGCGCCACACCGAGCGCTGGGGCTGGCTAGCCGACGAGGCCACGGCATGATCACGTGGTGATTTCCTGGCCTACCTGGGGCGAGTGGCTGGCAACTCTGCCGCCCGATGTCCGGGATTCTGCTGTATCACTCGCAACGAGGTTCAAGCAGCTTGGAGCCCAAGACCCGGAGGAATGGGCTAGGTCGGAGATCAGCGAGAACATTCCGCAGCTGGCTCGGTTCATGGTTCTGCGCGCTCTGTGGCGGGAGGCGATATCTCCCTGGATGGATGCCAGCGCCCTGAGCGACATTGCGGCCGCCCAGCGGCTGATTGACGCAGGCGCGGATCCCCACGATGTGCTGCTGGTCGCACGAGCTGGAGCGTACGAGGCGATCGTCGCCGCAGTTGGCGTTCTTGACGAGGGCGGGGACCCGAACGCGCGCGAGAGCGACCCCGGCTGGCACCTGATCGAGACGGACGCGGAGTGCAACCCGACGGGCCGCGAGATCGGAGGGCTCCATGAATCTCTGGAGGAGACCGACCCGTCCGGCAACGAGGATGCCGACCTGTGGGAGTGACATGCCCGGTGGCATGCCGGCGATGAGGGCTCCGGGCCGTCGCTGGGCCGTCTGGCTTCCGCCGTACCGATTGACAATCGATAGGAAGCTCGCGATAGTCGGTATGTGTTTATCGAGCGTCGAGCGGTAGCCCCGCTCAGAATCTTCCTCGTCCTGCTCTTCGGGGTGCTGGTCGTGTTCCAGACCCTCTCGCTGCCCGGGCAGTTCGCGCACATGGCGAAGGAGGACCCGGACATGGCTTACCTGCGCTGGCCGGCGACCGCCGTGTCGGTGTTCTGGGTGCTCTGCGTGCAGGTGGTGATCGTGGCCACCTGGCGACTGCTCACCATGGTCAAGAACGACCGCATCTTCAGCGACGCCGCCCTGGTCTGGGTCGACGCGATCGTCTGGGCCGTCGCCGCCGCGTGGGTGGTGCTGGTGGGCGTCTTCCTCTACGTCGGGTTCCATGCCCACGACCCGGGACTGCCACTGCTGCTGTTCCTGCTGGTCGTCGGGGTCGCCGTGCTGGGCCTGCTGATGGTGGTGATGCGGGCGCTGCTGCGCCAGGCCACCACGCTGCGCACCGACATGGAGGCGGTGATCTGATGCCCATCGTCGTCCGCATCGACGTCGAGCTGGCCAAACGCAAGATGAGTGTCGGCGAGTTCGCCGAGCGGGTCGGGCTCACCCCCGCCAACGTCGCGGTGCTCAAGAACGGTCGGGCCAAGGCCGTCCGGTTCAGCACCCTGGAGGCCATCTGCCGGGTGCTCGACTGCCAGCCCGGGGACCTGCTCGAGTGGGTCGACGACGGGCACCACCCGGAGAAGGAGACCCCATGACGTACGTCCTCGCCGCCGTCGGTCTGCTCGCCGTGGCGCTCGGCGCCGCCGGCTTCGTCTACGGGGAGGCCGACGACTCGCCGGGCCTCCAGTTGCTCAGCGCCGTACTCATCATCGGGGTGGTCGCCGCCGGCGTCCGCATCGTCCGCCGCGGACGCCGGCAGCGGTGACCCCGGTTCACTCCCCGGCGAGCCGGTCCGGTGCCTCCAGCGCCGCCTTCACCGCCTGGAGGAAGGCGACCGCCTCCCGGCCGTTGACCACCCGGTGGTCGTAGGCCGCGCTGACGTTGACGTACCGGCGGGCGACCACCTGACCGGCGG
Source organism: Micromonospora sp. HK10 (assembly GCF_000982955.1). Taxonomy (GTDB): domain Bacteria; phylum Actinomycetota; class Actinomycetes; order Mycobacteriales; family Micromonosporaceae; genus Micromonospora. The sequence goes on along the minus strand of NZ_KQ058701.1, from coordinate 40,410 downwards.
CGTCGAAGGCCAGCTCGTCCTGGGTGCCGCCGAGCGCCACCACGCAGGTCTGCCCGGGAAAGACGATCGGCCCGGCGAGCACCACGTCCGGGTCGGTGTGCAGCGACACCACGATCGTCCCGCCGGTCAGCTCGCCGGCCCGGAAGCCCTCCGCGCCGGCCCGGGTGCGGAGGTCCATCAGCGTCTCGGCGACCTCCGCGCAGGTCAGCTCCTCGACGTCGCGGATCACCGGGATGAACAGCCCGGTGCCGACGTCGATGGTGACCCCGACGTGGGCCGCCTCGGCCAGCCGTACCGTGTTGCCGTCGGCGGGGGAGGCGAACAGCAACGGATGCTCCTCGCGCAGCCCGCCGACCGCCTTGACCAGCAGCTCCGGCAGCCCCACGAGGGTGCGGGTGGCGCGGGTGAGCCGGCGGGCCACCGCCAGGGCCGCGTCCACCCGCACCTTGATTACGGCGAGCGCGGCCGGCACCTCGCGGTGGGACTCGGTGACCACCGCGGCGACCGCCCGCTGCGAGCGGGGCAGCGGGTGCACCGGCCGGGGGTCGTCCGGCCGCGGCGCGTCGCCGGCGGCGAGTGCCGCCGCGGCCACCACCACGGCCGGCTCCGGGGTGGTCGCCCGGTCGGCCAGCAGCCGTTCCACGTCGGTGCGGCGCAGCACGGACCGGCCCAGCGCCCGCAGCTCCGCGTCGGTGACGCCGTGCGCGGCCGCGAGATCCCGGGCCGAGTCGGTGAGCACCGGCCCGGACCCACCGTCGCCGTCGGCGGCGGCCGGCGCGGCGGGGGTGGCCGGCGCGGCGGGGGTGGCCCGGGCCAGCCAGCGCTGCCGGGCCTCCTCGTCGTCGAAGACGTGCCCGATGACCTGCCCGGGGGCGCACTCCTGCTGGACCGCGACCAGCCGGTGCAGCACCCCGCCGTGCTCGCAGGCCAGTTCCTCGGCGGCCTTGGAGGTCTCCACCTCGGCGACCGGGTCACCGGCGGCGACCTTTCCGCCGTCGTCGACCAGCCAGTCGGTCAGCACGTACGACGTGTCGTTGTTGTTGAGTTTCGGCACGATCAGGTCACGCACCGGTGACCACCTCCTTCACGGCCCGGTGGATGTCCGCGTCCTGCACCAGCACGGTGCGTTCCAGGTGCGCGGCGGTCGGGATGACCTGGTCGGCGGAGTGCACCAGCCGCACCGGCGCCCGCAGCGCCTTCCACCGCCGGGTGTGCACCGCCTGGGCCAGCTCGGCGCCCCAGGTGCCGCCGGCCGTGCTCTCCTCGGCCACCACCATCCGGCCGGCCCGGGCGACCGCCGGCAGCAGCCCGTCGACGTCCAGCGGCCAGAGCCGGGACGGCACCAGCACCTGGCAGACGATGTCGTCGCGCAGCAGTAGCTCCCGGGCCACCGCGACGGCCCGGACGGCCAGCCCGCCGGGCACCACCAGGACGCAGTCGCACTGCTCGGGGTCGTCCACCCAGACCCGGGCCACGTCGCCGTCCGCGCCGACCAGGTCGTAGCGGAACAGCTCGTCGACCACGCCGTCGGCGTACATCCGGTTGGTGTAGAGGACCTTGTCCTCGAAGAACAGCCCCGGCCGCCCCGAGCCGAGCAGCCCGGCGAGCACCGCCCGGTTGTCGTGGAACGGCGACATCTCGCACAGGGTGAGCCCCGGGATGCCGACGAAGTGTTTCTGCAGGCTCTGGCTGTGCGTCGGCCCGTAGCCGCGGTTGCCGCCGGTGGGGCAGCGCACCACCAGCCGCATCGGCACCGCACGCCCGTACATGGCGGTGGACTTGCTGGCGAAGTTGAGGATCTGGTCGAAGGCCAGCGCCACGAAGTCGCTGAACATGATCTCGACGATGGCGCGCTGCCCGGCCAGCGCCAGCCCGCCGGCCACCCCGACGATGCCGCCCTCGCTCAGCGGGGTGGACAGCACCCGCTCCGGCCAGCGGGTGGACAGCCCCCGGGTCACCTTGAACGCCCCGCCGTACGGGTCGACCAGGTCCTCACCGAGCAGGTACAGCCCGGGGTCGTCGGCCAGCAGCGCGTGCAGCGCCTGGTTGAGGTTCTCCACCACCCGCTCAGCCACGCCCGGCCTCCTCCCACCGGCTCGCCGGCCGCCCGGCGACCTCCCGGACCACCTCGGCGACGTGCCGCCGCTGCCGCTCGTCGTGCGCGGCGAACTGCTCCGGGTACGCCCGCGCGTACCGGGCGTACCAGTCCTGCGCGCGGGCGTACCCGATCTCCTCCGGGCGGCGGGTGTCGTCGCCCTTGCTGTGCGGCCCGACCCGGTGGGTGCGCAGCTCCACCACCGCGGGCGTGCCCCGCTCGCGGACCCGGCGCAGCACCGGGGCCAGCGCGGCCCGGACCGTGTTGGTGTCGGTCGAGGTGACCAGGGTGTGCGCCACGCCGAAGGCGCGGGCCCGACCGGCCAGGTCGCCGGCGAGCTGGGCGCTGGTCGGGGTGGACTGGGCGATGCCGTTGTGCTCCACCACCAGCAGCAGCGGCAGCCGCCACAGCGCGGCCATGTTCAACCCCTCGTAGACCGCGCCCTCGCCCCAGGTGCCGTCGCCGAGGTGGACCAGCGCCAGGTGCCCCGGCTCGGCCCGCCGGAGGTGCAGCGCCACCCCGGCGGCCACCGGGACGCTCTCGCCCTGCACCCCGGTGGACAGGTAGCGGTCGCGCAGGATGTGCTGGCTGCCGCCGACCCCGCGGCAGACCGCGCCCTGCCGGCCCATCACCTCCGCGAGCAGGCCGTGCGGGTCGCCGAACCGGGCCAGGTAGTGCCCGTGTCCGCGGTGGTTGCTGAACACGTGGTCGCCGTCGGCGAGCAGCGGGCGCAGCGCCACCGGGACGTACTCCTGCCCGAGGCAGGTGTGCGTGGTGCCGTGCAGCTCACCCCGGCCGAACATGTCCAGCAGCGCCAGCTCGAAGTGCCGGATGAGCAGCAGCAGGTCCAGGTCGTCGTCGGCGAGGCGGGACGGGGCCGGCGGGGCGGCGGTCACCGCGGCGGTCACCGGGACACCCCGTCGGGTGCGGCGGCGACGAGCGCGACCAGCCCGGCCACGTCGGTCACCGCCAGGTACTCGCGCAGGTCCAGCCGGACGTCGAGGTCGTCCTCGAGCACGGTGAGCAGCCGCAACGCCTCCAGGCTGGTCCAGTTGGCCAGCGCGTCGAAGCGCACCTCGGGCGTGACCTGCCCGGCCGGTACGTCGGCGACCTGCGCGACGAGGTCCGCGACGGTGGCGAACAGCTCAGGCACGAACGTCTCCCTTCTCCTCCAGGGCGATCCACGCCGGCAGCAGCCGGGGCGGCGGGTGCAGCGGCAGCGCGTACCGGGTGGCGCCGTCCGCCTCGGCGGCGACGGTGAACCCGGCGGCCGGCCAGACCGCGCCGCCGGGCTTGTTGCGGGCGGTCGGCCGGAACAGCGCCTCCAACCCGGTGGCGCCCGCGTCCCGGGCCAGCTCGGCGACCCGGTGCAGCACCGCCTGCTCGATCCCGCGGGCGAACACCCGGCAGCTGAGCACGAAGTTCTCCACCACCCAGCGGTCCGGGTCGCCGCGGTCCAGCCACACCCCGCCGACCAGACCCTCGTCACCGAACCGGTCGGCCACCTCGACGGTGAGCACCAGGTGGCCCGGGTCGACGGCGCGCTGCCGGGTCTGCGCCTCGGTGTGTGCCCGGTCGGTCATGGTGAACTGGTTGGTCCGCAGCCCCAGCTGGGCCAGCCGGGGCAGGCTCAGCTCGTCCACCGGGCGCACCACCACCCGCAACTTCAACTCGTGCAGGTAGTCCTCGGCGGAGGCGAAGGCGGCGGCGAAGCGCTGCCGGCCGGCCCGGGCCCGGTACAGCGCCGTGCGCTCCCGGTCGGTGGCGCCGGTGGCCAGCACGGTGAAGTGCCCCTCGTCGAGCAGCCGGCGGGAGAAGCCGGCCGGGTCGCCGGCCAGCTCCACCACCCGTACGGTGGGCAGCTCCCGCCGGACCAGCTCGCACTCGAACGGGCTGTCGTCGGCGAAGACCACGCTCTCCAGCCCCAGGTTCAGCGTGCCGGCGAGCTGGCGCAGGTTCTCGTCCTTGCGACCCCAGTTCACCGCCTGCGCCACGAAGTCGTCGGCGCGCAGCAGCAGGTCGGGATGCTGGTCGAACGCCTCGGCCACCACGTCGGGGTCGTTCTTGCTGCACACGGTGAGCAGCACGCCCTGCCGGCGCAGCGCCAGCGCCCGGCGCTGCACGTCCCGGTGGCAGTTGCCCGGATAGTCGGTGCCGAGGGCGATGCCGGCCAGCCCGTCGTCGCCGAGCACCCCGGCCCAGAGGGTGTTGTCCAGGTCCAGGGCGAGCACCTTGGCCGCCCTGCCGAGCACCGCGCGGCAGAAGGTGGCCGCCTCGTGGGCGTACCGGCGCTCCACCCCGGGCGTCCAGGCCATGCTGGCGTACCGGTAGAGGCGCTCGTCGCGGACCGGCCCGTCGTGGTCCACCAGCACCGTCTCCAGGTCCAGCGTGTACGCCCCGTCCCGCTCGCCCAGCTCCAGCAGCCGCCCGTTCAGCTCCCGCCAGATCCGGCCCAACTCGGCCCGGCCGCGGAAGCTGACCAGGCTGCGGTGCTCCACCGGGGACAGCGGCACGGTGTGCAGCAGCAGCGCCCCGTCACTGCGGGCGCTGTGGCCGGCGACCGCCGCGGCCAGCACGTCGGCCCGGTCGGCCAGGGTGTCCCGCAGGCCGGCCAGGTCGCCCGGGTCCCACTCGGCGGGCAGGAACCACCCGTCGTGCAGCAGGCAGAGCGTCACGTCGGGGCGGAACCCGGCCAGCGCGGAACGCGGATCGCTGAGGTCGAGCAGGAGCTGGTCGAAGCCGGAGACGTGCAGCTGCGGGGCGATCCCGATGCGCAGCAGCGCCAGCCGCAGCAGCGGCTCGACGGTGCCGGGGGTGAAGGTGCCGGTGACCGCGACCCGCAGCGGACGCAGCGGGACGTCCGGGGTGGCCAGCTTCTCCGCCGGCACGTCGGCCAGCAGCCGCCCGGCCGTGGCGAGGGTGGTCACCGGCGCGTCGTCCAGGTGGACCAGCGCGGCTGCCAGCTCCGGGTCGGGGGCCGCGTCCGGGCGGCGCAGCCGGCGGATCCGGAGGAGCGCCTCCTCGACTCTCATCGTGTCGTCCTTCCTCCCCCCGGGCCGGGGGCGGTTCGTCGGTGGGGATGGCGTGCGGGGGTCAGACCCGCAGCAGGGTGCAGACCCAGTGCATGCCGCTGCCGGTGCTGGTCAGCGCCACCAGGTCACCGGCGGTCAGGTCGCCGTGTTCGAGGTGGTGCTCCAGGCCGATGAGCTGGTCGGCGCAGCCGACGTGGCCGTGGTCCAGGGCCAGGTCCACGTTGGTGCGGTCCAGCTCGACGCCGAGGTCCTTGGCCAGCTCGGCGAACTGCCGGGCGTTGTCGTGGAAGTGCACGAACCGGCGTACCTCGGCCGGGGTGACGCCGGCCCGGGCGCACGCGGCGGCCACCACCCGCCGGTTGCGGTCCCGGATGGCGGCCACGAACCGGAACATCCGCCGCACGTCGCCGGCGAAGAACTCGTTGAGCCGTTCCGCCGGGTCGCCGACGCGCGGGGTGCCGGCGTCCGGGCCGAACGGGGCGGCCGCCCCGCCGACGGGCATCCGCATGAACCCGGCGTACCGGCCGTCGCTGATCGTCTCGGTGGCCAGCCAGCGGCACCGGTCGTGGTCGCGGACCAGCACGGCGGCGGCCGCACCGTCGGAGAAGACGCTGGTGTTGATCTCCATCCGGTTCCAGTACGGCTCGCAGACCCGGTTGGCGCCGATCAGCAGCGCGGTCCGGTAGCCGGGGTGGGTGGCGAACCGGCCGGCCACCGTGTCGAAGCCGGCCACCCCGCCGCCGCACGCCTGGTTGAGCAGCACCGCCTCGGCGTCGTGCGCGCCGAGCCGGGCCTGGGTGTGCGCGGCCGCGTCCCAGTAGAGGTGTTCCACCAGGTCGGGCACGGCCAGCACGACCAGGTCCAGGTCGGCGGCGGCCAGCCCGGCCCGGTCCAGCGCGGTGCCGCCGGCCACCACCGCCAGGTCGGTCACCCCGATCCCGTCGGCGGCCCGGTGGAAGGTCCGGTACTCCCAGGAACGCACCCGGTCCAGGTCGGTGGTGTAGCTCGGCGCGGCCACCGCCACGTCGACCGGCTCGCCGAGCACGTGGGCGAGCGCGGCCACCCCGAGCGCGACCGGCGGAGCGTCCGCCCGGGCGCTCACTCGAGCGCTCCGGCCGGCTCGGCGGCGACCGGGCCGGCGGCGTCGACCCGGACGGCCCGGACCGGCACGGGCGTGCCGCCGAGCCCGTCCAGGCTGGACAGGAACCGCGCGGCGGTGCCGTTGCGGCCGGTGTCGGTCCAGCGCACCCGCACCTCGCCCGCGCCGGCGGCGGCCGCCCGGTCGGCCAGCTCGCGCAGCACCGCGGCCTCGACGCCCTTGCCGAGCACCGGGCAGGAGAGCGAGAAGAGGTCCACCGTCCAGCGGTCGCCGTCCGGGCGTACCGCCACCAGGCCGCCGGTGCCGTAGTCGCCGAGCCGGTCGCGGACCTCGACGGCGAGCAGGTCGCCGGCCCGTCCGGCGAGCACCCCCGCCGGCGGGGCCGGGCAGAGCGCGAAGTCGTGCGCCCGGGCCACCAGCTCGGCGACCGGCGGCACGTCGTCGGCGGTGACCGGCCGATACGCCACCCGGACGTCCAGGCTGGACACGAAGTCGTCGAGGGAGAGGCCGGCCGGCGGGTCCGCCGACGCGGCCGCCGTGGCGACGGTGGCACCGCCGGTCCAGCGGCGGTCGGGGAGCCGGTCGGTGAGCCGGGCGGCCCGCAGCGCGTCCGCCCAGCCCGCCGGGTCCGCCCCGAGCCGCACCGTCGCCCCCGGCACGCCAGGGCCGGCGTCCGGCGCGGCCGTGACCAGGACGAGTTGGGCCGGGGCGAGGTCCAGTTCGGCGGCGATCTCGGCGAGCTGCGCGGGCAGCGGCCGGGCGTCGGTGGCCCAGCCGTCCAGCACCGGCAGCAGCTCCGGGCAGCCCTCCGCCGACCACCAGCCCGGGCCGCCGGCCCGCAGCGTCACCGCCAGCCCGGCGGCCCGCAGCTCGCGCAGGACCGGCAGCAGGGCGGCCGGGTCGGCCAGCGCGTCGCCGTCGAGCACCAGCGCCCGCGGGGCCGCACCGTACCAGCGGCGCACCAGCCCGGCCGTGGTCGCGCCGAGCGCCGCGAACACCTCCTCGGTGTACGGGATCTTGGCGAACCGGAACAGCGCCGGGTGGTACGCGTGCCGGGCGCCCACCGCCCGGACCGCCTCCTCGGCGTCGACCAGCAGCACCCCCGGGTCGGCGGCCAGCCGGTCGCGCAGCCGTTCCCGGGCCGCGGTGGCGGCGGCGGTCACCCCGTCGGCGTCGACGGCGTCGCCGTAGCCACACGGGCGGTCCTCGGGGATCGCCGGCAGCACGTACACCAGCAGGGCGCCCTGCCGGCGCGCGGCGGCGACCGCCGCGTCGGCACCGGCCAGCAGCTCCTCGACCCAGCCGGCGCCGGCCGGGCCGGCCTCCTCCAGCCGCTGCGCGACCAGCAGCACGTCGGGGCGGACGGTGGCCGGGAAGCCGTCCCCGGCCAGGCACTGCTGGACCACCTGGTTGAACGGTCCGACGTCGACGGTGGCCGGCAGCCCGGCGTCGTGCAGCGCCAGGCCCAGGTACGGCACCAACGGGTCCACCGTGTAGCTGGCCAGCAGACCGATCCGCAGCACCGGCGCCCGGTCCGTGCGGCACACGGCCTGCCAGCGCGACCGCAGCGCGAACAGCTCCGCACTCATGCCGGCACCTCGCGCCGCTCGGCACCGGTACGAGGCACCGCGCCGCACCGATGACTCGCTCGCTGACGCTCGCTCATGCCGGCACCGTGCCCTTGGCCCGCAGCACGTCGCGCAACGCGCCGACGCTGCGCACGTCGCGGATCTCCTCGAAGGCGAAGGAGAGCCCGTAGACCTCCTCCAGGGTGACCACCAGCTGCAGGTGCCGCAGGCTGGTCCAGGTGGGGATGGTCTCCGGCCCGGACTCGTCGGTCACCTCCGCCGGGTCGACCTCCAGCACCCCGGCCACCACCTCGGCGAGCCTCACTTCGCCACCACCGCGCGGTCGTCGGTCAGCTCGTCGGTGCCGGTCGGCGCGGGCAGCGGGGCCGGGCCGGGCTCGGGCTCGTCGTGGTCGGGCAGGTCGACCTCCATCCGGCGGATGCTCGGCGAGAGCCAGCCCGCCGCCGCCACGCCGATGCCGAGCACGCCGACGATGACGAAGATCAGTCCCATTCCGGCGCCCGGCCCGTCGCCGACCAGCCAGCCGAAGAGCGGCACACCCGGCCCGCCCTCGCGCATCATCGGCTCGAACCAGCGGTCCGCGGCGATGCCGGCCAGCGCGGTGCCGCCCGGGTACGCCAGGTCCTCGATGAACTGCCGGGCCGCGAAGACCCGGCCCTGAGCCGACGGCTCGACCTTCTCCTGCCAGACCGACTGGGCGTACCCGTCGATGAACGGGATGGACAGGTGCAGGAAGAGCAGCGCCACCGACCAGACGATGATCGAGTCACCGACGCCGTAGACGATCCGGCCCAGCACGCTGAACACGAGGATGGCCAGCAGCATCCGGCGGATCTTGTGCCGGGTGTTCGGCAGCAGCCCGAGCAGGGCGGCGCCCGCCACGCCGCCGACCGCGCCGATGGTCTGCACCAGGCCGACCGCGTTGGTGCTGCTGTCCGTACGGGCCAGGATCTGCGGCACGAGCAGGGCGAAGCCGACCGCGGCCAGCACGTTGATGGCGAACATGATCGCCTCCAGCCCGGTGAATGCCCGGCTGGCCAGGATGTAGCGGAAGCCGTGCACGGTGTCGGACCAGAAGCCGCCGTCGTCGTGCGCGGCCCGGGGCACCGGCGGCAGCTGGACCAGCAGCACCGCGCCGATGGCCACCACGTAGGAGAGCGCGTCGATCAGCAGGATGACCTTGATGTCGAGGACTCCGAGCAGGGCCGCCGCGAAGCCGGGCGCGAAGATCACCGGGATGGTCCGGACCGCGAACATCATGGCGTTGGCCCGCGGGTACTGGCCCTTCTCCATCATCACCGTGATGGTCGCCTGGTACGCCGGCAGCTGGAACGCCAGGAACGCGCCGGTGACCAGGTTGACCAGGTAGAGGTGCCAGACCTGCACCGAGTCGGTGAGGAAGAGCAGCAGCAGCGCGCCGGTGGTGACGGCCGAACCGATGTCGCTGAGCACCACGGTCAGCCGGCGGCTCCACCGGTCGACCAGGGCGCCGGCGATCGGGCTGAAGACGACAGTCGCGCCGAACGCGAACGCCATCAGCAGGGTCAGGTCGAAGGCCCGGCCGGTGACGTCCCACACCCAGATGCTCAGGGCGAAGTTCGTCATCCGGGTGCCCAGCGCCGACAGCAACTGGCCGAACCAGATCGTGGTGAACCCGGCGAACCGGGACGGGCGTCGGAACGCCATGGGGAGTCCTCCTACTGACGTGGCGGTTGCCCGTGGTCCCCGACCAGGCGCAGCAGGCTGGTCCGGATGCCGTCGAGCAGGTCATCTGCGGTTTCCGGCCGGAAGGCCGGGGTGGCGTAGCTGAGGTCGAGGCGCAACCCGTCGCCGGTGAGCGCGCCGGTGACGTCGAACGGGAACGGCCAGTGACCGTCGGGGTCCTCGGTCGGCCCGAACGGCGCCGGGCAGACGTCGAGGAGCTGGCTGCCGGGGGACACGTCGTCGAAGCCGAAGCCGCCCATGTAGTTGACCGCGATGGCCGGGGGCCGGATCGCCGCCAGCTGCCCGCGTACCCGCTCGTCGGGGCAGAGGTGCCGCAGCAGCCCGTACCCGATGCCGTTGTCCGGCACCCGGCCGAGCTGGCGGATCACCGCGCGCAGCGAGCGGGTCGCCGGCCCGGCGGCGGGCAGCTCCAGCCGCAGCGGGTAGAGCACCTGGAACCAGCCGGCGGTGCGGGTGGTGTCGACGTCGTCGAAGAGCGGCTCCCGGCCGTGGCCGGTGGTGGCCACGGTGACCGGGCCGCCGGTGCGCGCCCCCACGGTGCCCGCCACCGCCCACACCAGCAGGTCCCGCACGCCGGTGCGCAGCCGCCGGGCGGCGGCGTGCAGCCCACGGGTGGCCGCCGCGTCGAGGGTGACCGAGGCCAGCCCCAGCTCGCCGAGGCGGTACGGCCCGTCGTCCGGGACGTCGGCGAGCCCGGCCAGGCCGGCGTCCCCGGTCTGGGCCAGCCAGAACGGCAGCTGCTCACGCAGCCGCGCCGAGCCGGCGTACCCGGCCAGCCGTTGCGCCCAGGCCCGGTAGGAGGTGGTCTTGGCCGGCAGCACCGGCGCCTCCCCGCGTTCGAGTTGGCCGCAGAGGGTCTCCAGGTCGGCCAGGAGCAGCCCCCGGGAGACCGCGTCGACGACCAGGTGGTGAGCCACGATCAGCAACCGGTCGGGCAGCTCAGGGCCGAGCCGCAGGTGCGCCACCCGGGCCAGCGGACCGGCGGTCAGGTCCAGCCCGGTCTGCTCGGCGGCGCACCGGGCCTCGGCCGCCGCCTCCCGTTCCGCCAGCGGCAGCCCGGTGAGGTCGTGGCTGGTGAACGGCACCGCGTCGGCGGGGTCGGCGTGGTGCTGCCGCCAGCTCCCGTCGGCCTGCCGGGTCAGCCGCAGCCGCAGCGCGTCGTGCTGGGCCACCAGCCGGCGGACCGCTTCGCGGAGCAGGTCGGCGGGGAGCGGGCGGGCGAGCCGCAGGTAGTAGGGGTGATTGAACAGCGCCGGCCGGCCCATGGTGGGCGCGATCAGGTCGGTGAACCAGCGCTGCGCCCCGGTCAGCGGTGCCGCGCCGGTCACCTCGCCCTGCTCGGCGTCGACGGTGGTCGCCGCGCCGAGGCTCGCGGCCAGCTCGGCGTCGACGGTGGTCGCCGCGCCGAGGCTCGCGGCCAGCTCGGCGACCGTGGGATGCCGCACGAGCTGACGCGGGGTGACGGTGATGCCGGCCTCGGCGCAGCGGGCCACCAGCTGCATGGCCAGCAGCGAGTCGCCACCGGCGGCGAAGAAGTCGTCGTGGATGCCCAGCCCGCCGGCGCGCAGCAGGTCGGACCAGATCGCCACGAGCTGCCGTTCCCGCTCGGTGCGCGGCGCGGCGGCGGCCCGCTCGGCGCGCCGCCGGTAACCGTCGGCCACCGCGGCCCGGATCGCGGCGGCGTCGGCCAGCTCGACGGCCACCTCGGCGAGCAGGCCCGGGTCGACCGGTGTGCCGTCGCCGGCCGGCGAGTTCGCGCGGGCCGACCTGCCAGGGGCTGCTGGTTCACCGGGCGGGCGGTCCAGCAGCCAGAGCCCGCGCAGCACGGCCGCCGGCCCGTCCTCCGGGTCGAACGGCACCGCGAGCGGGCCCGCCGGGACCGGCTCGGACGCCGGGTGCAGCAGCAGGGTGCCCGGCGCGGCGGTCGGTGCCGGGTCGGCGCCGACCAGCCCGGCGGCGACCAGGGCGGCCAGCTCGGGGGCCTGCGGCGCGGTGGTGAGCAGGACCCGGCGCCCGGCCCGGGCCTGCGCCGCGAGCACGGCGGCCAGCTCCGCCTGCCGCGGCGCCGGCCCGGCCGGTACGACCAGCCGATCGACCGCCGGGTGCCGCAGCGCCCGCCGCACCAGCAGGGTGCCGAGCACCGCCGACAGCTCCGGCGAGCACCCGTCCGCACCGGACGGCTCCGGCACGCGGTAGCGGTGCGCCCAGGCCGGAACCGGGACCACGTCCACCCCGGACGCCGGGCAGCCCGCCCGCAGCCCGGCGGTGAGGTCGGCGAGCACGCCGGCCCACGGCGCACCGGCGTACCGGGGTGTGGCCGGGCAGACCAGCAGCGTCAGCGGCGCCGCCGACCAGCCCCGGTAGGCGGCCAGGGCGGACACCAGCTCGGCCCGGTAGGCGCGCAGCGCGCGCACCGCCGCGCCCAGCGGCCCGCCGGGAATCCGGTCCTCCCAGCGCAGCAGCAGCGCGTTGCGGTCGGTGGCCGCGCCGGCCAGGCCGGCCGCCGGGTCGCGCAGCAGCCGCAGCAGCGCCCCGGCGGGCAGCGGCCGCACGGCGTACGGCACGCCGAGCAGCTCGGACCAGAACCGTACGGTCGGGGCCAGCTCGGCCGCCTCGACGGTGCCGCCCACCACCAGCCGGGGCGCCGGGCGGGCCGCCGAACGGGTCGGCGCGGCGGCGGCCGGGCCGGCGATCGGGGCGTCGGGGCGGCGCAGCCCGTCATCGAGCACCCGGCCGAGCGCGCCGAGCAGCCGGCCCATCCGCTCCGGCGTGAACAGGTCGGCGCTGTACGCCAGGTCGGCGTGCAGCTCCCCGTCCTGCCAGGTGAGGCTGAGGAACAGGTCGAAGTCGACGCCGACGCTCGGCACGTCCACCGGGGCGGCGGCCAGGCCGGCGAACTCGGGCAGCTCGTCCGCGCCGTCGATGACGTTGAGCACGCACTGGAACAGCGGGTGGTACGCGGTCTGCCGGGGCAGCCGCAGCGCCTCCACCACGGTGGCGAAGGGCACCCCCTGATGCCGGTACGCCTCCCGCGCGCTGCGGTACGCCCGCCCGACGAGCTGCCGGAAGGTGGGCCGGCCGGCCACGTCGACCCGTAGCGGCAGCAGGTCGGCGAAGCAGCCGACCAGGCCGGCCAGCTCGGCCCGGTCCCGGCCGGCGGTGGGCACCCCGAGGACCAGGTCCGGCTGGCCGCTCTCGGCGTGCAGCAGCGCGGCGAAGCCGGCCAGCAGCACGGCGAACGGGGTGACCCCCTCGGCGCGGGCCAGCTCGCGCACCGCCGCGCCGACCCCGGCGGGCAGCCGCTGCGACCGGTAACCGGCCACGTCGGAGCGTTCCTCGCCACGGGGGTGGTCGGTGGGCAGCGCCAGCAGCGGCGGCGCGTCGCGCAGCCGCTCCCGCCAGTACGCCAGGTGCGGCTCGACGGCCGTCGAGGCCAGCCAGTCGCGCTGGTGCCGGGCGTAGTCGGTGAACTGCACGGGCAGCGGCGGCAGCTCGCCGCCGGCGCCGGTGGTGTGGTGGCCGTACCGGGCGGCGAGGTCGGCCAGCACGATGCTCCACGAGGTGTTGTCGCAGACGATGTGGTGCATGCCGAGCAGCAGCTGGTGCCGCTGCGGCGCGAGCCGGACCAGCCGGGCGAGCAGCAGCGGGCCGGCGGCCAGGTGGTAGCGGTGGGCGGCGTGCGCGGTGACCGCGCGCCGCAGCGCCCGGGCCTGCCGGCCGTCGGGCAGCGCGGTCAGGTCCAGGGGCTCCTGCCAGGGGTCGAGGTGCGCGTGCCGCACCGGCTCGGGCTCGCCGCCCCGGTCCCGGAAGGTGGTCCGCAGCACCTCGTGCCGGTCGACCACGTCGGCCAGGGCCCGGCGCAGCGCGTCGACGTCGAGGTCGCCGCGCAGCTCGACGGCGGCGGTGGTGTTGTGCCGGACCACGTCGTCGCCGAGCTGGTCGAGGGCCCAGAGCCGGACCTGCGCCGAGGAGGCCACGGCGGGCGTGCCGGGTGGCGCCGCCGTGATCGGCGCGTGCTCGGCGGGCCGCGCCGCGTCGCCGTCGAGCACGGTGGCGAGCTGGGCCACGGTCGGGTGGGTGAAGAGGGTGTAGAGCGACACCTCCCGGCCGAACTCGGCCTGCACCTGGGACAGCAGGTGGGTGGCGAGCAGCGAGTGCCCGCCCAGGGCGAAGAAGTCGCTGGTGACGCCGATCTGCTCGGCCCCGAGGGCGGCCGCCCAGAGCCCGGCCAGCCGCCGCTCGGTGGGGGTGCGCGGGGCGACCAGCTCCGCGCCGGCCGGCTCGCCGGCGGCGGCCGGCCGGCACCGCTCGGCCACCGCGGCCGGGCTGTCCAACTCGGTGGCCAGGTACGCCGCCCGTTCCGCCCCGATCGGGGTGACCAGGCCGTCAGCCGCCTCCCGTCCGGCACCCGGATCGTCCGCACCCCGACCGTCGGCAGCCGGACCGTCGGCACCCGGACCGTCCGCCCCCGGACCGTCCGCCCCCGGACCGTCGGCACCCGGACCGTCCGCGCCCGGACCGCCGGCCCCCGCGCCGCCCCGCCCGGCCGCCGGAGCGCCGGTGCCGGCGGCGACCGTGGGTAGCGGCGGGTCCAGCGGCCAGACGTGGGCCAGGTACCGCCGCAGCTCGTCCCACCCGGCCGGCACGGTCAGCGCCAGCAGCCGCGGGTACGCGGCGCGCAGCCGCGCGACGGTGGCCGGGTCCGGGTCGAGCAGCACGGCCCGGGCCGGGTCGGTGTCGGCGAGCGCGGCGGCGTACCCGCCGGGCGGGCAGGCCCGCACCTCGTGCCCGACCAGCGCCCCGGCGATCCGGTCCACCGGCAGCCGAGTGGCGTCGGCCAGCACCAGCCGGCGCGGCTGGCCGGCGGCCCGGCGCAGTTCGCGGACCACCACCGTGCCGAGCGCGGCGAAGTACTCGGCGGTGTACGGCACGTGGCCCAGCTCGTCGGCGCGGACGTCGCACACCTCGCCGACCGGGTACCGGCCGGCCTGGTCGGCGGCCCAGACCGCGTGCACGCCGGGGGTGCCTGCGGCCAGCGCCGACAGCCGGTCGTCGAGGCGGCCGGCGAGCGCCCGGGCCCGCGCGTCGGCGAAGGCCGGTGAGGCCGGGCAGACCACCAGCAGCAGCGGTGCCGCGGTGCGCGCCCGGTACGCCCGCACCGCCGCGGTCAGGTCGTCCATGGCCGCGTCGAGCGCCGCCTCGTCGGGCCCGTCCTGCCGGCGCAGCCAGTCCTCCCAGCGCAGCAGGCCGACCGTGGCGGCCGCGGCCGGACCGGCGAGCAGGTGCGCCACCAGCTGGCCGTAGCCGACCAGCTCGACGTCGGCGGGCGTGCGCAGGACGTCCAGCCAGAAACGCACCGGGTCGCGCAGCGGGTCGACGGTGAAGGTGGCGGCCAGCGCGATCCGGTGCCGGCGCAGCCCGGGCAGCTCGGAGAGCGGCCGGTCCGGGGCGGCGGCCATCGCGGCCAGCAGCTCGGGCAGCCGGCCGACCGTGCCGGCCACCGTCTCGTCCAGGTACAGGTCGGCGTTGAAGTCGACCGCGCCGTCGATCCGGTCGGCGTGCCGGGTGAGGCTGACGAACAGGTCGAAGTCGGTGAGCCCGTTCTCCGCCGCGTACGGGGTGAAGACCGCGCCCGCCGCCCGCCGGTCGGCCGCGTCACCGTCGGTCATCGTCGCCATCACCTGGAACAGCGGGTTGACGCTCGGGTCCCGGGGCGGCCGCACCTCCTCCACCACCCGCGCGTACGGCGCCTCCTGGTGGGCGTACGCGTCGCTGACCGTGCGGTGCACCCGGCGCACCAGGTCCCGCACGGTGGGGTCGCCGGTGGCGTCGACCCGCAGCACCAGCATGTTGGCGAAGCAGCCGATCAGCGCCTCCAGTTCGGTGCCGGAGCGGCCGGCCGCCGGCATGCCGAGCAGCAGGTCGTCCTGGCCGGTGGCCTGGCGCAGCAGGGCGGCCAGCCCGGCCAGGGCGACCGCGTTGACGGTCGCGCCGGCCCGGCGGGCCAGCCCGTCGAGGGCGGCGAGCGTCGAGCCGTCCACGGTGAACGGCAGGCTGCGCCCCCGGTGGGTCTGCACCGGCGGGCGGGGACGGTCCGGCGGCAGGGTGGAGCGGGCCGGGGCGTCGGCCAGCCGCTCCCGCCAGTGCGCCAGGTGGGCGGCGAGGGCCGCCTCCCCGTCCGGCCGCCGCCGCGCGGCCACGTGGTCGACGAACCGCACCGGCAGCGCCGGCACCCGGGCCGGTTCGCCGCCGGCGAACTCGCCGTACCAGCGGACCAGCTCGTCCCGGAACAGCCCGACCGACCAGGCGTCGAAGACGATGTGGTGGACGGTGACCAGCAGCAGGTGCTCGTCGTCGGCGAGGGCGAGCAGCCGGGCCGCGAGCAGGGGGCCGGCGGTCAGGTCGAAGCGGACGGCGGCGTGCGCCACGGTTTCCCGCCCGGCCGCCTCCCGGCGGTCCGGCTCGGGCAGCGCGCGCAGGTCCACCACCGGCAGCGGCACCTCCAGGGCGTCCCGGACCCGCTGGGTGACCGTCCCGTCCGCCGCGGTGAAGACCACCCGCAGCGCGTCGTGCCGAGCCACCACCGCGTTGACCGCCCGGTGCAGCGCCGCCACGTCCAGCCGGCCGGTGATCCGCTCGGCGAACGGCACGTTGTAGACCGGCGTGCCGGGGTCCAGCCGGTCGAGGAACCACAGCTGCTCCTGGGTGGCCGACAGCGGCCGGGGCGCCCCCGGGTCGGCCCGGCGCCCGCGCGCCCGCCGCAGCCGCAGGGCCAGCAGCTCCCGCTGCTCCGGCGTGAGATCGGCGAGGTCCGGATGCAGGTTCTGGGTCATCGGGTGGCCCCTTCGGCGTACGCGTGGGCGGCCCGGTCGGGCGCGGGTCCGCCGGCCAGCAGGCGGTGCAGCGGGGGAGGGGAGTCGTGCAGGTAGAGGTGACCGCCGGGGACGACGGTGTGGGTGAAGCCGGCGCTGGTACAGGCGGCCCAGCCGGCCACCGCCGCCGGCGCGACGAGCGGGTCGTCGGCCGCCGCGACGGCGTCCACCGGTAGCGGCAGCGCCGGCACCCGCGCCGGCCGGTAGCCGGCGACCACCGCCAGGTCGGCCCGGACGGTGGGCAGGATCAGCGCGAGCAGGGCGGGGTCGGCGAGCAGTTCGTCGGGCACCCCGCCCAGCTCCCGGAGCCAGGCGGTGAGCCCGGCGTCGTCGCGGGTGTGCGCCGCGCCGGCCCGGGCCGAGCGCTGTGGCGGCAGCGCCGCGGACACCACCAGCCGCTCCGGCGCCGGGCCACCCCGGTCGACCAGCCGGCGGGCCACCTCGTAGCCGATCAGGGCGCCCATGCTGTGCCCGAAGATCGCGTACGGCGGCCGGATCCGGTCGGCGATCGCCGCCACCAGCGGCGCGGCCAGCGCGTCCATGGTGGTCACCGGCGGCTCGGCGAGCCGGCGCTCGCGGCCGGGCAACTGCGCGGTCCACAGCTCCACGTCCGGGCCGAGGAGGGCCGCCCACGGCCGGAACGCGCCGCCGCCCGCCCCCGCGTAGGGCAGGCAGACCAGGCGCAGCCGGGCGCTCGGGCGGGCCGCCGCGCAGCTGATCCAGGCGGCGTCGGTGCTCGGTGGCATGGGTACCCCGTTCCTGCTCCGACGGCGACGAGGCGTGGTGTCGCCGACGCCGCAGACGCTAGGAACGGCCCGTGAGGGCGGTCTTAGCGCCGGATGAGGGTTGCCTGCGGTGCGGCTTCGGCCCGGCTGCGGGCGGGCGGCCACCAGCCGACACCGCCGCCGGATGCCACCGGGACGCCGGGGACGGTGCGAGGCTGGACGCCGGGCGCGGCCGCCGTGCCGTCGCCGGCGACCAGCGCAGTGGAGGTGCCATGGCCGAGCCGCCGACCGGGGTGCCGTCGGGCAGCGCGCAGGCCCACGGCCGCCGCGCCAACCGGCGCAGCTATCACGACGGCGCGCAGGTCAACGGGTACGTCGAGGACCCGTACCACCGGGTCCGCCGGGCGGTCGCGGCCCGGCTGGTGCGCGCCGGGGTGGGTGGCGGCGGACCGGTGCTGGAGCTGGGCTGCGGCCCGCGCGGCATGCTGGACCCGGCGCGGCTGCCCGGCCCGTTGGTGCTGGCCGACATGGCGGAGACCGCGCTTGGCGCGGCCCGGCGGGCCGCCGCCGGGCGGGCGCTGCCGGTCTGCCTGGACGCCACCCGGGGCCTGCCGTTCCGCGCGGGCAGCTTCGCCGGGCTGCTCACCGGTGAGCTGATCGAGCACGTCTACGATCCGGTGGCCCTGCTCCGCGAGTGCCACCGGGTGCTGGTCCCGGGCGGGCTGCTGGTGCTCACCACCCCCAACCTGGCCACCGTCCAGGACCGGCTGGCCTTCCTGGCCGGCCGCGCGCCGCGCCAGGTGGACCCGCTGCACCCCTACCTGTGGCTGCACATCCGCCCGTTCACCGCGTCGCTGCTGCGCCGGGTGCTGCGCCGGGTCGGCTTCGAGCCGGTGGCGATCCGCTCCAACCACGTCGGCTGGCGGCTGCCCGGCGGGCGCTGGGTCACCTCCCGGCTGCTGGCCCGGGTCGCGCCCGGGCTCGGCGGGTCGCTGATCTGCGCGGCCCGCCGGCTGCCCGGCCCGCCGTCACCGGCCGTGCCGAAGCGACCGAACAGCGCGTGATGGTGATATTGACAAAGGGCTATCATGGGGATTCCGTCGTCGACCGGGGGATGTCATGGCGCGCCTGTTCACCTGGGTCGTCAACAATCTCGACGCGTTCATCGGTCTGCTCCTCGCCCTGACCGTCGCGGTCCTCGGGCTGACCAGCACGGTCAGCCAGGAGGTGGTGAACAGCGCGATCCTGCTGATCCTCGCGCTGCTCGCCCAGGCCCTGCTGCGCGACCGGCTGCGCCGGGAGACCGCCGAGCACCAGCTCCGCCAGGTGGTCCGGGACACCCGGGACCGGCTCACCGACCTGGTGCCCCAGATGCGGGAGATCACCGGGCCGGAGGGGGCGCTGAACCGGGCCCGGGAGGCGATCGACAGCGTCTCCATGGTCCGGGTGCTGCACGGCAGCGAGGTCGGTCAGGCGCTGGCCGAGGCGCGCCGGCACACCGACCGCTGGACGTTCAAGGGCGGCACCGGCACCTTCACCCGCGCGGTCACCCTCCCCGAGTGTCTGGAGCACGCCCGCCGGCGCAACGCCACCCTGCACGTCGCCATCGAGATCATCGACCCGACCGACGAGGAGGTCTGCGAGCGGTACGCGCGGTTCCGGCGCAGCCTCGCCCCGGACGCGCCGGGGGAGCGGTGGACCGTCGACCGCACCCGCAAGGAGTCGTACGCCACCGTGCTGGCCGCCTGCTGGCACCTGCAACGCTCCGGGCTGCTCACCATCGACGTGCGGCTCTCCGCGCAGATGACCACCTTCCGCTACGACCTCTCGTCGAGCTGCGTCATCATCACCCAGGAGAACCCGCAGACCCCGGCGCTGCGGATCGACCGCAAGGAGCTCTACTACAACCGGTTCAACATCGAGCTCCAGTACAGCCGCGAGCAGAGCAGACGGGTGCCGATCGAGGCCGCCGCGGCGGTCAAACTCGACGACGAGCCCTCGGTGGAGCAGGTCCGCCGCCTGTTCACCGCGCTCGGGCTGCCGCTGCCCCGGTCCTTCGGCGACCGCGAGGTCGCCGACATCGTGGGCCGGGCCATCCAGGCGAGGAACCCCTACACATGATGAGTTACGCCGACCTCGAACGGGAGATCGACCGGGGCACCCGGCCGGAGTTGCTGCGCGGCTGGGTGCTGGACGTCCTCGACGATGTCGGGGCGGGGCGGCGGCCGCTGCGGGCCGTACGCCACCCGCTCGGCTTCACCTGCCTGCCGGTGGACCGCTCCGGCCCGGACGGCATCTGCGTGCACGCCTGGCCGGCCGACCCGTCGCCGGTGCGGCCGACCACCTCCACCATGCACTCGCACAGCTGGGACCTGCTCAGCCACGTGCTGCACGGCCGGGTCCGCAACGAGCTGATCGAGGTGACCGACGCCCGCGCCGACCCGGCGTGGCGGGTCTACGAGGTGCGCAGCCACGGCGACGTCGACGAGATGGCGGCCACCGACCGGCTGGTCACCGCGGTGACCGCCGCCGTGGAGAGCCACTCGGCCGGCGACTCGTACGCGCTGCGCGCGGGCGGGTTCCACACCTCCGAGGTGGAGCCGGGACAGCCGGCGGTGACCGTGGCGCTGGGCCGGACCACCCCCGGCGTCCGCGACCTGAGCCTCGGCGCGGTGGACGGGCACAGCCACCGGGTCCGCCGGGACCGCTGCGACCCGGCGGAGACGGCCCGGCTGGCCCGGGCGATATCCCGACTGTTGGCACGGGGCTGACCAGCTTGGAGGAGCCATGGACGTGGAGCCGGGCAGAGGCGGACCCGACCTGCGCGACGCGCACCGGTTCGCGGTGGCGGCGGCCCGGGACGCCGGGCGGCTGCTCCGCCGGGGCACCCGGGGCGAGCTGCACGCCCGGGCCAAGAACGACTCCGGTGACCTGGTCACCGACCTGGACCTGGCCGCCGAACGGCTGATCGTGGAGCGGATCCGGGCCCGCTGGCCCGGGCACGGGGTGATCGCCGAGGAGGGCGGCCAGTACGCCGCCGACGAGTCCTGGGCCTGGCTGGTGGACCCGCTCGACGGCACCAACAACGTGGCGATCGGGCTGCCCGCGTACGTGGTGGGCATCGCGCTGTGCGAGCAGGGCTCGCCGGTGCTCGGCGTGGTGCACGACCCGGTCGCCGGCCGCACCTGGTCCGCCGTGCGCGGCCAGGGCGCCTTCGTGCACACCGCGGGCGGCGCCGGTCGGCCGCTGCACGCGCCGCGCCGGCCGGTGCCGGCCGCGCCGGTGCTGGCCTGGACCCAGGGCCACGAGGTACGCCGCGACGACAGCACCGCCCGCGCCCTGAAGGTGGTGCTCGACTCCACCGCGCGGCGGGTGCTGCAACTGTGGGCGCCGCTGCTGTCCTGGGTGATGCTGGCCCGCGGCGACATCGACGGCATCGTCGGCTACCGGCCCGAGGCGGTCGACCTGCCGGCCGGCCTGCTGCTCGCCGCCGAGGCGGGCATGGCGGTCCGGGCCCTAGACGGTGGCTGCTTCGACGACCGGTACGGCTGCCCGGCCGACCGGCGCAGCTTCGTGGCCGGCCCGCCGGAGACCATCGACCGGCTGGTCAAGCTGGTCACCGCGGCCCAGTGGATCGAGCCGGAGGTACGCCGGCTCACCCCGATCAGCCTCACCTCGGTCGGCTGGTGAGCCGCGCCGGCAGGTGGCCACCGGTCCGGCACCGCGACAGCCGGACCTGGCAACGTCGTCCGTCATGACCGCCTGCCGCGAGTCCGCGACGCGCTATGCGGCCGCCGACGGCAGGGAACTGCCCCTGCTGCTCTTCGCGCCGGGCGACGGGGCGCGGCCCCGCGCCGGGATCGTCCTGTTCCACGGCGGTGCGTTGCGCGGCGGATCGGCCGACGGGCTGGCCCCGCACTGCCGGAAACTCGCCTCGCGCGGGATCTTCGCGGTCTCCGCCGGTTACCGGCTGCTCGATCAGGGCGCGGCCAGCATCGACGACTGCGTCGCCGACGTCCGACGCGCGGTCGCACAGGTCCGGCAGTTGGCCGCGCTCCAGGGCCTGACGGCACGGCAGCTGGCCTCGGGCGGCAGTTCGGCCGGGGCACATCTCGCCCTGGTCGCCGCGATGACCGCCCCGCACGGGCCCGCCCCGGCACCGGAGGCCGCCGTCGCAGCCGTGGTGGCCCTCAATCCGGCGGGGCTGGACCTGCGCGCCTTGGATCCGGCGGCGCGGCGGCACCTCGCAGGCCAGGTCGGGGTCGCCGTGGACAGGCTGGCCGACTACTCGCTGATCCGGTACGTGCGGCCGGGAAATCCGCCCATGCTGATTCACCACGGCACCCGCGACGCGATCGAGCCGATCGACCGGGTGCGGCGGTTCCGGGACGCGCTGGTGCGTGCCGGCAACGAGTGCCGGCTACGCGAGTACCACCAGGCCGGGCACGGATTCCACTACCCCGGCAACGGCCCTACTTCGCCGACGTCACCGACAGCACCGCGCGGTTCCTCCTCGACCGGATCGGCGGGCCGTGACCGGCGGCGGTGGCCCGCGCTTGCCCGGCATCCGAGGACGGATCGGGCCTGCGGTACGGTGCCGCCGGACGAGACCGCCGGACGGCGGGGCCGCACGCCGGCGACGGGAGAGGGGCCGCTTCGTGGGCATGGAGTTGATCGGGCGCCGGTTGTCGGCCGAGGAGTGGGCCGACGTGCGCGCCGACGAGTCCGTTGTCGACC
The DNA here is from genome assembly GCF_000982955.1 of Micromonospora sp. HK10. Classification (GTDB taxonomy): domain Bacteria; phylum Actinomycetota; class Actinomycetes; order Mycobacteriales; family Micromonosporaceae; genus Micromonospora. The sequence continues at coordinate 18,536 of NZ_KQ058701.1, read as the reverse complement.
TGCTGCTCTACGGGGATCTGGACGACGACGAGGCCGAGATGCCGGAGCTTGACCTGGGCAAGTCCTGGCACGGCATCCACTACCTGCTCACCGGGACGACGTGGCAGGTCGGCGAGGGCGCCGGGGCGGCGATCCTCGGCGGCGTCGAGATCGGCGAGGACGGTGGCTACGGCAGGCCCCGGCTGCTCGATCCGGACGGCGTCCGGGCGGTCGCCACCGGGCTGGACACGCTCGACATGGCGACCCTGCGGGCCCGCTGCGATCCGGACGCCATGACGGCCGCCGAGATCTACCCGCAGGCGTGGACCAACGCCGCCGACGACTTCGACTTCCTCATGCCGCACCTCGCCGACCTGCGGCGGTTCTACCACTCGGCCGCGACGAGCGGTCAGGCCGTGTTGCTGGCGATCACCTGACGGGCGCGCACCTCCGCCCGGCCGGCGCGGACCGGCTGTGTGCCGCGCGCCGCTCCGGTCGGGGGTCGGCGAGCCGGCGGTCCGGAGGCGCGGCCGGCTGGTCGAGGTCGGCGCCGGCCGGCGTCAGGGGACGATGACCAGGTTGGCCATGTCGACCACCGGCCGGTAGCCGAGGTTGGCGTAGATCTTGTTCGAGGTCGGGTTGGCCTGGTCGGTGTAGAGGCACACCCGCTCGCCGCCGGCCTGGAGCCGCCGGGAGACCTCGGCGACGGCGTTGCTGGCCCAGCCGCGCCCGCGCTGCTCCGGCGGCGTGTACACCGGGCCGACGCGGGCGACCCCGAACGCCGGCGGGTTGGCGGCGGTCAGGTGCACCGGTCGCCCCGTCCCGTCGGTCCAGAACCAGACCCGGCCGGTCCCGATTCGGCGCAGCAGGTCCGTACGCTCGGGGGCCTCGTGCGCGGTGGCGCCCCGGGGCCGGCCGGCCTGCTCGTCGGCGTCGCCCATGAACGCGTCGTACCACCGCGCGACCAGGTCCACGTCGTCCTCCGTGGCGACAATCAGCGCGCCGGGCACCGGGTCCGGCCGCACCAGGTCGCCCAGCTCGTGCAGCCGGGTGTGCTGGCTGACCTCGACCCGGCCGCCGGCGAGCCGGGCCAGTTCGGCGGCGCAGCGCTCGACGGCGGGCAGGGCCCCGTTCACGGCGCGCACCTCCTCGCCGCGCTCGTGCAGCGCCCGGGCCAGCGCCACGGCCGCCTCGTCGGGCATCGGCAGCAGGAACGGCGGGTAGGGCGGGTACGGCGCGCTGCGCATCCCGGCGCCGACCACCGCGCCGGCGCCGTCGCGGACCACCAGCCACCAGTTCCGGGCGGGCTGCGCGATCCCGTCGGCCCGCGCCGCCCGGGTCCGCTCGGCCAGGGTGGCCACCACCGTGCTGACCACGGGATCGGCGGAGAGGTGGTCACCGGCCGCGGCGAGGAACACGCCCGGGTCGGTGTGGAACTCCAGGCGGGGTACGTCGGTGCGGGCGGCCATGCCGGCACGCTATCCCGGTACGGGCCGGCACCCGTACCGGATTTCCGGGTCCCGGGCGCACCGCCGACCGGTGGCGGTCGGCGGTGGCCGGGGTCCGGCCGGCGGTGGCCGGGGTTCGGCCGGCGGCCGCTACGGGGTGCCGAGCCCGAGGCCGATCGTCCTGGTCAACGTGGCGTGGTCGTCGTCGCCGTCGAGCGACCAGACCATCGCCCCGGCCAGGCCGGCCCGCCGGATGTAGCGCGTCTTCTGCAGCACCACCGCCGGGTCGTCGTACGTCCAGAAGGTCGTGCCGTCGAACAGCCAGGCGTGCCCGGCGCGCAGGTCGCGGTGGACGGTGAAGCCCTTGCCGGGCAGGGTCTTGAGCTGCTTGTAGTCCTCGGAGCCGGGCTCGAAGGTGGCCGGGGCGGGACCGGTCGCCGGCTGGAACAGCCCGTCCCCGCCGCCGGTCACGCCGGTCCAGCCGCGACCGTAGTAGGGGATGCCGAGGACCAGTTTGCCGCGCGGGGCGCCGCGGGCCAGCCAGGCGTCGATCGCCACCTCGGCGGAGAAGTCGGGGGAGCCGGGTGCGCCGGCCGGCACGCGCAGCGCCGACTGCTGGTTGGTCACCGGCTCCCAGGTGCCGTGGAAGTCGTACCCCTGCACGGTGGCGAAGTCCAGGTACCGGAAGATCTTGCGGCCCTCGTAGCCGGCGTCCATGGTGGCCGGGTTGGCCGGCAGGAACGCGGTGAGCGAATGGTGCCGGCCGGTCTGCCGGCCGTACGCGTCGAGCTGCCGGCGGAACTCGGCGAGCAGCGCGGTGAAGTTCTGCCGGTCCTCGGGGCGGATCACGTTGCCCGGTTCCCCCGGCCAGTTGGGCCACTCCCAGTCCAGGTCGAAGCCGTCGAAGACGCCGGCGGCGGCCCCCGGACCGCCGCTGCCGCCGTCCAGGACCGGCAGGTTGCCCTTGAGGTAGAGGTCGATGCAGGAGGCGACGAACGCGCGGCGCGACTGCGGGGTGCGGGCGGCGTCGGAGAAGTACGTCGACCAGCTCCAGCCGCCCAGCGAGATCAGCACCTGCAGGCCGGGGTGCCGGGCCTTGAGCTTGGCCAGCTGGCCGAAGTTGCCGTTGAGGGGTTCGCCCCAGGCGTCGGCGACGCCGTCCACGCTCTCCTCGGCCGGCACCGGACGCTGGTAGTCGGCCCACGCGTCGCCCTCGCCCGGCCCGCCGTCCAGATAGCAGCGCCCGTCGGGGCTGACGTTGCCGAAGGCGTAGTTGACGTGGGTGAGCCGGCTGGCCGCCCCGGAGGTGTCGAGCTTCTTGACCGGGAAGGCCCGGCCGTAGATGCCCCACTGGGTGAAGTAGCCGACCCGGTGGTAGCCGGTGCGGCCGTGCGCGCCGGCGGTGCTCGGTGGTGCGGCGGTGACCAGCAGGGTGGCCAGGGCGGCGAGGGCGGTCAGGCGGCGGAACGGTCGCATCGGCACTCCCACATCGGACGGGCGGGATTAGTTAAGAGACCTTTCTGATCGATGAAGCTAGGCGGGTCACCGGCCACGGTCAAGGGCGGGTCACCGGCCCCGGTCAAGGGCGGCCACCGGCCACGGTCGAGGGCGGGTCGACCGTCACGGTCACGGGTCGGCACCCCGTTGCGGCGGCCCGGAGCGGGACAGGCCAGGATGGGGCCATGACGGAACCTCCGCGGGACAACGCCCTGCCGAGGCGGGTGGTGGTCACCGGCGCGGCGGGCAAGCTGGGCCGGGCGGTGGTCGCGCACCTGCGCCGCGTCGGCGTCGACGTGCTGGCGGTCGACCGGACCGCCGGGCGCGACCCGCGCGACGTGGCCGGCGAGTTCCTCCTCGTCGACCTCACCGACTACGGGCAGGTCGTGGAGGCGCTGACCGGCGGGGCCGACGAGCACGCCGGCCGGATCGACGCGGTGGTGCACCTCGCCGCGGTCCCGGCGCCCGGGCTGCTGCCCAACGCGACCACCTTCGCCAACAACTCCGCCGCCACCTACCACGTCTTCGCCGCCGCCCGGGCGGCCGGGATCAAGCGGGTGGTGTGGGCGTCCAGCGAGACCGTGCTCGGGCTGCCGTTCGACACCCCGCCGCCGTACGCGCCGGTCGACGAGGAGTATCCGCCCCGGCCGGAGTCGACCTACTCGCTGAACAAGGCGCTCGAGGAGGAGATGGCGCGGCACTTCAGCCGCTGGGACCCGGAGCTGGTCCTGGTCGGCCTGCGCTTCTCCAACGTGATGGACGTCGAGGACTACGCCCAGTTCCCGTCCTTCGACGCCGACCCACGCTCGCGTCGCTGGAACCTGTGGGGCTACATCGACGCCCGCGACGGCGCCCAGGCGGTCGAGCGGGCCCTGCGCTACGACCGCCCCGGCGCCGAGGTCTTCATCATCGCCAACGCCGACACCGTGATGAGCCGGTCCAGCGCCAGCCTGATGGCCGAGGTCTACCCCGGCGTCGAGATCCGCCGGGAACTCGGCGAGCACGAGACCCTGCTCAGCATCGACAAGGCCCGCCGGCTGCTCGGCTACCAGCCGCAGCACTCCTGGCGCGACCACGTCGACCCGGCCGGCCGCGGACGGGCACCCGGCGCCGACCCGGTCAGCGGCACCGGTGAACCGGCCGGCGCGTGACGCCGCGCCGCACGGTCCGGCGGAGCACCGGCGCACGCAACCGGGCGAGCAGACCGTCGGGGACGCCGCCGACGAAGGCGCGGGGGTCGACCGGAGGCGCCGGGCCGAGGCTCACCCGCCGAGGAAGTCCTCGAGGACGGTGACCAGCCGGACCGGGGTCTCGTACATCGCGTAGTGCCCGGCGTTGGCGAGCACCTCGAGCCGGGCGTTCGGGTAGTGGCGCAGCCAGGTCCCGCGCATCGTGTCGGCGCCCAGCGCCGGATCGTGCTCGCCGACGACGGCGAGCGCGGGGATCTCGTTGCCTTTCACCTCGTCGGTGAAGTCGGTGCGCGCCCACGCGGTGAGGTACGCCCCGAAGGCCGCCGGCGTGGAGTGGTCGAGGGAGAACCGGACCATCTCCTCCAGCCACCGGCCGGAGAGCCGGTTGCCGGTGGTCAGGTCGATGATCGCGCGCCGGTTGGCCGGGTTGGCCGCCGCGCCGTCGAACAGCGCCCAGCTCTGCAGGTCGAACGGCACCCCGCCGGCCGGCACCGGGCTGATCCCGACGAGGCGGTCCACCCGGTCGGGCGCGTCGGCGAGGACCCGCTGGGCGGCGCTGCCGCCCATCGAGTGCCCGACCACCGAGAAGGTGTCCCAGCCGAGGGTGTCGGCCAGCTCCAGCGCGTCGTGGGAGATCTCGGCGAGGGTGTGGTCGCCCGGGACGTCCCGGCGGGCGCCGTACCCGCGGTAGTCGAGGAACGCCCAGCTGAAGCGCTCCGGGTCGATCAGGTCCGGCAGGAAGCCCCAGCCGCGCGCCGAGCCGAACCAGCCGTGCAGCGCGAGCACCCGGTGCGGGCCGTGACCGACGCGGACCGGTCCCGCGCCGGTGTCGGTGCTGCTGACCGTCATGATGGCGACCCCTTCCGGTGGCGCGGCGCGGCGACGGGCGTCGGACCGGCCGGTGCGGCGATCGGGCGGTGTGCCAGCGACCGTAGTCGGCGCACGGGTGGTTGTCGATCGGCCCTACGGTGGGGCGGGTCGGGCCGCCGGCCCCGAACTGGAGGAGTCCCGATGGCGATCGAACCGGTCGAGCGCACCGACCGGCCGGGCGACGGCAGCAGCGCGATCCCCGCGGTGACGGGCCCGCCGCTGGCCTCCGGCCGGACCGCCGACGTGTACGCCCTGGACGGTGACCGGGTGCTGCGCCGGTACCGGTCCGGTGGCGACGTGCGCGCCGAGGCGGCGGTGCTGCGTCACCTGCACGCCGCCGGCTACCCGGTGCCCCGGGTGCACCACGCCGACGGTCCGGACCTGGTGCTCGACCGGGTGCCCGGCCCCACCCTGGTCGAGGCGTTCGTCGCGGGTGACGTGCCGCTCCGGTCGGTGGCGCGCCTGCTGGTGGACCTGCACGCGCGGCTGCACGCGTTGCCCGCCCCGCGCTCGGCCGATCCCGCCGTCCGGCTGCTCCACCTCGATCTGCATCCGCAGAACGTGCTCCTCACGCCGGCCGGGCCGGTCGTCATCGACTGGACGAACGCGACCGAAGGCCCGCCCGCGCTGGACCGGGCGATGACCGCGCTGATCCTGGCCGAGGTCGCGGTGGACCGGTCGCAGCCGCTGTGCGGGGTGGCCGGTGAGCTGCTGTCGGCGTACCTGGCCGACGCGGGCCCGCTGGGGTCCGTGCCGGCGGCGGCGCGGCGGCGGGCCGGGTTGGGCCCGCTCGACGCCGCCCGGCTGCCCGAGGCGGCCGCCCTGGTCGAGGCCACGGTCCGGGCGCGCCACGGTCGGTGACCCGCCGGGACCGCCCCGATCAGCGGTCGGTGACCGGCCGGGACCGCACCGGTCAGCTCGATGCGGGTCGGACCCTCCGGTGCCCGGTGGATCAGCCGGCCGCCAGCTCGGCGAACCAGCGGCGGCCGGCCGGATAGACCTCGCGGACCGTCAGGCCGGCCGCCGCGGCCACCTCGGGCACCGCCCGGGTGTCCAGCCGGGCCCAGCGGAAGCTCGGCCCGCGCCGCCGGCCGGACACCACCCGCGCCTGCCCCCGCCAGGCGCCGCTGCCCGGCGGGTCCAGCTCGACCAGGACGCTGCCGGCGGGCCGCAGCAGCGCCCGGCACCGGCGCAGCAGCGCCGCCGGATCACCGCCGATGCCGATGTTGCCGTCGAGCAGCACCGCGTGCCGCCACCGGCCCTCCGCCGGCAGCGGGTCGAACAGGTCGGCCTGGACGGCGACCGCGCCCCGCGCCCGGGTCAACGCGACCGCCCGGGCCGACACGTCCACCCCGACCGTGGTCACCCCCGCCCCGGTGAGCGCCTGGGTGAGCCGGCCCGGACCGCAGCCCAGGTCGAGGGTGGGGCCGGCGCAGCGGGCGACCACCGCGAGGATCGCCGCCTCGGCCGTGCCGTGCCACCGCTCCACCGGCAGCCGGCTGCGCGTCCCGTCGGCGTGTACCAGCCAGTGCGTGCCACGCGAGCGCAGGGCGGTGGCGAAGCCGTCCCCGGTCACCGGGCGTCCCCGAGCACCAGGGCGCGGTGCAGCGCGGCGACCTCCCCGGCGAACCGGCCACCGGGCACCAGGCCGGCCACGGCGAGGGCGTCGGTCCAGCCGTCGACGTCCCGCAGCACCGGCAGCGGCGCCACCCGCAGGCCCCGCCCGGCCAGCGCCGCCCCGGTCAGCCGTCCGGTGCCGGGAGTGGACATCGGCACGCCGCGCAGCGCCGCCGCGTGCCGCGGGTCGCGCAGGCCCAGCGCCCACCAGCCGCCGTCCGCGGCCCCGCCCAGCACCGCGTCGGTGCCGGCCACGGCCAGCCGGCGGACCGCCTCGGCCAGGTCCGACGGGGTCACCTGGGGGGTGTCCATGCCGATCTGGAGCACCGGCCGGCCCGGGTACGCGGCGGCCACGTCGGCGTGCGCGTGCGCGAGCCGGGAGGCAAGGTCCGGGCCCCGCTGCGGCAGGACCGGCCAGCCGGCGACCGCGGCGGCCAGCTGCTCGCCGTCCTCCGCCTCGGCGAGCCGGCCGGACAGCGCGAGCACCGGCGTGACCCCCGGGGTGGCGGCCACCGCGTCGACGGTGTCGCGCAGGGCCGCCGCCGCGATCCGGGCCGCCCGGGCGGGGGTGGCCGGCGGGCAGAGCCGGGTCTTGACCGCCCCGGCCACCGGGGCCTTCGCCACCACCAGCAGGACCGTCACCGCCGGCCGTCCACGGTGCGCAGCACGGTGACGAAGTCCCGGGTGGCGCGGAGCGTGCCGCGTACCGAGCCGGAGACCTTGGACCGGGTGCCGGCCGCGCGCGGGGCGTAGGCGACGTCGCGTTCGTGGATCCGCCAGCCGGCCGCCGCGGCGCGGATCATCAGCTCCAGCGGGTAGCCGAAGGCCCGGTCGGTGACCCCGAGTCCGAGCAGTGCCTCCCGGTGGGCCACCCGGATCGGGCTGAGGTCGCGCAGCGGCACCCCGCGCTGGCGCAGCAGCGCCGCGACCAGCGCGGTGCCGGCCCGGGCGTGCCACGGCCACACCCCGGCCCGGACCGGGCGCCGCCGGCCCACCGCCAGATCCGCCGTCCCGGCCAGCACAGGGGCGACCAGGGCGGGCAGCTCAGCGGGGTCGAACGAGCCGTCGGCGTCGAGGACGCAGACCAGCTCGGTCTCGGCGTGTTCCAGTCCGGTGTGCACCGCCGCGCCGTAGCCGCGCCGGGGCTCGCGGACCACCCGCGCGCCGTGCCGGGCCGCCACCTCGGGCGAGCCGTCCCGCGAACCGTTGTCCACCACGATCGCCCGGTAGCCGGGCGGCAGCGCCGTCAGCACGCCCGGCAGGGCGGCGGCCTCGTCCAGGCACGGCAGCACCACGTCGATCTCAGTCGGCATGCCGCCGACGCTAGGCCGCCGGACGCCCACGTACGCCGCGATCGTCCTTACCGAACCCTTACCGAACGGGCGATTCTTACCGTCCGGTGACGGGCCGGCCGTTCGGCGGACGGGACGGCCGCGGACGCCGTACCGTCCGGTCGTCATGAGACCCGCACCCACCCTGGCCCGCCGGCCGGCCGCGGACCGCACGCCGCGACGGCGCCCGGCCGACGTGCTCGTGCTCGCCGTCGAGGCGGCGCTGCTGGCCGCCGCGGTGCTGGTCGGGCTGGTGCTCAACCGGCGCGGCGTGGGGCTGCACGCGGACGCCGCCCCGCTCTACGCCGCCTGGCATCCGCACGTCGGCTGGGGCACGCCGCTCGCGCTGCTGGTCGCCGGGGTCGTGCTCGGGCCGGGCCTGCGCTGGGCCCGGACCGCGCGGTGGGGGCCGCTGCTGGCCGCCGGCTGGCTCGCGGCGGTGGCCTGGACGCTCGCCCTGGCCCTGGTGGACGGTTGGTCGGTGGGGCTCACCCGCCGGCTCACCCCGCAGGCCGAGTACCTGCACGAGGTGCCCGGCGTGGTCGACATCCCCCGGATGCTGGCCGGCTTCACCGCCCGGATCCTCGACTTCCAGCCCGACTCCTGGTCGACGCACACCGCCGGCCACCCGCCGGGCGCGCTGCTGGTCTTCGTCTGGCTGGACCGGGTCGGCCTCGGCGGCGGCACCGCGGCGGCGCTGTGCTGCGTGCTGGTCGGGGCGACCGCCGCGGTCTCGGTCCCGGTCACCCTGCGCGCGCTGGGCGCCGCCGATGCGGCCCGGGCGGTGCTGCCCTTCCTGGTGCTGCTGCCGGGCGCGGTCTGGATCGGCGCCTCCGGTGACGCCGTCTTCACCGGTGTCGTCGCCGCCGGGCTCGCCCTGCTGGCGGTCCGGGGGCCGGTCGCCGCGCTGGCCGGTGGGCTGCTGCTCGGCTTCGCGCTGTACCTGTCGTACGGCTTCGTGCTGGTCGGCGTGCTGGCGGCGGTCGTGCTCGCGCTGCGCCGGGACCGCCGGGCGGCCGCGCTGGTGGCCGCCGCGGCCGGGGTCGCCGCCGTGACCGCCGTGTTCCTGCTGGCCGGTTTCCGCTGGTGGGAGGGGTACGACCGGGTCGTCGAGCGCTACTACCAGGGTTGGGCGGCCGACCGCCCCTACGGGTACTGGGTCTGGGCGAACCTGGCCGCGCTGCTGCTCTCCGCCGGTCCGGTGCTCGGTCCGGCGCTGCGCCGTACCGCCCTGGCGGCCCGCGCGGCGTGGCGGTCACCCGCCGCCCCCACCCCGCCCCCTGGTCCGGGGGACCGGCGCGTTCGGGCGGGTCGGGCGGTGGACCGGCGGGTACGGGCGCTGGGGCCCACCGTGCTGCTGCCGGCCGGCGCGGCGCTGGCCGTGCTCGCGGCCGACCTGTCCGGCATGAGCAAGGCCGAGGTGGAACGGATCTGGCTGCCCTTCGTGGTGTGGCTGCTGGTCGCCGCCGCCCACCTGCCGGCCCCCGCCCGCCGCTGGTGGCTCGCCGGCCAGGCGCTCACCGCCCTGGCCGTCAACCACCTCCTGCTCACCGTCTCCTGACCGCCCCGACGCCGCCGGCCGCGCCGCGTCGCGTGGCCCGCGTCGCGGCCGGGGGAAGGGCTAGGCGGGCAGGGCTGCGGGCTCGCGCAGCGGGTCGGTGGCGAAGGCGGTCACCCCGTCCGCGAAGCGCACCTCGGCGGTGAAGCCGAGCAGTTCCCGGGCCCGCCGCGGATCGGCCACCACGTGCCGCACGTCGGCCGCCCGCGCGCCGCCGACCACCTCGGGTTCCGGGCCGTCCATCGCCCGGGCCAGCGTCACCGCCAGGTCGCCGACCGTGCGCGGCTCGCCGGAGCAGATGTTCACCGCCACCAGGCCGTCCGGCGTGGGCGCGCTGAGCGCCCGCAGGTTGGCCCGGGCCACGTCGGTCACGTGCACGAAGTCGCGGCGCTGCCGGCCGTCCTCGTAGACCAGGGGCGCCCGCCCGCCGGCCAGCGCCGAGCGGAACAGCGAGGCCACCCCGGCGTACGGGGTGTCGCGGGGCATCCGCGGCCCGTAGACGTTGTGGTAGCGCAGCGCCCACACCCCGCCCCCGGTCTGCCGGGCCCACGCGGCGGCGTAGTGCTCCTGGGCGAGCTTGCTGGCCGCGTACGTGCTGCGCGGCTCCAGCGGGGCGTCCTCGGGAACCAGGGCCGGGGCGAGGGTGCCGCCGCACGTCGGGCAGGTCGGGTCGTACCGGCCGGCGGCCAGGTCGGCGGGGCGGCGCGGCGCGGGCCGGACCACCCCGTGCCGCCGGCAGGTGTAGCGCCCTTCGCCGTAGACCACCATCGAGCTGGCCAGCACCAGCCGGGCCACCCCGGCCCGGTGCATCGCGGCGAGCAGCACCGCGGTGCCGTGATCGTTGTGGGCGGCGTAGTCCGGGGCGTCCGACGGGTCCAACCCGTGCCCCACCATCGCCGCCTGGTGGCAGACCGCGTCCACCCCGGACAACAGCCGGTCCAGCAGCCCGGCGTCGCGTACGTCGCCGAGCACCGGGTCGTGCCGCCGGGACCACTCGGGCAGGGTGCCGCCGTGCGCCTGGGGCAGCAGCGCGTCCAGGCACACCGGCTCGTGCCCCTCGGCGACGAGCAGGTCGGCGATCTGCGATCCGATGAAGCCGGCGGCGCCGGTGACCAGTACCCGCATGCGATCCACGCTAGGGCACCGGGCGACCCGGACCGGCCGGTTCGCGGTGGACGTCAGCGTTCCGTAAGAGCGCCAGGCCCACCAGCCCCGCTCCGGCAGCCGCATCCAACCCGGCCGGCGCTCCGGACCGTCGCCGAGGGCCCACCGCGCGCGTCAGGGGCGCTCGATCAACGCGCCCACGTGCAGCGTCGCGGCCAGCATCGCGGGATCGCCGGTACGGTCGTACGCCTCGACGGCCGTGTCGGCGAACTTCAGGACATGCTCGTCGCCGTGCTCGGCGGCCCGCTGGAGCGCGTCCTCGCGGGTCACCCCGGGGTAGCGCCCGGCGATCTCGGCGGCCGGCGCCGGCCGGGCCGGGGCGTACGTCGCGACCACCGCCGCCGCGGCGGCCCAGGCTGCCGCGAGGCTCGGCAGCCACAGCCCGACCGGCAGGACCGGCAGCACGTGGCGCACCGCGTTGGGCGCGGTGGCGGCGTGCACCAGCAGGACCGGCGAGCCGTGGCCGAGCCCGAGGTAGGCCTCGGTGGCGGCGTCGACGAGTCCCGCCAGCCGCGCCGGGACCTCCTCGGCGGACCCGGCGGGCGCCAGGGTCCGCAGGCTGCCGGCCCAGCCCGGGCTGCGTTCGAGCCGGTCCAGGCGATGCGCGATGAAGCCGCTCTGGTCCGCCAGCCGGGTGACGGCGGGGAGGGCCTGGCGCGGGCTCAGGGTGCCGGCCGGCGCGACGACCCCGGCGAGCGGGCGGTAGCGCGCGGCCCAGAACGCCAGCCCGTGGGCCAGCTCGTCGAGGGCCGGGCCGGCCGGCGCGCCGGCGGCGCCGCGCAGGGCGCGCACCGCGTGGCCGACCCGGATCACGCCGTGGGTGGAGCCGGCCACGATGCCCGGCAGCAGCCGTGGCCACCACTGGGCGAGCACCTCCTGCCACGCCCGCCCGGCCAGCTCGTGCCGGAAGTACGCGGCCCAGTCGGGCAGCCGTCGCGCCTGACCCAGGGCGGCCTGCCACTCGTCGGCGCGGATGGTCGCGCCCGTGGCGGGCAGCTCCGCCAGACGGCGTACGTAGCGGTCGAGCCAGCCCTCGACGTCGACGTCCAGCCCGCGCCGGAGCATCACCTCCACCGCCATCGGACCGTGGTTGGTCAGCCCGTGGTTGCCTTCCTCGTCGCCGCCGAACTCCGGCCCGTACGCGTGCAACCGCTCGTACGCCGCGGACAGGCTCTCCGTCACCGGTTCGTGGTTCATCCCGGTCACCTCAGCGGACCACGTCGTAGACGAGTTTGACGATGCCGTTGGCGTACGTCTCGGACTCGACGACCCTGAGCAGCTGCTTGTCCCTGTCGGTGTCGCTGAACATCCGCTTGCCGGCGCCGAGCAGCAGCGGGAAGACCAGCAGGTGGTAGCGGTCGATCAGGCCGGCGTCGGAGAGGTTGCGGGCGAGGGTGGCGCTGCCGTGCACGACGATCGGGCCGCCGTCGGTCTCCTTGAGCGCCGCGACGTCGTCGAGGGAGCGCAGGATGGTGATCTCACCCCAGTTGTGGACGAGGGCCGCCGGGTCGAGGGTGGTCGAGACGACGTACTTCGGCAGGTCCTTGAGGGCGGCGAAGTCCGCCAGGTCCGGCCACACCGGTGCGAACGCCTGGTAGCTGGTCCGGCCGAACATCAGCGCGGCGGCCTCGGTGGTCTCCCGGCCCTTCAGCTCATACGCCTCGGGCCGGAACTCGATGTCCCGGTAGGTCCACCCGCCGCTGCGGTGCGCCTCGGTCGGGCTGCCGCCGCCGGGCGAGTCGACGACGCCGTCCAGGGATACGAAGGCGGTGTAGATCAGGGTACGCATCTCTGCTGTCCTCCATGGTCCGGTTGGGTGTCCTCAGTCTCGGGTGGCCACGACGGCCCGGCCACGATTAGGCTGAGCCCTAATCGGAGGGCGTCCGCGTGATCCATCTGCACGTCACGGCGACGGACCTGGCCCGGGTGCGCTTCGCCGCCTCGCCGCTCACGGAGACCGTCGCGAGCCTGCGTACCCTCGCCGCGGGCCAGCGCGGGCCGCACCTGCACCGTCCGTGGCTCGACCGGTTCGCCGAGCGCGCGGGCCGGCTGCGCGGGCACGACCTCGACCTGCTGCGGGCGCTGGTGCGCCCAGCGGGCTATCTTCCCGACTTCCTGCTGCCGCCACCGGAGCGCCGGTCGTCGACCTTCGCCGAGGCGCTCGAGCAGGTCGCCGCCGCCGACCCGGAGGTCGTGGCGCGGGAGCTGGCGCACCTGGCGGGCCACCGGATCGCCCAGCAGGGCCCGGGCCGTGAGGGCCGGCGCGCCCTGCTGCAGGCGCTGGTGGACCGCCCGGACGCGGGCATCGGCCCGGTCACCGCGGCGATCGAGGCGTACCACCGGGTGGTGATCGCCCCGGACTGGCCGCGGCTGGACGCGTTGCTCAACGACGACATCGCCTACCGGCTCGACGCCCTGGCCGACGGCGGCGTCGACCGGATGCTGCGCGACCTGCACCCGTCGGTGACCTTCGCCAACGGGACGCTGCGCGTCGTCAAGTACTACGAGGGCCACGCCGACTGCGGCGGGCGTGGGCTGCTGCTCGTGCCGTGCGCCTTCGCCTGGCCGGATGTGCTGGTACGCACCGCCGGGCCGGCGGCACCGAGCGTCTCCTATTCCCCGCGCGGGCTCGGCCGGCTGTGGGCGGAGCGCCTCGATCGGCCCGGCTCGGCGCTGACCGGTGTCCTCGGCCAGACCCGGGCCGCCCTGCTGGCCCAGCTGGACCTGCCGATGTCGACCAGCCAGGCCGCCACCCAGATGGCGCTCTCCGCGCCGACGCTCAGCGTGCACCTGCAGGCGCTGCGCGCCGCCGCGCTGCTCACCTCGCGCCGGGTGGGCCGGCAGGTGCTCTACTCGCGGACCGACCTCGGTGATCGCCTGCTCGCCGAGGCGGGCCGGCCCGGGCACGGGTGAGCCGCCGGTGTGCGCCGAGCGCAGCCCCGCATGCCCGACCGCGGCCCCTGGACGGGGTTCGGGCCGCGGGTCGGGCGGCGGCACGACGGTAAGCGTTCGGTAATGCGGCAAACCGGGCCGGTGGCCGGCGGCGGCGTCTAGCGTCTGGCTGGAGCCGGGACCCGCCCGCCACCGACACAGGAGGAGACGTGCCCGCCAGCCCACCGCCGCCGGACGACGCGCCGGCCGCCGCCCCGGCCGCGCTGTGGCGCGCGCTGGCCCGGCACCGGCCGCCCGGGGTCGACGCCGCGGACCGAGCCTGGCGCAGCCCGGTCCGGGGACCGTGGCTGACCTCGATGCTCGGCGCGGTGCTGCTCGCCACCCTGCCCCTGGTGATCGTCACCGGCCTGCTCGACTGGATCGCCTACGCGCCCCGGCTCGACCAGGCCTTCCCCCGGGACGTGGGCTGGCTGCACCCGCCGGTCTTCGCCTGGCCCACCCGGCCCGCCTGGCTGTTCCGGGTCACCCAGGGACTGCACGTGACGCTCGGCATCGTGCTGGTGCCGGTGGTGCTGGGCAAACTCTGGTCGGTGGTGCCGAAGCTCTTCGACTGGCCGCCCGCCCGCTCGGCCGCGCAACTGCTGGAGCGGCTGTCGCTGCTGCTGCTGGTCGGCGGCATCCTCTTCCAGACGGCCACCGGCCTGCTCAACATCCAGTACGCGTACCTGTTCGGCTTCGACTTCTACACCGCGCACTGGTTCGGCGCCTGGATCTTCACGGCGGCCCTGGTGACGCACGTGGCGATCAAGCTGCCCCGGATGCTCACCGCGCTGCGCGGGCCGAACCACGGGCGTACCCCGCTGGACCGCACCGGGCCGGAGCCGGCGGACCCGGACGGCCTGGTGGCCAGGCGGCCCGGCCCGGCCACGATGAGCCGGCGCGGGGTGCTGGCCCTGGTCGGCGGCGGCTCGCTGCTGCTGGCCGCGCTGACCGTCGGGCAGAGCGTCGACGCGCTGCGCCGCACCGCGCTGCTGCTGCCCCGGGGCCGGCGGGCCGGCGCCGGCCCCACCGGCTTCCCGGTCAACCGCAGCGTCGCCGCGGCCGGCGTCACGCCGGCGCAGACCGGGCCGGACTGGCGGCTCACCCTGCGCGCCGGGGACCGCACCGCCACCCTGGACCGGGGCCGGCTGCTCGCGCTGGCGCAGCACACCGCCACCCTGCCGATCGCCTGCGTGGAGGGGTGGTCCACGTCGCAGACCTGGACCGGGGTCCGGTTGCGGGACCTCGCCGCGATGGTCGGCGCGACCGACCCGGGCTCGGCGCGGGTGCGCTCGCTGGAGCGGACCGGCCAGTTCCGCCAGGCGAGGCTGCAGGGCAACCAGGTCGGCGACCCGGACGCGCTGCTCGCCCTGCGGGTCAACGGCGTCGACCTCAGCCCGGACCACGGCTACCCGGCCCGGATCATCGTGCCCGCGCTGCCCGGGGTGCACTGCACCAAGTGGGTCGAGGAGATCGTCTTCGATGGCTGAGTTCCGGCGGGCGTACGGCGCGGCGCCCTGGCACCTGGCGCTGCTGGCCGGCTGCTTCGCGGTCACCGGCTGGATCGCGCTGCGGTTGGCCGGCGAGGCGTCGGCCGGCCGGATGCTGCTCTGGTTCGTCGGCGCGGCCGTCGCGCACGACCTGGTCCTCTTCCCGGCGTACGCCTCGGTCGACCGGGTGCTGCGGGCCGCCCTGGGCCGGCGGGGGACGCCGTCGTCGTTGAACCACGTCCGGGTCCCGGCGCTCGGCGCCGGCCTGCTGTTCCTGGTCTACCTGCCCGGGATCCTCGGGCTCGGCGACGGCACCTACCTGGCGGCGACTAGCCTGGCGCCTCGGGCGATGCTCGGCCGATGGCTGGCGGTCAGCGGGGCGCTCTTTGCCGCCAGCGCGCTGCTGTATGCCGTCCGCCGGTTGGCCGGGCCGTCACGCTGACGACGGCGGCCTGGGCCGAGGCCGGTGAGGCCGGGCGCACGAGGCCGGCCCGCCCGTCGCGACCCGGTCGCGGGGGCCGCCGACCAGGGAGTCAGGACGCGACCAGCAGGGTGGCCACGGTGGCCGTGGTGGCCAGGGCGGCGAGCGCGGCGCTGGTGGCGACGAACCGGCCCAGCGGCACCGCCACCCCCGCGGCCCGGCAACGCTCGTACCAGATCAGGGTGGCCAGCGACGCCCACGGGGTGGCCAGCGGGCCGACGTTGGTGCCGACCAGCAGGGCCAGCAGCTGGGTGTGGTGGTCGACGGCGATCACCGCCTCCCCGGCCAGATAGGCGGGCAGGTTGTTGACCACGTTGGCGGCGAGCGCGCCGACGGCGCCCGCGCGCAGCGCGCCCTCGGCGCCCGGGTCGCCGCCGATCAGCGTGCCCATCACGGTGTCCAGCCCGTACCGGCCGATGGTCTGCACCACCAGGAAGAGCCCGGTCACGAAGACCAGCAGCCGCCACGGCACCAGCGCGAACCGCAGGCTGCCCCGGGCGCGTACCGCGAACCCGCCGACCAGGATCGCGGCGGCCACCCCGGAGGCGACGCCGATCTCGACCCCGACCAGGATCCCGGCCACGAAGAGCAGGCAGGCGAGGATCGCGGTGCGGTACAGCACCCGGTCGGGCGGCACGTGCGGCGGTGGGGGCACGAAGGGGTCGGCGCCGGCCCGCGCCGGCCGCCAGTACCACCACCACAGCAGCACCATGGTGATCACGATGGCCACCAGTTGCGGCGCCCACATCCGGGCCGCCCACGGCACCGGCTCCAACGCGATCCGGTCGCTGGCCAGGATGTTGGTCAGATTGGACACCGGCAGCAGCAGGCTCGCCGTGTTCGCCAGCCAGACCGTGGTCATCGCCAGCGGCGTCGGTGGCACACCGAGCTTGCGGGCCAAGGCGATCATCACCGGGGTGAGCAGCACGGCGGTGGTGTCCAGGTTGAGCGCGATGGTGGTCACCGAGGCGAACCCGACGCAGAGCCAGAACAGCGCCCGGTAACTGCCCCGGGCGGTGATCGCCACCCGGGCGGCCAGGGCGTCGAAGACCCCGGCCACCGCGGTCAGCTCGGCCAGCACCACGACCGTGCCGAGGAAGACCAGGATGGGCCCGATCCGGCGGAGGGTGGCCTCGGCGTCGGCCCGGGGGAGCAGGCCGGTGAGGACAGCGGCCACGCCGAGGACCGCGAGCCCGATCGCGATCCAGTCCAGTACGTGCAGCCGACCCCAACGCGATCGGTCCGGCACGGCGGACGGCGGCTCGCCGACGGTCTTCACGACGCATGATCCTCGCACACCCACGCGCGCCCGGTCGGGCCCGACGCGGCTGCCGAGGGTGGCCACGGATTGACCGTCGGTGGTGATAATGACCACGTGGCTGTAGGCGCGCACCCCACCCGGTCCGACCGCCCCATCGACTTCTTCATCAGCTACTCGCCGGCTGACGAACGCTGGGCCACCTGGCTCGCCTGGGAGTTCGAGGCCGCCGGGTACCGCACGCTGTTGCAGGCGTGGGACTTCGTGGCCGGCACCAACTTCATCGACTTCATGGACCGCGGGGTCCGCGAGGCCGAGGTGGTGGTGGCGGTGCTCTCCGAACGCTACCTGCACTCCACCTACGGCAAGCTGGAGTGGCAGGCGGCGCTGCGCGCCGACCCGGACGGCACCGGCAACAAGCTGGTCACCGTCCGGGTGGAGGACTGCCCGATCGACGGGCTGCTGGCCACCATCACCTACGTCGACCTGGTCGGCGTCACCGACCCGGCACAGGCCCGGGGCCGGGTGCTCGACCGGATCCGGGAGGCGCTCGACGGCCGGGCCAAGCCGATGCGGCAGCCGGCGTTCCCGCACCACCCCGCCGATCCGGCCGGGGTGCTCGCCGCCCCGGCCGCCGGCCCGCCGGCACCCCGGCGGGCCCGGCGTACGCCGATCAACCCGCCGCCGTTCCCGCCCGCCGCGACCGCCGCGCCGGTGTCCCGGGGCACGCTGACCGTGCTCCAGGTGGCCGGGCCGCGCTTCGGCCGCGGCATGATCGCCCCCGGTGCCCCGGTCACCCCCGGCGAGCTCCAGGAACACCTGATGGGCGACCTCACCCTGCTGATGAACGACGGGGTGCCCCGCCCGGACCTGCTCGTGGTGGCCGGCAACCTGACCGAGTCGGGCAGCCCGCGGGAGTTCTCCGACGCGCTGACCTTCCTCACCGGCCTGCGGGTGCTGCTCGGGCTGGAGCCGCACCGGCTGGTCGTGGTGCCCGGCCCGCGCGACGTCACCCTGGCCGCCAGCCGGGCGTACTTCGCCACCTGCGAGGCCGACGACGTCGACCCGCAGCCGCCGTACTGGCCGAAGTGGCGGCACTACGCACGGCTCTTCGACGAGCTGTACCAGGGCATCGAGGACCGGATCTTCGACAGTGAGCAGCCCTGGACGCTGTTCCCCGTGCCGGACCTGCGGGTGGTGGTGGCCGGGCTGAACTCCACCATCGCCCTCACCCACCGCGAGGAGGACCGGTACGGCTTCCTCGGCGAGGCCCAGTCCACCTGGTTCGCCCAGCGGCTGCGCCACTACCAGCAGTCCGGCTGGCTGCGGCTGGGCGCCATGGCGCACGCGCCCGGCCCGCGCACCCCGTACGCCGACGAGGTGGCCATCCCGGACGGGGTGACCCTGCGCGACCGCAGCGGGTTCCACCGCCTGGTCGGGCCGATGCTCAACCTGCTGCTCTGCGACGCCGCGCCCGGCGCCCGGGTCGACTCGGCGGTGCCGCTGGCCACCACCTCCCGCGACGGCCGCGCCCAGCTGCTGCGGCTGGCGGCCGACGGGATGACCCGCTGGGTGCTCGGCCGCGACGACCGGCACGACGTCGGGGAGCCGGCCGCGCTGCGCTGGCCCGGGACGGAGGCCACCTTCGGGGCGGCCGGCCCGGCCCAGGTGCCCGATCCCCGGCTGCCCAGCGCCGAGGAGGGGCCGACCCAGGGCGCGCCG